>NZ_JBEYUY010000002.1:0-572811 GCF_040643775.1 Streptomyces sp. NPDC047081 | reverse complement strand
CACCGGCGGCCGTCGCGGCGGACGGCCGGGCGCCGACCGTGCCGGGCCGCGCCCGGGGCCGGGTGGTCGGCAGCCGGGCGGTGCAGCTGTCCTGGTCCGCCGCGACCGACGACACGGGCGTGGCCTCGTACGACGTCTATCAAGGCGGCTCGAAGATCCACAGCGTGGGCGGGGCCCAGACGGCGGCCGTGGTGACCGGGCTGCGGCCGGGCACCCGCTACGCCTTCACCGTGCGGGCCCGGGACGCCGCCGACAACGTCTCGCCGCCCGGCGCCACCGTCCGGCTCACCACCCCCGGCACCGACGACGGCCGCGCCACCGCCCCCACCGGCTTCCACGCGACGGCACACCGCGCCGACGGCGCCTACTACCTCGACCTCGCCTGGATCCCGCCCAAAGCGGACGGCGTCATCGCCGAGTACCAGATCCGCCTCGACGGGCAGCCGGCCACCTCGCTGGTGTACGGCGGGAACGCGCCGCGCGACCGGGCGACGTACTCCTTCTACGTCGGCCGGGAGGCGGGCGAGACGCACCGGGTGCGGATCCGGGCGAAGCTGCCCGACGGGACCTGGGGCGGCTTCACCGCCGAGCGGACGGTGACCACGGGCTGAGCCCAGTTCCCTGGGCCGGACGAAGGAATCCGTCACCTGCACGGCCGTCGCCCGCATGCGCGGCGGGCCGGGGGCACGTTGGCTTCCCCTGAGGCAGCACGGGCGTCTCCCGATCCTCGGCGGCGCTAGGGATGTACCGCCGACCGTGCCGCCGGAGGGCAGTCCCATGCGCAACTCATCGCTTCTCCTCCGCTCCGGCCTGGCCGTGGCGGCCGCCGCGCTTCCGGTCGCCCTGGCAGCCACCCCCGCCGCGGCCCTGGGCACGGGGATCTCCGTCAGCACCAGTGGCTCGACCGTGTCGGTGACCACCACGGTGTGCAACCAGACCAGCTCCAACGGCATGTGGGGCACCGCCTCGCTACTCAACAGCAGCCAGGCGAACTTCGCCCAGGGCCGGCAGGTCGCCCTGTCGGGGACGACCAGTCTCCAGACGGCCGCCTGGCAGGGCGTGAGCCCGGGGACCTACACCGTCGTGGTCATGTGCGCGGCCAACAACACGACCGCGGGCAGCCAGTCGGTCATCGTCTCGGCCGCCTCGACGCCGACGATCTCCGCGACCTCCTCGCCGTCGCTCGGCGTCATGGGCGGTCTCGGCGGCGCCGTGCGGGACTACGGTCCGCTGACCCTGGCGGTGGGCAGCGCCCTGGTCGGTACGGGCGTCATCGCGACGGGCTGGTACCTGCGCCGCCGCGCGAAGCCGTACCGGCTCTGACGACCGCGGGATTCACTCGGGACCGGTGTCGGGGAGTTCGCCGAGCTCCGTCAGGGCGTGTGTGAGCCACTGCGTCCAGAAGGTCTCCAGGTCGATGCCGGCCCGCAGGACGAGGTGCCGCAGCCGGTCCTGGGGAGTGTCCCTGCCGGGCGGGAAGTCGCGCTTCTCGATCTCCTCGTACTCCGCCAACTGCCGCTGGTGCAGGGCGAGATGGCGGCGCAGGTCGGCCTCGATGCCGTCGGTGCCCACGACGGCCGAGGCGCGCATCCGCAGCAGCAGCGTGTCGCGGTGCGGCTTGGGGTCCTGGGACGCGGCGGTCCAGCGGGCCAGTTCGGCGCGGCCCGCGGGCAGGACCTCGTACCTCTTCTTCTGCCCGCGGGCCGGCTGCTCGCTCGGCAGCGCCCGGATGTGCCCCTCGGCCTCCAGTTTTCCCAGCTCGCGATAGATCTGCTGATGCGTCGCCGACCAGAAGTAGCCGATCGACCTGTCGAACCGGCGGGTCAGCTCCAGCCCCGAGGACGGCTTTTCCAGCAGGGCGGTCAGGATCGCGTGCGGGAGTGACATGGAGTCATCCTAGGTACGGCGCCTAGAGGGCGGCCGCGACCTCGGTGCCCTGCTTGATGGCGCGCTTGGCGTCCAGTTCGGCGGCCACGTCGGCGCCGCCGATCAGGTGCGCGCTGCGGCCGGCGGCGAGCAGCTCCTCGTACAGGTCGCGGCGCGGCTCCTGCCCGGTGCACAGCACGATGGTGTCGACGGGCAGGACCGTGCTCTCCTCGCCGATGGTGACGTGCAGTCCGGCGTCGTCGATGAGGTCGTAGCGGACGCCCGGGACCATGGTGACGCCGCGGTGCTTGAGCTCGGTGCGGTGGATCCAGCCCGTCGTCTTGCCGAGGCCGGCGCCGACCTTGCTGGTCTTGCGCTGGAGCAGGTGGACGGTGCGCGGCGGGGCGGTCCGCTCGGGCGCGGCGAGTCCGCCGGGCGCCGCGTAGTCCATGTCGACGCCCCACTGCCGGAAGTACGTCGCCGGGTCCTCGTGCGCCTTGTCGCCGCCGTCGGTGAGGAACTCGGCGACGTCGAAGCCGATGCCGCCCGCGCCGAGGATGGCGACGCGGTCGCCGACGGGGGCGTTGTCGCGCAGCACGTCGAGGTAGCCGACGACGCTCGGGTGGTCGACGCCGGGGATGTCGGGGGTGCGGGGGGTGACGCCGGTGGCCACGACGACCTCGTCGTAGTCCGCCAAGTCACCCGCCCCGACAGGGGTGTTGAGGCGTACGTCGACGCCGTGGGCGGCGAGCTGGTGGCGGAAGTAGCGGAGCGTCTCGTCGAACTCCTGCTTGCCGGGGACCTTGCGGGCGACGTTGAGCTGCCCGCCGATCTCGCTCGCGGCGTCGAAGAGGGTCACCTCGTGGCCGCGTTCGGCCGCCGAGACTGCGCAGGCGAGCCCGGCCGGGCCGGCGCCGACGACGGCGACGCGCTTCTTCAACCGGGTCGGGGAGAGCACGAGTTCGGTCTCGTGGCAGGCGCGCGGATTGACCAGGCAGGAGGTGATCTTGAGGCTGAAGGTGTGGTCCAGGCAGGCCTGGTTGCAGCCGATGCAGGTGTTGATGGCCTCGGGAGTGCCGGCCGCCGCCTTGTTCACGAAGTCGGGGTCGGCGAGCATCGGGCGGGCCATGGAGACCATGTCCGCGTAGCCCCCGGCGAGCAACTCCTCGGCCACCTCGGGGGTGTTGATGCGGTTGGTGGTGACGAGCGGGATGGACACCTCGCCCATGAGGCGCTTGGTCACCCAGGTGTAGGCGCCGCGCGGCACGGAGGTGGCGATGGTGGGGATGCGGGCCTCGTGCCAGCCGATGCCGGTGTTGATGATGGTCGCGCCGGCCGCCTCGACGGCCTTGGCGAGCGTGATGACCTCGTCGAGCGTGGAGCCGCCCGGGACCAGGTCCAGCATGGACAGCCGGTAGACGATGATGAAGTCCTCGCCGACGGCCTCGCGCACCCGCCGCACGATCTCGACCGGGAAGCGCATCCGGTTCTCGTACGAGCCGCCCCAGCGGTCGGTGCGCTGGTTGGTCTGCGCGGCGATGAACTCGTTGATGAGGTAGCCCTCGGAGCCCATGATCTCCACGCCGTCGTAGCCGGCCTGCCGGGCGAGGCGGGCGGCGCGGGCATAGTCGTCGATGGTCCGCTCGACCTCGTCGTCGGTGAGCTCGCGCGGCGGGAAGGGGCTGATCGGTGCCTGCAGCGGGCTCGGCGCGACGAGCTCCTGGTGGTAGGCGTACCGCCCGAAGTGCAGGATCTGCATGGCGATCCGCCCGCCGGCGCGGTGCACCGCGTCGGTGATCACCGTGTGCTGCCCGGCCTCGGCGTCGGTGGTCAGCTTGGCTCCACCTTCGTACGGCCGCCCCGCCTCGTTGGGCGCGATGCCACCGGTGACGATCAGGCCCACTCCCCCGCGCGCCCGGGCGGCGTAGAACTCCGCCATGCGCTCGAAGCCGCGCTCGGCCTCCTCCAGGCCCACGTGCATCGAGCCCATGAGGACGCGGTTGGGCAGCGTGGTGAAGCCCAGGTCGAGCGGTTTCAGCAGATGGGGGTAGCGGCTCATCGGGCCCTCCGTCGCGGTGTCGTGCCTCTGTTGTAGAGGACCGCGAAGGTTTTATGCAACTAGTTGCACAAGGAGGGCCCGACTCTGTGATCAGCGACTCTCGAGGACCACGTGCAGTTCCCGCTCCTGGTCTCCGGACATGGACGAGAGGTCACGCACCGTGAACAGGGAGTCCAGGGTGGTGCGCAGGCGCTCGATCGCCCAGTAACCGCCCTGCGCGTCGGCCTCGACGGAGGACGACAGCCGGGCGGGCGCCGGGCAGCTGTGCGCGTCGGTCACCTCGAACGTGCCGAGCCACACCATCGGCCGTGTCTCGTGAAGCTGCTGCGGCACCTCGTCGGCACCGCGGTCGGACTCGAAGCACGCGCACAGCGTGTCGAACACGATCCGCGCGTCCTCCTTGCTGCATCCGCTGATCTCGAGGGAGACGGACTCGTCGTGCAGTCGCTCACGGTCCATCGTGATCGCTCCTCTCCTGGGGTGGGCGCGGCCGTGCGGGTTCCCCGCGAACCGCGCCACATCCCCAGAAAAGCACCACAGTCCGTCCGGGACCAGCGAGAGCTCAGCTCTTGGTGAACCGGTACGTCTTGCTGTCCGTCAGGATGCAGAAGCCGGGCGACATCACGATCACCCGCAGGGTGCCGGTCCGGCGGTCGTAGTCGATGCCCTCCGCCTCGAAGGTGCCGGAGCAGGAGCTGCGCAGCGGGAGCTGGCGCAGCGCGGTGACATGCCCGGTGACGTTCGCGGAGCCGGGCTGGGCGGACAGGTCGATCTGGAGCAGCGGCTTGGTGTAGCCGAACAGGCTGCGGTCCGGGTCGTCCGAGGAGCACAGCAGCGTGGTCGCGCCGGTGAAGTCGCAGCCCTGGACGTCGCGCACGGCATGGTCCAGGTTGACGACGGACGCGAGCGGGAGGTTCGCGGACGGCGAGGTGCTCTTGTTGGCGCCCGGCGTCGGGAAGACCAGGAAGCGGGTCATCGTGCCCCACTCGCCGGACAGCATGTACTGGCTGTCGGGCGAGATCGCGGCCCAGGAGTTGTTGAGGGCCTCGCCGGAGGCGAGCGTGTGGACGTACTCGGACCAGGTGCCGTCGGGGGCCTGGGCCCGGTACATCTTGGCGGTGCCGGAGTCCGCCTGGTACGGCTCGACGTAGTAGCCGTCGTAGGACTCGTCGGGGTCGCCGACGTGGTTCCAGCCGCGGCTGGAGACGCCGACCGGGATGGTGCCGATCCCGGTGTACCGGTTGGCGCTGTTGGCGGGGACCTCCACCGAGGTCAGGCCCTGACTCTCGGTCAGCGGGTCGGCGCGGTCGGAGCCGACCTCGGTCCAGGTGTCGGCGGCGGAGGCGGGCGGAGCGGCCGACAGGACCGCCGCGGCGGCCAGGGCGAGGGCAGCCGTGAGAACTGCTTGACAACGTTGCCGGGCGCGCAGGGGCATGGGAGGGCTCCTCCATGGCGGGGGTGGGCGCGGGGCGTGCTCGGCGGACAGTCTGGCCCGCTGGTGTGGTCATGTACAGACCAACAGGCTAACGGGGGCTTTCGGCTCGGCGACGGTCGGTGCCGGGTACTGTCGTGACCGCCGCCGGGGACGCTCCCGCGTGTGTTGAGGGATGGTGGAGGTGGGCGACGGGGGCGTCACAGGGACGGTTGAACGCGGTAGAACATGGGGAGTCGGCACGGGGGACGGCGTGCCGCGCGAAACGGGCGAAGGCGGTGCGTGGGATGAGTGCACCCGGGTTTCCGGCGGCCGAGGGCCAGGAGCCGGTGCGGCCGAGCGGGCTGCTCGACGTGCTGGGCGTGGCCTCGGTGGTCCTGGACGCCCGCGGGCACGTCGTGCTGTGGAGCCCGCAGGCCGAAGAGCTGTTCGGCTATCCCGCGCAGGAGGCGCTCGGGCAGTACGCGGCCCGGATCATGGTCCACGAGGAGCACCTGGACCTGGTGGTCAAACTCTTCGCCGACGTCATGCTCACCGGCCAGAGCTGGGCCGGGGCCTTCCCCATCCGGCGCAAGGACGGCACCACACGGCTGGTGGAGTTCCGCAACATGCGGCTCCTCGACGACCACGGCGACGTGTACGCGCTGGGGCTGTGCGCCGACCGTTCGACGGTACGGCGGCTGGAGCGGGACGTGGCGCTGTCCACGCAGGTCATCACCCAGTCCCCGGTCGGGCTCGCCGTCTTCGACACCGATCTGCGGTACGTGTCGGTCAATCCGGCACTGGAGCCGCTCAACGGGGTGCCCGCCGGCGAGCACATCGGCCGCTCCGTCCGCGAGGTCCTGCCGCTCCTCGACGTCGACGCCATCGAGACGGCGATGCGCCGGGTGCTGGAGACGGGCCGGCCCGTCGTCGACCGGAAGACGGTCGGGTGGACGCCGGCCGCCCCGGAGGACGAGCGTGCCTGGCTGATCTCGCTGTACCGGCTGGAGGACGCCACCGGCACCGTCCTGGGCCTGGCGGGCTCGGTCGTCGACGTCACCGAGCAGCACCGGGCGGGCATAGAGGCCGAGGCCGCACGCCGGCGGCTGGCCCTCATCGCCGACGCCTCGGCCCGTATAGGCACGACGCTGGAGCTGGACCGCACCGCACGCGAACTGGCCGACGTGGCCGTGCCGGAGCTCGCCGACATCGCCGCCGTGGACCTCCTCGAAGCGGTGGTGGAGGGCAGACGAAGCAGCCTGGGTCCCTCGGAGTCGGCGGTGATCCGGGCCCTGGCCGTGGAGGCGGACGACGCCCCGGAGGCGCTGCGTGCGGCCGATCCGCCCGGGCAGGTGGCCCGGTACGGCCCGGACCGCCTGGTGACCGAGTGCGTGCGCACCGGCCGGCCGGTCATGGTGGCCGAGGTCCGGCCCGCGGACCTGCCCCGCATCGCCCGCTCCCCCGAGGCGGCCGAGCTGCTGGCCGAGGCGGGCGTCCACTCCTATCTGGCCGTACCCCTGATCGCGCGCGGCGAGGTGCTGGGCGCCCTCGATCTCAAGCGCACCCGCAACCCGGTGCCGTTCGGCGAGGACGACCTGCTGCTCGCCCGGGAGCTGGCGGCCCGGGCGGCGGTGCAGATCGACAACGCCCGCTGGTACCAGAACGCCCGCGACACCGCCCTCACCCTCCAGCGCAGCCTGCTGCCCAGCCACCCACCGGTCACCGGCGGCCTCGAGGTCGCCTCCCGCTATCAGCCCGCGGGCGCCACCAGCGAGGTCGGCGGCGACTGGTTCGACGTGATCCCGCTGGACGACGGCAAGACGGCGCTGGTGGTGGGCGACGTGATGGGCAGCGGCATCAACGCGGCCGCCACGATGGGCCGGCTGCGCACCGCGACGAACACGCTGGCCTCCCTCGACCTCGATCCGGCGCGGCTCCTGGAACACCTGGACCGGATCACCGATGGCCTGGACCACTCCATCGCGACCTGCGTGTACGCCGTCCACGACCCCGAGCTGCGGCAGTGCAGGATCGCCAACGCCGGCCATCTGCCGCCGGCCCGGCTGCGCGCGGGGCGCCCGCCGGAGCTGCTCGAACTGCCCACGGGAGCCCCGCTGGGCGTCGGCGGCGTCGCCTTCTCCACCACCACGGTCGACCTCGAACCCGGCGACCGCCTGGTCTTCTACACCGACGGTCTGGTGGAGACCCGCCAACACCCGCTCGACGAACGCCTGGACGCGCTGCTCGCCCTGCTGGACGGCCCCGACCGGCCGCTGGAGGAGGTCTGCGACCTGCTGCTGCGCACCCTGCACCAGCCGGACAACTCCGACGACGTGGCGCTTCTCATCGCCCGCGTGCAGAAGGCGAGTTGAGGATCCTCGTAGACCGGGGACGTACGCCCGGTTTTCACAGGTATTGATTACCTGCCCCTTATCGCCGCCATCGCACAATCACAGCAAGGCATGGCATGGGGATGCCGGGTGCCGTGGCCGATGGGAGCGAGCCGTGATGCACGAACCGGACGAGGAACAGGGCGGGACCACACCGGAGTGGGAAGTGATGACCGGCCCGGGCGGCCCCGAGCGGGCGCAGGAGCCCGCCTGGGACAGGGTCTGGCGCAAACGCTCCACCCGGTCGCGGGCGGTCATCGCGGTGGCCACGGTCGCCGTGCTGGCGCTGGGCGGCACGGTCGCCTACGCCGCGACCAGCAGCGGTCCGGCCACGGGCGCCACGCCCTCGGCGTCCGGTTCGCCGTCCCCGAGCGGGCCCGACGGCGGGCACGGCGGCCGGTGGTTCGACTTCGGTGGCATGGGCGTGCACGGCGAGTCGACCGTCAAGGACCAGGACACCGGCAAGTGGGTCGTACGGGTGTGGCAGCGCGGCACCGTCGAGAAGGTGTCCGGCGACCAGGTCACGGTCAAGAGCGAGGACGGCGCCGAGTGGACGTGGACCGTGAACTCGGACACGACCGTGCTGCAGGACGGCACGAAGAGCACCGGCTCCGGTGACCTGAAGAAGGACGAGACCGTCTTCCTGGTCGGCACCCGCTCGGACAGCGGCACCAGGACGGCGACCCGGGTGCTCTCCGGGACCTTCGACGACAAGGGACAGGACGGCAAGGGCCCGGGCGGCGACGGACGCGGCGGATTCCCGGGCCACGGCCCGCGGGACTGGCGCATGCCTTCCCCGCCGGCCAGCCCGTCACCGAGCCCTTCGGGGAGCGGCGCGACGACGTGAGAACCGGGCGCGTTAGGCCCTGATACCGATCACCACGTTCGCGTACCGCTCCTCGTCGGTCGCCAGACGTGCCTTCAGGCCGCTGTCGGCGAAGGCTTCCACGGCCGCCGGGGCCTGCGCCTCGCTCGTCTCGACCAGCAGGCAACCTCCCGGCGCCAGCCAGCGCGGCGCCTCTACCGCGACCCGGCGCAGGACGTCGAGGCCGTCACCGCCGCCGTCGAGGGCGACGAGCGGCTCGTGGTCGCGGGCCTCGGCGGGCAGCAGGCCGACCTCGCCGGTGGGGACGTACGGCACATTGGCCGCGAGGATGTCGATACGACCGCGCAGTTCGGCCGGCAGGGCCTCGTACAGGTCGCCCGCGTGGACGTGGCCGCCGACGCCGGCGACATTGCGGCGGG
Source organism: Streptomyces sp. NPDC047081 (assembly GCF_040643775.1). Lineage (NCBI taxonomy): Bacteria > Bacillati > Actinomycetota > Actinomycetes > Kitasatosporales > Streptomycetaceae > Streptomyces > Streptomyces sp. NPDC047081. Next base: position 563,837 of record NZ_JBEYUY010000002.1, on the reverse strand, counting down.
CGCAGCGGACCGCGGCCGGGTCGATGTCGGCGGCGTGCAGCTCGATCTCGCCGAGCGCGGTGGCGAGAGCCGTGCCGACGGCCCCCGAGCCGCAGCACAGGTCGACCACGACGGACGCCCGCGGGGCCAGGGCGAGGGCCTGTTCGACGAGGAATTCGGTACGGCGGCGGGGCACGAAGACGCCAGGTTCCACCGTGATCCGCAGTCCGCGGAACTCGGCCCACCCGAGGACGAGTTCGAGGGGAAGGCCGGCTACCCGGCGGTCGACCAGGCCGGACAGTTCCTGCGGGGTGCGGGCGGCGGCCAGGATCAACCGGGCCTCGTCCTCGGCGAAGACACAGCCGGCGGCGCGCAGCGCGGCGACGACCGAGTCGCGTACGGACGGAGAGATTGGAGGCATGGAAGCCGAGAGCCTTTCGGGGAGTCGAAGGGCGCTCTCGCGGTCGCCTACCGGCGGTGATCCGCGTCGATCCGAGGTGAGAGCACCCGACCTGCCACAGCGGTAATGGGTCTCACCTCCTCGGTCTTTGGCGGCCGGGTCGATCCACGGCCGCCGGTCACATTACCCCAACGCTCAGACGCCGACGGTCTCCTCGACCTCCTCTTCCTCGGCAGCCCGTCGCCGCCGAAGTACAGGAAGCTGCGGATGCCCTCGACGAATCCGGCGCCGTTCCAGAAGGCGTGCAGGGTGCCGAAGAAGCCGTTCTGTGGTCCAGCGCTTGAGGAAGGTGTGCAGGCCCACGCCGATGAAGAGGATGCCGGCGGAGTAGAGCCAGGCCATGCCCCACAGGCTCGTGAGGTCGTGGTGGGCGAGGCGGAAGACGGGTCCGGCGAGCAGCGCGCCGATGCCGCTGACGACCGCCGAGACGTCGAGCGCGGCGACGGACGCGTAGGAGCCGATGCTCAGCGCGATCAGCAGGAACAACAGGCCCTGTCCGGCAGGGTCGTCGTCGACCGGGGCGGCGATGTCCGTCACCATACGTGGAGCTTGTCTCCCGGCCCCGTCCTTGACGTCACTGCGAACACCTTGGCCTCGGGCCCGGCGCCGACCACGGCGACCGGCAGATGGTGGGGCTCCGGAGTCACGGACGCCCCCCATGTACGCGGGCCCCATGCCGACGACGCCCAATGGTTGACTTATACAACTCCCACCAAGTTGTACTATACAACCAGGCGAGTGAGGGAGATACCGGTGGACGCGGACGAGGCCGTGGAGGCGATCCAGCGCGAGATGACGGTCTTCGCCCGCCGGGCCCGGGCCTCGGCGGGACGCATGCACCCCGAGCTGTCCCTGGTGTCGTACACCCTGCTCGGGCACCTGGAGGAGAGCGGCGGCTGCCGGGCCACCGATCTGGCCGCGCACTACGCGCTGGACAAGTCGACGGTCAGCCGGCAGGTCGCCGCGCTGGAGCGGGCCCGGCTCGTGGAGCGGCGGCTGGACCCGGACGACCACCGCGTCCAGGTCCTGCATCTGACCGAGCCGGGCCGCCGGATCCTCGCCCAGGTGACCGACAGTCGCCGCGCGGCCTTCCGGGAGCGGCTCGCGGGCTGGGCCGAGGACGACCTGGAGCGGTTCGCCGACTACCTCGTGCGCTACAACTCGTGGACACCGCCGGAGGGCGACGCCTAGGAGAGGGCCAACGCCCTCTCGTCCGGGAGGTGTTGGGGCGCGCGGGCCGCCCCGAACACGGTGGTGCGGCGCAGGGCGAAGCCGAGGGACTCGTACAGGCGGATGGCGGTGGTGTTGGCGGCGCCGGTGTGCAGGAACGGGGTCTCGCCGCGCTCCCGGATGCCGTGCGCGACGGCCAGGATCAGCCGGGTCGCGAGGCCCTCGCCGCGGTACGCAGAGTCGGTGCAGACGGCGCTGATCTCGGTCCAGCCGGGCGGGTGCAGCCGCTCCCCCGCCATGGCGATCAGGGCGCCGTCCCGGCGGATGCCCAGGTAGGTGCCGAGCTCGATGGTGCGTGCCTCGAAGGGGCCGGGGCGGGTGCGGGCGACCAGGTCGAGCATCTCGGGCACGTCGGCGGGGCCCAGACGGACGGCCTCCGGGTCCGGTGCGGCGTCCAGGCCGTCGTCGACGAGCTGTACGCCGTCGATCTTCATGGTGATCTCCCAGCCCTCCGGGACCTCGCCCCGGAAGCCGGGCAGCGGCACCTCGGCGCCGGGGCCCCAGAGCGCCGCGAGGTCCGCCCAGTCCTCCGCGTCGGGCTGGTCGGGCAGCGCCAGCCAGGGCGAGACGTCGACGGGGTAGCGCAGTACCCGGCCGCGGCGTTCGGCGAAGTGCGCGTGCGGACCGGTGAGGGAGGCCAGGGCGGGGTTGTCGAGTATGTGGCTCATCCCGCGACCTCGATCACGATCTTGCCGCGGGCGTGGCCCTCCTCGACCGTGCGCAGCGCCTCGCCCGCCCGCTCCAGCGGGAAGGTCTGCGTGACGTTCGGGTCGAGGTCGCCGTTCAGCACCAGCTCGGCGACGGCGTCGAGCACGGCGGCGGTGCGGGCCCGGGCGACCCGGGCCCCGCCGAGTTCCTCGACGACCTCGGCCGGTGCTCCGGCGGTGATCAGTTTCGTACGGTCGTCGAGGAGGCTCGCGGCCTCGGTGAGCACCTCGCCGCCGACCAGGTCGTACACGGCGTCGACGCCGTCGGGGGCTGCCGCGCGCACCCGCTCGGCGAGGTCCGGGCCGGACGGGACGTGGACCGCGCCGTACGCCTCGACGAAGTCCTTCTTGGCCTCGCTCGCGACGCCCACGACACGCAGCCCGAAGGCGCGGGCGATCTGCACGGCCGCGATACCGACCCCGCCGCCCGCGCCGGTGACCAGGACCGTGGCGCCGGCGGGCAGGTCGAGCTGGCGGATCCCGTCGTGCGCGGTGGCCGCGGCCACCGGGAGGGTCGCGGCGTCCCGGAAGGAGAGCGCGGACGGCTTGCGGGCCGTGACGGCGGTGGGCAGCAGGGTGTACTCGGCATAGCCGCCGGTCGCCGTGTTCCCGAAGACCTCGTCCCCGACCGCGATCCCGGCCGCATCGGGGCCGGTCTCGACGACGACGCCGGACACCTCGTTGCCCAGCACCACCGGGAACTCGCGCTCGCCGCTCTCGCCGGGCCGCCGGTAGCCGGTGCGCTGCTTCCAGTCGACCGGGTTCACGCCCGCGGCACGCACCGCGACGAGCACCTGGCCCGGGCCGGGCACCGGCCGGTCCACCTCCACGAGCTCCTCGGTCTCCGGTCCGCCGTACCGGGTGAAGACGTACGCCTTCGGCATTGCTCCCACTCTCCTTCGCTCGCGCCTGGCATCAGTCGGCAAGGAAGATCGGCGAGCTGCTATTCCCCGTGCGCGGGAGTGTTCATACGGCCGCAATGATCGCCGCGCTGACCAGGGACGGAGCACCGAAGACGGCACGTTACGGTTGAAGCATGAACGTCACCCGAGGCTTCACCGGACGCGCCCGCGTCCACAATCCGGGGCTGCCACCCGGCCAGTACGACGCGGGCGAGGACTGGCCCGTGCTGTCCGCCGAGGTCACGCCCGAGCTGACGCCGGCCGACTGGAGCTTCCGCGTCGACGGGCTCGTGGAACGGCCGCGCAGCTGGGACTGGGAGCAGGCGCACGCGCTGCCGGCGTCGGAGTACCGGGGCGACATCCACTGTGTGACGAGCTGGTCGAAGTTCGGGGTCCGGTTCGGGGGCGTGTCTTTGGACGCCTTCTTCAATGTGGTGCGGCCACATGTGTCCGCCACACATGCCGTCGCCTACTCGCACACCGGCTACACCACGAACCTCCCGCTCGCCGACCTGACCGGCGGGCGCGCCTGGATCGCGTTCGAGTACGAGGGGAAGCCGCTCGACCCCGAGCACGGCGGTCCGGCGCGGCTGCTGGTGCCGCATCTGTACTTCTGGAAGAGCGCCAAGTGGATCGCGGGCATCCGGCTGCTGGACCACGACGAGCCGGGGTTCTGGGAGCAGAACGGCTATCACGCGCGGGGCAACCCGTGGGAGGAGCAGCGGTACTCCGGTGACTGAGACCTTCACTCCCCCGACCCGCTTCGCCGTGCCCGGCCGGATCGCGGTGAGCAACCGGGCCGCCGCGGTGTGGCAGACCGCCACGCTCACCGAGATCCGCCGTGAGACTCCGCACGCCTCGACGTTCCGGTTCGCGGTGCCCGCCTGGGCCGGGCATCTGCCCGGCCAGCATCTGATGCTGCGGCTGACCGCCGAGGACGGCTACGCGGCCCAGCGGCACTACTCCATCGCGTCCGCGCCCGAGGACGCCGGGCACATCGAGCTGACCCTGGACCATGTCGAGGGCGGTGAGGTGTCGGGCTGGTTCCACACGGTGGCCAAGCCCGGCGACGAGGTCGAGGTGCGCGGTCCGCTGAGCGGCTTCTTCGCCTGGCCCGGCGACCGGCCCGCGCTGCTGATCGGCGCGGGCTCCGGGGTCGTACCCCTGATGTCGATGGTGCGGCACCACCGGGCGCGCGGCCTCGACGTGCCGTTGCGGCTGCTGGTGTCGGCGCGCAGTCCCGAGGAGCTCATCTACGCGCGGGAGTTCGGCGCGGAGACGACGCCCGTCTTCACACGGATTGCGCCGGAGGGTGTGGCGGTAGGACGTATGGCCGCGGCACATGTGGCGCCGCTCCTGGCCGAGCAGCCTTCTGGTGGGTGGGAGGCCTATGTGTGCGGGTCGAACGCCTTCGCGGAGCACGCCTCGCGGCTGCTCGTCGCGGCCGGGCAGCCCGTGGACCGGATCAGGATCGAGCGCTTCGGCTGATTTTCCGGTCGCTTCGGCCGATTTTCCGGTGCCGCCGGGCCCGAACGACGTGAACGTTCTCCGACGGGTTGGGTATCCGGTTGTTACGGGCACTCGCGCGCAAACACGGTGCGGAGAGACAATACGGATCTGACACGGTACGGCCCCTCCGGCTCCGGTGACGGCGAGGAGGTCGAGATGCGAACCCGGGTGCGCGGCTGGCGCTGGCGGCGCAATCCGCTGCGGCGTCGGTCGGACGTCGTCGAGGCGTGGACGGCGCTGGTCGCCGCGGTGCTGCTGTTCGTGGGCGCGCCGCTGGTGGGCGCGCTCGTCGGCTGGTGGGCGCACGGCGAGGCGCGGTCCGTCGCGGCGGCGGAACGGGCCGAGCGGCACCGGGTGCGAGCCAAGGTGATCGGCACGACTCCCGACCAGTTGCCCTCGGTGCAGGGCGGGCGTGAGCACTCGTTCCGGGTGGATGTGCGCTGGACGGACCCGGTCACCGGCACGCACACCACCAGGGCACGTGTCCCGGCGGGGACCGGTCACGGCGACACGGTCGACGTCTGGCTCGACGCCCAGGGCCGGACGGTCAGCCCACCACCCGGCCAGACCCAGATCTGGCAGCACACGGTCACGATCGGCACCTGCGCCGCGGGCGGCACGGTGGCGGTGGTCCTCCTGGCCAACGCGGTGATCCACCGCGTGACCCTCGGCCACCGCCTGACCGAGTGGGAAGCGGAGTGGACCCGCACGGAACCCTTGTGGACACGGAGGCAGGCGGGCGGGCCCGACAGTGGTCCGGCGGGGACGGTGTGACGAACGCTGAACGGTTGGGCGAGGACGGTCTGACGACGGTCAGGCCGGGCGCGGTGTGACGATGCTGGGGCCGGGTACGGCGATGCCACCCGAGCCGCGGAGCCGCCGAGCCGCCGAGCAAGCCCGCGATCCCGTCTGCACGATCCGTCAGCAGCCCGGTGAGCGCGGCGTGACGGCGGTCCGGCACGCGGTCTCACGGCTCCCCGGCGGGTGCGGTCCGACCGCCGCCCCCTCGGCCCCCGCCGCTAGCCGGCCCCCTGCATCCGACGCGCGACCCGCCCATGGTCCCGCAGTGCATCCGCCAGCCCCGGCAGCACAGGTTCGGCCCGGTCCACCAGTACCCGGCCACCCACCACCGTCGTCCAGGCGCGAGCCGGCCCGCAGCGGAGCCAAGCCTCGATCGGGTCGGTCAGCGCGCCCGCCAGGGCGACCTCGTGGAGGTCCCAGACGACCAGGTCGGCGCAGGCGCCGGGGCGCAGGTGCCCCAGTTCGTCGGCGCGGCCGAGGCAGCGGGCCGAGCCACGGGTCGCGAGGTCGAGGGCGTCACGGGCGGTCATCGCGCCGGGGCCACCGCGGTAGCGGCCCAGCAGCAGGGCGCCCCGCGTCTCCATCCAGAGCGAGGCGTGGTCGGTGGAGGCCGAGCCGTCGCAGCCGATGCCGACGGGCAGCCCGAGTTCGCGCATCTCCCTCACCCGGGCCGTACCGCCGCCGATCAGCATGTTGGAGCTGGGGCAGTGCGCCACCCCGACACCGGCGTCCGCGAGCCGGCGCAGTTCGTCGTCGTTGGGATAGATGCAGTGGGCGACCCAGGTGCGGTCGCTCATCCAGCCGCAGTCCTCGAAGTACTCGACGGGCCGGCAGCCGTACGTCTCCAGGCAGTACGTGTCCTCGTCGTGGTCCTCGGCGAGGTGCGTGTGCAGGCGTACGTCGTACCGCTCGGCCAGCTCCGCGGTCGCCGTCATGACCTCCTTGGTCACCGAGAACGGCGAGCAGGGCGCGAGCGCGACCCGGATCAGCGCGCCCGGTTCCGGGTCGTGGTGCGCCTTGATCAGCCGCTCGCTGTCGGCGAGGACCTCGTCCGTGGTCTGGGTGACGCTCCGCGGCGGCAAACCGCCGTCCTCCACGGAGCGCGTCATCGAACCGCGCGTGGCGTGGAAGCGGAAGCCGATGTCGCGGGCGGCGCGGATCTCGGCGTCGACGAGGTTCGGGCGGGGGTGGACGTACAGGTGGTCGGACGACGTGGTGCAGCCGCCCATGAGCAGTTCGGCCATGCCGACGTACGCGGACACGTAGGCGGCCTCCTCGTCGAGGGCGGCCCACAGCGGGTAGAGCGTGGTCAGCCAGTCGAAGAGGGTGCCGTTCACGGCGGGGGCGTAGGAGCGGGTGAGGTTCTGGTAGATGTGGTGGTGCGTGTTGATCAACCCGGGGGTGACGAGCCTCCCACCTGCGGAGACGGTCGTACGCGCCGCGGGCTCGCTCCCGGGCGTGCCCACCGCCGTGACCCGGCCGTTCGTCACGGCCAGCCAGCCGCCGGGGATCTCCCGATCCCCGTCGACGACCAGCAGTCCGGCGTCCTTGACCAGCAGATCCACGAGTGACGACATGGCGCCATCGTAGAGGCGCGGTCCGGGAAGGACCTGGCGAGTCGTCCGACCTCACACGTACGGTGTGATCATCCGGTACGTCCCTACTCAAAGGCGGTCCTACATGGCCCTGTTCGACCTCCCCCTCGACGAGCTCCACGAGTACCGCAGCGCGTCCGCCGAGCCCGAGGACTTCGACGCGTTCTGGTCCAAGACCCTGCAGGAGGCCCGCGAGCACGACCTGGACGCCCGCTTCGAACCGGTCGACACGGGTCTGACGACGGTGCGGGTGTACGACGTGACGTTCGCGGGGTTCGGCGGGCACCCGGTGAAGGGCTGGCTGACGCTGCCCGCCCAGGCGGCCGAACCGTTGCCGCTGGTCGTGGAGTTCATCGGTTACGGGGGCGGACGCGGCCTCCCGCACGAGCACCTGCTGTGGGCGTCGACCGGCCGGGCGCACTTCGTGATGGACACGCGCGGCCAGGGCAGCGCGTGGGGCGGCGGCGGTGGCACCGCGGACCCGGTGGGCGGGGCGCCCGCGTACCCCGGATTCATGACGCGCGGCATCGACGCGCCGGAGAACTACTACTACCGCCGCGTCTTCACGGACGCCGTGCGCGCCGTCGAGGCGGCCCGCTCCCACCCCCTGACCGACGCCTCCCGCACGGCGGTCCTCGGCGCGAGCCAGGGCGGCGGCATCACGATCGCCGTCGCGGGCCTGGTACCCGACGTCGTCGCGGCGGCCCCGGACGTCCCCTTCCTGTGCGACTACCCGCGCGCCGCGACCCTGACGGACCGTCACCCGTACCGCGAGATCGGCCTGTTCCTCAAGACCCACCGCGGCCGCTCCGCGGACGCCCTGCGCACCCTCGCCTATTTCGACGGCGTCCACTTCGCCGCCCGCGCCCGCACCCCCGCGCTGTTCTCGGCGGCCCTGGAGGACCAGACCTGCCCACCCTCGACGGTCTTCGCGGCCTTCAACGCCTGGGCCCACGAGGACAAGCAGATCGAGGTGTACGACTTCAACGACCACGAGGGCGGGGGGCCTTACCAGGAGGCGGCCAAGGTGAGGTGGCTTCGGGAGTACGCCTGAGCGGCTCCAGACCGCGCCCGGGCGGACGGTGATCGTCAGGGATAGACATATTCCACGCGGATCCCAGCCTGCTCGGGCAGGACGATGACCTCAGGGTGGTCGAAGGTCCACCCGCTCGGGATGAGGAAGAGCTTGCCGTCCGAGTACGCGACGAGCTTCAGCCCCTCGTACCGGTAGCGGTATGCCCCGGGAGAGTCGAAAACGGTGGGCCGGACACCAGGTGCACCGTACAGACGAAGATCCTTGTCGCTGAACACCGTCACGCTGGTGGTGTCACCGAGGTGCGCGACCAGGCTCTTCGCGGCGCCTCGCCCTTGGATCTCGGCGAAGGTGCCGGCGGTCCAGAACAGAAGGATCACGACGAGCCCCAGGACGTAGACAGCCAGCGAGGCGCTCCAGGTCAGCCAAGCGGGCCCGGGCGCCCGCTGCCCCTCAGTTTCGTCCTCGTCCTGCGTGGGCGGCCGGTTCTCCCCGCCGGCCTGCGTTCTGGCCCACAGAGCGCCGGCCCAACACGCCAGCAGTACCCCCACAGTGAGCGATGCGGGCAGCCCCAGTTCCCACCATCGCGGCGAGAGCCGCAGAAACGCCCAGGTGCAGACCGGGACCACGACGAGGCACGAGACAAGTCCAGAACAGACCCGGCTGCGGAGCCTCTCGCGATCCGTGGACAGCCTCACCAGAAGGGGATCGGCGATCCGCCAGAGCAGCGCCACTCCGGCAACGATCAGCAGTGGATCGAACAGTGCCGCGATGCTGCTGAGCACATACCTCTGCGCCGATGAATTGAGCTGGCTCTCGGAATAGCCGAGATAACCGGAGAATGCCTGGTTCCTCTTCCATCCGAAATAGAACAGCAATGCGGCCAGCAGTGAAACCTGCGCTGCCATGGTCGCGCCGGCCTGCACCAGAAAGGCCCGAATGGACGAGGCGCCGGATCGCGGCGTCCGGAGCGGCTCAGGGGTGCTCATGCCGGCGGTCAGCAGCGGCCGAAGGTGCCGTTGTCGCCGGTCGCGACGTGGAAGCGCGCGTCCGGGTGCTCGCGGTGCAAGGTCACCAGCTGTTCGAGCAGCAGATACCCGTTACCCTCCTCGCAGCCGGTGTCCGCCAGGCCACCGGAGGACGAGAGGGCGTAGTACGCGCTCTCCGCAACCTTCCAGTCCGCCTGCCCCTCGGGCGCCACGGCCGGGCAGACGGCCCTCAGGCCCCGTAGCAGCGTTGCCAGGCCGTCCTGCGCCTGGGTGTCCTGTACGTCTTCGCACTCCTGGTACACGAGGCTCGCGTACCAATCGGACGAAGACACGTCCAACACGGCGTCGGACGGCGTCGTGGTGTCCTCCTCAGGAGAGGTGTCACCCTCGGAAGGACCTTCACCCGGGGGCGGAGTGGATCCGGTGGGGCTGCCCGAAGGTGCGCCAGTCTCACCGAATCCCGGCCAGCTGACCCCTACGTCCGGCCTCTTACCGACCGGGCCCCCCTTCGATGCCGACGGGGCCGGCGCACCGTGGCCGGGGCCGGCAGTCCCGGTCTGCGTACGGGTGACCTCACCTCCGGGCGCGGTGCCGGAATCGACCGCTGTGTCCGTGACATCCGACGGCACTCTTCTTTGTTCCGGAGATCCGCACCCAAGAGCGGTTGCCAGAACCATCGCCACGACAAGTGAAGCCAAGCGCCACGATTTAGTGATCCGCCTCATCGACATCCCCCTCCCGGTAACGACGAATTCGCCGAATCGGTAGCAGGATTATGCGCCCCTGCTCCGGACCGGAAAAGGGATGAGCCTGTTTATGAACTCCCCATCCCGGAACGCGACTTCACCAAGGCACCAGCTACATCCCGCCGCACATCTTCCCTCCAGTCCGACCAGTCGGTACGTTCTGGATGCCCGGGCCGCAGCGTCGCGGTCCGGGGTTCCGGTGGACGGCGGAGGATCCCATGGCGGAGCGTGAGCCACACGTGGACGGTCACTGCGACGAACGGTTCGCGGTGGTGCGGGAGGCGTTCGAGGAGAACTTCCGGGAGCGGGGCGAGCTCGGCGCCGCCGTCACCGTTCGGGTCGGTGGCGAGACCGTGGTGGATCTCTGGGGCGGGTGGGCCGACTCCGCGCGCACCCGGGCCTGGGAGCGGGACACGCTCGTCAATGTGTGGTCCACGACCAAGGGGCCCGTCGCCCTGTGCGCGCACATCCTCGCCGACCGGGGGCTGCTCGACTTCGACGCGCCCGTGGCCCAGTACTGGCCGGAGTTCGCCGCGGCCGGCAAGGAGAAGGTGCTCGTACGGCATCTGCTGTCGCACCGGGCCGGGCTGTCCGGGCCGCGGGAGCCGCACTCGCTGGAGCAGCTCTACGACTGGGAGTTCACGACGCGGCGGCTCGCGGCGACCGAGCCCTGGTGGGAGCCGGGGACCGCGTCCGGGTATCACGCGTTCACGTACGGCTTCCTCGTCGGGGAGGTGGTGCGGCGGGTCTCCGGGCTGCGGCCGGGGGCGTTCCTGGAGCGGGAGGTGACCGGGCCGCTCGGGATCGACTTCACCGTCGGGCTGCCGGAGGCGGAGGCCGGCCGGGCGGCGGAGCTGGTGCATCCGCCTGCCGCGTCGAGCAGCGAACAGGCCGCGATCTTCAGCCAGTTGACGCCCGCGGCGCTCGCCGCGCTGACCAATCCGATCGTCGGCGCCGACGAGGCCAACACCGCCGCGTGGCGGGCCGCCGAGATCCCGGCCGCGAACGGTCACGGCACCGCGCGGGCCGTCGCCGCGCTGTACGGGATCTTCGCGGGACGGGGGTCGTACGACGGCCACCGCGTCCTGTCCGAGGCGGCGGCCGAGCGGGTGCGCGAGGGGCAGGGCGGCTGCCGGGACCTGGTGCTCGGCATCGGGCTCGACGGCGAGACGGAGCTCGGGCTCGGCCTCTGGCTGAGCGGGGAGAACGGATCGTACGGGCCCAACCCGAAGGCTTTCGGACACGACGGCTTCGGCGGCTCCTGCGGACTCGCCGACCCGGAGACGGGCGTCTCGCTGGGGTACGTCATGAACCGGATGGGGCCTCATATCGCCAACGACCCGCGGAAGATGGCACTGATCGAGGCCCTCTACAGCGCGCTGTGAGCGCCATTGCGGGCGGTGCGGTTTCGGCCGAACCACCGGGTCGGCCTTCCCTGGTGGTTTAGACCAATGCTAGATCTGGTGACGCAATCAGCCCGCACGACTACGGCACGTCACCAACAGGAGGCGCGGCATGGCCCGCACCACCCCGCACGATCACGCCCGCGCCGAGGGGCGGCCACTGTACCGGCGCGTCGCCGCGCAGCTGCTCGGCGAGCTGCGCGACGGCACGGTTCCGCCCGGCGAACGGCTGCCGGGCGAACGGCAGTTGGCCGAGCACTTCGGGGTCAGCAGGGAGACCGTACGGCAGGCGCTGGAGGTGCTGCGCCGGGACGGCCTCGTCGCCACCGACCGGCGCGGCAGCCACGCCACGCTGCCCGGACTGCCGGTACAGACCCCGTCCACGCCGGCCTTCCCGCTCGGTGCCCGGACCGCCGACCCCGCTTCGGCCGACCGGTCCACGGTCGCCTGGGAGACTCCCCCGCCGGAACACGCCGAGGCCCTGGGGCTCGCCCCGCACCGGCCGACGCTGGTGCACCGCTACGAGTCGGCGAGCGCGGACGGCCTTGGCCGCCGTACGGCCGTGACGTCGTTCTCGGCCGTCGCCCTGTCGGAGGTCGAGGAGCTGGCCCGCTACCGCGACCGCGCGGACGGCGCCGCCTCGGCCCAACTCCGGCGCGCCTACGACTGGATGCGCAGGGCGGGCCTGACCCTATACCACCGCGACTCCATCACCCCGCTCGCGGACGCACCGTCGGTTCGGGTGCGGCGGCGCGTGCACGACCAGTACGCACGACCGCTGGAAATCACCGACCTGGTCGTGGACGCCCAACAGGACGCCCTGGTCTATGAGTTCACGTTGCCCGCGGCCGGGTGAGGGGCGGCGGGCCTGAGGACGGCATCGCCTGCGTCCAGTCCGTCCCGGACGAAGGCGGTCATGCCACTTCTCCCTCCTGCTCGATCCGCAGGCCCGGGACCCGGTCCCAGCCCGTCACCCTCATCACCCGCTGGATGTGCGGGGCGACGCCCGAGAGTTCGAGGGTGCCGCCGGCCGCGTACAGGCCGAGGGCGGTGAACACCAGCAGGCGCAGGGCGCCCACGTCGATGAAGCTCAGTTCGTGCAGGTCGAGGCGGGTGCGGAAGCCGTTCGCGGTGCGGGTGTGGGCGCGGAGGGTCTCGGCGTGCAGGGCGCGGGCGACGGCGGTGACGTTGGTGTCGTCGACCTCGCCTGCCAGCGCGAGGCCCGGGGGTGCGAACGTGCGGGTGATGGCCAGGAGGTCGTCGCGCCAGACGTCGTCGGCGCCGACCCGGCCGTGGTGGAGCCCGGTGAGCGGGGCGAGTTCGGTCTCGTCGAAGACGCGGCGGTCGTACTGGCAGATGCCGAGCACCGGCATCGAGGCGAACACGGGGTCGAGCAGCAGCTCGCTGTCGTGCAGGGTCTTGAGGCCGCTGCCGGCCCGGGCGCGCAGGGTCTCGGTGCACACCCGCAGGCCGAGGAAGCCGTCCCCGACCGCGAGGCGCGCCTCCCGGCGGATCACCTCGTCCAGGTCCCACAGCCCGTCGGGCCCGGCGAGATGCGGGTCGACGCGCAGCCGGCCGGCCGCGATCTCCTCGTCGACCCGGCAGCCGTGCGTCTCCAGGAAGGAGAGGGCGAGTCCCGCCGGGATGTCGGCGGGCGGCAGTAAGAGCCCGCGGTGGCCACTGGCGAGGCCGTCCAGCAGGAACGCGGCGAGTACGGTCTCGCGCTCCTCGTCGGTGTCGTATCCGAGCAGCAGATGGTCCCCGTGTCGCATCTGTCCCACGGTTTTCTGGGTGGGTACGACGGCCATCCCCGCACCTCCCTGTGTGTGCGGACCGCTTCCACGGTACGCCCGCAACACTGCTCCCGTGAGGCGTTATGGTGACCGCCATCGGTTCCGGTGAGGGGGGACGATGGCGGCCTCGGTGCAGGGCGGCAGGACCGGCAACCTTCCCGCGGAGGCGAACTCCTTCATCGGCCGGCGCGCCGAACTCACCGAAATCGCCGGACTGTTGGGGACCGAGCGCCTGGTCACACTGACGGGCCCCGGAGGTGTGGGCAAGTCGCGGCTGGCGCTGCGGGCGGCCCATGCCGCGCGGGCCGGCCTCCCCGGCGGGGCCTGGCTGGTGGAGCTGTCGGAGCTGCGCAATCCGGATCTGCTCACGAACGCGGTGGCGCAGGCGACCCGGCTGGCGGAACAGACGCTGCGCCCGCTGCTGCAGGCGGTGTGCGAGCACCTGGAGGGGGCGCCGGTGCTGCTGGTGCTGGACACCTGCGAGCACGTGCTGGACGAGTGCGCCCGTGTGGTGCGGGAACTGCTCGCGAACGTACCGCAGTTGAGGGTGCTGACCACCAGCAGGCAGCCGCTCGGGGTGCCGGGCGAGCAGCTGCTGGCCGTGGCCCCGCTGCCGCTGGGCGAACGGGAGGACGCGGTGGCGCTGTTCGCGGCCCGGGCCGCCGCCGCGGAGCCGTCGTTCGCGCTGACCGACGCCAACCGGGCGCGCGTTGCCGCGGTGTGCGCCCGTCTGGACGGCATACCGCTGGCCCTGGAGCTGGCCGCGGTCCGGCTGCGCGGCCTCCCGCTGGACCGGCTCCTGGAGGGCCTCGGCTCCCGCTTCGACCTGCTGGTCTCCCCCGCCCGGCCGCGGCCGGCCCGGCATCAGACGCTGCGCACCGCGATCGGCTGGAGCCACGAGCTGTGCACGCCTCTGGAGCGGCTGCTGTGGGCCCGGCTGTCGGTGTTCGCGGGCGGCTGGGACGTCGAGGCGGCCGAGTTCGTCTGCCACGGCGGCCCGCTGGACCCGGAGGAGATCCTCGCGCTGCTGGCCTCGCTGACCGAGAAGTCCATCGTCGCCCGGGACGACCAGGAGTCGCCGGTGCGCTACCGGATGCTGGACACGGTCCGCTCGTTCGGCGCCGAGTGGCTGACCGGTCTGGGCGAGGGAGAAGCCGTACGGCGCCGGCACCGGGACTACTTCCGGTGGATCGCCCGGCAGGGCGAGGCGGAGTGGCTCGGGCCCGGGCAGCGCATGTGGGCGGAGCGGCTGAGCGCCGAGCACGCCAATCTGCGGCTCGCCGTCGAGGAGTGCCTGACGGCGCCGGAGCCCGAGACCGCGCTCGAACTCACCGGCTCCCTCTGGTTCTTCTGGTTCGCCTGCGGTTTCGCCGAGGAGGGCCGCGCTTTCCTGGAGCGGGCCCTGCACCGGGCCCCGAAGGAGGGCGGGCCCGAGCACACCCTCGCGGTGTGGGCGCACCGGCTGGTGACCGTCGTACCGGACGACCTGGAGGCCGCCGAGTCGGTCAGCGCCGCCTATGTGTGGCTCGCCGAGGAGCGTCAACTCCCTGTTCCCGCACTGCCGTTGACGGGGGCGAGCCTGGCGGTGCGGGGCGAGTCGGCGCGGTCGGCGGTGCTGTACGGGAGCGTCGGGCAGGCGCCGGCCGGGGACGGCGGGGCCGAGTTCTTCCAATTGCTGACCCTCGCGCTGCAGGCGTATCTGCTGGCCGGCCAGGCCGCGTTCGAGCGGTGCGCTGCGGTCGCCGAGCGGCTGCGGGCCGAGTGCGCCGAGCGCGGGGAGCTGTGGATGCGGGCCTGGGGCGACTTCTTCGTGTCCCTTGCCGGGATCGGCCTGGGGCGCGCGGAGGAGGCGGTGCGGCACGCGCGTGCGGCGCTGGCCGCCAAGTGGCGGGTGCACGACCGGCTGGGCGCCGCCGCGGTGGCCGACCTGCTGGTCGCCGCGCAGGCCGCGCGCGGCGAGGACGAACTCGCCGCCCGCCTCCTCGGCGTGAGCCGGCGCCTCTGGTACGCGGCGGGCCTGCCGCAGCTCGGCAGACCGGACCGCACGGTCTTCCACCGCGAGTACGAGCGCCTGCTGCGCGCCTCGCTCGGTGACGCCCGGTTCAGTGAAGTGGTCAGCGAGGGGCGGGAGTTGGGCCCGGACGCGGCGATCGCGCTGGCGCTGGGCGGCGCGCTCGACGCGTCCGACCTGTGATCGGCGCTGGGCTCAGGTCCTGACGGCGGTCACCAGCCGCACCCGCGGGCTTCCGTCGTCCCGCCGCCCGAACTCCGGCAGCGCCGCCAACTCGACCCGGAACCCGGCCCGTTCCAGCTCCCGCCGCACCTCCCCGAGCCGGAAGGCCCGGTAGTACATGACGAAGGGCGGCCGCCACACGGCGTTCCGCACCCGCATCACGGCGTCGAAGCCGAGCAGCATCCAGTACGCGGGGGACGTCGGCCGGGGCGGGGCCAGCACCGGGAAGGCGAAGCGGCCACCGGGCCGCAGCACCGAGTGGACCTCGGCGAACAGCCCCGGCAGCTCCTCCGGCAGGAAGTGGCCGAAGGCCCCGAAGCTCACCACGAGGTCGAAGCCCGCCCGGAACGGCAGCGCGCGGGCATCCGCCCGGACCCAGGACACCTCCGGCCCCGCCGGCCGCACCTGCTCCTGGGCCACCGCGAGCATGCCCGCACTGAAGTCGACCCCGGTGACACTCCGCCGGCACACCCGCGCCAGCACCTCGACGCCCGCGCCGGTCCCGCAGCACAGGTCGAGGCCGGTGTCGAAGGGCCCGGAGCGGGCCAGCGCGGCGGCGACGGCGTCCAGCACCGAGGCGGGCGTACGGAAGGGGGTGTGGTCGAATTTCGGCGCGAGCAGGTCGTAGCCGTGCTCGACGGACGACAACGCCTGGACGGCGAGTTCACGCAGGCTGGGGCCTTCGGGGCTGAACATCCGCATCAGGTTAGTGGACACCCTTACCGCGACTGATTACCCTCATCCACACCTACTCAACAAATTGATTATGAGGTGGTGTGATGCGAGCGTTCCGCGAGGCGGTCGAGGTCGGGGACATGGACGCCGTCGAGGCCTTGCTGGCCGAGGACGTCGTCTTCACCAGCCCGGTCGTCTTCAAGCCGTACCCCGGCAAGGCCATCACCGCGGCGATCCTGCGCGCGGTGTCGCAGGTCTTCGAGGACTTCCGTTACGACCGTGAGTTCGCCGGCGGCGACGGCCGCGACCACGCGCTGGTGTTCACCGCGCGGGTGGGCGATCGGACGCTGACCGGCTGCGACTTCATCCACCTGGACGAGAGCGGCCTGATCGACGAACTCATGGTCATGGTGCGGCCGTTGTCGGGCGCCCAGGCCCTGGCCGAGGCGATGGGCGCACGGTTCGAGGAGATCGCCAAGGAGGCGGAGGCACGGTCGGCCGCCGCCCCCTGAACTCACGCCACCGTCAGGACGAGCGCGCCGGTGTAGCTCTTCCCGGCGGCAAGGGCGGTCTCGGTGCCGTCCACCGTCAGCTTCACCGACTTGCCGCGCGGCGCCTTCACGGCGGCGTCGGCGGCGAGGGTGAGGGAGGTGAGGTACGAGGTGCCGGTGACCGTCCAGGTGGAGCCGCTGTTCAGCCGCACGATCGCACCGTTGTTGACGGCGGCCTGGACGGTGTTGGTGACGATGCCGAGCTCGTAGTAGGTGGACGAGTCGATGCTGGAGACCCGGTGCTTGGCCTTGGTCGAGGAGATGACGCCCTCGACGGTCGAGTCCTCGAAGGTCAGGACCATGTTCTTGCCCTTGCGCATGCCGTTGTAGAAGTCTCCTCCGACCGCGATCGACGTGAAGGTGGCGGCTCCGTCGGCCGTGTGCACGGCCGTGGTGTCGAAGGTGGAGTCCTTGGTCGGGTCGGTGGTGGGCTCGGTGTAGACGCCGACGTTCATCATCTTGCCGTTGACGTTGACCGGGCCCGGGTCGTCCAGCTCGATCATCTGCAGGATGATCCCGTCGCGCGGGTTGAGCCGGGCGCCCTGGGAGCCGTCGACCGAAATGGTGGTCTGCTGCCCCTTGTTGAGGAAGGTGGCCCGCTCGGAGTTGATGACCGTGCCGCCGTCGAGGGTCAACTGGCCTGCGCCGAAGAACATGTAGCCGAAGTGGCCGGAGTTCACGACCGTGCTGCGGGCCTGGATCGACGCCAACTCGGCGGCGGTCAGCCCCAGTTCCAGCTCGGTGTTGAGGGCGGCCACGGCCTCCTTGGCGCTGTCGCCGTAGTGCACCACCGCGGCCGGCCCGGCGATGATGGTCGCGTAGCTGCCGACGTCGAAGCGTGAGCCTAGGACGCGGACCGTGGCGTCGCCGATGGCGTAGGTGCCGTACCCGTACTCGCCGGTGTTGCCGACGTGGCTGTTGACCGCGGTCAGTTTGAGCCCGCTGCCGCCCTCGACCGACAGGGCGCCCCAAGTCTCGGAGAACACGGTGGAGTTGAGGTAGGTGGCCCGGCTGTTCTTGCCGATGAGGTTCGTCGCGCGGACATTGCCGTCGAGGCCGAGCATCCAGGGCACGGACTCCATGTACGGGGTCTCGACGGTGGCCTGGTAGTCGGCGGGCAGGACGCCGTTGCGGCAGCGGACGGTGGAGTTCTTCACGACGACGTTGGCACCGTCGTTGGAGATGACGCCGGTGCGGACGACGCCCTTGTTGCTGATGCGGGCGCCGTCCACGACCAGCTTGGTGGTGGAGCCGTCGCCGACGACCGCGGCGCCGTAACCCGCGAAGTCGCAACGGCCGTTCCCGGTCAGGGAGATGGTGGGGCGCTCCAGCGTGTAGGTGGCGTCCTGGACGAACACACCGTCGAAGCACTCGCCGGTCGAGGTGACCGACACGTTGCGGGCGAGGGTGTCGGTGAGCCTGCCGCCGAGGACGGCCGCGAGGACGGACCTGTCGCGGTCGACGCCGTCCGCGTCGACGTAGAGGGCCTGGCGGAAGGGGAAGGTGAGCGTCTCGTACGTCACCTCGTTCGCGGCGGCCACCGTGAGGACCACGTCGCCCTGGTAGGTCCCGGCCTGGATCAGGGTCGCCGTGCCTCCGGTCTCGGTCAGCAGCTGGCCCGTCTCCACTCCGTTGACGGTGAGGGAGAGGCTGTAGCCGTCCGGGGCGGCGATCCTGCCGCCCTCCGCGATGGTCAGTCGGCTCACCCGGGTGGTCGCGGAGAGCTCGTACGTCTCGCCGGAGCCGACCGTGATCTGCTTGCCGGTCGCCGCCGGCGCGGCCGTGGCCGAGCCGACCGGGACGAGCAGGGCTCCGGCCGTGGCGGCCGTGCCGGCGATCAGGAGGGAGCGTCGGGTGATGAGCGTCATTGCATGCCTTCCCAGGGGATCGGTGCGCCATTGCGCAGCGTGACGAACCGGCCGTCTGAATGCGCGGCGGAGACGGCTCGGACCAGGGCACCTGAGGTGCGCACGAGGGAGTGAAGCAGCCGTGAGGAACAGGGAACAGGCACCTCACACACGCATCCCGGAACCCGATGCCTCGGATCGGGGGGCCGGTTTCATGGCGATCACACAGAGTGGCCATAGGGCGTTCGGCGGCGCACGCACGACGGCGAGGCGGGCGGCTGTCACGCCGTCCACCTCGCCGTTCGCGGAGTGTTGTTCGGTTACGCGGGTGCGATCATCCCCGCCGACAGGTCGATGTCGGCCCCGCACAGGCCGGGCATCGCGAGCATCGCGACCAGCGCCCGGGCCACCTCGTCCTCCTCGACGAGCCGGCCGAGGGCGGCCCGGGAGGCGAAGTCGCGTTCGGCCTCCTCGACCGTGCAGCCGGTGAGTTCGGCCGTGAGGCGGAAGTTGCGGTCCATGCGCGGGCCCCGGACCGGGCCCGGGGAAAGGGAGTTGACCGAGACACCGTACGGGCCGACCTCGCCCGCGAGTGTGCGGGTGAGGCCGATCAGCGCCATCTTGGAGGCCGTGTACGGGGTGCGGTTGAGCAGGGGACGCTTGCCGCTGACCGAGGCGACGTTGACGACGTCTCCCCGGCCGGCCTCGATCATCGCGGGCAGGAAGGCGCGGCACATCAGGTAGACACCGCGGACGTTGACGGCGAACACCTCGTCCCACTCGTCCGGTTCGACGTCGACCAGCGGCCGCACCGGGCCCGCGACGCCCGCGTTGTTCACGAGCAACGACACGTCCTCGTCGGCGAGTTCGGCGGCGAGTGCCCGCACGGACGCCGGGTCGGAGACGTCGCACACGGCCGTGCGCGCCGCGTCGCCCACCTTGGCCGCCGCCTCCGCGAGGGCCTGTTCGTTGCGGCCGACCAGCACCACCCGGGCCCCGGCGTCCGCGAGGGCCAGTGCGAAGGCCCGGCCCAGCGGCCCTCCCCCGCCGGTGACGAGCGCCGTACGCCCGTCCAGCCTCACGCGGTGTTCCAGGGCAGCTCGTCACCGGCGGCCTTGGCGGCCCGTACGTCGCCGGAGCGGGCGTGGCCCTCGAACAGCTCGACGCGGGAGGCGCGCCCGCACAACCGGCCGAGCAGGGCCTGCGACTCGGTGTCGGTGACCTCCTGGTACGTCACCGTCTTGAGGTACTTCCCCACCCACAGTCCGCCGGTGTAGCGGGCGGCGCCGCGGGTCGGCAGCACATGGTTCGTGCCGATGACCTTGTCGCCGAAGGACACGCAGGTGCCCTCGCCGAGGAACAGGGCGCCGTACTGGGTCATCCGCTCCAGGGCGAGGCGCGGTTCGGCGGTGAGCACCTCGACGTGCTCGAAGGCGAACTCGTCGGCGAGTGCGTACAGTTCGTCGATCGTGTCGACGACGTGCACCTGGCCGTGGTCGCGCCAGGCGGGCTCGGCGTAGTCGCGGGTGGGCATGCCGGGCAGGATCCGTTCGACCTCGGCGATGGTCTGCTCGGCGACCTCGCGGGAGGTGGTGATGAGGACGGCCGGGGAGTCGGGGCCGTGCTCGGCCTGGGAGAGCAGGTCGACCGCGCACACGAAGGGGTCGGCCTGCTCGTCGGCGAGGACGAGGATCTCGGTCGGGCCGGCGAACAGGTCGATGCCGATCTCGCCGAAGAGCTGCCGCTTGGCCTCGGCGACGTAGGCGTTGCCGGGCCCGGCGATCAGATTCACGGGCTGCATGGTGTCGGTGCCGACCGCCATCGCGGCGACGGCCTGGACGCCGCCGAGCAGCCAGATCTCGTCGGCGCCCGCGAGGTGCATGGCGGCGACGGTGGCGGCCGGGATCTCGCCGTGGATCGGCGGCGTACAGGCGACCACCCGGGGCACTCCCGCCACCTTGGCGGTCACGATGGTCATGTGGGCGGAGGCGGTGAGCGGGTAACGCCCGCCGGGGATGTAGGCGCCGGCCGCCTGCACCGGGATGTGCTTCTGCCCGAGCCGCACGCCCGGCAGGGTCTCCAGCTCGAACTCGCCCATGGAGTCCAGCTGGCGGCGGGCGAAGGTGCGCACCTGCTCCTGTACGAACCGGATGTCGTCGATGACCTGCTGCGGCACCGACGCGACGATCTTCTCGACCTCCTCCTCGCTCAGTCGGAAGGAGTCCGGGCTCCACTTGTCGAACTTCTCGGAGTACTCGCGCACGGCCAGGTCGCCGCGCTCGCGGATGTCCGCGATGACTCCGGCGACGGTCTCGCGCACCTGGCCGAGGGAGGCGGTGACCTCCGCCTTGGGTACGGCGTGCTTCAGGATCTCTGCCACAACGGCGGCCTTTCTGCGGGTGGTTGCTCAGACGGGCGGCGCTTCGAAGAGCACGTCGGGGTCGTTGAACTGCTCTTTGGCGACCGACTCGCTCATCGGGTCGGCGGTGCCCCACTGGTCCTGGGTGATCGGGTCGTCGACGTCGTGCCGGCCGGGGTGCCACAAGTCCTCTTCGAGGACGGCCAGTTCGGTCGTGTACTCGACGGTGTTGCCGTGCGGGTCGTGGAAGTACGAGAAGGTGTTGTCGCCCGCGAGATGACGTCCGGGCCCCCAGGTGAGCCGGGTCCCGGCACGCAGCGCCCGCCCGGTTCCGCGCATGTACTCCTCGACGCCGCGCATCTCGAACGACGCGTGGTGCAGGGAGACATGGGGCCCGCGGGCGATGGCGAAGGAGTGGTGCAGCGGGCTGCACCGCAGGAAGTACATGAGGTCGCCCATGTGCGTCGAGAACAGGGTGTCGGTGAGCCGGAAGCCCAGGTGCTCGACGTAGAAGTCCCGCAGCCCTTCCGGGTCCTGGGAGTTGACCACGCAGTGCGACAGCCGTACCGGGATCGCCTCCCGCTCCTCGATCTTGCGGTGGGTGCGGGTCTCGACGTCGGCGGACACCTCGACGACGCGTCCGTCCGGGTCGAAGAACCGGAAGCCGTATCCGCCGCCGGGTGTGTCCAACACCTTTGGTTCATGGACGAGTTGGATCCCGGCCCGTCCCAGCCGCACCGCCAGCTCGTCCACGGCGGCCGGTGAGACCGCCCCGAAGGCCACCAGGTCCATCCGCTTCCGCTCGTCCTCGCGGATCCGCACGATGTACTGCTCCGGGCTGCCCTCGGCCGCGAAGAAGGCGATACCGCTGTCGTTCGCGACCTCGGTCAGCCCCCAGGTGGTGCCGTAGAAGGCGCGCTGGGTGTCGAAGTCCGGTACGGCCAGGTCGACATGGCGCAGATGGGTGATCGGCTGGAAGCTCATGCGTGGCTCCTGACGGTGTTGCGCTGGTGGCCCAGACCGGTGATCTCCGCCTCCACGACGTCCCCGGGCTTGAGGAAGACGCCCCAGTGCGCGCCGTTGCCGGCCGGGGAGCCGGTGAGCAGCAGGTCGCCGGGGCGCAGAGTGGTGGTCGTGGAGACGTACGCGATGAGCCGCGGGATGTCGAAGATCATGTCCTTGGTGGACTCGTCCTGGCGGACGACTCCGTTGTGCCGCAGGGTGATCCGCAGGTCGTTCGGGTCGCCGACGAACGCGGCCGGCACCAGGAAGGGCCCGGTCGGCAGGAAGGTGTCGGCGTTCTTGGCGGTGAACCAGTCGGTGCCGATGGCCTTCAGGTCGGGGCGGTAGAGGCGGTCGCGGGTGGTGAGGTCGTTGCAGATCGTGTAGGCGGCAACGTGGCTCATCGCCTCCTCTACCGGGATGTTCCGGCCCGACTTCCCTATGACGAGGGCGAGTTCGAGCTCCCAGTCGTGCTGCTCGCCGAGTTCGGGGAGCACGATGTCGTCGTACGGGCCGCACATCGCGCGCGGTGAGCCCAGGAAGACGTACGGGACGCCGCTGCGGATCCGCTCGTCCATCATCTTCTCGGCGTCGGCGCGGGCCTCCTCGGGCGTGGCGCCGTGGACGCTCTCCTTCTCGGCGGCGACCAGATCCACCACGTGCTTGCGGTAGTTGGCGCCGCTCTGCAGGATCTGGCCCGGCTCGATCGGGGTCAGCACGCGCAGCCCGGCGAGCTCGTGCCAGGTGCCGTCGGCGGAGGCGGCGAGGTCGTGCAGGCGGGGCAGCCAGGTGTCCCAGTCGTCGACCAGGGCGCGCACGGACGGCACCTGGTCGAAGAGGTCACGCACACGCGTGCCGGCGACCAGGCCGGGGAAGGCGGCTGCGCCGCTGCTGAAGGTGCCGAGCGCGAACGGTCCGGCGTGGGTGGGAAGCGGGTCGGGCACGGGCGGCTCTCCTCGTACGGATGCGGGTGCTCACCGTCGACGCTAGGCAGCCGCGCGGGGCGGCGGAAATGGCCGTTGGCGATGCCTGCCATCGGCGGCCCGTCTCCCCACTGACCTCGTCGATTCGCCGCTCCGCCGGGCGGCGCCTCCATCGCCGTACGGGATGGATGACGTCCCCCTTGCCGATGCCTCGATCCGTTGACCCTGCACGGACCGCCGATCAGGCTCGGAGCACCCCACCCCGAGGAGAACGACGTGGTAGTCGAGCATGCCGGGCTGACCGTGGCGGCCGGCCGGGAAGAGGAGTTCGAGGAGGTCTTCGGCAAGGCCCGCGAGGTGCTCGCCGAGGCCGACGGGTTCCGCTGGGCCGAGCTGCTGCGCTGCGAGGAGCGGCCGCGGACCTACCTGCTGCTGGTCGGCTGGGACTCGGTCGAGGCGCACATGACCGGCTTCCGGGAGTCCGAGCGCTTCGGCCGCTGGCGGGCCCTGGTCGGCCCGTTCTTCGCCGAGCCGCCGACCGTCCAGCACTACCACGAGCTCGGACCGCGCTTCTCCGGCTGACCTCCCCTTTTGCTTCTTCTACGTTCGCAAGGATCGCCCATGCCCGTACACAAGGTGCTCGTCGTCGGCGGCGGCATCACCGGAAGCGTGCTGTCGCTCGCGCTCGCGCAGCGCGGCGCCGACGTCGACCTCGTCGAGATCTCCCCCCAGTGGTTCGGGGTGGGCCACGGCATCACCATCCAGGGCAACGCGCTCAAGGCGCTGCGCTCGGTGGGGGTCCTGGAACGGGTGCTCAAGCGGGCGGTGCCGTTCGACATCCTGCGGCTGCGGCGGGCGGACGGCGGGCTGATCACCGAGCTGCCGACCCCGCACACCGGCGGCCCCGACCTGCCGTCCACCGCGGGCGCCCTGCGCTCCGACCTGCAGGACGCGCTGTGCGACGCGGTGTACGCGCACGGCGTCCAGGTCCGGCTCGGACTGACCGTCGAGGGGCTCGACCAGTCCCCCGGGCACGTGGACGTCACCTTCACCGACGGCACCACCGGCCGCTACGACCTCGTCGTCGGCGCCGACGGCATCAACTCGGCGATGCGCGGGCTCATCGGCATCGCGGAACGACCGCGCCCGGTGGGCATGTCGATCTTCCGGGTGGTCGCCGAGCGCCCGCCGGAGATGGACTGCGCGGAGGTGTACTACGGCGGCCCCCGCTTCAAGGCGGGCTACAGCCCCATCTCCGCCGACCGCTGTTACGCCTACCTCCTCGACGAGAATCTCGACGCCTCGCTGATCGGCCCCCGGGCCTCGCTGGCGCTGATGCGGGAGCGCGGCGCCGGGTACGGCGGCACCTGGGGGAAGGTCGTCGCCTCGCTGCCCGAGGACACGGCGGTGGACTACCGCTGGATCGAGGCGGTGCTGGTGGACGAGCCGTGGCACCGCGGCCGCACGATGGTCGTCGGCGATGCCGCGCACGCCTGTCCGCCGCTGATCGCGCAGGGTGCCGCGATGTGCATGGAGGACGCGGTGCTCCTGGGGGAGCTGGTGACCGGGGAGGAGCCGCTGGAGAAGGCCCTCGACCACTTCATGTCCCGCCGGCTGCCCCGGGTGGGGATGGTGCTGCGCAACTCGCTCCAGCTGGCCGAGTGGGAGATCCATCCCGGCACACCGGGCGCGGACCCGGCCCGCATCATGTCGGAGACGCTCGAGTCGCTGACGGCGGCCGCATGAGCACGCCGGTCGTCGACTTCCACGGCCATCTCGCGGTCCCCGCGGCCGATGCCCTGGTGGCCGGCACTCCGGGCTTCGCCGCCGAACTGGCGGCGGAGCAGCGCGCCCACTCCCCCGCGTCCCTGGCCGCCAACCAGGCCCAACTCCAGCGCCTCGCCGGAAAGTTGACCGACGTCTCCGAGCGCCTCGCCGACCTCGACGCGATGGGCGTCGACATCCAGGTGGTCGGCCCGATGCCGATGCACCACTACTGGGCCGACCCGGATCTCGCCGTCCGCCTCGCCCGCACCGTCAACCAGGCGGTGGCCGAGCACTGCGCGCGGTCGCCCGAGCGGCTGTACGGCCTCGGCACGGTCCCGCTCCAGCACCCGGATCTCGCGGTGGCCCTGCTGGACCGTGCGGTCACCGAGCTCGGCCTGTACGGCGTGAGCGTCTCGACGACGGTCGACGGACGGGAGCTGGCCGACCCGCTCCACGACGAACTCTGGCAGAAGGCCGAGGAGTTGGGCACCGTCGTCTTCGTCCACCCGTGGGGCTGCTCGCTCGGCGAACGGCTCGCGGCGAACTACCTCGGCAACACGGTCGGCCAGCCGGTCGAGACGACGGTCGCGCTCTCGCACCTGATCTTCACCGGGGTCCTCGACCGCTACCCGCGGCTGAAGCTGGTGGCCGCGCACGGCGGCGGCTATCTGCCGACATACATCGGACGCTCCGACCACGCCTGGCAGGTACGGGAGGACGCGCGCGGCTGCGCCGAACCGCCCAGCAGCTATCTGCGGCGGATGTGGTTCGACGCGCTCGTCTACACCCCGCGCGCGCTGCGCCACCTGGTCGAGGAGGTGGGCGCGGACCGGGTCGTGCTCGGCACGGACCACCCCTTCGACATGGGCGTCGACGACCCGGTGGCCCGTCTGGACGCCGCCGGGCTGTCCCCCGCCGACCGTGCCGCGATCGCCGGGGGCAACGCCCTCGACCTGCTGCTGAAAGGACGTACCCGATGACCCCCCACTCCCCCCTCGGCCCGATCGAGGAAGAACTCGCCAAGGCCCGTGCCGCGTACCGCAACTGGGGCCGCTGGGGCGCGGACGACGTGCTGGGCACGCTGAACTTCGTCGACGACGCGATACGGGCCCACGCGGCCGGACTGGTGCGGCGCGGCCGGTCCTTCTCCCTGTCGCTGGAGTTCAACGAGGACGGCCCGCAGCGCGGTTTCCGCGGCCGGATCAACCCCGTCCACTACATGAAGGACACCGGTTCCGACGCGGCGGCCGGCACGCAGGGCTTCCCGCACGGCTTCGGCGGCGCGGACGACCACATCGTGATGCCCCTGCAGGCCTCCACCCAGTGGGACGGGCTCGGCCACATCTACGACAACAAGCAGGCCTGGAACGGCCGTCCGTGCACCATCGTCAACGGCGACGGCGACTCGGTCACCGGCATCGAGCACATGCGGGACGCGTTCACCGGCCGCGGAGTCCTGCTGGACGTGGGCCGCGCGGTCGGCGACGAACTCGGTGAACTCCCCGACGGCTTCCCCATCCTGGAGGAGCATCTGCGGACCACGATCGAGGCGCAGGGCGCGACCTCGACCGTCCGCCGCGGCGACCTGGTACTCGTACGGACCGGACAGATCGGCCGGGTACGCCGGCTGGGCGGCTGGGGCACATACGCCGCCGGCGACGCACCCGGGCTCTCCTTCACCACCCTCGGCTGGCTGCACCGCACCGAGATCGCGGCGATCGCCTCCGACACCTGGGGCCTTGAGGTACGTCCGTACGAGTTCGCCGAGCCCGCGATGTCCCCGCTGCACCAGATCGCCATCCCCAACATGGGCCTCCCGCTGGGCGAGATGTGGGACCTGGAGACGCTGGCCGAGGACTGCGCGGCCGACGGCGTCTACGAGTTCCTGCTCGTCGCGGCGCCGCTGCCGGTGACCGGCGCGGTGGGCGCCCCCGTCAACCCCGTCGCGATCAAGTGAGCACCGCCATGAACCGATTCTCCGGCACCCTCCACTTCCCCGGCGACGCGGACTTCGCGGAGGCCTGCTTCGGCCGGGTCTTCAACGCCCGCCGCCCCTCGGGCCGTTCACCGGCGGCCGTGCTCAAGGCGCGTACCGAGCAGGACGTCGTCGAGGGCGTACGGCTCGCCCTGGAGCGCGGCTGGCAGGTCGCCGTCCGCTCCGGCGGGCACAGCTGGGCCGCCTGGTCGGTGCGCTCGGACGCGCTGCTGGTCGACCTCGGGGACTTCCGGGAGATGGCGTACGACGCCGAGTCCGAGGTCGTCACGGCGACGCCCAGCGTCAAGGGCGGCGACGAACTCAACCCGTTCCTCGGCGAGTTCGGCCGTTTCTTCAACGGCGGGCACTGCCCCTCCGTCGGCATCGGCGGCTTCCTGCTCCAGGGCGGGCAGGGC
This sequence comes from Streptomyces sp. NPDC047081, assembly GCF_040643775.1. Lineage (NCBI taxonomy): Bacteria > Bacillati > Actinomycetota > Actinomycetes > Kitasatosporales > Streptomycetaceae > Streptomyces > Streptomyces sp. NPDC047081. The sequence goes on along the minus strand of NZ_JBEYUY010000002.1, from coordinate 536,942 downwards.
TGGAACGCGCGCGGCTGGGGCTGGGCGGCGGAGAACATCGTGGCGATCGACGTCGTCACCGCCGAGGGCGAGCTGGTCCGGGCGGACGAGACGCAGAACAGCGATCTGTTCTGGGCGGCGCGCGGCGCGGGCCCCGGCTTCTTCGGTGTCGTCACCCGCTTCCACCTGCGCACCCGCCCACTGCCGAAGCACCTGGGCCACACCGTGCACGCCTATCCGCTCGACCTCTTCGACGAGGTGATGACCTGGCTGCACGGCATGCACCACACGGTCTCCGACCTGGTGGAGATCGTCGCGCTCACCCAGACACCGCCCGACCTCGACGAACCGGTGCTGCTGGTCACGGGCGTGTCGATGACCGACACCCCGGAACAGGCCGCCGAGGCGCTGGCCCCGCTGCACGCCAACCCGTACGCGGACCGCGCCCTGTTCCGCGTCGAGGCCCAACCCACCACGCTGGCCGAGCAGTTGGCGGGCCAGCGCACCGCCAACCCCGAGGGCCACCGCTACCTCGTCGACAACGCCTGGCTGACCGGCCCCGCCGAGGAGGTCGTTCCGGCGATCCGCAAGGCGTTCACCGAGCACCCCACTCGGCAGACCTTCACCATCTGGTTCTCCATGGCGCCCCTGCGCCAACTTCCCGACATGGCCTTCTCGTTGCAGTCCGAGATCTACTGCGCCAGCTACGTCGTCCACGACGAGCCCGAGCGCGACGCCGAACTGCGCGCCTGGCTGGACGACGCGATGGCGGCGATGCAGCCGGTGACGGCGGGCCAGTACCTCGGGGACTCCGACTTCACCGTGCGGCAGCTGCGGTTCATGGGCGAGGAGCAGTGGCGGCGGCTGCAGGAGATCCGCGCGGCCCGCGACCCGAAGGGCCTGTTCGCGGGCTACCTGAGCACGGGAGCCGTGACCAACACCAACCACTGGGAGCAGTGAGCCATGCGTTTCGCGACATACGAGTTCCAGAGCGAGGAGCGCGCCGGCGCGGTGCGGGACGGAGTGATCCACCCGCTGCCCGAGGGGGTCACGGTCCTCACGCTCGTCGAGCAGGGGGTGCTGCACGCGGCCGGCGTCGAAGCCCTGCAGTACACCAGCGACTTGACGGTGAATCAGGTACGACTCCTGCCGCCGCTGAAGCCGCCGTCCATCCGGGACTTCGTGGGCTTCGAGGCGCACATCGAGGGCGTGTCGAAGTCCCTGGACGGGCTTGAGCACGTGCCCGAGGAGTGGTACCGGGCGCCCAACTTCTACTTCACCAACCCGCACGCGGCCTACGGCGCCCACGACGACATACCCGTCCCGGCCGGCTGCTCGGTGCTCGACTTCGAGCTGGAGGTCGGCGCGGTCATCGGCCTCAGCGGACGCGACCTCACGCCCGAGCAGGCCCGGGAGCACATCGTCGGCTACACGGTCTTCAACGACTGGTCGGCGCGCGACCTCCAGAAGCCCGAGAAGAACCTCGGCCTGGGCTTCTCCAAGGGCAAGGACTTCGCCAACACGCTCGGCCCCTACCTCGTCACCGCCGACGAGGTGGAGGACCGGCGGGACGCCGACGGCTTCCTCGACCTGGAGATGACGGTCACCCTCAACGGCGAGCTCATCGGCCGCGACACCCTCGCCAACTGCTCCTGGACCTTCGAGGAGATGGTCGCCTACGCGGCCCGGGACACCTGGGTGCGTCCCGGGGACGTACTCGGCTCCGGCACCTGCGGATGGGGCGCGCTGGCGGAGTTCTGGGGCCGGCTCGGCGAGCGCACCCCGCCGCCGCTCACTCCGGGTGACGAGGTCACGCTCACCGTGGAACGCCTCGGCAGCCTCTCCAACCGCGTGGTCCCCGGACGTACCGACGTGTACCTCCCGCGCGCCCGCAAACGGGGCCGCACCCCGCGGTCGTAACCCCACCGCCCGGCTCTGACCTGCATGCATCCAGGGATCCGATGGCTGTTATCGGATCCCTGTGAGTTGCCTCCGAGCCCCTTCCTCGGCGCGAAACCCATCGTTACGCTCCGATTTCACCGAGCTTCAACGACGCGGCCGGAAGGAAACACCCCATGGGTCTCGGAGCAATCGACCTGAATCTTCTGGTGGCGCTGGAAGCCCTCCTGGAGGAGAAGAACGTCACGCACGCGGGCGTACGGCTGTCCACCAGCCAGTCCGCGATGAGCGGCTCGCTGGCCCGGCTGCGGCGGCACTTCAACGACGAACTGCTGGTGCGGGTGGGCCGCGAGTACGAGCTGACACCGCTGGCCGAGCGGCTGCTCCCTGTCGTACAGGCGTCGCTGCACAAGGCGGAGGAGGCCCTGTCGCTGACCCGCCACTTCGATCCGGCCCGCAGCCGCCAGCGCTTCTCGGTCGTGATGTCCGACTACGTGATGATGGTGTTCGTCGAGCCACTGCTGCGGGTCATCGCGGAGGAGGCGCCGGGCGTCCGGATCGACTTCCACCCCATCGTGCACGGGCAGATCGAGACCGAGACCCATCTGCGCTGCCACGACCTGATGATCGTGCCGCTCGGCTACCAGCTGCCGGGGGTCAGCGAGACGGTGATGCACGACCGGTTCGTGTGCGTGCTGGACCCGGAGAACCCGCGGCTGGTGGACGGGCGGCTCACGCTGCGCGACCTGTCGGAGATGCCGCACGCCGCGTGCGCGATCGGCCAGCTCACACATGCCGACCGCCAGCTGGAGACGCTGGGCATCACGCCGAAGGTGCAGGTCAGCACGCCCGGCTTCAACGTCCTGCCGTTCCTCGTGGGCGGCACGGACCTGGTGTCCCTGGTGCCGGAGCGGCTCGCCCGGCGCTACGAGTCCTTCGCGCGCTGCGCGGTCGTACCGACGCCGTTCCCGGACGTGCCGCTGGTGGAGGCCATGTACTGGCACCACAACCGGCACTCCGACCCGGCGCACCGGTGGCTGCGCGAGACCGTGCGCAAGGTCGGGGCCGCGCTGGGCGAGTCCTCGGCCGAGGAGATCGCGGCCGCGGATGACAGCCATGACGAACACGCGTTTCCGGAGCTGACCGTGGCTTCCTAGCGTGGACGGGAGACATCCCGCAGCCACTGGAGGAGCCGTGAGCCGTACGCGTCTGGCGGGCCGCACCGTCGTCGTCACCGGAGCCGCGCAGGGGCAGGGGGCCGCCGAGGTGGCGGCTGCCGCCCGGGAGGGCGCGACGGTGATCGCGACCGACGTGCTGGACGAGGCGGGCGAGAAACTGGCCGCCGCGCTGCGCGCCGACGGCCTGGACGTGACCTACCGGCACCTGGACGTGTCGTCGCCGGACGACTGGGCGTCGCTCGCCGCGTCCCTGGAAGTGGTGCACGGGTTGGTGAACAACGCGGGCATCCCGATGCGAGCCCGCCTCGGCTCGGTCGAACTCGCCGACTGGAACCGGGCGTTCGCGGTCAACACGACCGGCGCCCTGCTCGGCATCCAGGCCCTGACCCCGCTGATGCCGCCGGGTTCCTCCATCGTCAACGTCGGCTCGGTGGCCGGCCTCACGGCGCACCACGCGGTGGCGTACACGACGAGCAAATGGGCGCTACGCGGCCTGTCGAAGGTGGCCGCACTGGAGCTGGCCCCCCACGGCATCCGCACGAACGTCATCCACCCCGGCTACATCGAGACCCCCCTGATGACCTCCGCCAACCCGGTCTTCGTCCGGGCCCACGTCTCGATGACCCCCCAGGGCCGCGGCGGCACGGTCGACGAGGTGGCCCCCTTGGTCGTCTACCTGCTCTCCGAGGAGGCCTCCTACGTCAACGGCGCGGAGATCACGGTGGACGGTGGCTACGCGTCCCACGGCGGCGTGAAGGCGATCACGAACGCGTTGGACGCGGGGTAGCCGCCCTGTCGGCGGTGACCATGTCGACGGGCGGTTGCGGCCCGCGGCGCAGCAACAGCAGCGCGCAGGACAGCCCGGTCGCCGCGAGTGCGACGCACGCCGTGAATCCGTCCCGGTAGCCCGTCGTCAGGGCCGCCGGGTCTCCCGCGCCGCCGGTGTGGGAGAGCGCGACGGACGTGACGACCGCGACCCCGAAGGCCCCGCCGATCTGGAAGGCCGCCGTGTTGATCCCGGAGGCGATGCCCGAGTCCCGTTCACCCACGCCGGTCAGGGCGGCGATGGCACCTGCGACCGCGCAGGCGCCCAGGCCCGGGCCGAAGAGGAGCAGGCCGGGGAGGAGGTCGGGCACGAAAGCGCCGTCGACCGGGACCTGGGCCAGCAGCAGGCTGCCGGTGCCGACCAGGGTCAGCCCGCCGACCGCGACCGGGCGGGCGCCGATACGGGTGACCAGGGCCTGACCGGCGTACGAGCCGACGACCGCACCCACCGGCATCACGACGTTCGCGAGCCCGAACCGCAGCGGCGAGTAGCCGAGGACTCCCTGGCCGTACTGGGAGAGGGTGTACGACATCCCGAAGGCGCTCGCGCCGAGCAGGAACACCACCAGGTTGCCGCCGCCGACCGAGCGGGACCGCAGCAGGCGCAGGGGGACCAGGGGCGCCGGGGCGCGGGCCTCGACGCGTGTGAACAGCACGGCGAGCAGGACGGCGGTGGCAAGGAGCCCGGTCGTGCGGGCCGAGAGCCAGCCGGCGCTGGGTGCCTCGACGACGGCGTACACACAGGTGACGAGGGCGGCTGTGGCGGTGAGGGCGCCGAAGGGGTCGTAGGAGCGGGCTCGTTCCTCGGTGCGGCTCTCTCGCAGGAGCAGCGGGGTGAGTGCCAGCAGGGCCACCGCCACCGGGACGTTGAGGAAGAACACCCATTCCCAGCCGAGGACGTCGGTGAGGGGGCCGCCGATCAGCAGGGCGGCCGTCGCGCCGAAGCCTCCGCTGCCGGACCAGACGGCCAGCGCCTTGTTGCGTTCCCGGCCCTCCTCGAAGGTGTTCACCAGCAGCGACAGCGCGCTCGGCGCCATCACCGCGGCCGACACGCCCTGTACGGCGCGTGCCGCGATCAGCACCGGACCCGTCCAGGCCAGGCCGCACAGCAGCGACGAGAGCCCGAAGAGGAGTGTGCCGGTCATGAAGACCCGGCGGCGGCCCAGCAGGTCGGCGGTGCGGCCGCCGAGGAGCAGCAGGCCGCCGAAGCTCAGCAGGTAGGCGCTCATCACCCACTGGGCGCCGTCCTCCGACAGGCCCAGGCCGTCCGTGATCGACGGCAGGGCGAGGAGCACGATCTGCGCGTCGAGGATGACCATGAATCCGGCGACGCAGAGCAGGGCGAGGGCGTACCGGCGGCGGGCGTCGGTGACGGGCACGTCAGCCTCCCAGGCGGAGGCCGGCGAGCCAGACCTCCGGGGTGCCGGACGGCCGCGGTACGCCCACAAGTGCGGCGAGGGCCCGGCGAAGTCGTTTGCGCGCTTGAGCGGTCATCGGAGTCTCCCATCGTGAGGTCTTTTCACCCCACCGACGAACGGGGTCTACGCCGATCGACACTCCGCGAGCCGCTTTTCCAGGAATCTCCGCTCGGCCTCGTTCTCCACCAGCTCCAGCGCCCGTTCGTACGCCTCGGCCGCCTCTTTGGCGCGTCCGGCGCGGCGCAGCAGGTCGGCGCGGGTGGCGGGCAGCAGGTGGTAGTCGGCCAGGTCGCCTTCCCGCTCCAGCTCGGCGAGCAGCGCGAGGCCGGCTTCCGGGCCCTCGGCCATGCCGACCGCCACCGCGCGGTTGAGGCGGACCACGGCGGAGGGAACGAAGCGGGCGAGCTCGCCGTACAGGCCCGCGATGTCGGCCCAGTCGGTCTCCTCGGCCGTGGCAGCGGTGGTGTGGCAGGCGGCGATGGCGGCCTGGATCTGGTACGGGCCGGGCCGGCCGCGGCGCAGTGCCGTCTCCAGCAGGGCCGTGCCCTCGTCGATCTCGGCGCGGTCCCAGGCCGTACGGTCCTGGTCCTCCAGGGTGACCAGTTCACCGGCCGCGTCCACGCGCGTGTGCCTGCGTGCGTCGTGCAGCAGCAGGAGGGCGAGCAGACCCGTCGTCTCCGGCTCGTCGGGCATCAGCCGGGCGAGCACGCGCGCGAGGCGGACGGCCTCGGCGCAGAGGTCGGTGCGGACGAGGTCGGCGCCGGTCGTGGCGGCGTACCCCTCGTTGAAGAGGAGGTAGAGGACGCCGAGCACGCCGGTGGTGCGTTCGGGCAGGAGGTGGGCGGGCGGCACCCGGTACGGGATGCCGGCGTTGCGGATCTTCTTCTTGGCGCGCACCAGGCGCTGCGCCATCGTCGCCTCGGGGACGAGGAAGGCGCGGGCGATCTCCGGCGTGGTGAGGCCGGCGAGGGTGCGCAGGGTCAGCGCGACCCGGGCCTCGATGGGCAGGGCGGGATGGCAGCAGGTGAAGATCAGCCGCAGCCGGTCGTCCTCGACACCGCTGTCGTCACCGTCGTACTCCGGGTCGTACGGTCCCTCGTCCCGCGCCAGCACCGCTGCCTCCCGGAGTTTCGCCGCCCCGACCGCCTCCCGGCGCAGCACGTCGAGGGCGCGGTTGCGGGCGGTCGTGGTGAGCCAGGCGCCGGGGCGGCGCGGGACGCCGTCGCGCCGCCACCGGTCCAGGGCCTGGGCGAAGGCGTCCTGCGCGCACTCCTCGGCGAGGTCCCAGTCGCCGGTCACTCGGATGAGGGTGGCGACGACCTGCCCCCAGTCCTCGCGGAAGGCGGCGGCGACGGCCGCCTCGACCTCGTCCGTGGCGCTCACTCCCAGACCGGCCGCACCTCGACCGAGCCGCCGTCGGAGGCGGCCGGGTGGCTCGCGGACAGCGCGATGGCCTCGTCGAGGTCCGCCACGTCGATGAAGTCGATCCCCGCGATGTACTCCTTGGTCTCCGCGAACGGCCCGTCGCTGAGCAGCACTTCGTCGCCCCGGACGCGCACGGTGGTGGCGTCGGCGGGCGGCCGCAGCCGTGCCCCGCCGGTGCCCCGGCCCGCCTGCGCGACGTAGGCGGCGAACCGCGGATCGCCGGCGTGCTCCGCCGGACTGCGCTCCTCGCCCCCGACCGGGGAGCAGAACAGCAGGGCGTACTTCATCACGCCTCCTCCGGGTCCTCGGTCTCGGTCAGCAGCGTGACGTGCTCGTGGACGATCGCCCAGCGCAGGCCGAGGTCGCGGTAGCCGGTGGTGACGCGCAGGACGTCGTCCAGCGGGGTGCCGTCGGCCCGGGTGGCGCGCATCCGGATCCGGGCGTGCGAGAAGGCGATGCTCTCGTCGGCGCGGACGCTCAGCTCCAGCACCTCACGGGTCACGGGCCCGGCGGTGTCGGTGAGCATCTCGTGTACGGCCTTGCGGTAGGCCTCGATGCCTCGGTGCGCGCGGTGGCCGCCGAAGACCTCCACGTCGGGGGCGTAGCAGGCCAGCATCCGCTCGACGTCCCGTTCGCGGGCCGCCTCGGTGAGCTCCGCGTCGAGGGCGCGGACCGCCTTCTCGGGGTCCTCCTCGTCCCCCATGGGCCAGAAGGGCCGTACCTCCATGGCGCCGATGGTGGCGACGGGGTGCCTGGCGGCGGCCTGCACCGCCTCCTCCAGGGTGTCGCACTCGAGGACGTCGAATCCGGCGACGTACTCCTTGGTCTCCGCGAAGGGGCCGTCGGTGCGCAGCACCTCGCCGTCGCGCACCCGCACGGTGACCGCCTCCGCGGGCAGGGCCAGCCGGTGGCCGTGCAACCGGACGCCGCGGTCTCCGAGGTCCTCCACCCAGGGTTCGACAGGTGGCATGTCCGAGGCGTCGGCGGTGTCGTCGCCGCAGACGAGCAGCATGTACTTCATGGGTCCTCCCGGTCGTCATGAGCTTCCTACACCCCACCGACGAACGGCACCCACCCGAATCGACACCACCACCGAATCCGCCCCGGACGGCCTCACGACATGCCCTCGGTCTCCCGCACCAGCTCGATGGCCCGGGCCAGCGTGGCGAGCCGGGCGTCCAGAGTCCGTCCGGCCGGATACAGGCGTACGGTGTCCACGCCCGCGGCCCGCCACACGCGCAGCCGCTCGCGCACCATCGGCTCGGTGCCGATGAGCGTCGTGCCGAGCACCATCTCGTCGGTGACGAGGGCGGCCGCGCCGTCCCGGTCCCCGGCCTGCCAGCGCTCGCGCACCTCGGCGGCCGTCTCGGCCCAGCCCTGGCGGCTGTAGGCGTCGTTGTAGAAGTTGACCGACGCCGAGCCCATGCCGCCCAGGCTGAAGGCGAGTTCCTTCCTGCGTCCGGCGATCATGACGCCCAGCGCTTCCTCGTCGGGGGCGAAGGCCACCTCGGCGCCCTGGCAGACGTCCAGGTCGGCGCGGTCGCGGCCACGGCGGGCGAGGCCTTCGTCGAGGTGGGCGAAGTAGGCGCCGGCCGCGCCCTCGGGCACGAAGCTGGTGCCGAGCCAGCCGTCGGCGAGCTCACCGGTCAGCCGCAGCATGGCCGGGGACAGGGCGGCGAGGTAGACGGGGATGTCGTGCTCGGCGCGTGTCGACAGACGCATCGGGACGGCGTCGCCGCCGGGCAGCGGGATGGTGAACACCGTTCCGGAGTAAGAGAGTTTGCCGCCGTCGAGGACGCGGTGCACGATCTCGACGGTTTCCCGGACGCGGGCCAGCGGGCGGGCGAAGGGCACCCCGTGCAACCCCTCCATCACCTGCGGGCCGGACGCGCCGAGGCCCAGCAGGAAGCGTCCGCCGGAGAGGTTCGACAGTGTGATCGCGGTCTGGGCGACGGCCACCGGGGTGCGGGTGCCGACCTGGATGACGCCGGAGCCCAGCAGCATCCGGTCGGTGAGGGCCGCGTAGTAGCCGAGGGCGGACGGCGCGTCGGAGCCCCAGGCCTCGGCCACCCAGCAGACGTCCAGTCCGAGTTTCTCGGCCTCGACCACGAAGTCGGCCTGCTGCGACCAGTGTTCACCGCCGGAGGCCTCGACCGTGGTCGCGGTGCGCATCAGCTCTCCGCCAGCTGCTTGATGTGGTTGAGGGTGGCGGTGATGTTCTGCTCGATCTCCCGCATCCGTACGAACACGATCTGCTGTTCCTTCTCCGGCATCCGGTCGATGGCCGGGGAGAGCCCGGAGCGGCCGGGGCCCATCTGCATCCACTCCGACAGCTCGGTGCCGCCGTCTCCGGCATGGAGCCTGAAGCGCCAGATCGCCGTCGGGTCGGCGGGGTCCTCCACCGCCCAGGCGAGGACACGGCCCGGTTCGTACTCGATGACGTGCGAGGTGGTGACCCACTCGCCGAGCGCCTCGTGCTTGTTGCGGCCGAGGAAGCGGGCGCCGACCGCGGGTCCGGTGGCGCCGTCGAGCCATTCGACCGACTGGAGTTCGCGGCTCATGCTCGGCATCCGCCCGACGTCCGCGACCAGCGCCCACACCCGCTCGGGCGGGGCGTCGATCCAGGTCCGCACCTCGACCGTGGGCTTGTCCGTGTAGCGCGCGCCGGTCCACTTCACGCCGGTCGGCCTCCTCGCCGTCAAGGCGTCATCCGACCATCAGCGTTGCGTGACGAGACTCGGCGTGTCAACGACAGCCGCAGCCTCTGCCAGCAGATCCACGGTTTCAACCATCAACTTCATTCCTTTCCTTAAGTGTTGACGGTTGTCGACACGACCTGCCATGGTCTGCACCAGCTCGAACCTCACCCCACCTTCCGCAGCCTCCAAGGAGCGAGGTCCACCATGCCCACCCCCCACCTCCGTGCCTTCCGCCTCAGACGCTTCGCCGTCGTCGCCGCTCTGGCCGCCCTGCTCACCGCGCTGTTGAACGCCACGCCCGCCGTCGCCGCGGACGGTCAGATCACCGGGCTGGCGGGCAAGTGCGTCGACGTGGCGGGCGCAAACAGCGCCAACGGGACGGCCGTACAGCTCTACGACTGCAATGGGACCGGCGCCCAGAACTGGTCCAACCCGGGTGACGGCACCCTGCGCGCCCTCGGCAAGTGTCTCGACGTGGTGGACCGCAGCACCGCCGACGGGGCCGCCGTACAGCTGTGGGACTGCTCGGGCGGCGCCAACCAGCAGTGGGTGGTCAGCGGCGCCCACGACATCGTGAACCCGGCCGCGAACAAGTGCCTGGACGTGCGCGACAACAACAGCGCCAACGGCACACGGCTGCAGATCTGGACCTGCGCGGGCACGGCGAACCAGAAGTGGAACGCGCCCGCGAGCGGCGGAGGCGGCAACACGTCGGGCTTCGTGGTGAGCGAGTCGCAGTTCAACCAGATGTTCCCGAACCGGAATTCGTTCTACACGTACAGCGGGCTGACGGCCGCGCTGTCGGCCTACCCGGGCTTCGCCACCACCGGCAGCGACACCGTGAAGAAGCAGGAAGCCGCCGCCTTCCTGGCCAACGTCAACCACGAGACCGGCGGCCTCGTCTACGTGGTCGAGCAGAACACCGCCAACTACCCCACCTACTGCGACTGGAACCAGCCGTACGGCTGCCCGGCCGGGCAGGCCGCCTACTACGGACGCGGACCCATCCAGCTGTCCTGGAACTTCAACTACAAGGCCGCCGGGGACGCGTTGGGCATCGATCTCCTCAACAACCCCTGGCAGGTGGAGCAGAACGCCTCCGTGGCCTGGAAGACCGGCCTGTGGTACTGGAACACCCAGAGCGGACCGGGCACCATGACCCCGCACAACGCCATGGTCAACTCCGCCGGCTTCGGCCAGACCATCCGCTCGATCAACGGCTCGCTGGAATGCGACGGCAGGAATCCGGCGCAGGTACAGAGCCGCGTCGACGCCTACCAGCGCTTCACCGCCATCCTCGGCGTCAGCCCCGGCAACAACCTCTACTGCTGACGCGGGAGATGCGATGCGGAACCTGAGGTCTCTCACCAAGGGCCTGCTCGGTGTCCTCGGGGCGCTGACGCTCGTCGTCGCCGTGCCGGCGAGCGCCCATGCCAATGTCCTGCAGCTGCTGCCGCAGAACGCCGACGGACTGGAGCAGAGCTTCTCACCGGCCTACGACTACGACGGCGACGGCTGCTACGCGACGGCCGCGATCGGCGCCGACGGCACGATCAACCCCGGGCTGAAGCTCGGCGGTGACGTCAACGGGCACTGCCACGACTACGCGCAGCTCGCCAACGCCAACACCTACTCGCGGGAGAAGTGCAACAACGGCTGGTGCGCGGTGATGTACGCCAGCTACTTCGAGAAGGACCAGGCCACCCTCGGTCCGGCGGCGATCGGGCACACGCACGACTGGGAGCACGTCGTGGTGTGGATCAGCGACAACGAGGTCCAGTACGTGTCGGTGTCGCAGCACAGCGGCTACCAGGTGGCGGCCCGCTCCACGGTGCGCTTCGACGGCACCCATCCCAAGATCGTCTACCACAAGGACGGTGTCTCGACCCACTGCTTCCGCTTCGCGACCGGCAACGACGAGCCGCCGGAGAACGCGACCGGGGGCTGGTTCTATCCGCGGCTGGTGGGCTGGAACGGCTATCCGGCCGGCTTCCGCGACAAGCTCCTGAGCGCCGACTTCGGGGCGGCCACCATCAAGATCAAGGACGGCGACTTCGCCTACGCGCTCGCCCACTCCATGCCCTCGGGTATCCCGTTCGACCCGAACGCCTGACGGCACGAGAGAGGCCGGGGTCGACGACCCCGGCCTCTCCCTTCCGCGCGAGTTACGCCGACGCCGTCTGCACCGTCGGTTCGCCCGCGCCCACTGCCGACCGGGCCGCGTTCTTGCGGACCAGCAGCAGCGTGACCAGTGCGCCGAGCAGGGAGGCGCAGCCACAGATCACCACGCCGACCGCCATGCCGTGGCCGAGCGCGGTCTGCGCGGCGGCCCTGGCGCTGTCGCTGCCGGCGTTGACGACGGCCAGCGGGCCCGCGGCCGCCTCCATGCCGGCGTCCGCGCCACTCAGCTTGCCCACCAGGACCCCGGAGGCGGCGCTCATGGCGACCGTGCTGATGACGGCCGGGCCGAGCGCCTGCCCGAACTCGCGCACCAGACTGGTCGCGCCGCTGGCCATGCCGGTCATGTTGATCGGTACGGCGTTCACGGCGGCGGAGGTGAGCGAGGAGACGACGCAGATGAACCCGACGCCGAGCAGCAGCACCGGACCGATGAAGGCCGCGAGGTTCGTGGTGGTGATGGGCAGCGCGGCGATCCAGAACTGACCGGCGGCCATGGGCAGCAGGCCGCCCATCAGCAGCCAGCGCGGCTCCACCCGGGTGAGCATCTTGCTCAGCACCGGCGCCAGCAGCAGCGGGATCAGCTGCAGGATCACGAACGGCATGCCCGCCCGCAGCGCGCTCAGGTGCATCACCGCGCCGAGGCGGATCGAGACGCAGTACGCGGTGCCGATGAAGCCGAACATGCCGGCCAGGGCGACGACGGCCGCGGCGGCGAACGAGGGGATCCGCAGCAGGTCCAGGTTGAACATGGGGGACGCGGAGCGCTTCTCGGCGACGACGAAGCCGACCAGGGCCACGGCGGCGAGGGAGAGCGAGCCGACGATCGCCGCGCTGCCCCAGCCGCGGTCGCCGCCCTCGATGATGCCCCACAGCAGCGCGGTCAGACCGACGGCGATGGTGACCTGGCCCGGCCAGTCCAGCGTGCGGCCCTCGGGCGCCTTGGAGTCGGTGACCAGGATCCAGCAGGTGACACCCACGGCCAGACCGAGCACGACCGGCGGCACGAACGCCCAGCGGAAGTCGGCGACCGTGGCGAGGACGCCGGAGGACAGCGGGCCGAGGGCCGAGGCCAGCGAGATGCTCAGCGCCCAGGTCGAGACCGCCTTGGCGCGGTCCTTCTCCTCGGGGGTGGCGGCCGCGATCACCGCGAGGGAACTGGGGAAGAGGGCGGCGGCGCCGACACCGGCGAGGGCCTGGCCGATCCAGAGCATGGTGATGTTCTGGGAGGTGGCGTTGAGGAGTTCGCCGAGCGCGAGCACGAACCCGCCGAGCACCAGCAGCCGCTTGCGGCCGAAGAGGTCGCCCACCACACCGAAATTCAGCTCCAGAATGGCGGTGGGCAGAATGAAGGCGGAGGTCACCCAGGCCACCTGGGAACCCGAGGCGCCGAAAGCGGCCTGAATGTTTCCGTTGATCGGGGAAGGCACCGTAATGCACAGCTGTGCCGCCGCGACCGCGAGACAGCACGCTATGAGCGTCCCCATGTCGAGTTTCTTCAAGGAAATCGATTCCGTCATCGCGCGTGCCCTCACTCTGCGTTTTTCTCTATGAGTTCGATGAGATTTCCCTCGGGGTCACTGACCCAGGCCATGCGGATTCCGGGCTCGGGTGAGGGCCCGGGTTTCATGACCTCGCCCGCACCGAGGGCCACCAGGGCCTCGTAGACGGGTTCGAGTTCGGGGGTGGTGACCGCGAAGTGCCCGTATCCCTCGGTAAGGACGGCGGTCATCGGATCCGGCGCCCTGAGGCCGGGCACGGATCCGGGTCTGGCGAGGAGTTCCAGGCGCCAGCCGTGCGGATGGGCCAGGACGACGCCGCTGAGGCCGGGGCCGTCGAGCCGGAACTCGAAGACGGGCGCGAGCCCGAAGGCGTCCCGGTACCAGGCGGTCTGGGTGACGAGGTCGCGTACGTTGAGGCCGACGTGGTCGAATCGCGCGAGCACGGCCGCTCAGCCCGCCATCGCGCTGTCGCCGCCGTCGACCATGAGGTTGGCGCCGTTGACGAACGCGGCCTCGTCGGAGCAGAGGAAGGCCGCGGCGCGCGCGATGTCCTCCGGTTCACCGACCCGTCCGACCGGGATCCGGGCCTCCAGCTGGGCCCGTGGGCCGTCCGGGTCGTCCAGGAAGGGGGCGGTGGCGGCGGTGCGGGTCATGCCGGGGGCGATGGTGTTGACGCGGATGCGGTGCGGGGCGCCGGCCGCGCACAGGTGCTTGCTCATGGCGAGCACCCCGCCCTTGGCGGCGCCGTGCGGCACCATCGGCATGAACGGCGCGCCGCGTACGGCGGCCACCGAGGCCACGTTCAGGACGGCCCCGCCACCGCGCGCGATCAGGTGCGGCCAGGCGGCCTGTGTGCAGAAGTAGGGGATGTCCAGCTCGTTCTTGATGGTGAAGTACCAGTCCTCGGCCGGCATCGTCTCGAACGGGCCGTTCCGCAGCGCGGACGCGTTGTTGTAGAGGATGTCGATCCCGCCGAAGGCCTCGATCCCGGCGTCGATCCACTGCCGCGCGCCGGCTTCGGTGGACAGGTCGACAGGCGCGAGGGACCGCATCAATCCGCCGGATTTCTCGACGAGTTCCACGGTTTCCGCGGCCCTGTCCTCGTCGATGTCACAGCCGAATACAGTGGCGCCTTCGGCCGCGAATACCTGGGCCGCGGCCCTGCCTATTCCTGCCCCCGTTCCGCTGATGAAAGCGATTTTCCCGGCCAGTCGACCCATGATTGCCCAAGTCCCTTGTCCCATGCCCGCCGGAGTGCGGTGATGGCAGAGTAGGTAGGGGGTTGGGCCGGAACAAGAAATAGGTCAGGGAAGGGGCATCGGGGGTTCGTATGGCAGGTATACGGCTCGGGCCCGAAGGCGTCAGTCCACGTCCAGGACCGCCTTCCCGCGCAGCCTGCGGCCGCCCAGCGCCTCCACCGCGTCCGCGATCTTGTCCCAGGGTCCGCGCCAGCCGACCGGAACGCGCAGCTTCCCGGCGTCGACGAGGGCGAGCAGCCGCCCCAACTGGGCCTGGCGGTCGGTGAGTCCACCGCCGTTGTAGACCGACACGATGGTCTTGGGCGCCCTGCTGCCGAGCGTGGATCCGACCGGGAGGACGGCTTCCCGCCCGGAGGCCCAGCCGATGCTCTGCAGGCTGCCCCCGGACGCCAACAGGCCGTAGGCGGCGGTGAGTTGGTCGCCGCCCACCGTGTCGACCACGACGTCGACCGGCTCCGTGACCCGGTCGACCCCGCCGACCACCTCGTCCGCGCCGAGTTCCGAGACCCACCGCAGCCCGTCCGCGGACCCGGCGACCCCGATGACGTGCGCCCCGCCCAGCGCCGCGAGCTGCACCGCGAACCCGCCCACGCCGCCGGACGCCCCGGTCACCAGGACCCGGCGCCCGAGCAGGGGCCCGGCCTGTTCCAGTGCCCGCAGCGCGGTGCCCGCCGCGACCGGCAGCGCGGCGGCCTCCCCCAGGTCGACGCCGTCCGGAACGACCGCGACATCGGCCACGTCCATGGCCCGCAGCGCGCCGAAGCCGCCGCCCTCCGCGAAGCCGACGACCCTGCTGCCGACCCCGGGCCCGGTGCCGTCCGCCGCGGCGCGCACGACGACACCGGCCGCGTCGAAGCCGATCACCTCACCGGGTGCCGCCTGCTGCGCGAACCAGAGCTCGGCCGAGTTCAGCGAGGTGTGCCCGACCTCGACCAGCACCTGGCCCGGTCCGGGCGCCGGATCCGGGGCCTCCCCCAGGCGCAGCCGTCCGGGTGCCTCGGGGTCCACGATCAGTGCGCGCATGACTTGCCCTTCCCGTCGTCGGACATCCGTCCCAGGCCAACCGTGGCCGATCCGGGGTTCTTCCCGCCATCCGAAGCCCGGCCGCGGTTGGATATCCGCATGAGCACCGACGAGCACACGCGGTTCATGCGGGCCAACCAGGCCAACTGGGACGCCCGCACCCCCGTCCACCTCGCCAGCCGCTTCTACGGCCTCGACCAGGACCTCGACCCGGAGCGCTGGTTCGCCTCCTTCGAGTGGGCCGACCTCGGCGACCTGCCCGGCCGCGACGTGCTCCATCTGCAGTGCCACCTCGGCACCGAGACGATCGCCTTCGCCCGGCGCGGCGCCCGCGCCACCGGCCTCGACTTCTCCGCGGCGTCGGTGGCCGCGGCGAGGGACATCGCGACGAAGGCCGGCCTGGACGTGGACTACGTACAGGCGAACGTGTACGACGCCGTACAGGCCCTGGACGGGCGGCAGTTCGACGTCGTGTACACGGGCAAAGGTGCGCTGTGCTACCTGCCGGACCTGGACCCGTGGGCCGACGTCGTCGCCCAACTCCTCCGCCCAGGCGGCCGGTTGTACATCGTCGAGTTCCATCCCCTCCTCAACTCCCTCGGCCCGAAGCCCGCTCCCGGCGAGGGACCCGAGCTGCTGCTGCGCCACGACTACCTGGCGGGCGGCGGTCCGGTGCACCGGGACGCGACGCACACGTACACCGACGGCCCGGCCGTCGAGGGCGCCACGGACAGTTACGAGTGGATGCACGGAATAAGCGAGGTCATCAACGCGTTGACGAGGGCAGGACTGACCATCCGTAGCCTTCGCGAGAGCGACGAGCTGCCCTGGCCCCGCTGGCCGCAGATGGTGCGCACGCCGTCCGGCTGGTGGCGCCTTCCGGAGCCCCGGATCCCGCTTCTCTACGGCCTGCTCGCCACGCGCTGACAGGTTTGACGCCGTAGCCACTGTGGTACCGTCCAGCTAGCACTTGTGTACGCCCCGTGTCAGGGCGCCGGTGCCAGTTCCTCTTCAGTACGCCGATCAGCCCGCCGTTTCCCGGCCGGTGCACCGGCATTCCGGCTCCGCCTCGTACCCGGTACGGCTCAGCCATACCCCGAGGCAGCTGTTCCCGCCGCCGAAGGCGCATGACCACATGCTCGCCTTCCCGTCGCGGCTCTCCCCTCCCTCCCGCATGTCTCATGCCATCCGTCTTCGAACGGACCGAAAGGACCAACCACCATGACCACCACTCTCGAACCCCCTGTGAAGCAAGAAGCCCCGACCCAGATCGCCGTCGGTGTCCTCGACATCGACGCGGGCGGGAAGGGGCACCTGCGCGCCGAAAGCCTGCACGCCTCGCCCTCCGACCTCCCGGTCTCCCCCGCGCTGATCCGCCGTCACGGCCTGCGCAAGGGCGACCTGGTCGAAGGCGTCCGCGACGGCCGGCGCGCGCTGACCGAGGTCGTACGGGTCAACGGGCGCACGCCCGAGGACCTGCGCGGCCGACGTCACTTCCGTGACCTCACGCCGCTGCACCCCAACCAGCGGCTCCGTCTCGAACACCCGGCGGCCGGTCTGACCGGACGCGTCGCCGACCTGATCGCGCCCGTCGGCAAGGGCCAGCGCGGGCTGATCGTGGCCCCGCCCAAGACCGGCAAGACCGTGCTGCTCCAGCAGATCGCGGCGGCCGTCGCCGGCAACCACCCCGAGTGCCGCCTGATGGTGGTGCTGCTGGACGAGCGTCCCGAGGAGGTCACCGAGATGCAGCGCTGTGTGCGGGGCGAGGTGTACGCCTCCACCTTCGACCGGGCGCCCAAGCAGCACATCGCGCTCGCCGAGCTCGTCATCGAGCGGGCCAAGCGGCTCGTCGAGGCGGGCGAGGACGTCGTCATCCTGCTCGACTCCCTGACCCGGCTGTGCCGGGCGCACAACAACGCGGCCGCTTCCGGTGGCCGTACCCTCAGCGGCGGTGTCGACGCGGCCGCGCTGCTCGGCCCCAAGCGGTTCTTCGGCGCCGCCCGGCTGGCCGAGGAGGGCGGCTCCCTCACGATCCTCGCCACCGCGCTCGTGGAGACCGGTTCGCGCGCCGACGACTACTTCTTCGAGGAGCTCAAGAGCACCGGCAACATGGAGCTCCGCCTCAACCGCGAGCTCGCCTCGCGTCGCGTCTACCCGGCCGTCGACATCAACCCGTCCGGCACCCGACGCGAGGAACTCCTGCTCTCCCCGGCCGAGTTGACCGCCGTCCGCGGGCTGCGCCGCGCGCTGCAGACACGCGACGGCCAGGGCGGCCTGGAGACCCTCCTGGAGCGCATGCGCGACACCCCCGACAACGCGACCTTCCTGCGCCGCATCCAGCCGACACTGCCGGCCGAGTGAGCCAGCATCCCCTAATACCCCGTATATCCGGCGGAGTTGGGGGCTGACGGCTAGCGTGTCGGCTGCAGTGCATCTACCTGAGGGGGAACTCGCCGTGACCGGCATCGAGATCGCTGTGGGATACGTCTTCGCCTGGGCCGTGCGCAAGGTGCGCCGGGCGGCACCGAGGGCGGACGCGGAGGTCGACCGCGCGATCGACACGGGGATGGACCGGCTTCACGACCTGGTCAGCGCGAAGCTGGGTGACGACCCCGCCCTCAGCAGGGCCATCGCGGAGGCCGACGGCGGCTCCGAGGAACTGAGCGAGCGAACCCGTCGGCGCCTCGAAGACTCCCTGGCGGACGCCACCGACGACGACCCCGACTTCAAGACGGCCCTCGAACAGGCCGTCGCCGAGCTCCAGGCGGCCGGCGCCCCCGTACCGACCCGGACGGTCACCGCCTCCGGCACCCGGGCCGTGGCTGTGGGCGGCAACGCGGGCGTCATCATCACCGGCGACCGGGCGAGCATCCCCGCAGGCGCCCCTGCCGTCCCGCCCCGGAGCGGCGAGAGCACGCCCGCGGCCCGGCAGACGGACATCGAGGCCTCCGGGGAGCGCGCCGTCGCGGTCGGTGAGGACGCGGGCCACATCGTGACGGGCGACGGCCCCAACGCCTGAAGCGGCCTCACCACCTGAAACGGCCCCAACGCCTGGAATGGCCGGGCTGCCCCCGCCCAGCCCCCATGCCTGGCCTGGAAGAGCCCCATCGCCAGAAAGAGCCCACCGCCCGACAAGGCACTGCGGCATCCGGGTGCTCCCGCCCCCACCCCGGCCCGGCCATCGCCGCGTACGGCGGAGTGATTTCTACGTTGGCGGTATGACTATCGGATTCTCATCCCGGGCGGTCGTCACGACCTGCGCCCTCTGCGCTGCGGGCGTGCTCGCGTTCACGCCCGTCGCGGCGGCCGTCGGCGCGGAGCCCACCCCGCCCGGCGGGCCGCGGACGGCGGTGCCGCAGCCGTCGTTGCTGTATCGAGCGGGCACCCAGGTGCGCGCCCATCGCGGAGCGCCCGGGCTTCCGGACGTCTCCGCGCTGTCCTGGCTGGTGGCCGACGCCGACAGCGGTGAAGTGCTGGCGGCGCACGACGCGCATCGTCGGCTGCCGCCGGCGAGCACCCTCAAGACCCTGTTCGCCCTCACCGTGCTCCCGGCCCTGCCGGCCGGTGTCCGGCACACGGTCAAGGAGGAGGAGCTGGCGGGCATCGGGCCGGGCAGCAGTCTGGTCGGGGTCGCCGAGGGGCGCACTTACCAGGTCGCGGACCTGTGGCGCGGGGTGTTCCTCAACTCCGGGAACGACGCCGTGCACGTCCTGGCCGCGCTCAACGGCGGCTGGCGTACGACGGCCGTACGCATGCAGGCCAAGGCCCGTGCCCTGGGCGCCCGCGACACGCATGTGCGGTCGCCGGACGGCTACGACACGCCGGGGCAGGTGTCGTCGGCGTACGACCTCGCGGTGTTCGGCCGGGCTGGGCTGCGCAACGCGGACTTCGCGCGGTACTGCGGGACGGCCGAGGCGAAGTTCCCCGGCGGGGGCGGATGGTCGTACGAGATCGCGAACACGAACCGGCTGCTGACCGGGGCGGACGGCGTGCAGCGGTATCCCGGGCTGATCGGGGTCAAGAACGGCTACACCAGCAACGCGGGCAACACGCTGGTCGCCGCGGCCCGCCGGGGCGGGCGCACGCTCGTCGTCACGGTGATGAACCCGCAGGCGGGCGGCGGGTTCGCCGTCTACGAGGAGGCCCGGGAACTGCTCGACTGGGGGTTCGCGGCCGCCGGGCGGGTGGCGCCGGTGGGGTCCTTGGACGCGCTGCGGATCAGGCCGAGGCCGGGGCCGGAAGCCGTTCCCGTGGTCGCGGCGGTCGCGCCGGAGGGCGGGCCGGGCTGGGCGGAGACGGGGTTCATCGCGGGTGCGGCGGCGCTCGGCGCGGGCGCGGTGGCGCTGGCTCTGTGGGCCAAGGGCAGGCGGACCGCGGGGAGTTGACCGACCGGCATGCCCACGAGCAGGCCCAGCGTGATCCATGCGTAGATGTTGCTGCCCAGGAATCCGTCGATGCCGGAGGCGTCGTGGAACCACAGCCACACCACGCTCGTGCACAGCATCGCGTACAGGGCGCCCGCCACACGCGGGTGCCCCGTGCGGATGAGCACGGCGAAGGACGGCAGCAGCCACACCAGGTGGTGGACCCAGGTGATCGGGCTGACCAGGCACGCGGTCAGCCCGGTCAGCGCGAAGGCGGCCGCCCAGTCCCCCGCGGCGACGGCCTGCTGGGACCGCCACGCCCAGACGCCCAGCACCAGCAGCACCGCCAGCGCCCAGACCGGACGGTCGGTGATGCCGAGGCGGGCCAGGATGCCCTGCACCGACTGGTTGGAGACGTAGTCGAGGCGGCCCACCCGGTTGGTGTCCCACAGGGCCTCGGTCCAGTAGAAGCGCGAGGCACCGGGGGCGACCAGGGCGGCGAGCCCGGTCGCCGCGCAGGTGACGAGGGTCGCCACGGCGGCGGCGCGCCACCGGCGGGCGATCAGCAGCAGGCCGATGAAGACCGCGGGCGTGAGCTTGATCGCCGCAGCGAGGCCGATGCCGACGCCGGCCCAGCGCTCGCGCCCGGTGCGCAGCAGCCAGGCGTCGGTGAGCACGAGGGCCAGCAGCAGGAGGTTGACCTGGCCGAAGCTGAAGGTGTCGCGGAGCGGCTCGAAGAGGGCGAGGACACAGGCGCCCAGGGCACAGCCGTACCAGCCGTAGCGCCGCCAGGCGCCGTCGGTCAGGTAGTGCAGGACGAGGGCGAGGGCCGCCAGGTTTAGCAGCAGGGCGAGGGCGATCGCGGTGCGCAGGCCGACGAAGGTCATCGGCAGCATGCTGACGGCCGCGAACGGCGGGTAGGTGAAGCCGTACGTCGTCCCCGGCACCTGGTAGTCGTAGAGCCGTCCGCCGTGGTGGATCCAGGTGTTGACGGCGCCGTAGTAGACGCGCAGGTCGAACCAGTCGCGCAGCAGCGGCACGGTCGCGGTGAAGGCCGTGACGGCGGCGGCGAGGGCGAGGACCAGGAGCAGGCGGCCGCGGTCGGTGCGGGGCCCGGTCATGCGGTACCTCCCAACGCGGGTGCCTGGGCCGCCTGGTGGGCCTGCCACAGCACGACCACGGCGAGCAGCCCGCCGGAGACGGCGAGCACCAGTTCGTCGGTGCCCGCGGGCATTCCGCTCGGCAGGGCGAGGAACGCGACGACTCCGGTCACCACGGCGAGTCGGCGCCGTATCGACGTGCTCGGTGCCGCCGCGGCGATGAGGAACAGTCCCCACAGGGCGTACCAGGGGCGGATCGCCGGGCCGAGGACGACCACCGCGGCCAGGCTCAGGCCGAGCGCGTACACGGGCGAGATGCCTCCGCGGCGCTTCCATATGACGAGGATCGCGACGCCGGTGGCGACCAGGCCCAGGGCCTGCCAGGCCGGTACCGCGAGCGGGGCGAGATCGCTGCCGACCTTGGTGAGCAGGGCTGCGGTGGCGCGGCCGAGCAGGCTGGTCAGGGCCCAGTTGTGGGGCGACACGGGGGTCTTGAGGGCTCGTATCCAGCCGTATCCCGTGCCGGTCACGGCGGTGACGGCGACGGTGGTGGCGGCAGCGGCGGCCGCGGTCGTCAGCACCGCGCGCAGCGGACTGCGGCCCGCGCGGATCTGGAGCGCTATGACCGCCGCGAGCCCCAGCACGGCGGGCGCCTTGACCAGGGCGGCGAGCGTGACGAGCACCGCCCCGAGCAGCGGCCAGCGGCCGAGCGCGGCCACCAGGCCCATGCCGAGCAGACCGAGCATGATCGCGTCGTTGTGGGCGCCGGCCACCAGATGCAGCAGCACCAGCGGGTTGAGGGCGCCGAGCCAGAGCGCCTGGGCGGGGTCGGCGCCGCTGTGGCGGGCGAGGCGGGGCAGGGTCGCCGCCATCAGCGCCACGCCGAGCAGAGCCACCAGGCGCATCCCGAAGAGCCCTGCGGGCAGTTCGCCGCGGGTCAGGCCCGACAGGGCGGAGGCGACACCGAGGAAGACCGGGCCGTACGGGGTTCCCGTGTGCTGCCACAGCGGCGGGACCTCGTTGGCGAGCGGGCCGCCGAGATGCGCGGGACCGTACGCGTAGACGTCCATGTGGGCGTCGACCATGGCGCCCTGGGCGAGGTAGCTGTACACGTCACGGCTGAACAGGGGCGGCGCGAGCAGCAGCGGCGCCGCCCACACGGCCAGGACCAGCAGCAGGGCGCGCGGGGTGGGCGGCTCGGCGCTGCGGATGAGCCGGCCGAGCAGCACCCAGGCGGCGATCAGCAGGACGACGCCGAAATAGGCGCCGACGACCCCCAGGGCCACACGGACGTTCGAAGGGTCCAGGAGCTCTTCGACGGGCAGGGCGCCGGCCGTCTCACCTCCGAGTGCGAGGAAGGCGGTGCCGGCCAGGCCCAGGACCTGACAGCGGCGGAGATCGACGGGGAAAGCCATGGCCAACACTCGGAAAGCGTGTCAACGCCGGGTGGCCGGAAATTGACGTGCCGGTCGCCGGGCGGGGGCCTGCGCGTGACCGGCATGTGATCTCGCCGTCCGGGCGATGAATTCGCCGCGTCCGGCCGGTCTCATCGATACCCGACCCACCTGTGAAGGACGTGATCGCTGTGCCGAGCAGCTCCGGATACGCCAAGGTCAACGGCCTTGAGATGTACTACGAGGTCCACGGTCCCGCCGCTGCCGCGCGCCGTCCGCTGGTGCTGCTGCACGGCGGAGTCCACACCGTCGGTCTCTCGTTCGCGGCGGTGCTGCCCGCGCTGGCCGCCGACCGGCGGGTGGTGGCTCCCGAACTCCAGGGCCACGGCCACACCGCCGACACCGATCGCGACCTCACGGTGGCGAACCTCGCCTCGGACGTCGTGGCGCTGCTGGACGAACTCGGCATCCAGCGGGCCGACTTCCTCGGCTTCAGCCTCGGCGGGCTGACCGCCCTGGAGGTCGCCGTGCGCCACCCGGAGCGCGTGGACCGCCTCGTGCTCGCCGCGACGCAGTACCGCCAGGACGGCTACCACGACGACGTCCGGACCCCCGATTTCACCTCACCCCGCCTGCCCAGCCAGGCGGACTTCCAGGAGATGGCCGACGCGTACGCGGCCGTCGCGCCGCACCCCGAGCACTTCCAGGACTTCCTCGCCAAGGTCACGGGCGCCGCCCACGCCCCGCTGCCCTGGACCGCCGACGACCTGCGAGGAATCGATGCGCCGACCCTCCTGGTCGTCGGCGACCGCGACTTCGTACGCGTGGAGCACGCGGCGGAGATGCGGGAGCTGATTCCGGGGGCGCGGCTGGCGGTGCTGCCGTCCACGACGCATGTGGAGCTGATGGGCCGTACCGCGCTGTTGGTGCCGCTGCTCACGGAGTTCCTGGACTGAAGGCTCGGCGGTTCAGAAGACCGACAGTCCGGTCAGGGTCGTGAAGCGGTCCAGGGCCGCCACTCCCGCCACCGAGTTGCCGCGCTCGTCCAGGCCCGGACTCCACACGCACAGCGTGCACCGCCCGGGCACGACCGCGATGATGCCGCCGCCCACCCCGCTCTTGCCGGGCAGCCCCACCCGGTAGGCGAACTCGCCCGCCGCGTCGTACGTACCGCAGGTCAGCATCACGGCGTTGACCTGCTTGGCCTGGCTCTGGGTCAGCAGCCGGGTGCCGTCGGCGCGGATGCCGTGGCGGGCGAGGAAGCTGGTGGCCAGGGCGAGGTCGGCGCAGGACGCGGTGATGGAACACTGCCGGAAGTACTGGTCGAGCAGGGCCGGGATCGGGTTGTCGATGTTGCCGTAGGACGCCATGAAGTGGGCGAGGGCGGCGTTGCGGTCGCCGTTGGCGGTCTCGGAGGCGGCGACGTCCTTGTCGAAGTCCAGGCCCGGGTTGCCGCTCTCCGTACGCAGGAAGGCGAGCAGTTCGCCGGCCGCGTCTCCGGTACGGGTCTGCAGCCGGTCGGTGACGACGAGCGCGCCCGCGTTGATGAACGGGTTGCGCGGGATGCCGCTCTCGTACTCCAGCTGGACCAGGGAGTTGAAGGGGTTGCCGGAGGGCTCGCGGCCGACGTGCTCCCAGAGTTCGTCGCCCTCGCGGGCCAGGTCCAGGGCGAGGGTGAAGACCTTGGTGATGGACTGCGTGGAGAACGGCTCGCGCCAGTCCCCCACGCCGTACACCGAGCCGTCCAGCTCCGCGACCGCCATGCCGAAGCGGCGCGGGTCGCAGGCCGCGAGCGCCGGGATGTAGTCGGCGGGGCGACCCCGGCCGGGGGTGCGCTCGATCTCCTCGGCGATGCGCTCCAGGATCGGCTGGAAGGAATGGGACGACGTCATTGTCATGATCACCATTGTGCCTCCGCGCCGGTCCCGGCGCGTCGTCGCAGGTCGGATGCGGGTCGTATGCAGGTCGGATGCGAGGCGGATCCGCGTCAGGCCAGGGGCGAGCCACTGCCCGCGACGACCTCGGGCCGCAGCAGGTCCGCGAGGGTCTCGGCGGTCAACAGGCCCTTCTCCAGGACGAGTTCGGCCACGCCACGGCCGGTGACGAGGGCCTCCTTGGCGATGTCGGTGGCGGCCGTGTACCCGATGTGCGGATTCAGCGCCGTGACCAGCCCGATCGAGTTCTCGACACTCGCGCGCAGCGCCTCGGTGTTGGCGGTGATGCCGTCCACACAGCGCTCGGCCAGCGTCACGCACGCGGCCTGCAGATGCGTGATGGACTCCGACAGGGAGTGCAGGATGATCGGCTCGAAGGCGTTGAGCTGGAGCTGCCCCGCCTCGGCGGCCATGGTGATGGTGACGTCGTTCCCGATCACCTCGAAGGCGACCTGGTTCACGACCTCGGGGATCACCGGGTTGACCTTGCCGGGCATGATGCTCGAACCGGCCTGCACAGGAGGCAGGTTGATCTCGCCGAGGCCCGCGCGCGGCCCGGACGACAGCAGCCGCAGGTCGTTGCAGCTCTTGGACAGCTTGACGGCGATCCGCTTGAGCACGCCGGACATCTGGACGAACGCTCCGCAGTCCTGCGTGGCCTCGACGAGGTTGGCGGCGGTGACGAGCGGCAGCCCGGTGATCGCGGCGAGGTGACGGCGGACGGACTCGGCGTACCCGGCAGGAGCATTGAGCCCCGTACCGATGGCCGTGGCCCCCAGGTTGATCTCATGGACCAACTGGACGGCCTCGTCAAGACGGTTGCGATCCTCGTCAATCATGACGGCATACGCGGAGAACTCTTGACCGAGCGTCATCGGCACCGCGTCCTGCAACTGTGTACGGCCCATCTTGAGCACATTGCGGAACTCGACGGCCTTACGGGCGAACGAGTCCTGCAGTACAGCCATCGACCTGAGCAACCCACGCACCGCGAACACGGTCGCCACCTTGACGGCGGTGGGATAGACGTCATTGGTGGACTGCCCCAGATTGACGTCCTCATTGGGATGCAGGAACTGGTACTGCCCCTTCTCGTGCCCCATCAACTCCAACGCCCGGTTCGCGACGACCTCGTTGGCGTTCATGTTGGTCGAGGTACCGGCACCACCCTGGATGACGTCGACGACGAACTGGTCATGCAGCTTCCCGTCACGAATCTCACGGCAGGCCTCGACGATGGCGGCGGCCTTCGCGGGCTCCAGCAGCCCCAGCTCCTGGTTGGCCAGAGCAGCGGCCTCCTTGACGGCGGCCAGGGCGTCGATCAGATGCGGATAGGCGGAGATCGGAGTCCCGGTAATGGGAAAGTTCTCGGTGGCCCGCAGGGTGTGAACACCCCAGTAGGCGTCGACGGGAACATCCCGATCACCAAGCAGATCATGCTCACTACGGGTAACGGCAATGGTCATGAGGGTACGGATCCTCTTTCAAAAGGATGGACTGAAGCGCCCCTTCTCTTTTGGGGCGCGGGGCTGCATCAATATGCGGCTCCGCCGCGTGGGCGCGACCAGCCACAACGGACCGGCAGCCGCCGAACAATAAGTCGGCCCGCCCCACTAGGCGCAGGCCGAAACCACCACCGGCTCAAGCGAGCGAACGGGCCGCACACACCCAACCGCCCGCCCACCCCCGAGCAGCGCCTCCCCGGCGAACTCGGTGAGCAGCTCGGGATCAACCCCGGCCCGAGCCAACGCCGCCGCAGCCACAGGAATCCGCGCCCGATTGGCCCCGTCCGCGATCTTCACGGCAACGGCCCGCCCATCCGGCAGCGCAGCAACCTGAACACCCTCGAAGCCGTCCTTGGCCAGCAGCCCCGGCACAGCAGCCATCAGCGCGGCCACGTCCCGCCCCGCGCCGGAGGCCATCTCCGCGTGCGACCGCATCGCGTCGGCCACCCGCGCCTCCGGCGTACCGGGAACGGCGGCCGTGATCCGAGCACCCGCACGAGCGAGCCCGTGCAGCGAGACCGAGAACAGCGGCGCCCCGCATCCGTCGACGGTCACCTGGGCGATCCGCTGCCCGGTGAGGTCCTCGACGATCTCCGCGATGGCCTGCTGGAGCGGATGCCCCGGATCCAGATAGTCGTCCAGGGACCAGCCGTTGAGCACGCACGTGTACAGCATCGCCGCGTGCTTGCCGGAGCAGTTCTGGGCGAGCCGCGAGGGCGCACGCCCCTCCCGCACCCACGCGTCCCGCACGAGCGGGTCGAACGGCATGTCGGTCACGTTGCGCAGATGGTCCTCGCTCAGCCCGGCGAGTTCGAGGATCCGCCGGGTGCCGGCGAGGTGCCGTTCCTCGCCGGAGTGGCTCGCCGCGGTGAGCGAGAGCAGCTCGCCGTCGAGCGGCAGCCCCGCCCGGACCATGGCGACGGCCTGCACGGGCTTGAGGGCGGACCGGGGGTAGAAGGCCGCCTCGATGTCGCCGAGCTGGAACTGGACGCGTCCGTCGGGGCCGAGCACGACGACGGAGCCGTAGTGGATGCCCTCGACGACCCCGCCGCGTATCAGGTGGGCGACGGGGGCGTGGAGGGGCTCGCGGATCAGGGGTGCGTCCGCGACGGAACTGCTGAACATCACTGCCTCTTGTCTGGGAGCGGTGCGAGGGTCACGCGCCCGCTCCGGTGGTGGGTTCGTTCTCGGTGGACCGGCGGGCGACGCGGCCGCGGATGCCGAACCATCCGCCGACCAGCGCTCCGACGATCAGCGGCAGGCACAGCACGGTGGTGCGGCCGGCGCCTCCGTCGGCGTACATGAGGACCAGGACGGAGGCGAGGAAGGCCAGCGTCACGAGTTCGGTCCAGGGGGAGCCGGGCAGCCGGTAGCCCGGGCGGGTCAGCTCGCCCTGCTGGGTCTTCTGCCAGAAGAGGAGGTGACAGATCATGATCATGCCCCAGGTGGAGAGGATGCCGATCGCCGCGAAGTTCAGGACGATCTCGAAGGCGTCCGCCGGGACCACGAAGTTGAGGCCGACGCCCAGGACACAGATACCGCTGGTGAGCAGGATGCCGCCGTACGGGACCTGGCTGCGGCTCATCACCGAGGTGAACCTGGGGGCGGAACCGGACATCGCCATGGAGCGCAGGATGCGGCCGGTGGAGTACAGGCCGGAGTTGAGCGAGGACATGGCCGCGGTGAGGACGACGAGGTTCATCACGCCGCCGGCCGCCGGGATGCCGATGTTGGACAGCACGGTCACGAAGGGGCTCTCGCCGGAGCTGTACTTGTTCCAGGGCAGCAGCATCGAGAGCAGGACGACCGAGCCGACGTAGAAGATGCCGACGCGCCACATGATCGAGTTGATCGCCTTCGGCATGATCTTCTCGGGGTTCTCGGTCTCGCCCGCCGTGACGCCGACCAGCTCGACGGAGGCGTAGGCGAAGACGACGCCCTGGATGATCAGCAGCATGGGCAGCAGGCCGTTGGGGAAGATGCCGCCGTTGTCGGTGATCAGGGACGGGCCGGGGGCGGCACCGTCGACGGGGTGCTGGGTGACCAGCAGGAAGATGCCGATGCACATGAAGATCACCAGCGCGCTGACCTTGACGATCGCGAACCAGAACTCCAGCTCACCGAAGATCTTGACGGAGATCAGGTTGACGGTCAGCACGACCGCGAGGGCGATCAATGCGATCACCCATTGAGGGATGTCCGAGAACATGCCCCAGTAGTGGGTGTACGTGGCCACCGCGGTGATGTCGGCGATGCCGGTGGTCGCCCAGTTCAGGAAGTACATCCAGCCCGCGGTGTACGCGCCCTTCTCGCCGAGGAACTCGCGGGCGTACGACACGAAGGCGCCCGAGGAGGGCCGGTACAGCACGAGTTCGCCGAGGGCGCGTACGACGAGGAAGGCGAAGACGCCGCAGACCGCGTAGGCGACGAACAGGGAGGGGCCGGCGTCGGCGAGCCGGCCGCCCGCGCCGAGAAAGAGGCCGGTGCCGATGGCGCCGCCGATGGCGATCATGTTGACGTGCCGGGACTTCAGGGACTTGCTGTAGCCCGCGTCTCCGGCGTCGACATGGCCGGAACGTTTCTGCACGCCTTCGTGCAGGGACTGCTCGCTCACGCCTCGGGTCCGCCTTCCGTTGGGGTGTCCGTGCGCCCGGGGCGCACGATGTTGGTGAGGGTGGTCTCGACGCGGTCGAGGTGGTGCGCCATGGCGTCGGTCGCGTCGAGTTCGGAACCGTCCATCAGCGCCTCGACGATCGCCCGGTGCTCGCGGTTGGACTGCTCGCGGCGTCCGCCCAGCTCGTTGAGGAAGGCCGACTGACGCGCCAGTGCGTCCCGGATCTCCTCGATGACCCGGCGGAAGACCGGGTTCTGGGCGGCCTGGGCGACAGCGAGGTGGAACAGCGTGTCGAGGGCGACCCAGGAGGTGGTGTCGGTCTCCCGCTCCATGCGCTCCAGCAGGTGCGCCAGGTGGTCCAGGTCCTCGGACGTGCGGCGCACGGCCGCGTAACCCGCCACCGGGATCTCCACATGGCGGCGCACCTCCAGCAGGTCGCTGGCCGCGTAGTCGCCGAAGGTGGGGTCCTCGACGGCGTTCGCGACCACGAAGGTGCCCTTGCCGGTCTTGGAGACGGTCAGGCCCATCGTCTGCAGTGCCCTGAGGGCCTCGCGCAGCACGGGCCGGCTGACCTCCAGGGAGCGGCAGAGCTCCGCCTCGGAGGGCAGCTTGTCCCCCACCGCGTACTCGCCGTTCTCGATGGCGGCACGCAGATGCGCCAGGACCGCTTCCATCGCGCTGATGCGCCGCGGACCCTGACTGGCTGTCTTGCTGTCTGACAGGTTCACGGGAGCGATACTGCGGGTGACGGGCGGACACTGTCAAGGGGGTCCCCCGGCCGCCCGGGGGAGACTTGTGGGAAAGGCTGGGTAGACGGCTTCTTGGCCAGGACGTCCCGAGACACGGAGGCCGCTATGGACTGGGGTCGGTTCGCGCAGCAGATGGCGGCGATGGCCCGCGATCTCCTCGCCCAGGAGTCGGTCGATGCCACCCTGGAACGGATCACCCACTCGGCGACCGAGCTGGTGGAGGGCTGTGACGCGGCCGGCATTCTGATGCTGAGCGGCGAGAAGGTACGGACGCTGGCGCCCACCGAGAAGCTCGTCGTCGACAGTGACGAACTGCAGGGGCGGCTGGGCGAGGGGCCGTGCTTCGAGGCCGCCCGCACCGTGGACGGCGAGCGGGTCTTCCGTATCGCGGACTTCACCCGGGAGCAGCCGCGCTGGCCCGACTACGCCCCGCAGGCGCACGCCCTGGGGGTGGGCAGCATGATGGGCTTCCTGCTCTACACCGAGGACCAGGAGTTCGGGGCGCTGAACCTCTACTCCCGCAAGCCGGGCGCCTTCACCGAGGCCAGTGAGCTGGCCGGCTGGCTGCTGGCCTCGCACGCGGCGGTCGCGTTCTCCAGCGCCCGCACCTACGCCCAGATGGAAGAGGCCGTCGCCACCCGGCACGCCATCGGCGAGGCCATGGGCATCCTCATGGGCGCGCACAACCTCACCGAGGAACAGGCGTTCGAGGCCCTGCGCCGCTTCTCGCAGCAGCACAACATCAAGCTCCGCGAGGTCGCCCGCCGGGTCTGCGAGCGCGGCGGCGTGGACTGAGTACACGGGCGGCTCCCCCGGCTCGTCGTCTGAACCGGAGGAGCCTGGCCGGGCCAGCCCCCCAGGGGAGCGTCGCTGCACCCGGCCTCAACGCCAAGTCCCCAGCCCGGCTCCCTTCACGCATCCACCGTCAGCTGTTCAGCGCCCCGCCCGCCAGCAGCCCGAGCAGCAGCACGCCCACGACGATCCGGTAGATGACGAAGGCGTTGAAGGAGTGCTTGGCGACGTACTTCAGCAGCCAGGCGATGGAGGCGTAGGCGACGACGAAGGAGACGAGCGTGCCCACGGCGAGCGGGGCGGCGCCCACGCCCGTGCCGAGCGCGTCCTTGAGCTCGTACAGGCCGGCGCCGGTCAGGGCCGGGATGCCGAGGAAGAAGGAGAGGCGGGTGGCGGCGACGCGGTCCAGGTCGAGGATGAGGGCCGTGGACATGGTGGCGCCGGAGCGGGAGAAGCCGGGGAAGAGCAGGGCGAGGATCTGCGAGCCGCCGACCAGCATCGCGTCCTTGAAGGTGGTGTCGTCCTCACCGCGCTTGTGCCGGCCCATCTGGTCCGCCGCCCACATCACGCCACTGCCGACGATCAGCGAGGCCGCGACCACCCACAGGGAGGCGAGCGGACCCTCGATGAGCGGCTTGGCGGCCAGGCCCACGATCACGATCGGGATGGTGGCGTAGATGACCCACCAGGCGAACTTGTAGTCGTGGTGGTACCGCTCCTCCTTGTTGACCAGCCCTCTTCCCCAGGCGGAGACGATCCGCACGATGTCCTTGAAGAAGTACAGGAGCACGGCCGCGATCGCCCCGACCTGGATGACGGCCGAGAAGCCGACGACGGCGTCGTCGTCGACGGGGATGTTCATGAGCCCCTCGGTGATCTTCAGATGGCCGGTGGAGGAGACGGGCAGGAACTCGGTCAGTCCCTCGACGACTCCGAGGACGGCGGCCTGGCCGACGTTGATGACGCTCATGGGATCCAGTTCTGAAGGAGTTGGTCGACAGTGCTGTAGACAGTCTTACTACGCGCGGGCGTGGTCCGGGTAATCAGGTCCACAGGGCCTGCGCGACCGACACCCCGACGAATGCCGCGCCGAGGCCCGCCGTCACGCTCCCCACGACGTTGGCGGCAGCGTAGAGCCCCGCCCCCGTCTCGGTCAGCCGCAGGGTCTCGTACGAGAAGGTCGAGTACGTCGTCAGGGCCCCGCACAGGCCGGTGCCGAGGAGCAGTTGCAGGTGGGAACCGGCCGCTCCCTGTGCCGCGGCGCCGGTCAGGAGGCCGAGGATCAGACAGCCCGTGACGTTCACCGCGAAGGTGCCCCAGGGGAAGACCGTGTCGTGCCGCGACTGCACCGCGCGGTCGGTGAGGTAGCGCAGCGGGGCTCCGACCATGGCGCCCGCGATCACCAACAGCCAGTTCACAACGACCTCTTACCCTTCACGTCCGCTTTGGCGGGGTTGCCCTCACGGCCGACGTACCTGATGACCTCGCAGTCGTCGAGGATGACGAGTCCCTCGCCGACGAGTTCGTCGAGCTGCGGCAGGAAGGCCCGTACCCGCTCCTCGGTGTCGACGATGACGATCGCGACGGGCAGGTCCTCGCTGAGGGAGAGCAGCCGGGTGGTGTGGATCAGGGAGGAGGCGCCGAAGCCCTCGATGCCGCGGAAGACGCTGGCGCCGGCGAGTCCGGCCGCGTGGGCGCGGTGCACGATCTCGGAGTAGAGCGGCTTGTGGTGCCAGGTGTCGTTCTCGCCGATGAAGACGGTCACGCGCAGGGCGTTGCCGGTCAGCCTCGTCATGGCTGCCTCCACTTCAGGACGCGGCGGCACGCGGCGACCGCGAGCCAGACCGCCGTGAGGGCCGCGAGCAGGGTCGCGGCGAGGTAGGCCAGCCCCGTGCGGGGGTGACCGGAGTCGACGAGCCGCTGGATGTCGACGGCGTAGGTGGAGAAGGTGGTGAAGCCGCCGAGCACGCCGGTGCCGAAGAAGGGGCGGACGAGGCGGTGGGCGGCCCATACGTCGGTGATGACGACCATGAACACGCCGATCACGGCACAGCCGACGACGTTGGTCCAGAACGTCGCCCACGGGAATCCGCCGGACTGGGTGGGCCACCACAGGGCGAGCGCGTAGCGGGCGGTGGCACCGATGGCCCCGCCGAGCGCGACCACCGCGACGACGGGCGCCTGGGCGCGCCAGTCGGGCCGTCGCGGGGCGCTCGGGCGGGTACGGAGGCTCTCGGCTTCCGGGGCTGTCATGGTCGTACGTCTCCTACTCGCCGGGGCCCGGGCATGCGGGCGCCGCTCCTTCGCAAGTAGGGACCGTTGGCGGCACCACTGCCGCGGTTCGGGTACGGCGGGCCCCACCGCCGCGCCGCGACGAGGTGCTCGCGGCCGGGCTACAGGGTAGCGCCCGGCCCGGACCGGGGTCATTTCGGGGCGGGCCGCTCACAGACCGCGATCCCACGCTCCCACAGGCTGCCCAGCACCAGGTGGCCGGCGGCCTCGCAGACGCTGGTGACCATGCGGAAGCCGGAGCGGCGGCGGGTGAGGTGGTGGACGACATCGCCCTGGTCGTCGACCGCGAGGACGCCGATGGTCCCGGCGGGGCGGTAGGGGGCGTGTACGGCGATACGGGCGGCGGCGGCGCGGACGGCGGGCGGGGTGCGGTGCAGCAGGTCGAGCGGCTGGACGCGCGGGGAGGCCAGGGAGACCCAGATCGGCCCGTCCGGCGAGCCGCGCCAGATGTTGTCGGGCATGCCGGGCAGGTTCTCGGCGAAGGGCTCGCCGTGTCCGGCCTTCGGACCGGTGAGCCAGTAGCGGGTGAGCCTGCGGGCGCCGGTCTCGGCGACGACCAGGAACGATTCGTCGGCGGCGAGCGCGAGACCGTTGGCGAACTGCAGCCCCTCAAGGAGTACTTCGGGCATCTCGCTGCCGGGTTCGAGGCGCAGCAGACGCCCGGTGCCGGTGTGCTCGACGATGTCGCCGATCCAGTGATCGAGCGGGTGCACACGGCTGGAGACGGTGAAGCAGACGCTGCCGTCGGCCAGGGCGACGACATTGCTGCAGAACCGCAGCCGCTCCCCCGCCACCGAGTCGGCGAGGATACGGACGATGCCCTCGCGCAGGTCGACGCGGAGCAGTCCGAGCTCGGCGTCGCACACCAACAGGACGTCGTCCGGCAGGAGTTCGAGGCCGAGCGGCCGGCCGCCGGTCTCGGCGAGCACTTCGACGCGGGCCGGCGCCTCGCCGGTCAGGCCGTCGACGCGCAGGATGCGGCCGTCCTCCACGCCGGTGAGCACACGGCCCCGGGCGTCGGCGACGACGTCCTCGGGGCCACGGCCGCCGATGGCGACGTACCGGAGCGGAACGAGAGCGGCGGGTCGGTCCATGGAAACCTCCTCGTCGAGGTCGGGACAGTTCATGCTGGCACGTAGCAGGAGGTCCGCCGGGCGCGGGGTCACTCGATCAGGTTTACCTCGGCACTTTCCCGGCCACTCAGGACATCGCCGATAAGGAGTGGTCCCATGTCACGGTCGGCCCGCTGGTGGCACCGGTCGGGACTCGGTGAGCTGCACCGGCGGGGCCGGGAGCTGGAACTGCTGCACCGGGCCCTGGGATTCGCGACGCTCGCGCTGGTCACGCTGGCGCCGCTGCTGATCGTGGTCGCGGCGGCGGATCCGCTGGGGCACGGCGGTTTCGCGCTGTGGCTGGTGGACGGGATGGACCTGTCCGGGCGCTCCGCGAAGGCCCTGTCGGACGTCTTCGGGCCGCCCAGCAAGGTGGTCGGCACCGCGAGCGCGTGGAGCGTGGCGCTGCTCGCGCTGTTCGGGCTGTCGTTCGCGGCGAGCGTGCAGAACGGCTACGAGCGGATCTGGAAGCCGTCCCCCGGGCCGTGGCACCGGATCTGGCGGCAGGCGGTCTGGCTGGTCGTGCTCATGGCGTACGTGTACGCGCAGGTGGAGACCCGGAACGTGCTGCACGGGACCGCCCGCATCCCGCTGAGCATGGCGGTCGGGATCCTGTTCTTCTGGTGGGGCCCGCACTTCCTCCTCAATCGCCAGGTGCGCTGGCGGCACCTGCTGCCCGGGGCGCTCGCCACGATGGCGGGGCTGGTGGGCCTGCGCTGGTTCTCGTATCTGGTGTTCACCCCGCTGCTGGTCACCAACGCGGTCAGCTACGGCCCGGTCGGCACCATCCTGGTCGTGGAGTCCTGGCTGGTCGGAGTGGGCTTCGTGGTCTACGGCGGTGCGCTGATCGGGCGGCTGCTGTGCGAGCGGTTCGGCTACACGGACGAGGAGGACGCCGCCGATGAGGAGGCCCCGCCCGTCCAGGCGCCCGAGGGCAAGGTCTAGCCCCTGGCCGCGTCTACCAGCCCTTCTCGAACATCCGCGCCACCTCGGCGATCCGGATCTCGTCGCGCCGGTAGTAGGTGCGCGTCCCGATCCTGCACGCCGTCAACAGGCCCATGTCCGCGAGCAGTCCGAGATGGGTGCCGGCGACCGCGCTGGACACACCGAGCTTCGCGGCGACGGCGTCAACGGTCACGCCTCTTTCGACGCCGCTCCCGTGCGACTGGGGTGGGAAGTGGGCGGCCGGCTCCTTCAGCCACTCCAGGATGTCCAGACGTGTCCCGCTGACGGAAGCCCTCAACATCGCGTCCCCCTTTCCGGACGGACCACCGCGAACCGCGTCCTCCCACTGTCCCGCAGGACCCACAGTCGTGTCCGTGACTCGGCGGCGCTTGTCCGGTACCGAGCGGCCCGGTCTGTCCAGGCGCATGGGGCACGGCCCCTGTACGGAAAGGGCGAGGGCCCGGCCGCTCCCCTGCGACCGGGCCCTCTCCTCATGGTTCAGCGATGGCTGAACCAGCTCATGGCGGAAGTGGCCTTGTCGGAGTAGTCGAACAGGGCCTGGTTCTCCCAGCCGTTGCCGGAGGTGGAGTCGGTCGGGTCCCAGCCGTTGCCGGTGACCGCGGTCCAGGTCGCCTCCCAGTAGAAGACGCCGAGTCCCTTGTTGCCGGGGACGGCCTCGACGATGTTCGCCACGGCGTTCATCCACGCCAGCTGGCCCGCCTGGGTGGCCGGGTAGCCGGTGACCAGTTCGCCGCTGGTGTCGATCTGGTTCTCCAGCGAGTCGTCCTGGGACAGCGTGAACGGGTAGGCCGTCTCGGCGACGAAGACGGGCTTGCCGTAGCGGGAGACCACGTCGTCCAGCGTGGTCTGCGCGGCGGCCAGCGAACCGTGCCAGTAGCCGTAGTACGACAGCCCGATCACGTCGTAGTTGATGCCGTAGGTCTTGGCGTTGTCGAACCACCAGCGGACCGTCGCGTCGTCGCCCGCGTTGGCCAGGTGCAGGGCGACCTGCGTGCCGGAGGAGACCGCCTTGACCGCGCTGTAGCCGGAGTTGATCAGACCGGCGAGCTGCGACCAGTTGTCGGTGGAGCCCTCGGACCACAGCATGCCGCCATTGATCTCATTGCCGACCTGGACCATGTCGGCGGTGGTGCCCTGGGCCTTCAACGCGTTCAACACGTCGTACGTGTGGTTGTACACGTCCGTCTTCAGTTGACTGTATGTATGCGAGGACCAGGCGGCGGGCTTGGTCTGCTTGCCCGGGTCGGCCCAGGTGTCCGAGTAGTGGAAGTCGACCAGCAGCTTCATGCCGGCGGCCTTGATGCGCTTGGCCATGGCCAGCACGCGCGTCTTGTTGTTGTAGCCGTCGGCCGGGTTGACCCAGACCTTCAGGCGCGCGTAGTTCATGCCGGCGTTCTTCAGGATGGTGACCGCGTCGCCGGTGGTGCCGGAGCTGGTCTTGTAGACGCCGCCGAGGGCCTCGCTCTTGGCGAGGGAGGAGATGTCGGCACCCTTGATCGACAGGCCGGTGGAGCCGGACGCGAAGGTCAGGTCGTCAACATTGATCCAGTTGCCCGCGTTCGCATCACTGTTGATGCTGATGGTGCACTGGTTGTTGGTCACATTGATCGACGTGACAATGCGGACCCAGCTGCTGGTGGAGACCGGCAGATCGGTCTTCTGCTCCGAACTGCCGCAGTTCTTCAGGGATATGTACGCGGAGTTCTGGCCGCCGCTGGAGCGGACCCAGGCGGTGAGCGTGTAGTTGCCGTTGGTCAGTCCCGACAGGTACTGGTACGTCTCCACCTTGTAGGCGGCGGACGAGTAGTGGGACAGGCGGTAACTGCCGCTGTGACCGCCGGACTCGGTGTACGAGGCCGCGTTCTGACCGGCCGCCGAATACGTCGACCAGCCGGTCGGCGTCGCGGTGCCGGTGCCGTCGGACTCGAATCCGCCGTTGGTGAGCGTGCTGGCGGCCTGCGCGCTGGGGGCGGGCAGAGCGACGAGGGCGAGCCCGGCCACGAGCGGCAGCAGCAGGGCCCTTAGTGTGCGTCTGGGATGGAACATCTTCGTCCGTCGTCCCTTCGACGTGATGGGGATGGGGTGTCCCCTCCAGTGGGGGTTTCCCCGATGGGGTTCCTTCCGGTGGCACCCGGAGGGAGAGCCCCTCCGCCCGCGGCTCTCGTGGCACGCGCGGGCGGAGGGGAGTCGGCTCAGCCGTCGAGTCGTACGACCCGGACGGCTCCCGCGGGCAGCGCGAGGCGGCCCGCCGCGCGTTCACCGGTCAGCAGCTCGGTGCCGTGCGCGTCCAGCGGCACCTTCGCGTCCGAGGCGGTGTGGTTGATCGCGAACAGATAGCTGCCCGACTCGCCGGTGCGGCGCACGACCTCGACGTCACGGGGCAGGTCGGCGCGCGGGGCGACCCGGGCGTCCTCCAGGGCCCAGCCCAGCAGGGCGTCCAGGCCCTCGGCACCGAGGCGGGTGGAGACGTACCAGGCGGTGCCCTCGCCGAGGTGGTGGCGGGTGACGGCCGGCCCGCCCGCGGTCAGACCGTCGGCGTACGTCCACACGGTCTCGGCGCCGCGCGGCACCACGAACTCGCTCCACACGTCGCCGGCCAGCTCGGAGCCGTCCGGACCGGTGATGCGCACCGACCGGCCCTGCAGCAGCGGCGAGAACTCCTCGACGGTCAGGCCGAGCACGTCCCTGAGCGCGCCCGGGTAGGCGCCCTCGTGGACGGCGTCGTGCTCGTCGACGATGCCGGAGAAGTACGAGACGACGAGGGTGCCGCCGTTCTCGACGTACTCCTTGAGGTTGTTCCCGGCCGCCTCCGTCATCAGGTAGAGGGCGGGCACGACGACAAGGGGATACCTCGACAAGTCGGCTTCCGGGTGGGCGAAGTCGACCGTGAGGTGGCGGTCGTACAGGGCCTCGTAGAAGGCGTCAGCGCGCTCGCGCGGGTCGTGGTCCTCGCTGGGGCGCCACTCCAGGTTCTGCGCCCACCAGGAGTGCCAGTCCCACAGCACGGCCACGTCGGCCTCGGTACGGGTGCCGCGGACGGTGCTCAACGAGTCGAGGGACGCGCCGAGTTCGACCACCTCACGCCACACGCGCGTGTCGGTGCCGCCGTGCGGGAGCATCGCCGAGTGGAACTTCTCGGCGCCGCGCCGGGACTGGCGCCACTGGAAGAACATCGCGCCGTCGGAGCCACGGGCCACGTGTGCCAGGGAGTTGCGGGCCATCTGCCCCGGGGCCTTGGCGGGGTTGCGCGGCTGCCAGTTCACACCCGAGGTGGAGTGCTCCAGGAGCAGCCACGGAGCGCCACCGGCGACGGAGCGGGTGAGGTCGGCGGCCATCGCGAGGTTGACGTGGGTGCGGCGGCCGTCGGTGATCAGGTAGTGGTCGTTGGTGACGAGGTCGACCTCGCGGCCCCAGGCCCAGTAGTCGACGGAGTCGCACTGGCTGAGGGCGGTCATGAAGTTGGTGGTGACCGGGACGCCGGGCGCGAGTCCGTGCAGGATGTCCCGCTCCCTGCAGAAGTTCTCGCGCATGGTGGCGTCGGCGAAGCGCTTGTAGTCGAGTGCCTGGGCCGGGTTGACGGCCGTCGGGGTGGCGCGCGGCGGGTTGATCTGGTCGAAGCCGGTGTAGCGCTGGCCCCAGAAGGCCGTGCCCCAGGCCTCGTTGACGGCTTCGACGGTCCCGTACGTCGCCTCGAGCCAACAACGGAAGTGGGCGGCGCAGGAGTCGCAGTAGCAGGCGGAGACGGGGACGCCGTACTCGTTGTGCACGTGCCACAGCGCGAGCGCCGGGTGGTCGGCGTAGCGCTCGGCGAGCTTGGTGGTGATGGTCGCGGCGGCAACCCGGTAGTCGGCGTTGCTGTGACAGATCGCGGCGCGGGAGCCGAACTCGTAGCGCACGCCCTCGCGGCTGACCGGCAGCGCCTCGGGGTGCGCGCGGTAGAACCAGGCGGGCGGGCAGACGGTGGGCGTGCCCAGGTCGACGCGGATGCCGTTCTCGTGCAACAGGTCGACGATCCGGTCGAGCCAGCCGAAGTCGTACACCCCTGGTGAGGGCTCGAGGAGCGCCCAGGAGAAGATTCCGAGGCTCACCATCGTGACGCCGGCCTCGCGCATCAGCCGGACGTCCTCGTGCCAGACGCTTTCCGGCCACTGCTCGGGGTTGTAGTCCCCACCGAAGGCGAGCCTGGTGAGGCCCCTGGGGCTGGTCTCCGGCATGGATCTCTCCCGTTTTATCGATCATTTGGGAACGTGCACACACAGCGGCGGCGGTGCGAGCCCAACATAACCGCACAGCAACAACCATTGACAAGTGTCCGGGATGTTTCTCTACTGTGAACGCTCACAGAGCAGCATGACAGGTCCTCGCGACGGGCGGGGGCCCGGCTCATGTGATTCGCATGGCAGGTTCCCGCAGCAGGCGGGGGCCCAGGTCAGGGGAGAGATCCATGCCCAACACGAAGCGCAGTCGCCTCGTGGCTTGCACCATCGCCGTCGCCCTCGGCGCCACCGCACTCGCCGCGTGCGGTTCGTCCGACTCGGACAGCAAGGCCGAGTCCGGTCCGGTCTCGCTGACGTACTGGACCTGGACGCCCGGCATGGACAAGGTCGTGGACCTGTGGAACAAGGGTCCGGGCAAGAAGGACCAGATCACGGTCACGGTGAAGAAGCAGGCGTCCGGCGACACGCTGGTCACCAAGATCCTCACCGCGCACAAGGCGAAGACGGCCCCGGACCTGGTGCAGGCCGAGTACCAGGCGTTGCCGACGCTGGTCAGCAATGACGCGCTCGCCGACATATCGAAGGAGGTCGGCGACGCCAAGAGCAAGTTCGCCGACGGTGTCTGGCAGCAGACCACGCTGGGCACGGACGCGGTGTACGCGGTGCCGCAGGACATCGGGCCGATGATGTTCTACTACCGCGCGGACCTCTTCAAGAAGTACGGCCTGACGGTCCCGACGACCTGGGACGAGTTCGCCGAGACCGCCCGTGCGCTGAAGAAGAAGGCCCCGGACAAGGACCTCACCACCTTCTCCGCCAACGACTCCGGCCTCTTCGCGGGCCTCGCCCAGCAGGCCGGCGCCAAGTGGTGGACGACCTCCGGCGACAAGTGGAAGGTCGGCATCAACGACACGGCCACCAAGAAGGTCGCCGACTTCTGGGGCGGCCTGGTCAAGGAGGGCGCCATCGACAACCAGCCGATGTACACGCCGTCCTGGAACAAGGCGCTGAACACCGGCAAGCAGATCGCCTGGGTGTCCGCCGTGTGGGCGCCGGGCACGCTGACCACGGCCGCGCCGGACACCAAGGGCAAGTGGGCCATGGCCCCGCTCCCCCAGTGGTCCGCCGGTGAGAACGTCACGGGCAGCTGGGGCGGCTCCTCGACCGCCGTTACCTCGGACTCGTCGCACAAGGAGGCCGCCGCCAAGTTCGCCGCGTGGCTGAACACGGACGGCACGGCCCTGCAGGCACTCGCCAAGGAGAGCGGCATCTACCCGGCCGCCACCAACGCCCAGACCAGCGGCGCCTTCACCACTCCCCCGGCGTACTTCTCGAACCAGTCGGACTTCTACGCCAAGGCCGCCGAGATCGCGAAGACCACGGCGCCCTCGGCCTGGGGCCCGAACGTGAACGTCGCCTACACCACGTTCAACGACGCGTTCGGCGCCGCCGCGAAGAACAAGTCGGACTTCACCGCCGCCCTGGACAAGATGCAGGACGCCACGGTCGCCGACCTGAAGAAGCAGGGCTTCGAGGTCGCTCAGTGAGCAGCACCACCCGCCGGAGGTCGTACGGGGTCAAGGGGGCCCCGTACGCCCACCCGTCTCCCACCACCACCCTCAAACGAGCGCGAAGCGCCCCCTACTTTTTCCTCGTCCCCGCCACTGTCCTCTTCGCACTGTTCTTCGCGCTGCCCATCGGCTACGCGGCCTACCTGAGCTTCCGCAAGGTGCACGTCTCCGGGCTGGGCCTGGGTTCGGGTGCCCGCAAGGAGGTCTGGGCCGGCCTGGAGAACTACACCGACGCCCTCACCGACAGCGAACTGCTGCACGGGGCGCTGCGCGTGCTGGGCTACGGCTGCATCGTCGTCCCGGTGATGCTCGGCCTCGCCCTCCTGTTCGCGCTGATGCTCGACTCGGAGAAGGTGCGGCTCGCGCCCTTCACCCGGCTCGCGATCTTCCTGCCGTACGCCATTCCCGGTGTGGTGGCGGCCCTGATGTGGGGCTTCCTGTACCTGCCGGACGTCAGCCCCTTCTACTACGTGCTCGAGAAGCTGCACATGCCGCAGCCGAACCTCCTCGACGGGGGTCCGCTGTACCTCGCGATGGCCAACATCGCGGTCTGGGGCGGTACCGGCTTCAACATGATCGTCATCTACACCTCGCTGCAGGCGATCCCGGCGGAGGTGTACGAGGCGGCGAAGCTGGACGGCGCCACCCCGCTGCAGATCGCGCTGCGGATCAAGATCCCGATGGTGGCGCCCTCGCTGGTGCTGACCTTCTTCTTCTCGATCATCGCGACGCTCCAGGTGTTCAACGAGCCGACCACCCTCAAGCCGCTCACCAACTCCCTGCCGCTGACCTGGAGTCCGCTGATGACCGTCTACCAGGACGCGTTCCGCAAGGGCGACATCTACCAGGCGGCCGCCGAGGCCGTGATCATCGCCGTCGCGACGCTCGTCCTGTCCTTCGGCTTCCTGCGGGCCGCGAACCGCCGGCAGAAGCAGGAGGCAGCACGATGAGTTCCCTCGCCGTCCAGAAAGTCCCCTCCGCGGCCGGCACCACCGGCACCGCCCAGGACCGTCCGCCGCTGCGCCGCCGGATCTCACTGGTTCCCACGGTCACGTTGCTGATCGGCGCGATCTACACGCTGCTGCCGGTGGCGTGGGTCGTCATCGCGTCCACCAAGTCCGGGCGTGAGCTGTTCTCCACGTTCACGTTCCTGCCCGGCAGCGGCTTCGCCGACAACATCAAGCAGCTGAACGCCTACCGCGACGGCGTGTACTGGAAGTGGATGGGCAACTCCGCCCTCTACGCCGGCCTGGGCGCCCTGCTGTCGACGTGCGTGTCGGCGTTCAGCGGCTACGCGCTGGCGACCTACCGCTTCCGCGGCCGCGAGACGATCTTCAACGTCCTGCTCGCGGGCGTGCTGATGCCGCCGATCATCCTCGCCATCCCGCAGTACCTGCTGCTGGCGAAGGCGGACCTCTCGGACTCCTACCTGTCCGTGCTGCTTCCGCAGATCCTTTCCCCGTACGGCGTCTACCTCGCGCGGATCTACGCCTCCGCGGCCGTGCCGGCCGACGTGGTCGAGGCCGGGCGGATGGACGGGGCGAGCGAGTGGCGGATCTTCACCCGGGTCGCGCTGCCGATGATGGTGCCGGGTCTGGTGACGGTGTTCCTGTTCCAGTTCGTGGCCGTGTGGAACAACTTCCTGCTGCCGTACATCATGCTCAGCGACGACGAGAAGTTCCCGATCACGCTGGGTCTGTACACGCTGCTCGAACAGGGTGCCAACACGCCTGCGCTCTACACCCTGGTGATCACCGGCGCGTTCCTGGCGGTGCTTCCGCTGATCGCGCTCTTCCTGGTCATCCAGCGGTTCTGGAGCCTCGATCTGCTCTCCGGAGCCGTAAAGTCATGACCATGAGCAACACGGGGGGCCGACGCAGACCGCCGACGATCCACGACGTGGCCCGCGAGGCGGGTGTCTCGCGGGGCACCGTCTCGCGGGTGCTCAACGGCGGGCACTACGTCAGCCCGGCCGCGGCCGAGGCGGTCAACGCGGCGATCCGCAAGACGGGTTACGTCGTCAACCGGCACGCCCGCTCACTGATCACCGGCCGTTCGGACTCCGTCGGCTTCCTGCTGACGGAGCCTCAGGAACGGTTCTTCGAGGATCCCAACTTCAATGTGCTGCTGAGCGCCTGCACCCAGGCGCTGGCGGCGCACGACATTCCGCTGCTGCTGATGCTGGCGGGCACCAAGGACGAACGGCGGCGCATAACGCGCTACATCACAGCCGGCCATGTCGACGGGGTGCTGCTGGTCTCCAGCCACTCCGGGGACCCGGTCGCGGAGGAGCTGCACAAGGCGGGCGTGCCGCTCGTCCAGTGCGGCAAGCCCATGGGCCTCGGCTCCAAGGTCAGTTACGTGGCCGCGGACGACCGGGACGGCGCCCGGGACATGGTGCGCCACCTGCTGTCGCTGGGCCGCCGCCGCATCGGCATGGTGAGCGGACCGCTGGACACGCCCGGCGGTGTCGACCGTCTCGCCGGCTACAAGGAGGTGCTCGCCGACGCGGGCATCGGGATCGACGAGGACCTCATCGTCTCCGGCGACTACAGCCGGGCCAGCGGTGAGGCCGGTGCCGAACGGCTGCTGGCCCAGGCCCCGGACATGGACGCCGTGTTCGTCGCCTCCGACCTGATGGCGCAGGGCGCCCTGACGGCGCTGCACCGGGCGGGCCGCCGGGTCCCGGAGGACGTGTCGGTGGGCGGCTTCGACGACTCCGTCGCGGCGATCGAGGCGACCCCGCCCCTCACCACGATCCGCCAGCCCTACGACCGCATCAGCGCCGAGATGGTACGGGTGCTGCTCGCGCAGATCGGCGGCGAGGACCCGGCGGCGGTGATCCTGCCGACGGAGCTGGTGAAGCGGGACTCCACGTGAGTTCCCGGGGCCGGGGCCAAGGGCTCCCGGCCCCGGTCCGTTGTTCCATCCCCCGGCACGGCGGTCCCTTCGCATACTGAGGGACATGGCCATCTACGACACGCTCGGCACGACGTACGGCCTCACCCGGCGACCGGATCCGCGGATCGCCGCGCGGATCCACGCCGCGCTCGGGGACGCCGCCGACGTGATCAACGTCGGCGCGGGCACCGGCTCCTACGAGCCGCCCTCCACGGTTCTCGCCGTCGAGCCGAGCCAGGTCATGATCAGCCAGCGCCCGCCGGGATCCGCGCCCGCGGTGTGCGCCGTCGCCGAGCGGCTTCCGTTGCGCACCGGCGCCGCCGACGCCGTGATGGCGCTGCTGACCGTGCACCACTGGACGGACCTGGCGGCGGGTCTCGCCGAGCTGCGCCGGGTCGCCCGCCGCCGGATCGTCGTCCTGACCTGGGACCAGGCGGTCTTCCGCGAGCGGTTCTGGCTCGTGCGCGACTACCTCCCGAGCGCCGCCGCCTTCGACGACACCCGCGCCGTACCGATCGAACGGCTGGCCGGGCTGCTCGGCGGGGCGTGCATCGAGCCCGTCCCCGTCCCGCACGACTGCACCGACGGGTTCGGCGCCGCGTTCTGGCGCCGGCCCGAGGCCTACCTCGATCCACGCGTGCGTGCCGGGATCTCCCTGTTCGCGCAGACCGGGGAGGACGCCCTCGCCCCGGGTCTCACGGCGCTCCGCGACGACCTGGCGACGGGCCGCTGGCACGACCGGCACGCCGATCTGCTCACGCTGGACAGCATGGACGTCGGCTACCGGCTGCTCGTCGCGGACAGCCGATCCCCCGGATGAGGGACCGCCGGCGCGAAGCGGTCAGGATCCGAGAAGCCGTCCACCGCTCCCCCGCCCTAGCGTGAAACCACCGACGAAAACCGTCGGGCCACCCGATGCGGAGGAGCACACCATGACCGCCGGCCTCAACACCGTCATCTACCCCGTCAAGGACATCGCCGCGGCGAAGGCCCTGTTCAGCGCGCTGCTGGAGGTGGAGCCGTACGCGGACGAGCCCTACTACGTCGGCTTCAAGGACGCCGGACAGGACATCGGCCTCGACCCCAACGGCCACGCCAAGGGCATGACCGGACCGGTGCCCTACTGGCACGTCTCCGACATCCGGGGCCGGCTCGCGGCGCTGCGCGAGGCGGGCGCCGAGGTGCTGCAGGACGCCCAGGACGTCGGCAACGGCAGGCTGATCGCCTTCGTGAAGGACGCCGACGGCAACCACATCGGGCTGCTCCAGGACCCGACCTCCTGACCCCTCCACTGCATGCACCCGCACTAATTGCACACTCAACGAATGGCCGATTCGGTGTTACCGTGCGGGTATGGCAGCGAAGACGGCCGAGGCCCGGCTCGAGGACAAGTGGCGGGACATCCTGTCCACGCACGCTCGCACGATGTGCGAGATCGACCGGGTGCTGCACCCGCACGGCCTGGGCGCGAGCGACTTCGAGGTGCTGGACATCCTCGCCTCCGAGTCGCCCCGCGAAGGGGACCAGTGCCGGGTGCAGAACCTGGTCGGCCGGGTCCATCTCAGCCAGAGCGCGCTGTCCCGGCTG
This sequence comes from Streptomyces sp. NPDC047081, assembly GCF_040643775.1. Lineage (NCBI taxonomy): Bacteria > Bacillati > Actinomycetota > Actinomycetes > Kitasatosporales > Streptomycetaceae > Streptomyces > Streptomyces sp. NPDC047081. The sequence goes on along the minus strand of NZ_JBEYUY010000002.1, from coordinate 492,459 downwards.
ATCGGCCGGCTGGAGAAGGAGGGCCTCCTGGAGCGCTCCGTCTGCGTGGAGGACCGGCGCGGCGTGTGGGTCGCCCTGACCACCAAGGGCCGGGACCTGCACACCGAGGTGCTGCCGCTGCAACGCGCCGCGCTGGAGCGGATGTTGGGCCAGAGAAGCCCCGGCGCCTAGTCCGGCGCCGAACCCCGCAGCATGAAGGCGATCACGTCGCTCAGCGCGTGCTCGCCGGTCTCCGGGGGCAGCATGCCGCTCGCCGCGAGGTTGGCGTACCCGTGCAGGGTCGCGAAGACCGGCACCGCCACCGACTCCATCGGCCCCGCGCGCAGTTCACCCCGTTTCTGCCCGTCGACGATCAGCGCCACCAGCTGGTCGGACCAGCGTTCGGTGGCCGCGACCAACGCCTCCGACGCCTCCGGATCGTGCTTGATCGAATACATCAGGTCCAGCAGTACGGCATTGCCGAGCGCGAATCCCACATAGGCGCGGATCATGGCGTCGAGGCGCTCCGCGAACGACTCCCCGACCCCCTCCTGCGACGCCTTCAGGGCCGTCGCCAGCCGGTCGAACCCGGTCAGCGCCAGGGCGTCGAGCAGCGCCTGCTTGTCCTTGAAGTGGCGGCTCGGCGCGGCATGACTGACGCCGAGATCACGGGCGAGCTCGCGCAGCGACAGCGCGGCCGGCCCCTTCTCCCGGAGCGTCTCCTCGGCGCGGGTCAGCAGCGCGGCGCGCAGGTCTCCGTGGTGGTAGCTGCGAGGGCGGGTGTACATACGCGCCAGTGTATCGGGCATGTGTTCCGTGCCTACATTGTTGGCACCGCCATCTTTGTTGTCATTGACAGCATTGTTGGCGGCGCCTACATTAGCTGCCATGACTACTGCACCCAGCAAGTGGACCGTGTCCGACATCCCCGACCAGAGCGGCCGCACCGTCGTCGTCACCGGCGCCAACAGCGGGCTCGGCATCGCGACCGTGGAGGCGCTGGCCGGCGCGGGCGCGCACGTCGTGCTCGCGGTCCGGGACCCGAAGCGCGGCGAGGCCGCGGCGGCCGGGGTCGACGGCAGCGTGGAGGTACGCCGCCTCGACCTCGCCGATCTCTCCTCCGTGCGCGAGTTCGCCTGGAACTGGCGGGGCGGCCTGGACGTGCTCATCAACAACGCCGGCGTCATGAACATCCCGGAGTCCACCACCAAGGACGGCTTCGAGACCCAGATCGGCACCAATCACCTGGGCCACTTCGCCCTGACGAACCTGCTGCTGCCGCGCATCACCGACCGGGTGGTGACCGTGTCGTCCGGCGCGCACAGGATCGGCGGCCCCTATATCCACTTCGACAACCTCAACCTCACCGGCGAGTACACGCCCATGAAGGCGTACGGCCAGTCCAAGCTGGCCAACCTGCTGTTCACGCTGGAACTGCAGCGCCGGCTGACGGAGTCGGGCTCGTCCGTGCGGGCCACGGCCGCGCACCCCGGCTATGCCGTGACGAATCTGCAGAGCCATGACGCCAGTGCTGTGCGGCGTCTCCTCATGCGGGTCGGCAACCGCGTCATGGCCCAGGACAACAAGGCCGGCGCCCTGCCCACCCTGTTCGCCGCCGTCCAGGACCTGCCCGGCGCGAGCTACGTCGGCCCCGACGGCCTCGGCGAGATGCGCGGCGCCCCGACCCTGGTCGGCCGTTCGCCCGCGGCCAGCGACCCGGCCGCCGCCCGCCATCTGTGGACCCTCTCCGAGGAGCTGACCGGCGTCACCTACCCCCAGCCCGCCACCGTCGACGCGGCGTGAGGGACCGAGGCCCCACGCCGCACGCTCAACTCCGGGCGTGCAGGCGGAAGACCGGATGGTCGGCGGGGTCCGGCAGCGCGGTCAGCACCGCGGAGACGGTCGGCATGGAGCCGTACTTGTCGCGGTACGCCGCCATGATGGGCGGGCGCTCGACCTCGGGGACCTCCTCCGCCATGAGGTCCTCGGTGCGGCCGTGGGCGGTGATCCGGCATTCGGGCGAGGCCTGGAGGTTGAGCGCCCAGTCGCTGAGGCCGCGGTAGGAGACGAGGTAGCGCGCGCCCTCGTACTCCAGTACGGCGATGGGCACCGTGCGCCACTGTCCGCTGGTGCGGCCGCGCACCGAGAGCCGGGACACGACCGACCGCCCGAACAGGGGCGCGAGCCGGTTGCCGACGTTCCGCTGCATCCAGGGCGGCTTGAGATAGGTGCGGTCCTTCATGCCGTGCCTCCTCGTCGGTTCCTCCGTTGCGGGGCGCCGCAGTCGTGCACATGTGGATCCTCCACCGTGAACCCACGGTTCACCAGGCCCCTGCGGAAGCGCTACGCGAGGCCGCCGAAGTCGGGAATGGTGACCGAGCCGTCCTCGGCGAGCGGGAAGCCGGGGTTGTGGGCGACCTCCCAGGCGTGGCCGTCGGGGTCGGTGAAGGCGCTGGAGTAGAAGCCGATGGCGTTGACGGCCGCTGGCTTGGTGACGGTCCCGCCGGCCCGTTCCACGGCCGCCAGCAGCGCGTCGACCTCGGCCTCCGAGCGGACGTTGTGCGCGAGGGCGATGCCGCCGAAACCCCTTGCGGGCGTGGGCTCCAGACCGCAGTCCCGGGCGAGTTCGTCCCGGCCCCACAGCACGAACCCGAGGCCGCCGGCCTGGAAGAAGACGGTCTCCGCGACCTCCTGTCCGCGCCAGCCCAGCGCCTCGTAGAAGGCCTTGGAGCGGACGAGATCGGAAACTCCCAGCGTGATCAGGGTGATGCGCTGTTCCATGAGATCACCGTACCCGCGTGGCAAGATCCCGTCTCCCGCGTGGCCGCCGCCTGGCGGTGCCATGCTGAAAGCAGACGCCGAGCCCGAGACCGGGAGACATCGCCTTGGCCGTGGAAGAGGACGGGGCCGCCGAGTTCAGTACGTACGTGACGCGTTCCGTGGAGGAGTCCCGGGCCGCGATCGCGGTGCACTACTACGATCTGCGCCTCGAAGTGGCTGGTGCGGCCGCGGACTTCTCCACCACCCTCAGTGTCGTCGACCTCGGCGCACTCACCGTCGGCGAGGTGAGCTTCGGCACCGAGATCCGGATGGGCTTCGGCGAACCCGGCTTCTACCACGTGGGCGTCCCGCTGGACGGCTACTGCACCGTCCAACAGGGCCACGGCGAGCCCGTGTTGGGCACCACCCGGCGAGGCCTCTTCTTCGATCCGGAGCAGCAGATACGCGTCGACACCTGGTCGGCGGACGCCCGCGTGGTCACCGTGAAGATCGACAAGGCGGCGCTGCTGCACCAGTTGGAGGTGCTGCTGGGCAGACCGGTGCGGCGGACGCCGTCGTTCGCGCCGGACTTCGACATCACCCGTGGCCCCGGCCGCAGTTGGGCGCAGCTCGCGCTGTGGAGCCTGCTGGAGCGGGACGCCTCGCACGGACTGCTGCGCTCCCCGCTGATCTGCGGCCGCCTCGAACAGACCCTTCTGGAAGGGGTGTTGCTGGCGGCCGACCACTCCTACCGCGAGCAACTGACCGCCCCGGCACCGCCGATGCGGCCGGCCGCCGTGAAGCGGGTCATGGACGTCGTACGAGAAAGGCCCGCCGAGCCCTACGACGCCGCGCATCTCGCGGCCATCGCCCAGGTCAGTCTGCGGAGCCTGCAGGAGGCGTTCCGCAAGCACGTCGGCATGTCGCCGATGGCGTACGTCAACGAGGTCCGGCTGCAGCGGGTGCGCGGGCAGCTGCGGGCGTCGGTGCCCGGGTCGACGACGGTCGCGCACGTGGCCTACCAGTGGGGTTTCGCCCACCTGGGCCGTTTCGCGCGGCGCTACCGGGAGCGCTTCGGGGAGTCACCCTCGCAGACCCTGCGCGCCGCGTGAATGCCTCGATCCGCCGCGTTTTGCGGACAGTCTCCGCGCATCAGGGAGCGACGCGGGCGCCCTCACGGACGTATCGTCTGCCACGGCGACCGCGGGCGTCCGAGGATGAACGGGGTCGGCGCCGTTCGTCCTCGTGCCGTGCGAGAGCCCGGGTGCGGGAGCGGGAGACCGCCCGCACCCTGCCCGGGCCCGGCCGCTCCCCTTCCGTGTTCGGTGGCCGGGCCGGGCCCCCTCGACCGCCTGCTACGGGCGCGCCAGCAGGGTGCGTACCCCTTCCGAGGTCAGCGTCAGCGGGTGGTCGGACCCGGCGTCGATGGTGAGCGACAGATCGTCCGCCGGCCACTGGGAGGCGAGCGCGCCCAGCGGCACCAGGCGGTAGCTGGAGATGTACGGCAGCAGTTCCGCCATCTCCACCTCGGAGGTGAAGACCGGAACGACCGGGTCACCGCCGGGCTGTTCCAGGACGGGCAGCGCCACGGCGGCGGGATCGGCCCCGTCACCCTGGCTCGCGTCGTCGGGCACGGGAACGAGCACATCGCTGCCGGCGAGCGTGTCCAGCGCCGCGGTGTCCTCGGTGTTTACGGCCAGCGCGTCCAGCGCCTGCCGGGCCGGTGTGACGTTGTTGCGGTGGGCAGGTGTGTCCATGGCAGATCCCCTGGTAGCGACGGTGGTACGCCCCACCCGAGGGCAAGATCGCTTCCGGGCGCGGCCCTGCTCGCGTACCCGATCGCAGGCGGGGCATACCTGCGATCGCACAAAAGTCGCCCCCGGGCGCTACGGGATCAGGGCGATGTGGTCCGAGGGCAGGCCGAGGCGGTCGCAGCCGACCCGTCGGGTCAGCGGCTCGGCCATGCTGGGGCCGACATGCGTCCAGTACGTGGCCGCGTCCCGGAAGTAGCGCTGCATCCGCTCGCCGTCTCGGGCGTGCCGGGAGCCGGCCGTGCGGAACAGGGTGCCCTGCAGTACGTCCCAGGCGATACGCCCGGCGTTCAGGAACATCAGCGCGAGCCGGTTGTCCTCGACGGTGGTGAAGGGGGCCTCACCGCTCACATTGCGCCTGCACGCCTCCATCCAGTCCTCGGCGGTCTGCCGCAGCGCCGCCTCGGCCATGTCGATCGCCCCGAGCGCCTCGCCGAGGTGGCGCTGGTAGTCGTGCAGGTCGGCACGGGTGCGGTCGGGCTCCATGGCGAGGGGGCGGGCGGCGATGATCCGGGCGTACTCGTCGGCGGCGGCGTACGCGGTGCCGATCATGATGGCGGCCAGCTCCCCGTGGAAGAAGCTGGGGGCGCGTCCCGCGTACATCGGGTTGCCGTGCAGCTCGGAGCCGGTGCTGCCGCCCTCCACCGGCAGGTCGAGCAGGAAAGCGTCGCGAGTGAAGTGTGCCGGGATACGCGCCTGCTCCATGTGCACGCTGTTCGAGCCGCTCCCGCGCAGTCCGAGGACCCCGTGCCAGTCGTCCAGCACCGTCCAGACCGACCGCGGCGCGACGAAGAGCACCGGCGGGCCGGGCGGGTCGCCTGGGGTGGCGGGCGCGCGGAGGGTCTGGCCGACGTAGTGGGTCGAGTACGGCGCGCCGGAGGAGTACGGCCAGGTGCCGTCGAGCACGACATGCCCGTCCCCGTCCGGCGTCGCGACCCCGACCGGCACGACGGTCGACGCGGCCCGGAACTCCCCGTCGGCACCGAAGATCTCGTCCTGCGCCCGCTCCTCGAAGAGCGTGGCCACCTGGAGCACATGGGCGGCGGTGAGCGAGAGGGCCCACCCGGTGGACGGGCACCCGCGGGCGATCTCGGTCACGACCCGGTAGAACACGGGCAGCCCGAACTCGTACCCGCCGTACCGCCGCGGCTGCAGGATCCGGTAGAACCCCGCCCGCAGAAAGTCCTCGTGGGTCTCCTTCGGGTAGTGCGTCAACTGCTCGGTCTCCGGCTGCCGTTCGAGCAGGGCGGGCCTGAGTGCCACGGCGCGCCGGATGATCTCGGCTTCGGTGAGGGCGGGTTCGGGAGGGGCGAGCACGGTGCCTCCTGACGTGTGGGGCCGTCCGGTTCGTGACGCGACACGAGTGATTGAACACGCCGAGGGCCCCGGGGTACCGACCCGAAATCGCCAACCGTCAGCCGAATTCAAGCGTCAGCTCGAAGTGGTCGGGGTCGAGCAGGCTGACGACGTGCTCGACGAAGCTGCCGTCCGCCGCACGGCTGGTGCGCCGCGTGTCGAGGAACCAGTCGCCCGGCGTCCGCCGCAGCAGCTCCGCCTCCCGCGCGTCGATCCGCCGCCCCGCCAGCCGCTGCTCGCCGTGGTCGGGCCGCAGCCCGGCCCGCAGCATCACATCGGCGAGGGACTCCCCCGCGAGCCCGCGCCCCGGCAGCTCCCGGATGCCGGGCACAGGCGGCAGAAAGCTTCGTTCGTACGTCACCACCGTGCCGTCGGCGACCAGCTCGCGGGTCCGCTCCACGCACACGAACTCACCGCCGTCCAGGGCGAGTTGCTCGGCCAGCTCCGCCTCGCGGACTTCCCGTACGGCCAGCGTCCGCACCTCCGCGTCGGTGCCATGGGTGGCGAGGGCGCGGGCCCAGCCGAGGCTGTCCTCCAGGGGGCGGCCATCGAAGAGGACGTACGAGCCCTTGCCGGTGCGGGTGGCGATCAGACCGGCCTCGCACAGTTCGGCGAGGGCCGCGCGGACCGTCGTACGGCTGACTCCGAACCGCTGGGCCAGGGCGTGCTCGCCGGGCAGCCGCTCCCCCGCGGGGCGGCTGCCGCTGCGGATCTCCTTCGCGAGCACCTCCGTGATCCGCTGGTGCTTGAGCCGGACTCCGCTCACCCGGCCTCCCCGAGAATCTCGGCGACGGTCGTCACGCGGATCAGCGGCCGGTACAGGTCCATGATCTGGAGGGCCTTGCTGTGCGAGTCGTCGTCGGCGCCCGCGCAGGCGTCCGCGGCGACCATCACCTCGACACCGGCGTCAGCGGCGGCGAGGGCGGTGGACAGGACGCAGCAGTCGGTGCTGACGCCCGCGAGCACCAGGCGGCCCTCGGGGCCGACGTGCCGCGCGAGTTCCGGGGTCCACTTGCCGAAGGTGGCGGCGTCGACGACGTGACCCTTGTGGTCGGTGAACTCGTCGGTGAGTTCCCAGAGTTGGGCGCCGGGCGGTTGGAGGGCGAAGGGCCACTGGTCGTAGTAGGCGCGCCAGGCGCCCTCCGGTTTCGCGGGGGCCAGGAAGCGGGTGAAGGCGACCCGTTCGCCGAAGGCCGGCAGCAGACGTCGTACTCCTGCCGCGGCTTCGGCGTAACGGGGCGTGGCCCAGGGGCTGTCGGGGTCGGCGAAGACGCGTTGCATGTCGATGACCGCGAGCAGACCGGTGGTCATACGGCCGCCTCCGCGTCCAGCGGGCTCGGGGCCTGCGCCTCCTGGGCGTGGACGCGGCCGCGGCTCAGGACGAGGGTGCCGAGGAAGCCGAGCGCGAGGGCGGCCAGGACCCCGAGGTTGGCGTACGCCCAGGCGCCGGACTTGCCGCCGAGGCCGAAGGGGTCGAGCAGATAGCCCTGCCAAGTCAGCCAGCTCGCGGCCGAGTTGGTGACCAGGCCCCAGCCGAGTGCGGTGGCGGCGACGGTGAGCAGGAGCGGGGTGAGCGGGACGTCGCCGTAGCGGCCGGCGGGGCGGTAGAGGTCGCCCTCGTCGTAGTCGCGGCGGCGCAGGGCGAGGTCGGCGAGCATGATGCCGCACCAGGCGGCGATGGGGACGCCCAGCGTGGTGAGGAAGCCCATGAACTGGCCGAGGAAGTCGTCGGCGAAGAACACGATGTAGATCGAACCCGCGATCATCAGGACGCCGTCCACGAAGGCGGCCAGGTAGCGGGGGATTCTCAGGCCCGCCGAGAGCAGGGCGAGGCCCGAGGAGTAGATGTCGAGGACCGCGCCGCCGACCAGTCCGAGCACCGCGACCACGGCGAACGGGACCAGGAACCAGGTCGGCAGGATGGTCGTGAGGGCGCCGATGGGGTCGGCGGCGACGGCCGTGTTGAGCTTGGTGGAGGAGCCGGCCAGCAGCAGGCCGAAGACCAGCAGCAGGAGCGGGGCGACCGATGCGCCGAAGGTGGTCCAGCCGATCACTCCCCTGCTGGACGAACTCCGCGGCAGATAGCGGGAGTAGTCGGCGGCGGCGTTGACCCAGCCGAGGCCGAAGCCGGTCATCATGAAGACCAGCGCGCCGATGAACTCCTGGGCGGAGCCCGCCGGTAGAGCGCTGACAGTGCTCCAGTGGATGTGGTCGGCGACCAGCCCGATGTAGACGACGGTGAGCACGCCCGTGACGACCGTGATCACGGTCTGCAGCCGCATGATCAGGTCGAAGCCCATCACGCCGCCGACGACGGTGAGCGCGCCGACCAGGACGAGGGCGACGACCTTGGTCTCGGTGCCGCCGCCCCAGCCGAGCCGTCCGAAGACGGTCGCGGTGGCCATGGTGGCGAGGGCGCACAGCACGGTCTCCCAACCGACGGTGAGCACCCAGGAGATCACCGACGGCAGCCGGTTGCCGCGTACGCCGTACGCGGCCCGGCTGAGGACCATCGTCGGCGCGGAGCCGCGCTTTCCGGCCACCGCGATGAAGCCGCACAGCAGGAAGGAGAAGACGATGCCGATGACGCCTGCGACGAGCGCCTGCCAGAAGGAGATCCCGAAGCCGAGCGCGAAGGCGCCGTAACTCAGGCCGAGGATCGAGACGTTGGCCCCGAACCAGGGCCAGAACAGGGTCCGCGGGGTGCCCTTGCGCTCGCTGTCGCCGATGACGTCGAGGCCGTGTGTCTCCACCTGAAGCGATTCCGCCATCGTCGACCTACCTGTCCAGACGTGTTTGAACGAGGCTAGGCAGGGCTTCATGAGCGCGTCAACAGCAGAGCCGACCGGCGGACAGGAGCCCGGTCTCCCCGATGCTCAGCGCGCCCAGAACGGCAGCGGCGCGCAGACGTTCGCGCAGGTGTAGCCGCCGGGCATCAGCAGGCCCGCGTCGTCCTCGTTGTTGTCGCCGCCCGCGAAGTAGACGTCGGGGACCCAGCCCCAGCGGCCGTTGTCCGCCATGGTGGAGCCCCACCAGTAGTTCTCGGCGGAGCCGTCCCGGAAGGTCTCGCCCTTCATCTCGGTGACGAACCAGTTGGCGGCGCCGCCCTGTTCGAGGTAGCCGACGACGGGGGCGCCGGGCGAGCGGGTGGCGTAGACGGGGACGTGGCCGCGGGTGAGGTTGCAGTACTTCACCTCCGTCCCCGGCCACACGTGTCCGGTGCCGGGGTCGGTCAGGTCCTTCTTGGTGGGGCTGTGACAGGGGACGTTGTCGGTGGCGTGGGCGACGGGAGCGGTCAGGGCCGCCAGGGCGGCGAGCGCCGCGGCGGCCGTGGTGAGTCCGCGCTTGATGTGGATCATGCCCTCGGGAACGACCGGTTCCGGTGGATGGTCACGCCCGGTGTGGTTCAGGCGGGGGTCTCCGGGCGGTCGGGCGCGGCCCAGTGGGTGTGGAAGGCGCCGGGCCGGTCGGTGCGGCGGTAGGTGTGGGCGCCGAAGTAGTCGCGCTGGCCCTGCAGGAGGGCAGCGGGCAGGCGCCCGGCGCGCAGGGTGTCGTAGTGCGCGAGCGCGGCGGAGAAGGCCGGGACCGGGATGCCGCGCCGGGCGGCGGAGGCGACCGTCTCCCGCCACGGCACCTGCGCGTCCGTGATCTCCATGGCGAACTCCATCTCGCCCAGCAGGCTGACCAGTTCGCGGTCGGCGGCGTACGCGGCGCGGATGCGGTCGAGGAAGGAGGCCCGGATGATGCAGCCGCCGCGCCAGATCCCGGCGACGGTGCCGAGGTCGATCTTCCAGCCGTACTCGGCGGCCGCGTCCTGGATCATCTTCAGGCCCTGGTCGTAGGCGATGACCTTGGACGCGTACAGGGCGTGCTCGACCTGGGAGGCGAAGCGTTCGGCCTCGGTACGGCTGAGCAGCGGGCGGGTGCCGCCGGGCAGGCCCGCGTAGGCGGCGCGCAGCTCGTTCTGGCCGGAGGCGGCGCGGGCGAAGGTGGCCTGGGCGATGGCGGTGACCGGCGAGGCGAGGTCCAGCGCGGTCTGCACGGTCCAGCGGCCGGTGCCCTTCTGGCCGGCGGCGTCCTGGACGATGTCGACGAAGGGGACGCCGGTCTCCGGGTCGGTGTGGGCCAGCACCTCGGCGGTGATCTCGACGAGGTAGGAGCCGAGCCGCCCCTCGTTCCAGCGCCGGAAGACGTCCGCGATCTCGGCCGGGGTGTACCCGCCGACCTGGCGCAGCAGGTCGTAGGCCTCCGCGATGAGCTGCATGTCGGCGTACTCGATGCCGTTGTGCACCATCTTCACGAAGTGCCCGGCGCCGTCGCCGGCGATATGGGCGGCGCAGGGCTCGCCGTCGACCTTGGCGCTGATGGTCTCGAACATCGGGCCTAGGGTCTCGTACGCCTCCACGGAGCCGCCGACCATGATCGACGGCCCCTCCAGCGCGCCCTCCTCGCCGCCGGAGACGCCGGCGCCGACGAAGTGGATGCCGCGCTCGCGCAGGGCGGCCTCGCGGCGGCGGGTGTCGGCGAAGTGGGCGTTGCCGCCGTCGATGATCATGTCGCCGGGCTCCAGGAGCGCGGCGAACTCGTCGATGACTGCGTCGGTGGCCGGGCCCGCCTGCACCATGACCATCAGACGTCGGGGGCGCTCCAGGGCGGCCACGAACTCCTCGGCCGTCTCCGCGGCGACGAACGTGCCCTCGTCGCCGTAGACCTCCATGAGCGCGCGCGTGCGGCCCACCGTGCGGTTGTGGACGGCGACGGTGTAGCCGCGGCGGGCGAAGTTCCGCGCCAGGTTGCGGCCCATCACGCCCAGGCCGGTCACGCCGATGGCTGCGGTTGCGTTCATGGTGTACGTCCCTCGATCGGGTGCGGTGACGGTCACGGGGCGGGCGACCCCGTGACCCTCAGGTACGCAGCGGCGGCCGGATCGTCTCGATTCCGGGTGGGACGGGTGTGACGAACCCCGCTCAAACGATCGATCAAAAGGGGATTAACATATGAGCGCCGCCTAGCTCGAAAGATGGTTCCGTGACTGTCAACGACGACTCGTTCACCGACTGGATGACCCGCGAGGAAACCGCGGAGTCGATGATCCCGATCATCGGGAAGCTGCACCGCGAGCGGGACGTCACCGTCCTGCTGCACAGCCGCTCCCTGGTGAACAAGTCGGTGGTGAGCATCCTCAAGACCCACCGTTTCGCCCGGCAGATAGCCGGCGAGGAGCTCTCGGTCACCGAGACCCTGCCGTTCCTGCAGGCCCTGACCGCGCTCGACCTGGGCCCGTCCCAGATCGACATCGGCATGCTCGCCGCGACCTACAAGAGCGACGACCGCGGTCTGACCGTGGAGGCCTTCACCGCCGAGGCCGTCGCGGGTGCCACCGGCGCCAACAAGATCGAGCGCGGCGAGGGCCGTGACGTCGTCCTGTACGGCTTCGGCCGCATCGGCCGCCTCGTCGCCCGGCTGCTGGTCGAGAAGGCCGGCTCCGGCAACGGTCTGCGGCTGCGCGCCATCGTCGTCCGCGGCGGCGGCGGCCGGTCCGCCGAAGATCTCGTCAAGCGCGCCTCGCTGCTGCGCCGCGACTCCATCCACGGCCAGTTCCAGGGCACGATCACCGTGGACGAGGCGAGCAGCACGATCTTCGCCAACGGCAACGCGATCAAGGTGATCTACGCCAACGACCCGTCCGAGGTCGACTACACGGCGTACGGCATCAGCAACGCCATCCTGATCGACAACACCGGCAAGTGGCGCGACCGTGAGGGCCTCTCGCAGCACCTGCGCCCCGGCATCGACAAGGTGGTGCTGACCGCGCCGGGCAAGGGCGACGTCCCGAACATCGTGCACGGCGTCAACCACGACACGATCAAGCCGGACGAGCAGATCCTGTCCTGCGCCTCCTGCACCACCAACGCGATCGTGCCGCCGCTGAAGGCGATGGACGACGAGTTCGGCGTGGAGCGCGGTCACGTGGAGACGGTCCACTCGTTCACCAACGACCAGAACCTGCTGGACAACTACCACAAGGCCGACCGCCGCGGCCGCTCCGCGCCGCTCAACATGGTCATCACCGAGACCGGTGCCGCCTCCGCCGTGGCCAAGGCGATGCCCGACTTCAAGGCGCGCATCACCGGCAGCTCGATCCGGGTGCCGGTGCCGGACGTCTCGATCGCGATCCTCAACCTCCAGCTGTCCCGGGAGACCTCCCGCGAGGAGGTCCTGGACTACCTGCGGGACGTGTCGCTGACCTCGCCGCTCAAGCGCCAGATCGACTTCACCACGGCCCCCGACGCGGTCTCCAGCGACTTCATCGGCTCCCGCCACGCCTCGATCGTCGACGCGGGCGCCACCAAGGTCGAGGGCGACAACGCGATCCTCTACCTCTGGTACGACAACGAGTTCGGCTACTCCTGCCAGGTCATCCGGGTCGTCCAGCACGTCTCCGGGGTCGAGTACCCGACCTTCCCGAGCCCGGCGGTCTGACCAGGTCGGATTGTCTGGTCAAGGGTCGGCAATATGACCTTTGGCCAGACAATTCCAGGGAATGAATCCGGCCAGTGGGGTGGATCAACACTCTGGAGGCGCCGTGACCACATCGTCACAACCGCGGGTGCAGGGCCTGGAGATCCGCTCCATCGACTACGTCCCCCTGGACGAGCGCCACGGCAAGCTGTGGCACCTCGGCCCGCTGTGGTTCATGTCGAACGCCCAGATCGCCACCCTCGCGGTGGGCCTGATCAGCATCACCGAGGGCGGCAACCTCATCTGGTCGCTCATCGCGATCGTCGCGGGCACCGTCCTCGGCACCTTCTTCATGGCCTTCCACTCGGCCCAGGGACCGCAGCTGGGCCTGCCGCAGATGATCCAGTCCCGGCCGCAGTTCGGCTACGTCGGAGCCCTGCTGGTCTGGCTGTTCGCCTACGTCCAGTACGCGGGCTTCAACGTCTTCAACACGATCCTCGCCGGCGAGGCCCTGCACACCACCGTGCACGGGGGCGCCAAGCTGTGGGTGGTCGTGGTCACGGTGGTCGCCCTGGTCATCGCCCTCGTCGGGTACGACGTGATCCACAAGGCCGAGCAGTTCCTGACGTACACCTTCCTGGTCGTCTTCGGTGTCTTCACCGTCGGCGTCCTGGTCACCCTGCACTACCCGGCGGGCTCCTTCGACCTCGGCGCCTTCAAGTGGACGCCGTTCCTGGCCCAGTTCGGCGTGGTCGCCGGCTACCAGATCAGCTGGGCGATCTACGTGTCCGACTACTCCCGCTACCTCCCGCCCGGCGTGACGGTCCGCAAGACCTTCTACTGGACCTACTTCGGCTCCGCCCTCGGTGGCATCTGGCTGATGGTCCTCGGCTCGCTCCTCGCCGCCTGGGCGGGCAAGGACTTCGACACGATCGAGTCGATCAACGCGGCGGGCGACAAGGTGTTCAGCGGCTTCGGCGCGATCGTGCTCCTCTTCGCCGTCCTGGGCCTGGTCTCCGTGACGGCGCTCAACATGTACGGCGGTTCGCTCACGTTGATCAGTGCCGTCGACTCGATCAAGAGGGTGCGCCCGACGCTGTCGGTACGCCTGGTGACGATCGGCCTCACGGCGGCGCTCTCCCTGGTCGGCGCCCTCGCCGCGACCTCCAACTTCCTGGAGAACTTCAACAACTTCCTGCTGCTGGTCCTCTACCTCTTCATCCCGTGGACCGCCGTCAACCTCATGGACTACTACGTGGTGCGCCGCGGCCACTACGCCATCGCCGAGATCTTCAACCCGCGCGGGATCTACGGCCGTTGGGGCTGGCACGGCATCATCTCGTACCTGGTCGGCTTCGCCGTCATGATCCCGTTCTTCTCCGTCGGCACCCTCTACACGGGGCCCATCGCCGACGCCCTGGACGGCGCCGACATCTCCCTGTTCATCGGCCTGCCGGTCTCCGCGGCGCTCTACTGGTGGCTGACCCGGTCGATCGACGTGGAGGCCGAGGCACGGGTGGCCGCGGCGGAGGCGGAAGCACTGGAGCAGGCGGCGCACGAGCACCGGGAGCCGTGAGGCACCTCGTTGTCACAGCCGGACTAACAGCGGTTCCACAGGACTCAACTCCCGCAAAGAGAACGCCGAACCACTCAATCCGTCTCTCAACCACTGCCATATTCGAAAGCCATTTCGGAGGTGGTTGTGACGCGAGAGGCGACGACATCCCGTCCCGAGAGGACGGTCGCACAGGTACCCGACCGCACCGCCGAGCGCCTCGCCCAGCTGGCGGAGCGCCGGGCTCGCGCCGCGGCTCCGGGCGGCACGAGACGGCGTGGACAGTTCGGCGCACGGGAGCGGATCGAACGGCTGCTGGATCCGGGCTCCTTCACGGAGACCGGTCTGTTCGTGCGGGCCCGGCCCGTCGGGGACGGCGCCCGGCGCCCGTACGGGGACGGGGTGATCACCGGGCACGGCACGGTCGACGGCCGTACCGTCTGCGTCTTCGCGCAGGACTCCACGGTGTTCGGCGGCAGCATGGGCGAGGCCTTCGGGGAGAAGACGGTCGCCCTGATGGACCTCGCCCTGAAGATCGGCTGCCCGGTCGTCGGGCTCAACGACGGCGGCGGAGCCCGCATCCAGGAAGGCGTCGCATCGCTCGCCCTCTACGCCGAGCTGGTACGCCGCAACGTCAAGGCGTCCGGGGTGATCCCACAGATCTCGGTCGTCCTCGGCCCCTGCGCGGGCGGCGCCGCCTACTCGCCCGCCATCACCGACCTCACCGTGATGGTCGACGGCGCCTCGCACATGTTCGTTACCGGGCCCGACGTCATCGAGGCGGTCACCGGCGAGCACACCAGCGCCGAGGACCTGGGCGGCGCCCGCACCAGCAACGCCCTGAGCGGCAACGCGCACTTCCTCGCCACCGACGAGGAGGACGCCCTGGACACCGTACGGGACCTGCTGTCCTATCTGCCCGGCAACAACCTCGAACGGCCACCGGAGTACGCCCCGGCCCCTGCCCGCGACGGCGCCTGGCTGGACGAGGCCGTGCCGGACCGGCTCCAGCAGGCCTACGACATGCGGGACATCCTGCACACGGTCGTCGACGACGGTGAACTCCTGCAGATCCAGGAGCTGTTCGCACCGAACATCATCTGTGCGCTGGCCCGAGTCGAGGGCCGGTCGGTGGGGGTCGTGGCCAATCAACCCCTCTGCTCAGCGGGGGTGTTGGACATCGACGCCTCCGAGAAGGCCGCGCGTTTCGTACGGTTCTGCGACGCGTTCGGCATCCCGCTGCTGACCTTCGCGGACGTACCGGGCTATCTGTCCGGGGTCCGCCAGGAGCAGGCCGGGATCATCCGGCGCGGCGCCAAACTGCTGTACGCGTACGCCGAGGCGACCGTCCCGAAGGTCACCGTCGTCATCCGCAAGGCGTACGGCGGCGGATACGCGGTGATGGGCTCCAAGCACCTCGGCGCCGACGTCAACCTCGCCTGGCCCACCGCCCGAATCGCCGTGATGGGCGCCGAGGGTGCCGTGGGCATCCTGCACCGGCGTGAACTCGCCGCCGCCACCGACCCGGAGGCGCTGCGCACCCGGCTCGTCGCCGCGTACGAGAGCACCCACGGCACGCCCTACCTCGCCGCCGAGCGCGGCTACGTCGACGCCGTCATCGCCCCTCGCGAGACCCGCGAGCAGGTGTGCCGCGCGCTGCGGACGCTGCGCGGCAAGCGCGCCCCGATGCCGGAGCGCCGGCACGGCAACATCCCCCTGTGATCCCACCGACCGCTCCAACCACCGCGCCACGCAAGCCCGTTACGTGACCTGAGGAGCCAAACCGTGGAGAGCCGCCGCCCCCCGCTCGCGCCCGCCCACCGGACTCTGCCGGAGTTCGTACGGCACTGGGCCGAGGCCGCCCCCGACCGCAGGGCGTTCACCTTCGTCGACCATCCCGCGCCGGGTTCCCGGGGCGTCCACCGCACACTGACCTGGCGCCGCCTGGACCTGCGCGTCCGCGCGCTGGCCGCCCGGCTAGCCGAGGACACCGAGCCCGGGGCGCGGGTCGCGCTGCTGTGCCCGCAGGGCCTGGAGTACGTCACCGCCTTCCTCGCGGCGCTCGCGGCCGGACTGGTCGCCGTACCGCTGTATCCACCGGGTCTGCCCGGGCAGGACGACCGGCTCTCGGCGGTGCTCGCCGACGCGGACCCGGCGGTCGTGGTGACGACACGTCAAACTGCCGACGGAGTACGCGATTTCTGCGCGGACACGTCGGCACAGGTCGTCGTGGCCGACGAGGTGCCCGACTCGGCCGCGAGCGGCGGGCAGCCGGTGGCCGCCGACGCCGTCGCCTATCTCCAGTACACCTCCGGCTCGACCCGTACCCCGGCGGGCGTGGAGATCACCCACGCCAACGTCGTCGCCAACGCCCGCCAGGCGCTGGCCGCTTACGGTGCAGACGCCCACCCGGTCACCTGCGTGGGCTGGTTGCCGCTCTACCACGACATGGGGCTGGTGCTGAGCGTCGCCGCCCCGGTGGTGCGCGGGCTGCCGTCGGTGCTGATGGATCCGGTGGCGTTCCTGCACGAACCGGCGCGCTGGCTGCGGCTGTTGGGAACGCATCCGCGCACGCTGAGCGCGGCGCCCAACTTCGCCTACGACTACTGCGCCTCCGCCGTCACCGACGTACAGAAGGCGGACCTGCGGCTGGGCGACGTCGTCGCGCTGATCAACGGCAGCGAGCCGGTCCGTCCCGGCACGGTGGACCGCTTCCACACCGCCTTCGCCGGTCAGGGGCTGGCGCCGGAGGTGCATTGTCCGTCGTACGGGCTCGCCGAGGCCACCGTCTTCGTCAGCGCGGCCCGACCCGGCGAGCCGCTGCACCGCGTCGCCCTCGACCGGGACGCCCTCGCCGCCGGGAAGGCGCTGCCCGCACGGCCCGACGATCCCAGAGCCGTCCTGCTGGCGGGCTGTGGAAGACCTGCGGGCCAGCGGGTCCGTATCGCTGACCCGGTGTCGGGTGCCGAGCTCTCCGACGGGGAGGTCGGCGAGATACAGGTGCAGGGCCCCAACATCGGCCGCGGCTACCGCAACCAGGAGGAGCTCACCCGGCGCGTCTTCGGCCGCGGCGGGTGGCTGCGCACGGGTGACCTCGGGACCGTGCTGGAAGGGCACTTGATCGTCACCGGCCGGCTGAAGGACCTCATCGTCGTGGACGGCCGCAACCACTATCCGCAGGACGTGGAGGCCACCGCCCAGGAAGCACATCCGGCGATCCGGCCCGACCGGCTCGCCGCCTTCGGCACACCGGGCGGCTCGGGCGAGCGGGTGGTCGTGGTCGCCGAACACGCCCGCGGCACCTCGCTCGCCGACATCGACGTACCGGCGCTGGTCCGTGCCGTGCGTGCCGCCGTCTCCGCCCGGCACGGGCTGCGGCTGGCCGACGTCGTGCTGGTGGCGCCCGGCAGCGTGCCCCGAACCTCCAGCGGCAAGGTCTCTCGGGCCTGGACGCGGGAGCGGTATCTGGCGGGCGACTACGCGGCGGAGCGTGCCCAGTGAGAGGCACCGACGAGCAGGCGGTGCGCCGGCTGATCACGGAACGGGTGGCCGCCTGGAGCGGCACGTCCGGGCAACTCGCGCCGATGGACCGGCCGTTGGCGGACCTGGGCATGTCCTCGCGGGACGCCGTGGTGCTCGCCGGGGAGCTGTCCCAACTGGTGGGCCGGGAGCTGCCGGCGACGCTGGTCTGGGAGGCGCCCACCGGGGAGGCGCTGGTCACGCGTGTCTGCGGTGCGCGGGAACCCGCCCTCACGCCGGTGACCATGCAGGTGATCTCCGGCGAGCCCGTCGCGGTCATCGGGGTCGGCTGCCGGCTGCCGGGCGGTGTGCACGGGCCCGACGACTACTGGCGGCTGCTGGGCGACGGCGTCGACGCGATCCGGCGCGTCCCGGAGGACCGCTGGCGCGACTTCACCGCCTTCCCGCCCTCCGACGCGCTGCCGTACGGGGGTTACCTCGACGACATCGCCGGGTTCGACGCGGACTTCTTCCGGATCACCCCGCGCGAGGCCGCCGTGATGGACCCGCAGCAGCGGATCCTCCTCGAAGTCGTCCACGAGACGCTCGACCACGCTGCCGTCCCGGCGGCCTCCCTGGCGGGCAGCAACACCGGTGTCTTCGTCGGCGTCTCGGCTGCCGAGTATGGTCAACTCACCGGCGCCGACGCCGAGTCGGTCGACCCCTGGGCTCCGGCGGGAGCGGCGCTCAGCGTCGCCGCGGGCCGGCTGGCGTACTTCCTGGACACCCGCGGGCCGAGCATGACCGTCGACACGGCGTGCTCCTCGTCGCTGGTCGCCGTGCACCACGCGTGTGTCTCCCTGCGCACGGGCGAGAGCGACCTGGCGATCGCCGCCGGGGTCAACCTGCTCCTGTCCCCCACCGTCACGGTCGCGTTCCGACGCGCGGGCGCCCTCGCCCCGGACGGCCGCTGCAAGCCGTTCTCCACAGCCGCCGACGGCATCGGGCGCGGCGAGGGCTGCGCCGCCGTCCTCCTGAAACGGCTGTCCGACGCCGAACGGGACGGCGACCGGGTGCTGGCCGTCGTCCGCGCCACGGCGGTCAACTCCGACGGCCGCTCCAATGGCCTTCTCGCACCCAACCCCGCAGCTCAGCAAGCCCTGTTGTCGACCGCGTACGCGCGAGCCGGTGCCGACCCGGCGCACGTCGACTACGTCGAGGCGCACGGCACCGGCACTCCGCTCGGCGACCCGATCGAGGCGGGCGCGCTGAGTGCGGTCCTGGGCGCGGACCGCGACCCCGACCAGCCGCTGCTGCTCGGCTCGGTCAAGGGCAACCTGGGCCATCTGGAGTCGGCGGCGGGCGTCGCCGGTCTGGTCAAGACGGTTCTCGCCCTGCACCACGACGTCATCCCGCCGTCCCTGCACTGCGCGGACGGCAGCGCGCTCGACGACGTACGGCTGCGGGTGGCGACGGAGCCCGAGCCGTGGCCGCGCTACGGCGGCACGGCGATGGCGGGCGTCTCCGGTTTCGGCTTCGGCGGCACCAACGCCCATGCGGTACTGGAGGAATGGCGGCCCGCCCTGCTCCCGCCACCACAGGAGCCGACAGCCCGGCTGCACCTGCTGTCCGACGTCGGCGGAGAACGGCTGCGGGACACCGCGTCCCGGCTCGCCGACTGGCTCCGGACGCCCGAGGGCACCCGCGCGCCTCTGGCCGACGTGGCGCGCACGCTCGCCGGACGGACCGGCCGCGGGCCCGTTCGGGCCGCCGTGGTGGCCCGCGATCATCACGAACTCGCCGACGGTCTGGGCTCGTTGGCGGCAGGCCACCCCCATCCGAAGGTGGTGACCGACGACCGGGACCGAGTCGGGCGCGGACCTGTGTGGGTGTTCTCCGGGTACGGCAGTCAGTGGGTCGGCATGGGACGGCGCCTGCTGGCCGAGGAGCCCGCCTTCGCGGCCGCGGTGGAGAAGACCAACGCCCAACTCGCCGCGGAGTGCGGGTTCTCTCTCTACGACCGCCTCGCCTCCGGCGGTGACCTGGACCGACTGGAGATCGCCCAACCCGTCCTGTTCGGGCTCCAGGTGGCACTGGCCGAACTGTGGCGTTCGTACGGCGTCGAGCCCGCCGCCGTGATCGGCCACTCCATGGGCGAGGTGGCCGCAGCGGTGTGTGCGGGTGCCCTGGACCTGTCGGACGCGGCGAGGATCGTGGCCGTACGGGCGCGGCTGCTGAGCCGGTTACGGGGTGGCGCGATGGCGGTCGTGGACCTGGAGGACGCTGAACTTCCCTCTCTGGAACAGGACTTCCCCGGCGTGCAGGTCGCCGTGCACTCCTCTCCGGGCCAGAAGGTCGTCACCGGGGAGGGGGAATCGGTCTCCGCGCTGGTGCGAAAGCTGGAGCGGGCCGGACGGGCGGCTCGGGCCATGCGGGTCGTCGGGGCCGGTCACTCACCCCAAGTCGATCCGCTACTGCCCGAGTTGGCCGATGCGCTGGCCGACGTCCGGGGCAGACCGCCCCGCGTCCCCGTGTACTCCACCGTGCTGGACGACCCGCGCGGCGACTGCCTCTTCGACGCCGACCACTGGGTCGCGAACCTCCGTCGGCCCGTGCGTCTGGACCGGGCCGTCGCGGCGGCCTCGGCGGACGGACACACCGCGTTCGTCGAGATCTCGCCCCACCCGGTCCTCCTCCGGGCCATCACGGACAGCGCGCCGGGGGCTCTCGCCGTGGGCACCCTGCGTCGCGACGGCGACGGCTCCGCCGCGTTCCTGGGCCAGTTGGGCAGCCTGTACACGGCGGGTCAGCGGCTGCCGCTGCCGGCCGGGCGGGTCATGGATCTGCCCGCGCCGCGCTGGCGGCATGTGCGGCACTGGTGGACGGATGGAAGAGCCGCCACTTCACCGATGCCGAAGACCGCGGTTCCAGAGGACGACTCTGTTGCCGCTCGCCTTTGCCACCACATCGCCGCAGTAACCGGCCACCCGCCCACGCGTCTCACCCCCGCCACCGCCCTCACCGACCTCGACCTGGACTCCCTGATGGCCGTCCGTATCCGGACCGCGCTGGAGCGCGAGTTCCGGATCGAGCTGCCGCTGCGCGACTTGCTCGGCGCCGCGAGCATCGGCACCGTGGCCAACCGTGTACAACAGGCGCTCTCCGCAACGGAGTTCCGACCACTGCGGACCTTGCGCCCGGGCGGCTCCCGGCCACCGCTCTTCCTCGTCCATGCGGCCGGCGGCACGACCGACGTGTACCGGGCCCTCGCCGAACGACTCGGCGACGACCGGCCCGTGTACGGACTGGAGCGGGTGGACGAGGCCGACTCGGTCACCGAGAAGGCACGCCTATACGCCGAGGCAATCACCGGAGTCCACCCCAACGGGCCCTGCTTGCTGGGCGGTTGGTCCTTCGGTGGCTTCGTCGCCCAGGAGACCGCACGGCAACTCGCGGCTGCCGGGCGGGAGGTGGAACTGGTGGTGCTCCTCGACTCCGTACGGCCGCTCGACGACCGCGCCCCGGCCGACCGCGTCCGCGCCCACCTCACCGGGTTCGCCGCGCACGTCGCCGACGCCTACGGGGTCCGGCTGCAGCTGCCGTACGACGAACTCGTCTCGATGGAGGACGACGGCGAGCGTATCGACACCGTGCTGCGCGCCCTGCGCGAGGTCGCCGAGGTGCCGGTCTCGGCGCTGGAGCACCAGCGGTCCTCCTATCTCGACCTGCGGATCGGCGAGGCGCACCGGCCGCGGCCGTACGACGGGCGGGTGGTGCTGTTCCGGGCCGGCGAGCCCGCACCGCACACCGTGCGCGACCCGGCGTACGAGCGGGACGACGAGGCGCTCGGCTGGGACGAGGTGTGCCCGCGGCTGACCGTCGTGCCCGCGCCGGGGCATCACCTCTCGCTTCTCGACCCTCCGCAGGTCGACGAGCTCGCCGCGCTGCTGCGGCGGGAGTTCGACCGCGCCGAGCAGACCCGCTGAACCGGAACCCGAGGAGCCGCCATGCGCCACCGCCCACGCACCGCCGGAGTCTCCCGACGTACCGTCACCAAGGCCGCGGCGACGGCCGGTCTGGCCGCGCTCTTCGGGGCCGCGGCCGGCACCGCACGGGCTGCCACGCAGATCAGCGCCCGTACCTTCGACGTGTCCCTGTCCTCAGTCGCCCTGGGGCGCAGCGCGACCGTGCGGCTGATCCTGCCCTCGGACTTCGACACCCAGCCGACGAAGACCTATCCCGTGCTGTATCTCCTGCACGGCGCGCACGACGACTACACGTCCTGGACCCGGGAGACGGACATCGAGGCCTTCACCGCGGGCCGGGACCTGATCGTGGCGATGCCGGACGCGGGTCCGACCGGCATTCCCACGGCCTGGGCCAGTGGGCCGGACTACGAGACCTTCCAGGTCACGGAGGTCCCGGCGCTGCTCGCCGGCAGCTACCGCGCCTCCGGCGTGCGGGTCGTCGCGGGGGTGTCCACCGGCGGCTACGGTGCCTTGGCGCACGCGGCCCGGCATCCGGGCGCGTTCGCGGCCGCCGCCTCGTACAGCGGCATCCTGGACACCACGTTCCTGGGTGTGCCGACGATCGTCGACGCCATCGTGGCCCGGGAGGGCCTCGCTCCTCTGTCGTTGTGGGGCAATCCGGTGCTGAACCTGCTCACTTGGAGGAGCTTCAACCCTCGGGCCCGTGCGGCCGGACTGCGGGGCACTCCGCTGTACGTGTCGAGCGGCAGCGGTGTGGCGGGGGGCACCGGCGACTGGCTGCCGGAAGCGCTGGAGAGCGCGCTGTGGCCGCAGGCGCACAGTTTCACCGACGCCCTCGACCGGCTCGGCATCGCGGTCACGAAGCACTTCTACTCGGGCGGGGGGCACAGCTGGGCGTACTGGAAGCAGGAGTTCACCACGTCCTGGCCGATGCTCGCCGGTGCGCTGGGAGTGCCGGAGTGATGTCGGTGCCGTCGGGGCACGGAACGGAGCGCGGGGGGCGAGCGTCCAACACGGGACTTGCCTCTCGCCCCACGGGCAACGGTCCGCGGGTGAGCCCGTTCCGGGTGAAAGGAGTGTCCTCGATGGCCGTCCCCACCCCCCACAGCGGAGCGGCCGGTCCGGCGCCCTCGGTGCCTCCGGACCTGGCCGACTTACTGCGCGCGCAGCTCGGAGCGGTCGCCGACGTGGTGGCGGAGGAGGTGCGCCGGCAGGTCCCCGAGTACGCGGGCCCGCCCGACGGGGCGTACGCCAGGAATCTGCGGGCCGGCGTGGAGCAGGCGCTGACCCTGTTCGTCGACCACATCGCCGACCCGCGCGGCCGGGGCGACGCGATCGCGGCGACGTACCACGCGCTCGGGCGGGCCGTGGCCCTGGAGGGCCGCAGCCTGGAGGTGCTGCAGTCGGCGCTGCGGATCGGCGGGATGCAGGCCTGGCGGCTGATGGGGCGGACGGCCGAGGAGCTCGGCCTGGACTCGGCGGTGGTGGCGGCGCTGGGCGAACTGGCGTTCAGGACGGTGCACGAGGTCGCCGAGGCGGCCGCCGAAGGGTACGCGCAGGCGCGGCCGCACAGCACGGAGCAGTTGGAGCGGCGGCGCCGGCGGCTGCTCGACCTGCTGCTCGGCGAGGGGCCCGTGTCGCCGGACGCGGTGCACGACCTGGCGCACGGTGCGCGCTGGTCGGTGCCGCGCCAGGTCGCCGTCGTCGTGCTCGCCGCCGGGGCCGAACAGCGCGAGGAGGAACGGCCGTTGGCCGGTGCCGGGGCGCTGGTGGACATGGAGTCGCGGCCGCCGCGGATGCTGGTGCCCGATCCGGAGGGCTCGGGCCGTTTCGCCGGGCGGGCCTTCGCGCTGGCGCTGCGCGGCCGTCCGGCGGCGATCGGGCCGACGGTGCCGCTCGTCGAGGCCGCGCAGTCGCTGCGCTGGGCCTCGCTGGCGCTGGGGCTGATGGGGCGCGGAGTCCTGCCCCGGCACGGCGTCGTACGGTGCGACCAGCACCTGTCGACCCTGCTGCTGCACGGAGACGAGCCCCTGCTCGCCCAGTTGGAGGCACGCGCCCTGGCTCCCCTCGACGGGGTCTCCGAGGGCCAGCGCGTCCGTCTCGCGGAAACCCTCCTCGCCTGGCTGCTCAGCGGCAGCAACGTGCCCGACGTCGCCGTCCGCCTCCACATCCACCCGCAGACGGTCCGGTACCGGCTGCGCCAACTGGAGAAGCTCTTCGGCGACGCCCTGCACGACCCCGCCACCCGCCTGGATCTGATTCTGGCGCTGCGCGCGGAAGAACTACGCACGGACGCAACAAAATCCGTGGAGTTTCTGAATTCCCGTCCATAACACCCTTTCACACAACGCGAATACGTTCGGGACGTCCTTTTCCCCAGGCGCGCACACGCGCCCCACCCGCAAAGGATCCCCATGCGCATCCGCTTGTGCCTCGCCGCGCTCTCACTCGCCGGCGGGGCCGGACTCACCACCTTCTCGGCACCCGCCGCAACGGCCGCGACCTGCTCGGACATCGACGTCGTCGCGGCGCGCGGCACCTTCGAACCGGGCACGCTGGGCGCGATCGTCGGCGACCCGGTGTATTCCGCGCTGCAGCAGAAACTCACCGGCCGGAATCTCTCCAGCTACAAGGTGAACTACCCGGCCGACCTCTCGCTCACGTCGGCCGCGCAGGGAAACTCGGACCTGGTGAACCACGTCAACAGCCAGGCGGCCGCGTGTCCGAACCAGCGTTTCATTCTCGTCGGCTATTCGCAGGGGGCGAATGTCGTCGACAATTCCATCGGAATCAGCAGTGACGGCGCGGTGGTCGGCAGCCCGATCGTGGCCACCATTCCCGCCGCGCTCGCGCCGCGGGTCGCCGCGGTGCTCCTGTTCGGCAACCCGATCCGGGCGCTGGGCAAGAGCGTCACCGGCACCTACCAGAGCCGCACCATCGACTTCTGCGCCCAGGGCGACCCGATCTGCCAGAACGGCGGCGGCGACGTCCTGGCCCACCTGAGCTACACCTCGGACGCCGGCGCGGCGGCCGATTTCGCCGCGACCAAGGTCTGACGGCCGACGCCGAGGGCCCGGGAGCGATCCTCCCGGGCCCTCGGCGCGTCCGCCCGCGGTGACTACTGAGGGGCGCGGGCGAAGCGCGCGAGGTTGGTCGAGACGGGCTCGGATTGCCCGTTGTTCTGCACGGGAGCGGCGGTGAGAACGTCCAGGTGCTGGTAACCGTCGGCGACCACGGGATGCCGCTCGGCGGGAATGCGCCCGGCCAGCAGCCCGTCGCCCGCGAGGACGGTGAGCGTCGGGTTCGCTGTCAACCCGTCCGGATGCACGACGAGTTGCTTCACCTGCGGCGAGGTGGCCAGCTCGATGTCGGTGACCAGCTTCGTCGGGAAGTACTGCTCGGTGAAGTCCAGCGGCTGCCGCGCGAGGCTGCGGGCCAACTCCTGGATGTCGGTGACCTCTTCACCGGCGTTGGTGAAGGGAGTGCCGTCGGAGGAACGGTGGTTGGGATCGTCCGCGGCGCCGACACGGTCGTAATTGCGCCATGTGTAGAGCGGGCCGTGGGGCTCGGCGGGTATGGCCTTGTACTGGGTGCCGAACAGCGCGGGCTGCGACGAACTGCCGTTGGCGGCGGGGAAGTTCTTGTCGGCGATCGGTCCGCCGTCGAAGAATCCGACACTGCTCTGCAGGAAGGCGAGCGGTACGGAGTTGTCGTCCAGCAGGGCGCCGAGGACCGCCGCGTTGGTGAGCCGGAAGTCCTTCACCGCCGGTGTGCCGGTGAGGAAGGTGGCGGTGTCCTTGGAGAACAGGAAGCGGTTGGTGGCCTCGATGTTGGTGTTCGCGGGCAGATAACTCGGCAGATCGGACTCGCCGCCCGGATTCTGTACGGCGCCCACCCCGGCGATCGCCAGGAGGGTCATGGTCTCGGGGTTGAGCAGGACCGGCGCGGACAGCGAGCGCGGGAGCACTCCGCTGTCGAGACCGGCCTGGACGACGCCGTAACCGAGGCCGACGTCGGGCAGGTTGGTGTCGTCGGGAATGCTGCCGCTGAGGTCGGCGAGCGAGGTGGAGACGGTGGTGTCCAGGGCGAAGTAGCCGGCGCACTGATTGTGTCCGGCGTCGGCGGTGGTGGCCGGGTCGCCGTCGAAGTCGGCGGTGGCGAAGTAGCCGGTGACGACACCGCCGAGGGAGTGCCCGCCGCACAGCACCTTCCGCTTGCGCAGGCCCTGGTCGGGCAGTTCGGCCGTGAGCAGGTCGTACTGGTCGCGCACGGTCTGCCGGATGCCGAGCTTCGCCATCCAGCCCAGCCGGTCGTTGCCGACGAAACCGGCGAAGGTGCGGCCGGCCACCTGCTTGCCGCGGTAGTAGTAGTCGACGGCCGTGTGCTGGTCGCCGGAGTCGACGCCCGTGTGGTCCTCCAGGCAGTTGGAGCGCCGGTCCAGGGCCCAGAACTCGATGTGCTGACCCTGTTCGGCGGCGCGGGCCACGGTGTTGCGGGCGACGCTGTCGAAGGCTCCGGCGCCCTCCAGGATGCCGGGCTGGGCGACCAGGATGCGATCGGCGTCGGCGGAGGTGGCCGGGCCGTCGGAGGAGCGGTAGCGCAGATACGACAGCCAGTCGCACGCGGCCGGGCGCGCCCCGAAGGACGCCGGCAGCGGCACCTTCACGCGCACGACCGACTCGGTGACTTTGCCGACCGCGCCCGCCGGGGCCTCGGTCCGCGCGTTCTCTCCCTGGGCCTGAGGGACGGCCACGGTGAGCGTCCCGGCGGTCAGCAGCACCGCCAGCACGGCGGTACGCAGGGCTTTCGGGGTTCGTCCTCTGCTGCGGCTCGTGTTCATGGTCGGACGGTAGGGCCGGGTGGGCCGCGCGATCGGACGGTGCTCACAAAGACTCAGCACCTGGTGAAGCGATTGTCACCAGCAGTGGACACCCACGGAGCAAGAGTGGGCGGGGAACGCACAGTGCGCCCTCGAACTATGTAGTCCCGCCACATGTGCGCCCGACCTGGCCGTTCCTACGGTGTGCCGAAACGTACCCGTCCCCACCGCACACGAGGAAGTGGCGCACATGGCCTCCGCAGCAGCATCCGCTCCGCCGTCCCCCGCAAGCCTCAAGCGCATCGTCGCCGCCAGCCTCATCGGCACCACGATCGAGTGGTACGACTTCTTCCTCTACGGTTCCGCCGCGGCCCTCGTCTTCAACAAGCTGTTCTTCCCGGACTCCGACCCGCTGGTCGGCACCCTGCTGTCCTTCCTGACGTATGCCGTCGGATTCGCGGCCCGCCCGCTCGGCGCCCTGGTGTTCGGGCACTTCGGCGACCGGCTCGGGCGCAAGAAGCTGCTGGTGCTGAGCCTGCTGCTGATGGGCGGGGCGACGTTCGCGATCGGGCTGCTGCCCACGCACGCGACCGTCGGTACCGCCGCTCCGGTGCTGCTGACGACCCTGCGGCTGGTCCAGGGCTTCGCGCTCGGCGGCGAGTGGGGCGGCGCCGTCCTGCTGGTGTCCGAGCACGGGGACGCGCGGCGGCGCGGTTTCTGGGCGTCCTGGCCGCAGACGGGGGCGCCGGCGGGGCAGTTGCTCGCGACCGGTGTGCTGTCCCTGCTGACGGCCGTGCTGTCGGACAGCGCCTTCGGCTCGTGGGGCTGGCGGATCCCGTTCCTGCTCTCGGGCGTGCTGGTGGTCGTCGGTCTGTGGATCCGTCTGTCCGTCGACGAGTCGCCGGTCTTCCAGCAGGCGCGGGCGCAGGCCGAGGCCCGCAAGGCGGCCCGCAGCGCCGAGGCGGAGAAGCTGCCGCTGGTCTCCGTGCTGCGCCACCACTGGCGGGACGTCCTGGTCGCGATGGGCGCCCGCATGGCGGAGAACATCAGCTACTACGTCATCACCGCGTTCATCCTCGTCTACGCCACCACCTCGGCCGGGGTCTCCAAGCAGACCGCGCTCAACGCCGTGCTCATCGCCTCGGCCGTGCACTTCGCGGTCATCCCCGCCTGGGGCGCCCTCTCGGACCGGGTCGGACGGCGTCCGGTCTATCTGCTGGGCGCGGTCGGCGTGGGCCTGTGGATGTTCCCGTTCTTCTCCCTCATCGACACCGGCGGCTTCGGCAACCTGGTCCTCGCGGTGACCGTCGGCCTGGTGCTGCACGGGGCCATGTACGCGCCCCAGGCCGCCTTCTTCTCCGAGATGTTCGCGACCCGGATGCGCTACTCCGGTGCCTCGATCGGCGCCCAGTTCGCCTCGGTCGCCGCGGGCGCGCCGGCCCCGCTGATCGCCACCGCGCTGCTGGCCGACTACGACAGCTCGACGCCGATCGCCCTGTACGTCATCGCCGCCGCAGTCCTGACAGTGATCGCCGTCGGCGCGGCCAAGGAGACGCGCCACCGGGACCTGGCCGACGTCGAGGCCACCGCCGGCGAGGAGACCGCGCCGGCCCGCACGGCGGACGCCCGTACCGTCTGACGGCGCACCGCACCGGCCCCCGTACGCGCGCGTGCGGGGGTCAGCGCCGTGCCGTCAACTTGTGCAGGCGCAGGGCGAGTTGGATCTCCAGGGTGCGGGCGGGGCTCTGCCAGTCGTCACCGAGGAGGCGGCCGACGCGCTCCAGGCGCTGGGCGACCGTGTTGACGTGCACGTGCAGCGCGTCCTTGGTACGCGCCGGGCTCATGCCGCAGGTGAAGTACGCGTCGAGGGTGTGCACGAGGTCGGTGCCGCGTCGTTCGTCGTAGGCCACGACCTCGCCGATCGTCCGGTCGACGAAGCCGGCGATGTCCCGGTCTCCTGCCAGCAACAGGCCGAGGAAGCCGAAGTCCTCGGCGGCGGCGCCGTCGCCGGAGCGGCCGAGCAGTCGCAGGGCGTCCAGGCAGCGCCGGCCCTCCGCGTAGGCGGCGGCCACGCTGTCGGGGCGGGCGGCGAGGTCACGGACAGGGGCGGAGGCGCCGACCGTGACCGCTTCGTGGACGGCCGTGCCCAGGTCGCGGGCGGTACGGCGGGCCAGCTCGGTGGCGGTGTCGCCGTCGGGCAGCGGCAGCAGCAGGACCGTGCCGCCGTCGCGCGCGGCGGCGAGGCCGTGCCGGGTCGCGGCGAGGTGGGAGGCGGCCGACCACAGGCGCCGCCGGGCGCCCGCCTCCTGGTCGGCGGCGGTGGCGCCGTCGACATGCGTGGCGTGAACGGTGGCGCCGTCGACACGCGCAGGGGCGCCGGTGACGCCGTCGAGGCCGGTAGTGGCACCTCCATGGCGGGCGGCATCGGCGATGCCACGGTCCAAGCGGGCGGCGAGCACGACATGGGTGGCGTCGAGGTCGGCGTGCAGCCGGGCCGCGCGCTCCCGCAGCAGGCGCGGGTCTCGGTCGCGGGCGTCGAGGAGGTCGTCGAGCAGCTCGCCGCGCACGCGCTGTTCGGCCTCGGCGGCGGAGCGTCTGGCCAGGAGCAGCAGCGAGGTGACCATCGCGGCCCGCTCCAGGGTGCGCTGGTCGACTGGGTCGAGGCCGGGGTGGCCGCGCAGGACGAGCGCGCCGAGCAGTTCGCCGCCGGCGGTCACGGCGGCGATCCAGTCGTCCGCGTGGCGTACCGCGTGTCCTTCGCCCCGGGAGGCCTCCAGGGCCGCGGCCGGTACGGTGGCGGGCTCGGTGAACTCGACCGTGCCGTCGAGGACTTCGGAGACGGCGGCCGCCACGTCGTGCACCCCGCCGCCGCGCAGGACGAGTTCGGCGAGCCGGTCGTGCACGTCGGAGGCGCGCTCGATGACTCCGCTGCGGTCCCGGATGATCTCGTTGGCCCGCTCCAGGTCGGCGAGGGCGGAGCGGGTCTCGGTGAGGAGGTTCGCGGTGTCGATGGCGGCCGCGGCGAGCGCGGCGAACGACCCCAGCAGTGCGATCTGCTCCCGCTCGAAGACGCGGGCCCGTCGATCGGCGGCGAAGAGGACCCCGATCACATGGTGGCCCAGCATCAGCGGGACGCCGAGGATGGCGACCAGCCCCTCGTCGTGCACGCCCGCGTCGATGGCGTTCGTGTGCTGGAAGCGGGCGTCCTTGAAGTAGTCGTCGGTGACATAGGGGCGCGCCGTCTGGGCCACGAGACCGCCGAGCCCCTCCCCCATGCCGAGCCGCAGCTGCTGGAAGCGGGCGGCGACCGAGCCCTCCGTCACCCGCATGTAGGTGTCGCCGCGCTCCGGGTCGTTCAGGCTGAGGTAGGCGACGTCGGTGCCCAGCAGGGACCGGGCGCGCTGCACGATCGCCTGCAGTACGGCGTCCAGGTCCCGCAGGCCGGCCAGGTCGTGGGCGGTCTCGAAGAGCGCCGACAGCTCGGCCTCCCGCCTGCGCCGCCCCTCCAGCTCGGCACGCACGCGCAGCGCGAGCAGCTTGGCGTGCTCGAGCGCCTTGACCACCGCGGCGGGCCGCCCCTCGGCGCGGGCCAGCAGCACCGGCTGCTCGTAGGCGTCGGCGGACGCTCCCCTGGCCAGCAGCTCCAGGAACGGCGCCTCCGGACCGGAGAGCGGCACTCCGGCCTCGGCGCGCTCGGCGGGCTGCACGTGATCGCGAGACATGCTCACAGGATTCCCCATCGCGCGTCCGCCCCGTCAGCCCTGTGGAAAACTCCACGGCGCACGGCTGCCGCCCTGCTCAGTGGGCGGTCCAGCCGCCGTCGAGGAGGAGCGAGGCACCGGTCACGAACGAGGCCTGCGGGCCGCACAGGTACGCGACGGCCTCGGCGACCTCCTCCGGTTCGATCAGGCGCTTGACGGCGCTGTCCTGCAGCAGCACCTCGGTCAGGACGCGCTCCTCGGGGATGCCGTGGGCCCTGGCCTGGTCGGCGATCTGCCGCTCGACCAGGGGGGTGCGCACATAGCCGGGGTTCACGCAGTTCGAGGTGACGCCGTGGGCCGCGCCTTCGAGGGCGGCGGTCTTGGACAGTCCCTCCAGGCCGTGCTTGGCGGCCACGTAGGCGGACTTGTAGGCGGAGGCGCGCAGTCCGTGGACGGAGGAGACGTTGACGATACGGCCCCACTGCTGGCCGTACATGTGCGGCAGGGCCCCGCGCACGAGCCGGAAGGGCGCCTCCAGCATCACCGTGAGCACCGTGTGGAACACCTCGGGCGGGAACTCCTCGATGGGGCGCACCAGTTGCAGCCCGGCGTTGTTCACGAGGACGTCGGTGCCCGCGGCGGCGAGTTCGGCGGCGTCGAGGTCGGTGAGGTCGAGCACGTGCGGTTCGACGGCGCCCGCGAGGCCGCCGGCGTGCTCGGCGAGGTCCTCCAGGCCGCGGGCGTCCCGGTCGACCGCTCTCACCTTGGCCCCGGCGGCCGCGAGCCGCAGCGCACAGACGCGGCCGATGCCACCGGCGGCGCCGGTGACGAGGGCGGTGCGGCCGCCGAGGTCGAGGGAGGAGGCGTGGGGGGCCGGAGCGGGGCTGGGCGCGGTCATGGCTTGACCCTAGGCAGCGCCCCCGCCTCCCCACATGTGGTCAACACCCATACTTCATCCGGCACTCACGGGCTCGAACCATGTGGGTTCATCGGTGAGCGCCTGCTTGATCCGGAAGTGATGGTAGTCGGTCATCTCGGGCAGCGCGTCGAGCGCGAACCAGCCGACGGCCAGGGACTCGTCGTCGTTGACCCGGGCCTCGCCGCCGACGGCGCGGCAGCGGAAGCAGAGGTCCATGAACTGGCAGACGTCGCCGTTGGGGTAGGTGACCGACTTCCCGGACCGCACGGCGACCATCCGCTCGACTACGACGTCGACCCCCGTCTCCTCCTGGACCTCCCGCACGAGGGCCGCCGCGGGCTGCTCGCCCGGGTCGGGGATGCCGGAGATCAGCGCCCACCGGTGGTTGTCCGCGCGCTGGCCCAGCAGCACTCTGCCCTGGTCGTCGAAGACGACGGCGCTGACACCGGGGAGCCAGAGCAGCTGGTGGCCCGCGGAGGCCCGGATCTCACGGATGAAGTCAGGAGTTGGCATGGCACCGACCCTAAGGGGCCGGTGCCATGGATCCGGCGCACTTCACGGGGCGTGCGCCCGGTGTACGGCTACACGTTCCGGGCGCGCCGCCCGCGCACGCCGGCGCCGATCGCCCAGCCGAGGCCGCCCGCGGCGACCAGCACCAGGGCCATCTCCGGCAGGATGCCGAGCCTGGTGGCCGGCGTCTCGGAGGATCGCAGCGGCACCTTCTGGACCAGGTGGGCGGCGACGAACATGCCGGTCCTCTGGGTGATCTTCCCGTCGGGCATGATGATCGCGCTGACGCCGCTGGTGACCGGCACGGTGACGGTCCGGCTGTGTTCGACGGCGCGGACCCGGGACATGGCGAGCTGCTGGTAGGTCATCTCGCTGCGGTCGAAGGTCGCGTTGTTACTCGGCACCGAGATCATCTGGGCGCCGTCGGTGACCTCGGAGCGCACGGCCCAGTCGAAGGCGGCCTCGTAGCAGGTGACCAGGCCGACCTTGGCCTTGTCCATGGTGAACACGCCCGGCTTGGTGCCCCGGCTGAAGTCCTGGCGGACCATCGCCGTCCAGTTGCTGTTGATCGCGCCGATCAGGCCGCGCAGCGGCAGGTACTCGCCGAAGGGCTGGATCTGCCGCTTGTCGTAGGTGTCGGTGGGGCCCTTCTTGGGGTCCCACAGGATCTGCTCGTTCCAGAGCTTGCCGTCCCGCTCGACGACCCCGCCGACCGAGATGGGCACGCCGATCGCCTTGGCCGCGCTGTCGATGACGGCGTAGGCGTCGGCGTTGGCGAAGGGGTCGACGTCGGAGGAGTTCTCCGGCCACAGCACGAAGTCCGGCTTGGCGATCTTGCCGGCCTTGACCTCGGCGGCCAGCCGCTTCGTCTCGCGCGCGTGGTAGTCGAGCACGGCCCGCCGCTGCGCGTTGAACTCCAGCCCGGAGCGGGGCACATTGCCCTGGATCACGGCGACGGTGGCGTAGCCGTCCTCGGCCTTGTCGCTCACCAGCGCGCGTGCGGCCACCGCGCCCACCACAGGCACAGCCACGCTGAGCAGGGCGACGGCCGCCGCCGACCGCTGGACGGCCCGCGTCCGGCGGCCCTCGACGAGGAGGCGTACAACCTCGTACAGGCCGAAACCGCACAGGGCGACCGCGAAGCCGAGCACCGGGGTGCCGCCCACCGCGGCGAGCGGCAGGAAGACGCCGTCCGCCTGGCCGAAGGCGATCTTGCCCCAGGGGAAGCCGTGGAACGGCACGCGCGCGCGTGCCGCCTCGCCCGCGATCCACACCGCGGCCGCCCAGACCGGCCAACCGGGCAGTCTCGACACCGCGGCGACACCGGCGCCGACCAGCGCGACGAAGATCGCCTCGATCGCCGCCAGCGCGAGCCAGGGTCCGGCGCCGACCTCCACGCCGGTCCATACCAGCAGGGGCAGCAGGAAGCCGAGGCCGAACAGGTAGCCGAGGCCGAGGCCCGCCTT
This sequence comes from Streptomyces sp. NPDC047081, assembly GCF_040643775.1. Taxonomy (NCBI): domain Bacteria; kingdom Bacillati; phylum Actinomycetota; class Actinomycetes; order Kitasatosporales; family Streptomycetaceae; genus Streptomyces; species Streptomyces sp. NPDC047081. Next base: position 459,673 of record NZ_JBEYUY010000002.1, on the reverse strand, counting down.
CCAGCTGCGGCCGCGCACCACCCAGCCGAAGACGGCGAAGGCCGGCAGGGCCAGCCACCACAGGGTGCGTGGCGGGAAGCTGACGTAGAGCAGGACTCCGGAGAGCGCGGCGGCGAGGGCCGGAACGAGGCGTACCAGACGCGCGGCGCGCGACGCGGGCGCGTTCTGCGGCTGCAACTGGTCCGACTCGTCCACGGAAGTTGCGGTGACGGTCACTCCGGGAGTGTACGGCGGGTGACCTTGGCGCCGACAGCTCGGTCCGGATGGCAGCACGGGGCCGCCGCAGGGCCCAGCCGGCACATCATTCCTGCGTAACTGGACACAACTCATCCACAAAACGTCCCTCAACCGTTACGGTGTGCCCAGCCACAGTCGTCCGGCCGGTTTCCGGCTCTGACGACCGGGTCGTGCGAGGTCGGGGGGCTTCGGTCGGGTTCGGGGGGCGGGGTGGGTTCCACGCGGATGACGTCTGACGCCGGTCCTGGGGAGGACTGCGAGAGACGAAACGTTTCGGACATCACGGGTGTGGTGGTGCTGGGCGCCTGCGCCACCTGGTCTCTCATCACGGCGACGGTGCACGAGGGCCGTCCGGAGGGCGTGCTGCTCGCGGTGCTGGCCGTGGCGGCCGGCTATGCCGCCGGGCGGATCTGCGGCGCGCTCCTGCCGGTCGCCGCACCCTGCGCCGGGGCGCTGGCCGGGCTCGGGCTGATGGTGGCGGTGCCGCATCTCGCGCCGGGACCGCAGATCGTGGCGCCGCTGGGGCACGCCGGTGCCACGGCCGCCCTGCTGACCCTGTGCGTCGGCGCCGCGGGCTGCGCGGCCTGGGCCGCGGAGCGGGCTGTCCTGCGGTTCGGCCTTGGCGCGCTGGCCGTCGCGATCACGGTGAGCGCGGCCCTGCTCGGCTCTACCAGCGGCTTCGTCAGCTGCACCGCCGTGCTGCTGTGCTCGCTCGCCGCAGGCCGGATGGACCGCCGCGGCCTGGGTCTGGCCGGCCTGGCCGTCGCCGCGGCCGTGATGGCGGGCCTCACGTGGGCGATCGCGGCCGACCGCCTGCCCGCCGGGCTCACCGCCTCATTGGAGGGCCCGTTCACCCAGCACCGCATCGACCTGTGGCAGGACGCGCTGCATCTCGCTCACCACAACGCCGCCCTGGGCGTCGGTCCGGAGCGCTTCGGGGAGCTGAGCACGACGGCGACCCGCACGCTCCTCTCGGACGGCAAGCCGCATTCGGCGCTCCTGCAGCAGGCGGCGGAACAAGGGATCGTCGGTGTGGTCCTGCTGGGGGCGGCCTTCTGCTGGCTGCTGTACACGCTGTGGCGCTCACCGCGGCCCACGCCGGTCGTGCTCACGGCGGGGGCGGCCCTCACGGCGCTGGCGGGGATCGCGGCGGTTGGCAACGCGCTGAGCTTCACCGCCGTGTCGGTCGGCGCGGGACTCCTGGCGGGCATGGCCACCGCCCGGCCGTTCGCCGACGACACACCGCACCAGAAAGCGGACGTACGCGCGCGTGGTGACCGCTTGACTCCCTGAGGGCGTCGGTCAGAGCGCCGCGCCGGGCGAGCCCGGCCGCAGCCGGTCCCGGATGACCCGTACCGCGGCCTCCGCGTTGTCCACGGTGATCGTGAACGTGTGGCCGTCCCACAGCCGCAGGACCACACCCTCACCACGGCGTACGACGACCGCGGTGCCCTTCTCGGGCCGCCAGCGGTAGCCCCAGCCGCCCCACTGCCGGGGTGTGACGTGCGGGGCGAACTCGGCGCCGGCGACATGGTCGAGGGGGATACGGCGGCGCGGCACGCCGATGTGGCCGCAGCGCACCTCGACGGAGTCCCGGTCGAGCTTCAGATCGACGTGCACGAAGGCCAGCGTGCCGAACAGGACCAGCAGCCCGGCCGCGATGCAGCCCACGACGGACATGACGAGCGGGGCGACCCCGGAGCCCCACGCCGAGTCGACGGCGAGCTCGATGCCGAGCGCCATGAAGGCGGCCCCGCCGAGCGCCAGCAGCCACTGGGCCCGGTTCGTCGCGCGGCCGGTCCAGATCTCGGGGTGCTTGGCGTTGTCGCCGTGGGGGTGGTCCCTCATACCCTTGAGGTTACTCAGGTTTCGCTGCGGAGGGACCGGGTCGCGCAGAGTGACTCCGCCGACCGGGGAACCGGCGGAGCCGTGACGTCCGTTTTGTGGCCTTCGATCACCGGGCGGGGCTGACCGCCCGCAGAAGCCTGCCTTCCTCGTACGCCAGCGCAGCCGCCGGGAGTCCCCCCTCGCGTCCGCTCAGCAGCACGGTCAGCGTGCCGGTGGCCGGAGCGTCGGAGGCGGGCTGTGCGCCGAGCCGGCGCAGGGCCTGGGCGGCCACCGCGCCCGCGGACCCGTGCAGGACGAGCGGCGACGCGCCGGGCTGCTGCACGGCGGTGCGGATGCGCTCGGCGACGAGCTCGTAATGGGTGCAGCCCAGGACGACGGTCGTTACATCGTCGGGCGTCAGCGCGGCGGCCGCGGCGACGGCGGCGTCGATGGCGGCCTCGTCGGCGTGCTCCACGGCCTCGGCGAGTCCGTGACAGGGCACCTCGGTGACCGTCACTCCGTCGGCGAACTCCGCGATCAGGTTGCGCTGGTAGGCGCTGCCGGTGGTGGCGGGAGTGGCCCAGATCGCCAGGGGGCCGCCGCCCGCCGCGGCGGGCTTGATCGCCGGGACCGTGCCGATGACGGGCAGCTCCGGCTCCAGGCGGGCGCGCAGGGTGGGCAGGGCGTGCACGGTGGCGGTGTTGCAGCCGACGATCAGCGCCTGGGGGCCGTGCGCGGCGGCGGCCTCGGCGACGGCCAGGGCGCGCGCGGTGAGGTCCTCGGGAGTCCTGGGTCCCCAGGGCATGCCGTCCGGGTCCAGGGAGAGTACGAGATCTGCGTCGGGCCGCAGCCGCCGTACCGCGGCCGTGGCCGCCAGCAAGCCGATTCCCGAGTCCATGAGCGCGATCTTCACCCGGCCACGATAGACGATGGGCCCTTGCGGGCCGGTCCCGTGGGGGACACTGCGCGAGTGAGCGCCATCGTGTGGACCGCCGCCGTATCTCTCGCCGCCTGGCTGTGGCTGCTGCTGTGTCAGGGCTACTTCTGGCGCACGGACGTGAGACTTCCGGGGCGCGTGGATCCCGGCGACTGGCCCCCGGTGTGCGTCGTCGTGCCCGCGCGTGACGAAGCCGCCGTACTGCCCTCGAGCCTGCCGTCCCTCCTCGCGCAGGACTACCCGGGGCGGGCGGAGATCTTCCTGGTCGACGACGGCAGCTCGGACGGCACCGGGGAGCTGGCCCGTGAACTGCGCCGCGAGCGGGGCGGGCTGCCGCTCACCGTCGTCTCCCCCGGCGAACCGCCCGCCGGCTGGACCGGCAAGCTGTGGGCCGTACGGCACGGGATCGGTCTGGCACGCGCGCGTGGGCCGGAGTATCTGCTGCTGACGGACGCGGACATCGCGCACGAGCCGGACAGCCTGCGGGAGTTGGTCGCGGCGGCGCGCGCCGGGGGCTTCGACGTCGTCTCGCAGATGGCCCGGCTGCGGGTGGAGAGCCTGTGGGAGCGGCTCGTCGTACCGGCCTTTGTGTACTTCTTCGCCCAGCTCTACCCGTTCCGCCGGATCGGCAGGAAGGGGTCGCGGACGGCCGCCGCGGCGGGCGGCTGCGTCCTGCTGCGTGCGGAGACCGCCGAGCGGGTGCGGATCCCGGACGCGATCCGGCACGCCGTCATCGACGACGTTGCGCTGGCCCGTGCGGTCAAGGGCGGCGGCGGCCACGTCTGGCTCGGGCTCGCCGAGAAGGTGGACAGCGTGCGGCCGTATCCGCGGCTGCACGACCTGTGGCGCATGGTGTCGCGCAGCGCGTACGCCCAGTTGCGGCACAACCCGCTGCTGCTGCTCGGGACGGTGCTCGGGCTGCTGCTCGTGTATCTGGTGCCGCCTGTGTCCCTGGTGGCGGGGCTCGCGGCCGGCAGCCCGGCGGCCGCGGTGCTCGGCGGGCTCGCGTGGCTGGTGATGACGGGGACGTACGTCCCGATGCTCCGCTACTACCGGCAGCCGCTGTGGCTCGCTCCGCTGCTGCCGTTCACCGCGGTCCTCTATCTCCTCATGACGGTCGACTCGGCGGTGCAGCACTACCGGGGGCGCGGTGCGGCCTGGAAGGGCCGCACCTACGCGCGCCCGGACGCCATGCCCGACGAGGGGTGACCGCTCACTTGCGGCCGGGCGTCCAGTTCATGCCCCAGCCGTAGGCGTGGTCGATGGTCCGCTGCGGGCTCACCCCGCGTTCGGGGACGAGGTAGCGGACCTCGCGCTGTACGACGAGGTCGTTGCCGGTGTTGGTGATCAGGGCCAGGGCGCAGACGGTGGAGGGGACCGTGCACTCGTCGAGCGAGAAGTCGATGGCCGCGCCGAACTGCGGCTGCAGGGTGACCGTGGCGTGCAGGTCGGCGAAGGAGCGCGCGCCCTCGTAGATGGTCACGAAGACGAGGATCCGCCGGAAGTCCTGCTTGTGGTCAAGGTTGATGGTGAGGTTCTCGCCGCTCGCGACGGCGCCGGTGCGGTCGTCGCCGTCGAGGTGGATGTACGGGGGGCGCTGCAGCGAGCCGAAGGCGTTGCCGAGGGCCTGGATGACGCCCTTGCTGCCGTCACTGAGTTCGAACAGGGCGCACAGGTCCAGGTCGAGGTCGTTGTGCATGGCGACCGCGCGGCCGCGCTTGCTGCCCCAGCCCGAGAACTGCTTGCGCACCTCCCAGTTGAGGTTGACGCGCATGGCGCCCGAGGTGCCGCCCTGCTTGGTGAGGGAGACCGCGGGGGCCGCCTTGGTGAGCGTCACCTTGGTCAGCCGAACCGGTGCGGTGGGAGGCGGCATGGGGACGGGGGGCCCGGACGGCGGAGGCATCGTCACGGGCGGGGCGGCGGGCGGCGGCGTCATCACCGGAGGAGCCGCCTGCGGCTGCGGAGCCGTCGGCTGCGCCGGGGCGGTGTGCTGCGGTTCGTCCACCGTGATGCCGAAGTCCGTGGCCAGTCCTTCGAGGCCGCTGCTGTAGCCCTGGCCGACCGCGCGGAACTTCCAGGCGCCCTGCCGCCGGTAGAACTCGCCCAGCACGAAAGCGGTTTCCACGCTTGCGCCCGTGCTGTCGAAGCGGGCGGCCACGGTGTTCTGGGCGGCGTCACGGACCTCGATGTAGAGGTCGGGGACCTGTCCGAACGTCCCGCCGTCCGCGGAGGCGGCGAGGACTACGGTCTCGATCGCGGGTTCCACGCGCGCGAGGTCGACGACGAGCGTGTCCACGGTGCGGCCGCCGTCGTGCCGCTTGCCCTCGTGCCGGACCGCGCCGGAGGAGTGGACGGGCTGGTTGTAGAAGACGAAGTCGGCGTCGGAGCGGACCTTGCCGCCCACCAGTAGCAGGGCCGAGGCGTCCGCGTCGGGCACGCCCGGTCCGGAGCGCCAGCCCAATTCGACCCGCAGTGCCGTGGTCGGCACCGGAGTATTCGACCCTTTCGACATTGACATGTCCGCCCCCATCAGGAGTCTCCGTGCCAGTCCGCGTCCCTGCGGCCCTTCTGCATGCTTACTCGCACAACCTATTCCCCGGGACAGCGAACTCCCATGAAGGGCACAGCGGGACGGTGGGCCGACCCGTCGGTAACCCTCCCGGAACTCGGCGTTTACAGGATCCTGGGGTGGATCGCCGCCCTATTTTGCCGAGTTCGCTCGCATTGGGGATCCCGCGTCACTGCCGACACGGAAAACAACCCTCTTATCGGTCTCCCCAACCAGCACATCGTGGGCTTAACTTATGTGCCATGACCTCCCCCCGCTCCACTTATGGCGGTGGCTACTACTCCGCCTTCCCGGACACCCCGATCTACGACAGGCTCGTCGCCGAGCGGGGCACCCCGCAGATCGCCCCGATCCGGGTCCCCGCCGCCTACGACATGCCTGGCAGCAACCTGCCCGCGCTGCCGTCGGCTCTGCCCGCCCTCCCGGCGGGCCCCTCCCAGCCCTCCTACGGCGGCTACCCGCAGGCGCAGCAGCCCTCTCCGCTGCAGCAGGCGCCCGCCGCGTACATCCCGCAGCAGGCCACCGCGCCGCGCGGTTACCCGGGTCCGCAGCAGCCTCAGCCGCAACGGCCCATGGCCGCCGGCACGGGTTACGAGGCGATGCGCCCCGCGGCGCCGCGCCCCGGCCCGGCCGCCCCCTATCAGGATCCGTACAACCAGCAGCAGTACCGCGGCTACTGAGCGCTCCCGCCCGGTTGTCCGTGCGGCCTGGCACCATGGCCGTATGGGGAGCCAACTGCTGCAATCGATCCACATTCATCCGGTCAAGGCGTTCCGGGGCCTCTCGCTCCGGGAAGCCGTGGTGGAGCCCTGGGGGCTGGCCGGAGACCGGCGCTGGGTGCTGATCGACGACGGGGGAAAGGTCGTCACACAACGTCAGCAGCCGCGTCTCGCGCTGGCCGCCGCCGAGCTCCTGCCCGGTGGCGGCGTCCGGCTGTCCGCGCCCGGTATGGACTCGCTGAGCGTGACCGTTCCGCGGCCGCTGGGCACGGTGCCGGTGCAGATCTTCGGGGACAAGGTCGAGGGCGTCCTCGCGGAGGACGAGGCCGCGCACGTCTGGTGCAGCGAGTATCTCGGCGCCGGCACCCGCCTCGTACACATGGACGATCCGGCCACCCGCCGCCCCGTCGACCCGGAGTACGGGCGGCCGGGCGAGACGGTGTCCTTCGCCGACGGCTATCCGCTGCTGGTCACCAGCACGGGCTCCCTCGACGCCCTCAACTCCCTGATCGCGCAGGGCGACCAGGCGGCCGACGGTCCGCTGCCGATGAACCGGTTCCGGCCCAACGTGGTCGTGTCCGGCGCGGACGCCTGGGCCGAGGACGACTGGTCCCGCATCGCGATCGGTGATGTGACCTTCCGGGTCGCGAAGAGCTGCGGGCGGTGCGTGGTGACGACCACCGACCAGGGCACCGCCGTCCGGGGCAAGGAGCCCCTGTACTCGCTGGGGCGGCACCGCCGCATCGGCGGCAAGCTGGTCTTCGGCCAGAACCTGGTGCCCCTGAACCGCGGCACGATCCGGGTCGGGGACTCCGTGACGATCCTGGACTGAGCGGCTTCACCGCGGTCAGCCGGACGGATTCGGACAAGATCCCGGCAAGATCGGCTCGGTGGGAACCAGCGCCGGGGGCCCGCGCGTTGGGCTTACGTGAGAAGTTCATGAGAGGCCCCGGTCTGAGGTGATTTCGCTCTCTCTTTGACCGGGCCCGCACGTGAACGACTCCGGGTGGGGTTATCACGGAGCGGGAAGGGGGTGCGGGACGGTGCGAACAATCGGCGGACTCTGGCGCTGGCGGCACAATCCGCTGCGCCGCAGGAGCGATCTGGTCGAGGCCTGGGTGGCCCTGGTGGCCCTGGTGCTCATCCTCGTCGCCGCGCCCGTGATCGGCTCCCTCGTCGGCGGCGTCGCCGAAGACGCCCTGCAGCAGTCGGTACGGGACCAGCGCGCCGCCCGCCACCAGGTGACGGCCACCGTGGTGCGCAAGCTGAACCGCTCCCCGCTGGACACCGACCCCGAGACCTCCTCGTCGAGAGACCTGCGCAGCCGGGTCCTCGCCGACTGGACCGCACCGGACGGCACGCACCAGCACGGCGCGGCCCTCGCCGACCTCAGGTCCCCGCACAGCGGCGACCACTTCCGGATATGGACGGACGGGCACGGCCGAATAGTGGCCCGCCCGCTGGACTCCGCGACGGCGACGACACACGCGGTGCTCGCCGGCTTCGGCGCGGCGATGCTCACGGCGGGCTTCGTCGAGGGCACCCGGCGGATGATCGTCTGGCGCATGGTCCGCCGCAGGTACGCCCGTTGGGACCAGGCCTGGGACAAGGCGGGCCCGGACTGGGGGCGGACCGGCACCGGCAGCTGACGGCCTTCGGACTCTGGTCATCCCACCACCTGCGCGCACGCTACGGTGGACCGGCCGAGGCATTCGGCGACAAACCCGCGTACTACGAGGTGGGGGCACAGCAGCGCCATGGCACAGGGCACGGTCCAGGTGACGCACACCGGCACATCGAGGTGGCGCCGCCGCACGGGTGAGTACACGTCACTCGCCGCAGCCCTGGAGGCCGCGGCCGACGGCGACGTGCTCACCGTCGCTCCCGGCACCTACCGGGAGAACCTCGTGCTCCAGCGGTCGGTGACGCTGCGCGGCCCCGAGGGTTCCCCCGGTTCGGTGCGCATCGCGCCCCTGGACGGGGTGCCGCTGACGGTGCGGGCCTCCGCGGTGGTGCAGGACCTGCATGTGGAGGGCCAGGACGCGGCCGCACCCGCGCTGCTGGTCGAGGAGGGCACTCCGGAGCTGCTCGACGTGCGGATCGTGACGCGGTCGGCGGCCGGGATCGAGGTGCGCGGCGGTGCGCGGCCGACCGTGCGCCGGTGCACCGTCGACAATCCGGCGGGCGTCGGGATCGCCGTACTCGACGGCGGGGGCGGGGTGTTCGAGGAGTGCGAGGTCGTCGCCGCCGGACAGTCCGGTGTCGCGGTCCGCGGCGGGGCACATCCGCGTCTGGAGCGCTGCCGCATCCACCACGCCTCGGGTTCGGGACTGACGGCGACCGGGGAGAACTCGGCGCTGGAGGCGGTGGGTTGCGAGGTCTACGAGGTGCGGGGCAGTGGCGTCCAGGTGACCGGCCGGGCCACCGCGCACCTCACGGACTGCGATGTGCACCGCACCACGGCGGACGGTGTCACGCTCGACACGGACGCGGTGCTGACGCTCGCGGACTGCCGTATCCACGACATCCCGGAGAACGCGGTCGATCTGCGTTCCCGCTCGGTGCTCACGCTGACCCGCACGACGGTGCGTCAGTTCGGGCGCAACGGCCTGTCGGTGTGGGATCCGGGCACGCGCGTGGACGCGAACCAGTGCGAGATCTTCGACAGCACCGGCGACTATCCGGCGGTGTGGGTCAGCGACGGCGCGACCGTCGTACTGGACTCCTGCCGGGTGCACGACGTGCCGGACGCCCTGTTCGTGCTGGACCGCGGTTCGCGCGCGGACGTCGTCGACAGCGATCTGACCCAGGTGCGCAACACGGCGGTGTCGGTGAGCGACGGGGCCACGGCCCAGCTCGACGACTGCCGCATCCGGGACGCGGCGACGGGCGCCTGGTTCCGGGACCACGGCAGCGGCGGCACCCTCAACAACTGCACGGTGGACGGCACCCAGACCGGCGTGATCGTCACCAAGGGCGCCGACCCCACCATCGAGCGGTGCACGGTCGACTCCCCCGCCGAAGCCGGCTTCTACGTGTCGGCGGGCGGCCGGGGCACCTTCCAGAACTGCCGGGTGTCCGGGAGCGGCGGCTACGGCTTCCATGTGATCGACGGCTGCCGTACGACGCTCAGGAAGTGCCGTACGGAGCGGTGCGCGCGCGGGGGGTACGAGTTCGCGGAGGCCGGCCCGGACACCGCGCCCGGCACGGGTCCCGTCGTCGAGGACTGCACGAGCGACGAGAGCGGTGGCGTACGGCCGCCGGAGGCCCGGGAGACCGCCGTGCAGACGTCGAGCCAGCCCCCCGGCCTGCTGGGCGCGATCCCCGGCCAGCGCACCACGGAGCAGGAGCCCCTCGTCGCCCCGGCCGGGCCGGAGCAGCCGGCGCGCACCTCGAAGGCCGTGCTCGGCGAACTGGACGCGCTGGTCGGCCTGGAGAGCGTCAAGCGCGAGGTGCGGGCCCTCACCGACATGATCGAGGTGGGCCGGCGCCGCCAGCAGGCGGGCCTGAAGGCGGCCTCGGTCAAGCGGCACCTGGTCTTCACCGGCTCCCCCGGCACCGGCAAGACCACTGTGGCCCGTCTCTACGGCGAGATCCTCGCCTCCCTCGGGGTCCTGGAGAAGGGCCATCTCGTCGAGGTGTCCCGTGTCGACCTGGTCGGGGAGCACATCGGCTCGACGGCGATCCGCACCCAGGAGGCCTTCGACAGGGCGCGCGGCGGGGTGCTGTTCATCGACGAGGCGTACGCGCTGTCGCCGGAGGACTCGGGCCGGGACTTCGGCAAGGAGGCCATCGACACGCTGGTGAAGCTGATGGAGGACCACCGGGACGCGGTGGTGGTGATCGTCGCGGGCTACACGGCCGAGATGGAACGGTTCCTTTCGGTCAACCCCGGTGTGGCGTCCCGGTTCTCACGGACCATCACCTTCAGCGACTACAACCCGGACGAGCTTCTGCGGATCGTCGAGCAGCAGGCCGACGAGCACGAGTACCGGCTGGCCCAGGGCACGGCGGACGCGTTGCTGAAGTACTTCACCGCGATGCCGAAGGGCCCGGCGTTCGGCAATGGCCGTACCGCCCGCCAGACCTTCGAGGCGATGGTGGAGCGGCACGCGAGCCGGGTCGCCCAGGTCGACGAGCCCAGCACGGACGACCTGACCCTGCTGTACGCCGAAGATCTGCCTGACGTCCCCTGACATGTGCTCCACGTCAGGCCGGGGATCTCTCCGCCTCCCCGTCGAGGCGGGGCGTCGGGACCTCGGGGCGCAGTCGGGCCAGCAGTCGCTCGCGTTCCTCGGCGAAGGCCGGGTCGGCCTGGTAGTCGGAGTGGCCGAGGATCGGCGCGGGGAGCGGGTGCCGGGCGGTGCGGCCGTAGGCGAGCGGGTCCTTCAGCGGGCCCCGGTCCACTTCGGGGCCGCAGTCGCCGGGCAGGCGGATCGGGCCGCCGATGGGGTCGGTCGCGCGGTAGAGGTTGCGCCAGCAGTCGACCTCGTGGTGCAGCGAGCTGAGCGCGGCCGGGCCGAAGTGGGCCGGGAACCAGCGGCCGTAGAGCCGCTCCAGGGGTGAGCCGTAGGTGAGCAGGGCGACCCGCTTGCGGACGGACGGCTTCAGTTGCCAGGCCGCGGCGGCGGCCAGGACGCTGCCCTGGGAGTGTCCGGAGATGACCAGGCGGCCGCCGGTGGAGCGGGTCCAGGTGGCCATCCGCCAGCTGAGGTCGGGCACCGCGCGCTCGGCGTAGCAGGGCGGGGCGAAGGGGTGGGCGGCGCGCGGCCAGAAGGTGCCGACGTCCCACAGGATGCCGATGGTGCGCCGCGCGGAGGCGTCCTTGTAGGCGCGCCGGCCCCAGGTGACGAAGAGGATGAAGCCGAAGCCGATCAGCCAGGAGCCCAGGGCCTGCGCGGTCTGCGCGGCGCCGTGCACGAGGGCGTGCGCATGGTCGGCGGCCGAGGCCGGTGCCTCTTCGGTGAACCTCGCGCCGACCAGGGCGCCGGCTCCCAGCAGCAGGGTCGTGGCGGAGGTGACGGCGACGAGGAGCGGGGCGCGGTCGGTGAGTGTGGCCAGGGCACGGGTCGTGGCGATGGCGCGCGTGCGGGCGGTGTCCTCGGGTTCGCCGGGGTAGTCACGCTGCACCTCGCCCAGCTCGGTCCGCCGCAGCCGCCAGGCTCCGCGTCCGAGCAGGGCGCACAGCCCGAGCAGGGCGAGCAGCAGCACGGGAATCACCGAGGACTGCCAGGTCAGGACGACCGGCGGGCCGGCGATGGAGGTCCCGGTGCCGTCCAGCCAGTCGGAGACCCGCTGGGAGACCCCGCCGGACATCACTCCGCCCAGCGCGCAGGCCAGCATGGCGACCGCGGGTCCGGCCAGGCCGCGCATCGCCGCGCGCGGGTCGGGATGCGTGCGGTGCAGCAGGCGGGCGACCACGGCAAGGACGATCACGAGGAGGCCCTGGATCAGGGCGAGGCCGCCGAAGGTGGTGCCGCCACCGGCCAGCCGGCCGGAGGACTCCCACCCGGGGCGCTCCCAGCCGGCGTAGACGACGGCGAACAGCAGCAGGGCGAGGGCGGCGAGCGGCAGGCGTCGTACGAGATGCTCGTCGAGCTTCTGGTCGAGGTGGTTCTCGCTGCGTCCTCGGCGGCAGACCACCCACAGGGCCACGGCGGCGGTCGCGGCGAGGGCCGCGTACAGGAGCCGGCTCACCGTGTCGAGTGCGGCGGGGCCGCCGGGCCGGTGGTCGAAGCGGGCCGCGGAGGAGGCGACCGCTGCCGCGACCGTGAGGAAGCCGGCCGCGGTGTGGGCGGCGCGGAGCCGGGCGACCAAGCGGCGGCCGTACCAGAAGCCGGGGCGGCCGAGGGAGGTGCGGCCGGTGTCCTCGTCGGGCTCGGGCTCGTGGGAGAGGGGCCGCTGGGACTCGTAGGCGCTCCAGGTGCGGCGGGAGAGGTACCACAGCAGGGTCGTGAGGGCCGTCGGCACCACGGCCGCGACGGCGAGGCGGCGGCCGGGGTGGCTCCACCAGCCGTCCTGGGAGATCTCGGGCGAGAGGAAGCCCAGCCAGGAGTGGCGGTCGGCGCACGCGTGCGTGCCCTCGCACTGCCAGGCCGCCAGGTCGAGGGCGACCTCACACGCGGCCGCGACCAGCAGCACTGTCAGGGTCAGCCCGATCAGCCGTACCAGCAGCCCGTAGAAACGGACCGTGCGGCTGTGGCCACGCGCGGTGGGGCGCATCCAGTGGGCGAGGTTGACGACCATGAACGGCAGCAGCAGGAGCCACAGGGCGCGGGCGCTGTTGCCGGAGGTGAGGTTGCACCAGACGTACGCCTCCTGCACCGGCTTGTCCTGGTAGTCCTGCGGTCTGGACTCCGCGTCGACGTCCTCGCAGCGCCGGAAGACGGCGGCCGTCCCGTCGCCGGTGACGCGCACCGTGCGCGGATCGTTGAGCATCGCCTCGGGCGTGGTGCCGCCCACGCCGTGGACCAGGAGTTCCAGGGCGGTTCCGGATCCGTCGAGGCTCTCGGCGGGCCGGTCGGCCCGGGCCCGTTCCTGAGCACGTTCCACTGTTCGCACTTCCCCCGTGACGCCTGTTCTGCTTGTGTGCGTGCGGGCACAGGATCTCCGCCGGGGCGGTGGTGTACACCTCTCCTCACGGAATCTCCCCGAGACGTGTGACTTGCGAGGCACGCATGAGGTGTACGTGACATGAGCGCGGCGTGACCGTCGGTGGCGTAACCTGCTCCGACCCGTGCGAGTATGGGACGTCCGCGCACCGGGGCCGGGGGAGAATCTCCTTGTCGGAGAGGGTGCGACGGGTGTGTCGGACTGCTTGAGGCGAAAGGACCGGAGCGTACGTGAGTGAGAATCAGAACCTCCTCGCGGAGCAGCGGCGCGCCCTGATCCTGGACGAGGTGCGGCGCCGGGGCGGGGTCCGCGTCAACGAGCTGACGCGCAAGCTCGGCGTGTCGGACATGACCGTGCGCCGCGATCTGGACGCGCTGGCGCGCCAGGGTGTGCTGGAGAAGGTGCACGGCGGTGCGGTGCCGGTGGTCGAGGCGAGCACGCACGAGCCGGGCTTCGAGGCCAAGTCGGGCCTGGAGCTGACGGCCAAGGAGGACATCGCGCGCGCGGCGGCCCAGCTGGTCGCGCCGGGCACCGCGATCGCGCTCTCCGGCGGTACGACGACGTACGCGCTGGCGCACCAGCTGGTCGACGTGCCCGATCTGACTGTGGTGACCAACTCGGTGCGGGTGGCCGACGTGTTCCACGCGGCGCAGCGCACCTCCGGGCCCCGGCAGGGCGCGGCGACCGTGGTGCTGACGGGCGGGGTGCGCACGCCGTCGGACTCGCTGGTGGGGCCGGTGGCCGACCAGGCGATCGCGGCGCTCCACTTCGACGTGCTGTTCCTGGGTGTGCACGGGATATCGGTCGAGGCCGGCCTGTCCACGCCGAACCTCGCGGAGGCCGAGACCAACCGCCGTCTGGTGCAGTCGGCGCGGCGGGTCGTGGTGGTCGCCGACCACACCAAGTGGGGTGTGGTGGGCCTGAGTTCGTTCGCGGCGCTGGAGCAGGTCGACACGCTGGTGACCGATGCCGGGCTGCCGAAGGACGCGCGGGCGGAGATCTCGGAGCATCTGCGGCGGCTGATGGTGGCGGGCGAGCCGGAGGACTGAGCGCGCGCGGGCGGTGCTGACATCTGACGGTCCGCCAGTTATCGTGACGTTGCCCAGGTCAACCACCCTTCTCCGTCAAGGGGGTTCACGTCCATGGCCCATCGTCTGCGTCCCGTCGGCCTCGACTTCATCGACGTCGCACCCGTACGGCTGGTCTTCGCACGGGAGATCGCCGCGCCGCCTGACGCGGTCTTCCACGCCCTCAACGACGACGTGCCCGGCTGGGCGGAGTGGTTCGCGGCGGTGAGGCACGCCCGGGCCGTCGACGACGGTGCCGGGCGTGATGTCCGGCTCAAGGGCGGCGGGCACTTCGTGGAGACGGTGATCGCGGCGAAGGAGGCCGAGGTCTACGCCTACCGGGTCGACGAGACCAACGCGCCGGGCGCCCGCGCCCTCGCCGAGGAGTGGCGGCTCATCCCGGCCGGGACGGGCACGCGCGTGCAGTGGACGTTCGCCGCCGACGGGACGGCACCGTTCCGTCTCGCCGTGAAGGCGGCACGGGCGGGGCTCGGGCGGGCCTTCAGGGACGCGGTGACCGCGCTGGACCTGCGGCTGGCGCGGCAGAGGCAGCCGTAGCGGCGTCGCGGATCAGCGGTCCCCGGCCGCGGCTCAGCAGGGCCAGATGCCCGTCTCCAGAAGGGAGTCGATCGCCGCCGAGTACGGCTCGATGTCCAGGCCCTGCTCGGTGAGCCAGGTGTCCGAGTAGTACTTGTCCAGGTAGCGGTCGCCCGGGTCGCACAGCAGTGTCACCACGCTCCCCTGCCGGCCCTCGGCCACCATCTCGGCGACGATCTTCAGCGCGCTCCACAGCCCGGTGCCGGTCGAGCCGCCCGCCTTGCGGCCGATGGCCTGTTCCAGGGCCCGTACGGCCGCCACGCTCGCCGCGTCGGGGACCTTCATCATCCGGTCGATCGCGCCGGGCACGAAGCTCGGTTCCATGCGGGGGCGGCCGATGCCCTCGATGCGGGAGCCGCAGTCGCAGGTGACGTCCGGATCGCCGGTGGTCCAGCCCTCGAAGAAACAGGAGTTGTCCGGGTCGGCCACACAGATGCGGGTGTCGCGCTGGGTGTAGTGGACGTAGCGGGCGATGGTCGCCGAGGTGCCGCCGGTGCCGGCCGTGGCGACGATCCACGCGGGCTCCGGAAACCTTTCCAACTCCAGCTGGCGGAAGATGGATTCGGCGATGTTGTTGTTCCCGCGCCAGTCCGTGGCCCGTTCCGCGTAGGTGAACTGGTCCATGTAGTGGCCGCCGGTCTCCAGCGCGAGGCGGGCCGACTCCTCGTACATCTTCCGTGAGTCGTCCACGAAGTGGCACTGTCCGCCGTGGAACTCGATGAGACGGCACTTCTCGGCGCTCGTCGTGCGCGGCATGACGGCGATGAAGGGCACGCCGATCAGCTTCGCGAAGTACGCCTCGGAGACGGCCGTCGAGCCGCTGGACGCCTCGATCACCGGGCGGCCCGGCCGGATCCAGCCATTGCACAGGCCGTAGAGGAAGAGCGAGCGGGCCAGGCGGTGCTTGAGGCTGCCGGTCGGGTGGGTCGACTCGTCCTTGAGGTACAGGTCGATGCCCCACTTCTCGGGGAGCGGGAAGCGCAGCAGGTGGGTGTCGGCCGAGCGGTTGGCGTCGGCCTGGACCTTGCGCACGGCCTCTTTCAGCCAGTCGCGGTAGGTGGCGTCGGTGTGGTCGACGTCGAGGGTCACGCCGGTCGGGGTCTGCTGGGAAGTGCTCACGGCGGTGCTCCTCACGATGGGCCGCAGCTGTCGGAAGGCGCGGCCGTCGCACCGATCATAAACACCATCCACACGCTTCTCACCTGCATAAACACCACTTTGAGGGGCTCAAAGCGCGGCCTTGGGCCGGAGTGCCGAAGGGCGTGGGGGCGCATTCGCGGAGTGCTCCGGGCGCCCGCGCTCCGGGTGCCGTGCGTACTGGTGCTCGACGCCGGGTGCGGGCAGACTGCACCGACACGGGGGCGCACACTGGATCACGACACGCGCCGGCCGGCGACCACGCGGGAGTACGGGCCGGTGCACCGGACGCGTACGAGGGGGCGGGCGGCATGGCGGAGCCGGAGTTCACGGCCACGGGCGTGCGGATCGGGAAACGGCTGCGATCGCTCACCCGGGCCGGGCAGGTCCGGATCAGCGACGGCAGGCTTGCGTTGCTCACCAGTTACGGCACCGAGATCGACAGTGCGCCGGTGCAGGCGGTGCGGGCGTCGAAGCCCTGGTTCGCCCCGGAGGACCGGGCGCTGGCGGACCTCAACGGCAAGCGCTACACGCTGACCCTGGGCGATCACGATCCGGCGCCGGGTGAGCCGGGGCCGCCGGCCGCGCGCCGGTTCATCGAGGCCGTGCGCAGGGCCGCGGGGCGCGGGGGCTGAGGGCGCCGCCGACGGCGGGGCGGGGCGCGCGGGGGCGGACGGGATCGATCGCGAGTTGCGGTGCCGCACCCCCTGAGTCACGCTGGTCTCACGTCACTCTGGGTTTACCGGCGATAACGCTGCGAACCAGCCCGCCGGGCACGACAGCAGGCGGCCGTATTCCGACCGGCACGCTGCTGGATCCGAACTCCGTGTTCTTCCGGACCTCACGTCGGGGAGTCGCAGCCGTGACCAGTCACCCAAGCAGGCACTGCACGGTGGAGCTCCAAGCCCTGCCGTCGCGGATCGGCCAGGTCCGCAGAATCCTTTCAGCGCAGTTGCGCTACTGGCATATGGACCCCCTCATAGACCGGGCGGCGCTCGGTGTGACGGAGCTGTTGACCAACGTCCACCGGCACGCCCAACCGGACAAGATGTGCACCGTGGAGATCGAGCTGCTGCTGGACCGGCTCACGGTCTCTGTGCACGACCACGACCCCCGCCTGCCCGAGGTGCGGGACGTGGAGACCTCCGCGACCAGCGGCCGCGGGCTCGCCATGGTCGCCGCGGTCAGCGAGAGCTGGGGAGTACGGCCGGACGGGGAGTCGGGGAAGGTCGTGTGGTTCACGCTGCCGACGACTTCACCGGCCGCCGCCTCGCCGGCCCGGCCGCTGCGCCGTACGGCGGAGAAGCCCGCGCACCGCTTCGTGGACCTCGACCACGGGGCCGACGCCCACAGGACCGCCCATGCTCCCGCCCGATCGGCCGTCGCTGGCTGATCGGGCGGTGACGGTCCACTGCTCGTGAAGGGTCATTCGGTCGCGATCGCACGCAGTACGTCCAGACGGGCCGCGCGCCTTGCCGGGCGCAGGCCCGCCAGGGCGCCTGCCGTCAGGCCCACCAGTGCCACGATCAGGAGTTGCAGCGGCGGGACGGCGAAGGCGAAGGCACTGTCGCTTGCGCCGTCCGAGGCCTTGACCAGAACCCAGCCGAGGAAGGCGCCCAGGCCCAGGCCGCCCGCGGTACCGAAGGCCGCGACCAGGATCGACTCCCAGCGGACCATGGCCCGCAGCTGGGGCCGGGTCTGGCCCACCGCGCGCAACAGGCCCAGTTCCCGGGTGCGTTCGTGGATCGCCAGGGTCAGGGTGTTGGCGATGCCGAGGAGCGCGATGAGGACCGCGAGGGCGAGCAGCGCGTAGATCAGGGTGAGCATCATGTCGATGCCGCCGGCCGAGGACTGCGCGTACTCGTCGCGGGTCTGGACCTCGGGGTTGCCGTACTGCGCGGCGACCTTCTGCACCGCCGCCTTGCCCGTGGCCGTGTCCACGCCGTCCTTGAAGGAGACCGCGACCAGGGTGTCGGCGTCCTGGGTGCGGTGCGGGGCCCAGGCGGCGCGGGTGATGACGTAGTCGCCGGCGAGTTCGGACCGGCCGTAGACCGCGCGGACCGTGAAGGTCTCCTTCTTGCCGTCGGTGAAGGCGAGTCGGGCCTTCGAGCCGGTGGTGAGGTGCTGTTTCCGCGCTTCGGCGCGGGTGACGGCCAGGCCGTCCGCGCCGAGGTCGCGGAGTGAGCCGTCGACCTTGCCGAGGTCGAAGGTGCGGTCCAGGGCGATGGGATCGGTCACCGTCAACGCCCTTCCCTTGCCGTCGACTTCGGCCACCCCGCGGCCGAGGCCCACCGCTGTGTCGACCTCGGGGAGTCGCTGGACGGCACCTGCCAGGCGGGGGCTCAGGCCGCTTCCGCCCGCGCCGAAGGACGGGGTGCTCACGGCGACGTCGCCCGCGAAGGAACGGGAGACCGTCTGGTCCATGGTCGCCTTGAGGGACGCTCCGAAGACCGTGAAGAGCGACACGACCGCCACACCGATCATCAGGGCGCTCGCGGTCGCAGCGGTCCGCTTGGGGCTGCGCAGGGCGTTGCGGCGGGCCAGGCCACCGGTGACGCCCCGGAGTTTGTCCAGAGGGCCACCGAGGATGCGTACCGCGGTCGTGGAGGCGACCGGGCCGAGGACCACGAACGCCACCAGGGCCAGGACGGCGCCAAGTGCCGCCATCCACAGGGACGGTGAGACGAGGACGCCGCTGAGGGTCACCGCCACGGCGAGCGCCGCGATGCCCATGCCGGTGACGGCCCGGGTGCGGGAGGCCGCCGAGGTGTCCACGGCCGTCTCACGGAGGGCCGCGAGAGGGGCGGTGCGGCCTGCTCGTACGGCGGGAAGGAGAGCCGAGCCGAGGCAGACCGCGATGCCTACGGCGAGCGGGAGGGCCATGGACAGGGCGCTGATCACCAAGTTGCCGTCGGGGAACGGGAATCCGATCGCCGGGAACAGCGCCTGCAGTGCGGCCGCGATGCCGATGCCGCCCGCGAGGCCTGCCGCGGAGGCGGTGACGGCCACGCCGGTGGCCTCGACGAGGGTCGTCGCGGTGACCTGGCGGCGGGAGGCGCCCAGGGCGCGCAACAGGGCGTTCTCGCGGGTGCGTTGGGCGACGACGATCGCGAACGTGTTGTGGATGGAGAAGGTCGCGACCAGGAGGGCGATGCCGGAGAAGACCAGGAGGAGGGTGGTGAAGATGCTCAGGAACTGACTGGAGATCATGTCGGTGTTCTCCTGGGCCGACTCCTGGCCGGTGATGGCCTCGACTCCCTTGGGCAGGACGGGAGTCAGGCGGTCGACGAGAGCCTTCTCACCGACGCCGGGGCCCGCCCGTACCTTGATGCTCGCCGCCTCCCCTGGACGTGCCGTGAGGTACTTCTCGGCGTCGGCGCGGGTCATGCCCGTGAAGGTCACCTGGGCCATTCCGTCCTCGCCGCCGAAGGTCGCGAGGCCGACGATCGTTACCTTGACCGGGTCGGGGGTGCGCAGGGTCGTGGTGTCGCCGAGCTTGAGGCCGCCCTTCTTGGCGGCGCCCCGGTTGACGACGACCTCGCCGGACTTCTGCGGGGCCCGGCCTTCGGCGAGCCGGTACGGGTTGAGCTCGGGGTCGGTGATCCAGTTGCCGGCGAGGGTGGGCGGGCCCTGGCCGCCGATCGGCTTGCCGTTCCTGCCGACGAGCTGGCCCGCGCCCTCGATGTCGGGCTCGGCGGCCGCCACGCCCGGCACCTCGGCGAGGGTGTCGGCGAGGGTCGTCGGGACCGGCTGGCGTACGCCCTGGCTCTCGCCCGGCGTGGTGATGGTGTCCGCGCTGCGGACCACGGCGTCGGTGCCGCTGGTCGCGTTGCCGAACATGGTGTCGAAGCTGGCGCGCAGGGTGTCGCCCATGACGAGGGTGCCGGCGAGGAACGCCACGCCGAGGAAGACCGCGAGGAACGTACCGGCGAAGCGGCGCTTGTGGGCGCGCAGGGAGGACACGCTCAGGCGTACGGCGGCGTTCATGAGGGCACCTCGAAGGCTTTCATGCGGTCCAGGACCTTGTCGGCGGTCGGGGATTCCATCCGGTCGACCAGGCGTCCGTCGGCGAGGAACACGACCTCGTCGGCGTGGGCGGCGGCCACCGGGTCGTGGGTGACCATGACGACCGTGCGGGAGGTCTGGCGCACGGTGCGGCCGAGCAGTCCGAGGACCTCCTCGCCGGAGCGGGAGTCGAGGTTGCCGGTGGGCTCGTCGGCGAAGACGACGTCCGGCCGCCCGGCGAACGCCCTTGCCACGGCGACGCGTTGCTGCTGACCGCCGGAGAGCTCGGAGGGCCGGTGGTGGAGCCGGTCGCGCAGGCCGACGACGTCGATGAGGGCGTCGAGCCACTCCGGGTCGCCCTTGCCGCCCGCGAGGTCCAGGGGCAGCGTGATGTTCTCGGCGACGGTGAGGGTCGGCACCAGGTTGAAGGCCTGGAAGACGAAGCCGACCCGGTCGCGGCGCAGGAGGGTGAGGCGGCGGTCGTCCAGTGCGCCCAGTTCGGTGTCGCCGATGTGGGCGGCGCCCGCGGTGAGGGTGTCGAGACCGGCCGCGCAGTGCATGAGGGTGGACTTGCCGGAGCCCGAGGGCCCCATGATCGCGGTGAAGCGGCCGGCCGCGAAGTCGACGCTCACCCCGTCCAGGGCCCTCACCTCGGTGTCGCCGCGCCCGTACACCTTGACGGCGTCGACGACACGCGCGGCCGTGCGCACGGTGGTCGTGGCGGTCATGCCGCACCGCCCTTGCCCACGTTCCGGCCGAACTGCTCGTCCAGGACGGACAGTCGGCGCCAGTACTCGTCCTCGTCGATCTCGCCGGAGGCGAAGCGGCGGCCGAGCACGGCGAGGGGCGAGTCCCCGGACGGGCGCGGGTCGTCCATCGCACGCCAGGGTCCGCGCCGGCCGCGCCAGACGGTGCGGCGCAGCACGGTGGCGACGCCGATCGCGACGGCCGCCCAGATCAGCGGGAAGAAGAGGATCAACGGGCCGGGGCCGCCGTTCCAGTCTGCGAGGGTCTGCATGTCGAGTCATCTCCTGAGTGGGTCCGGTGGTGATGCCTCGAGACTCGCGCCGGGGAGGGGTCCGGGTCGTCGTACGGCCAGCGGCAGTGCGCGTACCTCCCGGGGAGTAGGCGGGGGCGTTCGGGCTGCTCCTCAAGGGCTCGGCTTAAGGGCTCGACTTCTGTAACTACTAGTATGTACAGTGGCGTCATGAGCACTTCGGACCGACTCATCGAGTCCACCCGTGAGCTGCTGTGGGAGCGCGGGTACGTGGGCACCAGCCCCAAGGCGATCCTGGAGCGCGCGGGCGCCGGGCAGGGCAGCATGTACCACCACTTCAAGGGCAAGCCCGATCTCGCGCTGGCCGCGATCCGGCGTACGGCCGAGGAGTTGCGGACCGGCGCCGAGGGAGTACTGGGCGGGCCGGGGACGCCGTACGAGCGGATCGAGGCGTATCTGCTGCGCGAGCGCGATGTGCTGCGCGGCTGCCCGGTGGGGCGGCTGACGATGGATCCGGACGTCGTCGCGAGCGACGAGCTGCGCGCGCCGGTCGACGAGACGCTCGACGCGATCCGTGAGCTGATCGCAGGGATCGTCGAAGAGGGCAAGGAGCAGGGCCAGTTCGCGCCCTCGCTGGACGGCGAGGAGATCGCCGCAGCCGTCCTGGCGACCGTGCAGGGCGGCTATGTCCTCGCGCGTGCCTCCGGCTCCCCCGCCGCCTTCGAGACCGCTGTCCGAGGACTGCTCTCCCTGCTCGCACCGCGATAGGAGACCCGTACATGCACATCACGAGGAACCGCCCCGACACCCGCCAGGGCTCGGCGGAGAACTTCACCGGCCAGGTGTGGCTGGACGAGGTGGCCGCGCCCCCGGCCCCGTCCAGGCTGCGCATGTTCAACGTCCACTTCGCGCCCGGCGCGCACACCGCCTGGCACCGGCATCCGCACGGTCAGGTGCTGTACGTCACGGAGGGCGAGGGGCTGGTGCAGCGCAGGGGCGGTCCCGCGGAGGTGATCCGGGCGGGCGACACGGTGTGGATCGAGCCGGGCGAGTGGCACTGGCACGGCGCCGGGCCGCGCACCTTCATGACCCATCTCGCGGTCGTCGAGGCCGCGGAGGACGGCAGCACCGCGGAGTGGGACGCGCACGTCGGCCCCGAGGACTACCCCGCCTGAGGAGGCATCGGATGCACGCCATGCAGTACGAGCTGACCCTGCCCGCCGACTACGACACCGGCATCATCCGAGAGCGCGTCGCCCGCATCGGCCACCTCCTGGACGACTGGGCCGGCCTCGGCATCAAGTCGTATCTGCTGCGCGAGCGCGGGCGGTTCGGCTCGCCGGTGAACCAGTACGCGCCGTTCTACCTCTGGAACACCATGGACGGCATGAACACGTTCCTGTGGGGAGGCGCCTTCCAGGGGCTCAGCAATGACTTCGGGCGGCCGGTGGTACGGCAGTGGACGGGTCTGGCGTACGAGGGGGGCGGCGCCGTCGGCGGACCGGCGCGGTTCGCGGTGCGGCGGCGCGAACCCGTGCCGGACGGCGAGGAGTTGGCCGATGTGATGGCGCGGGCGGTGGGCGAGACCGAGCGGCTGGCCGATGCGGACGGGGCGGTGCTCGCGGCGGCCGCCGTGGACACGAGCCGCTGGGAGCTGGTGCACTTCTCGCTCTGGGAGCACGACGCGCCCAAGGCCGACGGGGACGTGTTCGAGGTGCTGCACCTGTCCGCGCCGGGGCTGGACCGGCTGCCGCGGGGGCGGCAGTGGTGAGTGCGGTCCGTACCGTGCTGGGGGATGTGCGGCCGGAGCAGCTGGGCGTGTGCGACGCGCACGACCATCTGTTCCTCCGCAGCCCGCGGTTGCCCGGGCAGGAGCTGAACGACGCGGCGGCCGCGCGGGCGGAGCTGGCCGCGTTCCGTGCGGTGGGCGGCGGGAGTGTCGTGCAGTGGACGCCGTACGGCATGGGGCGGCGGGCCGCGGATCTGCCCGCGCTGTCGCGGACGGCCGGAGTGCACCTGGTCTGCGCGACCGGGCTGCACCAAGCGGCCCACTACACCACGGAGTTGCTGGAAGAGGTGCGCGGCAAGCTCGCCGAGGTGTTCGTCTCGGAGCTCACCGAGGGCATCGGGACGTCGGGGGTGCGGGCCGGGCTCATCAAGGTCGCGGGCGGTTTCCACGCCCTGGACGCGCACGCCCGCTGGACGATGACGGCGGCGGCCGAGGCCCATCGTGCGACGGGCGCGACCATCGCCGTCCACCTGGAGCTCGGCACGGGCGCGCTCGACGTACTCGACCTGCTGTGCGGCAGGTTGGGGGTGGAGCCGGGGCGGGTGGTGCTCGGGCACCTCAACCGCTCCCCCGACCTGGTGGTCCAGCGGCAGGCCGCCGAGGCGGGCGCCTATCTGGCGTTCGACGGTCCGTCGCGGGCCAACCACGCCACCGACTGGCGGATGCCGGACGCCGTGCGGGCGCTGGCCGAGGCGGGTTACGGGCACCGGCTGCTGCTCGGCTGCGACACCGTGGTCGCCGGGGCCCGTTCGGTCGACGGCGGCCCGGGGATGCCGTATCTGCTGCGGCGAGTCCGCCCGCGGCTCGCGGTGGAGCTGGGTGAGGAGTTGGTGGACCGCGTCCTCACCGAGAACCCCGGCCGGGCATTCGTCGCCGACTGGCGGTGAGGCGAGCGGGGTTCAGCGGCAGAGTGCGTCGATGTCCTCGGAGAAGGTCGGGAAGTCGGCCTGTGCCGCGGTGACTATCTCGCGGGCGGTGCGGCGTGGGGTGGTCGCGTGGCGTTCGGCGAGTTGGGCCAGTGCCGGGTTCGGGCGGCCCTCGTACTGCTCGAACTCCACGATCTCCAGCGGGCCCACGCCGTCCGCCAGCACCCACAGGAAGTCGGAGAGGCTCCCGGCCACGACACCGCGCTCGCCCTCCGAGCCCAGGAACACCACGGGCTGCTCGGCGAGCGGCCGGCCCGGCCGGGCGAACCAGAGCGCGGCGAGACCGCCGGTGCCGTCCTGCCCGAAGACCCGGTAGGCGGCGCCGTCGAGCTCGTGGTTGCCGGTCCAGTTGCGCAGCCAGTCGGTGGTCTCCTCGGCGGAGTCGAAGGCGTCGTAGGGCTCGAAGTCGACGCCCTCGTCCTCCTCGTACTCGAACTCCACTCGGGCCACCTCGGCCAGGGCGGGCGGAAAGGCGCGGTCGTCGCCGGTCGTCTCGATCATGCCGGCAGGCTAGCGTCCACCACTGACAACAGCCGGTCCTGGCCGCCGGTCTCAGGCGACGGAGATGTCCACGGACGGGCGCAGTTTCGCCGCCGCGGCCAGCGCCTCGTGCACGGGATGGCCGTCGAAGGCCGTCAACAGGGCTTCGTCGGCGGGGCGTTCGGCGGCCGGGTAGGCGATCTGCTCGTACGCCGCCTGGAAGCGCGGACCCCAGCGGCGGGTGCCGAGGCGGGCCGTGCGGGAGCAGTTGTCGACCATGTAGGCGACGTTGCGGGCGTGCATGTACGGCAGGAGCGAGTCGACGGCCTCGATGACCGACTCGTTGACGATCTCCGACCAGGGGTGGCCGCGCTCCGCGAACTCGTCGATCTGCGCGGTCATGGTGGCGACGAACACACCGGCCGTGAACGGCTCGACAGGGACGGCGTGTTCGGCTCGGCGGGCGTGCGCGCGATCGCTGACCGACCACATGGGCGAGCCGCCGATCTCGCTCATCGGGCGGCTGCCCAGGCGCCGTTCGGCGAGGATCACGCTGCGCAGCTCGGTGCCGTCGGCGACCTCGTCGTAGATCTCGGCGACGATCTCGCGCGCGGGCCCGTAGGTGGCCGTGTACGCCCGGTCGAAGACGTCCCGGCCGTCCGGGTCCAGGCCCTCGCGCACCGCGCGCAGGCCGGCGTGCGAGATGGTGCGGGCGATCGGGCCGGTGATGTTCTCGCAGGACCGTTCGTACGCCGTGATCTCGTCGTCGCCGGCGACGCGGAAGCGGGTGTACAGGCTCTCGACGATGCCGTGCACGGCGCCGAGCAGGATGGCGCGTTCGCCGACGATGTCCGAGAGGTACTCGCTGTCGAGGGTGGTGCGGAAGGTGTACGGCGATCCGAGCGCGACCGACCAGCCGAGCGCGAGGTCGGTGGCCCGGCCGTCAGGGTCGGCATGGACGGCGTAACTGCTGTTGATCCCGGCGCCGTTGACCTCCTCGCCCTGCCGGTAGAGGCGCCGCACGGAGTCGCCCATGCCCTTGGGGCAGACGGCGATCACCCCATGTCCGGCGGGGAACTCCCCGCCCGTTTCCCGGAGATGGCCGAGCAGGAAGCCGTGCGAGAGGCCGATGACCGCGCCCGGCTCAAGGACCGCGAAGATCTCCGGGTGGTGGGCGGCGAGTGCGGCGTCCGCGATGAGCAGGATCAGCAGGTCGCTGTCGGCGGCGACGGCGAGCCAGTCGTCGAGTGTGCCGTCCTCCTCGGTGAAGCCGTTCGCGCGGGCGTCGGCGGCGGACGCGGAGCCCGGGCGCAGTCCGACGGTCACCCGGATGTCCGTACCGGCGAGGGAATCGCGCAGGTTGAGGGCCTGGGCACGGCCTTGCGGGCCCCAGCCGATCACACCGATGCGGCGCACCCCGGCGAAGGCCCGTGGGAGCAGCGGGAAGAGGTGCCGGCCGCCGCGCAGGATGGTCTCGGTGCCGCCGGGCACGTCCATCGTTTCGAGGGAGAAGACGCGGGAGGTGTACGTGGTGGAGGTCATGGTCGAGTTGTAGGCTCCGGGCGAGCGTTGCAGCAAGCGCAACTTGCGCAGCGCACTGTTGCGAGAAATGAAATGGGCAGGTGAGCCGGTGCGTGACGACCAGAGGGAGCTGCGGCTCTTCCTGCATCTGGCGCAGACGCTGAACTTCGGGCGGACGAGTCTCGACTGCCATGTCAGTCCGGCGACGCTGACGCGTACGGTGCAGCGGCTGGAGGCGGACCTCGGGCACCGGCTGTTCGAGCGGGGGCCGCGCGGGGTGTCGCTGACGGCGGAGGGGCACCGCTTTCGTGAATACGCCGTTCAGGCACTGGAGTTGTGGCGTGCCTACCGTGAGGAGCACCCTGACCCGGCCCAACTCACTGGCCGTCTGGCCCTGTTCGCCACCGTGACGGCCTGCCAGGCGCTGCTGCCCGACCTGTTGGCCCCGTTCCGCACCGCGCATCCGCAGGTGCGGCTGGACCTGCGCACCGGTGACGCGGCGGCCGCGCTGGCCCGGCTGGACGAGGGCGAGGTGGACGCGGCCGTGGCGGGGATCCCGGCGCGACTGCCGGAACCGCTGGTCAGCCGGACGGTGGCGGTGACCGAGCTGGACCTCGTCACGGCCCGGGACCGCCCGGATCCCGGCCTCGACGGACCGTTCGTCCTCCCCCACCGCGGACTGGTCCGCGACGCCGCCGACCGCTGGTTCCGGGCCCGCGGCACGACTCCCGAGGTGGCCTGTGAACCGGACGGTCACGAGGGGCTGTTGACGCTGGTCGCCCTGGGCTGCGGGACGGGCGTGGTGCCCCGCCTCGTACTCGAACACAGCGCTGTGCGCGAGCGGTTGGCGGTGGTGCCCGCGGATCCGGCGCCAGAGCCGTTCCCGATCGGGCTGTGCGTACGGCGGGCGGATCTGCGGAGGCCGCTGGTGGCCGCGCTGTGGAGCCTGTGCCAGTAGCGCGGGAACCCAGTGGTCAGCGGGTGGTTTTCCCGAGGTCCAGCCGCTCGATGCGCGCCACGTTCCCCCGGTCCTCCGCGTCCTCGCTCGCCTCGCCCGCGAACCAGGCGTCGAGGATCTCCTTGAGCAGCGGCTCGGAGGTGAGCCGCAGGCTGAGGGCGAGCACGTTGGCGTCGTTCCAGCGGCGGGCGCCGTCAGCGGTGTAGGCGTCGGTGCACAGGGCGGCCCGTACGCCCGGCACCTTGTTCGCGGCGATGGACGCGCCGGTGCCGGTCCAGCAGCAGACGACTGCCTGGTCGGCGGCGCCGGTGACGACGTCACGGGCCGCGGCCTCCGAGCACACGGCCCACTGCGGGTCGTCGCCGGGGCTCAGCGCGCCGTGGGTCACGACCTCGTGGCCACGCCCGGTCAGTTCCGCGACGAGGGCGCGCGCCACGGGTTCGTCCATGTCGGAGGAGACGGAGATCCGCATGTCCCGGAGCTTACTCAGCACATGCGCCGGGCGTCCCCAGGAGCTCTGCGGTGCGGACGCGCCGTGCCGGTCGGCCGCGGCGGATCACCAACCGGCGTCGCCGTGGCTCGTCCGGGACGACCGGCGCGTCCGGCAGCGCCGACAGGGCGCCGGCCCTGGCGTACCAGTCGTCGAACACGGCACGGAACACCGGGTGGGCCTGAGCGGGCAGTGAGCGCCCGACGAGAGTCATGACGGTCTCCTCCATGTGCTGGTCGATGCCGGCCGGCGGATCGCCGTACGACGCATTCGAAGCTACGGAGAAATGGCTCGCTGTTACTGTCCAATGGCATGCGGGAATCACAGACCAATCTGGCGGGCGACCTGCTGCTGCACCTGGGACCATCCGGCGAGGGGCTGCTGCACGAGCGGGTGAAGCGGGCGCTGCGTGCGGCGATCAGGGAGGGGCGGGTCGAGGTCGGCACCGCGCTGCCGCCCAGTCGGCAGCTGGCGGCCGACCTCGGCTGTTCGCGCTGGGCGGTGACCGAGGCGTACGGCCAGCTGGTCGCCGAGGGCTATCTGGAGGCGCAGACCGGTTCCGGCACGCGGGTGCGCTGGTCGAACGCATCCGAGGCGGAGGGGCGGCAGCAGGCGGCCCGCCAAGAGGCCGCGGCTCGTTTCGACCTCGCACCCGGTCTGCCGGATCTGCGCGCGTTCCCGCGCCGTCGGTGGGCCGATGCCGTGCGGGCGCAGGTGACGACGGCGGCGTACACGGAGTTCGGCTATCCCCCGTCCGGCGGTCACCCCCAGCTCAGGCGACTGCTCGCGGAGTACCTGGGCCGTTCCCGCGGTGTCTCGACGGCGCCGCAGGACGTGACGGTGTGCACGAGCGTGACGGACGGAGTGCGGCGGGTCTGTCAGGCCCTGCGCGCCGAGGGCATCACCGCGGTGGGCTGTGAGGAGCCGGGCTGGACGCGGCTGCGTGAGGTGATCCGGGCCGCGGGCCTGGATCCTGTGCCGATCGGCGTGGATAGCGGTGGCCTGCGTACCGACGAGTTGGCCGGGCATCGGGGGCTCAGGGCGGTACTGGCGACTCCCGCACACCAGTTCCCCCTTGGCAGCGTGCTCGCTCCCGAGCGGCGGGCCGCCCTGCTGCACTGGGCTCGGCAGGTGGACGGCGTGGTGCTGGAGGACGACTACGACGCGGAGTTCCGATACGACCGTCGCCCGGTCGCGGCGCTGCAGGGCATGGACCCTTCCCGCGTGATCCTCTTCAAGTCCCTCAGCAAGATCCTGTCCCCGGCGCTCGGTATCGGGTGGATCGTGGCGCCGCCGCGCTGGACCGCTCACCTGCACCGGGCCGACCAGGCGGCGACCCAGCCCTCGACGGTCGATCAGCTAGCGTTCGCCGCGCTGCTGGAGTCGGGCGGTTACGACCGTCATCTCCGGGCCTGCCGACAGCGCTACCGCAAACGTCGGGACGCCCTCGTCCAGGCCCTCGCCGACCAGCTGCCCGGCGCTCCGGTCTCCGGCATCGCGGCCGGCCTCCATCTCATCCTCCGGCTGCCGAACGCGGTGGACACCGCGGCCGTGGTCACCGCCGCGGCCCGCCGGTCACTGCGGGTGGCCGACCTCGCCGGATATCACGCCACCGAGGAACACGCCGAGCACGGTCTGGTTCTGGGATACGGCAATCTCGCCGACAATGCCGTGGACGAAGCGGTACGCCATCTCCGCGCGGCGGTTGAGGAGAGCCGGCGGCCACCGGGGCCGGCTTCGGCTGCCAGTGGCTGACGGGCGCCGGCGGAGATTGCCGGTCTACGGCACGCCCGTGGAAGTCACCGATGTCAGCCAGGCTCCCACGGAGCTGGCCGGTGTCCGGCAGGCGTCGGCGGAGACGCCGGTGTCCGACAGGCACCAGCGGAGCTCGCCGTTGTTTGACGGGCTCCGGCACCGACTGCCAGTCCATGGCTCACGCTCCGCCCCGGACGCCGGCCCCGGACACCGCGAGGAAGCCTGAGGCTCAGGCGAGTGCCCCCAGTGGATCGTCGAGGACCGGCTGCCAGGCCAACTCCGCCGCGCCGACCAGGCTGTTGTGGTCGAGGGTGCAGGCCAGGATGGGGACGCCGCCGCTCTGGCCCCACAGGCTGCGGTCGGCGACGACGGCGCGCAGGCGCTCGGGGTCGGCTTCGAGGAGGGTGCGGTGGAGGCCGCCGAGGATGATCCGGTCGGGGTTCAGGATGTTGACCAGGCCCGCCAGGCCGAGCCCGAGGCGGTCGATGAGGGCCTCGGTGGCGGCGCGGATCGCGGGGTCGTCGTAGTGGTTGCGGACGAGGTCGTCGGCCTGCTTGAGCAGGGACATCTCCGGACCCGGGTCACGGCCGGCCGCCGTGAGGAGGGCCAGCGGGTCGGCCTCGACGTCCAGGCAGCCCCGGCTGCCGCAGTGGCAGGGGCGGCCCTCGGGGTTGACGGTGAGGTGGCCGACCTCCAGGGCCAGGCCCGAACTGCCCGTGTGCAGACGGCCGTCGAGGACCAGCGCACCGCCCACGCCCCGGTGTCCGGTCGCGACGCAGAGCAGGTCCCGGGCGCCGCGGCCGGCGCCGTGCCGGTGCTCGGCGAGGGCGGCGAGGTTGACGTCGTTGCCCGCGAAGGCGGGTCCGGTGATCCCGGCCGCGCGCACGCACTCGGCGAAGATCCGGCGGACCGGCGCACCCACGGGCCAGGCCAGGTGCAGGGGGTTGAGGGCGAGGCCGTCGGGTTCGGCGACCGCGGACGGTACGGCGAGTCCGGCGCCGACGCAGCGGCGGCCCGTCGAGTGCAGCAGTTCGGCGCCCGCCTCGACGACCGAGCCGACGACCTTCGCCGGGTCTGCGTCGACGGTCTCGCAGCCCGGCGCGGTCGCGACGATCCGGCCGCCGAGGCCGACCAGCGCCGCGCGGAACCCGTCGGCGTGCACCTGCGCGGCGAGCACGACCGGCCCGTCGTCGGCGACGGCCAGCCGGTGGGAGGGCCTGCCCTGGGAGCCCGCGGCGGCACCCGGCCGGGCGTCGACCCGGATCAGCCCCAGTGCCTCCAGCTCGGCGGCCACCGCGCCCGCGGTCGCCCGGGTCACGCCCAGTTCGGCGGTGAGCACGGCGCGGGTGGGCGCCCGTCCGGTGTGCACGAGCTCCAACGCGGGCCCGAGCGCTCCGCGCCCCCGGTCCAGCCGCGTCCTCGAGGTGGTCCCTTCCCCCGTCGGCCGGGGGTCCGCCTTGCCGCTCATGAGGGCGAGTCTCCCATGATCCGCGATTACGTCGGGCTACGGGCCGCTGACCCGGAGCGCGTTGTCCGTACGTCCGGACAGTCCCCGTTCGGCCGGCGAAACCGCTCTGCGTTCCTGCTGCCCATCCTGCCCGACCGGGCCTGAACTGCGGCTCCGCTAGCCTTGACGCACGATGAACGACCGTATGACGACGCCGTGGGGCGAGCTCGCCCTGGCCCGCTTCCCCGAGGACCCGCGCGACCGGCTGCGCGCCTGGGACGCCTCCGACGAGTACCTGCTCAGGCATCTCGCCGAGGAGAAGGTGCCACTGGACGGCACGGTGGTGGTCGTCGGCGATCGCTGGGGTGCCCTGGTCACGGCGCTGGCCGGGCGGCGGCCGGTGCAGATCACGGACTCGTTCCTGGCGCAGGAGGCGACGAAGGCCAACCTCGCCCGCAACGGCGTGGAGCCGGGCACGGTGGGGCTGCTGACCACGCAGGACCCGCCGCCCGAGCGGGTGGACGTGCTGCTGGTGCGGGTGCCGAAGAGCCTGGCGCTGCTGGAGGACCAGCTGTCGCGGCTGGCGCCCACGGTGCACGCCGGGACGATGGTCGTCGGCACCGGCATGGTCAAGGAGATCCACACCTCCACGCTCAACCTCTTCGAGCGGATCCTCGGTCCGACCCGCACCTCGCTGGCCGAGAAGAAGGCCCGGCTGATCTTCTGCACCCCGGACCCCGCGCTGGAACGGCCCGCCAACCCGTGGCCGTACACCTACACGCTGCCCGACGGGATCGGCGCGGTCTCGGGGCGGACGGTCGTCAACCACGCGGGGGTGTTCTGCGCCGACCGGCTCGACATCGGCACCCGGTTCTTCCTGCGGCATCTGCCGACTGGCGGTGGCGGCCGGCGGGTGGTGGATCTGGGGTGCGGCAACGGGGTCGTGGGTACGGCGGTCGCGGTCGGCGATCCCGGGGCCGAGGTGCTGTTCGTGGACGAGTCGTTCCAGGCCGTGGCCTCGGCGGAGGCGACGTACAAGGCGAACGGGGTGCCGGGGCACGCCGAGTTCCGGGTCGGGGACGGGCTTGCGGGCGTACCGGCCGGGAGTGTCGACCTCGTGCTCAACAATCCGCCGTTCCACTCGCACCAGGCGACGACGGACGCGACGGCGTGGCGGATGTTCGCCGGGGCGCAGCGGGTGCTGCGCCCCGGCGGCGAGCTGTGGGTGATCGGCAACCGGCACCTCGGCTACCACGTGAAGCTGCGCAAGCTCTTCGGCAACAGTCGACTGGTCGCCAGTGACCCGAAGTTCGTGGTGCTGAAGGCCGTCAAGAAGTGATCAGGGGCGCTTGGAGCCGTTGAGCAGTGGCCGGCCCAGAACCCCGATGATGTCCGTCACCGCCCGGGCCATCGCCTCCCGGCCCACGCTCAGGTACTTGCGGGAGTCGACCGCCTCGGGGTGGGCGGCGAGGAACTCGCGGATCGCGCCGGTCATCGCGATGTTGAGGGCCGTGCCGACGTTCACCTTGGCTATGCCGCCCGCGACCGCCGCGGCCAGTTCGTCGTCGGGCACGCCGGAGGAGCCGTGCAGGACCAGTGGCACGTCGAGGGTCGTCGCGAGGCGCTTGAGGAGGTCGTGGTCGAGGGTGGCGGTGCGGGTGGTCATGGCGTGCGTGCTGCCGATGGCCACGGCCAGGGCGTCCACTCCGGAGTCGGCGACGAAGGCGCGGGCCTCGGTGGGGTCGGTGCGGGCGCCGGGCGCGTGGGCGTCCAGCGCGGGCTGGCCGGTCTTGCCGCCGACCTGGCCCAACTCGGCCTCGATCCACAGGCCTTGGGCGTGCGCCCAGTCGACGGCGGAGCGGGTCGCCGCGAGGTTCTGCGCGTAGGGCAGCCGGGCCGCGTCGTACATGACGGAGCTGAAACCGGCGTCGGCCGTCTGGCGCAGCAGGTCGTCGCTCTGGACGTGGTCCAGGTGCAAGCCGACGGGTACGGCGGCGCGTTCGGCGGCGGTGACGGCGGCGCGGGCGAGCGGGAGCAGCCGTCCGTAGCGGAACTTGACCGCGTTCTCACTGACTTGGAGGACGACGGGCGCGTCGGCCGCCTCGGCGCCGGCGATGACGGCTTCGACGTGTTCCAGGGTGATGATGTTGAAGGAGGCGACGGCGGAGTGCGCGGCGGCGGCCCGGGTGACGAGTTCGCCGGTGGTGACGAGGGGCACGGCTTCTCCCTTGTGAGGATGCGGCTTTGAGCGGCGTCAGGAATCGTCAGGGCGCCAGGATCACCGAGCGGGTGAGGTGGCGGGGGCGGTCCGGGTCGAGGTCGCGGGCCGCGGCCACGGCGACCGCGAGGCGCTGGGCGCGGACCAGCTCGGCGAGCGGGTCGAGGGTGCCGGGCACCCACAACCCGCCGGTCTCGCGGACCTGTTGGGCCAGCCCTTCGGGTGCCTCACCGAGCATCCAGGTCGCCGTTCCCCGGGTGGTGATGCTGATGGGGCCGTGCCGGTACTCCATCGCCGGGTAGGCCTCGGTCCAGGCGAGTGAGGCCTCGCGCATCTTCAGTCCGGCCTCGTTGGCCAGACCCACCGTCCAGCCCCGGCCGAGGAAGGTGAACTGCGTGCAGCCGACGAGCCCTTCGGGCAGCGGGGTCGTCAGGGCGCTGCGGGCGTCGGCCACGACAGCGTCGGTGTGCAGGCCGAGGTGGGCGCGGAGCAGGGTGAGCGCGGTGGTGGCGAACCGGGTCTGCACGACGGACCGTTCGTCGGCGAAGTCGAGCACGACGACGTCGTCCGCGGCGCTCATGACCGGTGTGTCCGGGTCGGCGGTGACCGCGGTCGTGCGTATGCGCCCCCTCAACTCACCGAGGAGTTCCAGCACTTCGGTCGTGGTGCCGGAGCGGGTGAGGGCCACGACGCGGTCGTACGCGCGGCCGTGCGGGAACTCGGAGGCGGCGAAGGCGTCCGTCTCGCCCTGGCCCGCGCCCTCGCGCAGCGCGGCGGCCGACTGGGCCATGAAGTACGAGGTGCCGCATCCGACGATCGCGACGCGCTCCCCCGGTGCCGGGAGCGCCCCGCCGTGGCGTGCCGCTTCGGCGGCGGCCCGGGTCCAGCACTCGGGCTGGGTCATCAGCTCGTCCTCGACATGGGTCATGCCGGATCCCTCCCCTGGTCTGCTCTTTCTTGCAAGATATAGCGAGTTTTCGAGCACAATCAAGCATTCGAGCTCATCCGGGGTGCGCTAAGGTCGCCGGGAGTTCGAGGCACGGGCGAGGATCGGAGAGTGCGGATGTCGCGGGACGCCCGCTGGAAGGCGCTGCTGGAGCTGCTCGTGGAGCGCGGCCGGCTGGACGTCGAGGAGGCGGCCGCCGAGCTGGAGGTCTCGGCCGCGACGATCCGGCGCGACTTCGACCAGCTGGCGGAGCAGCAGATGCTGGTGCGGACCCGGGGCGGCGCGGTCGTGCACGGGGTGTCGTACGAGCTGCCGCTGCGGTACAAGACCGCCCGGCACGCGTCCGAGAAGCAGCGGATCGCGAAGGCGGTCGCGGAGCTGATCGCGCCGGGTGAGGCGGTCGGGCTGACCGGCGGCACGACCACGACCGAGGTGGCGCGGGCGCTCGCCGTGCGCAGCGATCTGACGTCCGGTTCGCCCGCGCTCACCGTTGTCACGAACGCGCTCAACATCGCCAACGAGCTCGCCGTGCGGCCCCAGTTCAAGATCGTGGTGACCGGCGGGGTCGCGCGTCCGCAGTCGTACGAGCTCATCGGGCCGCTCGCGGACGGGGTGCTCGGGCAGATCACGATCGACGTGGCGGTGCTCGGCGTGGTCGCCTTCGACGCCGAGCACGGTGCCGCCGCGCACGACGAGGCGGAGGCCGCGATCAACCGGCTGCTGTGCGAGCGCGCCGAGCGGGTGGTCGTGGCGGCCGACTCCAGCAAGCTGGGACAGCGGGCGTTCGCGCGGATCTGCGGTGCGGAAGCGGTGGACACGCTGGTGACGGACACGGCGGCGAGCGCGGAGGCGGTGCGCCGGTTCGAGGAGGCGGGGATCCAGGTCCTCGCGGTCTGACACGGTCTCGACCCGAACGGCCGGATCCCGAGTCCTCGTCGGTCTGACACAGTGCGGGTCGGCTGTCGTGATCCCCGCGCCCGTGAAGGTGATCCCGCCTAGTCTGGGAGCGGGATGCGGGTCGGGGCAGGGAGGCTGTGATGGGCACTGAAGCGAGCGACG
Organism: Streptomyces sp. NPDC047081; assembly: GCF_040643775.1. NCBI lineage: Bacteria > Bacillati > Actinomycetota > Actinomycetes > Kitasatosporales > Streptomycetaceae > Streptomyces > Streptomyces sp. NPDC047081. The sequence goes on along the minus strand of NZ_JBEYUY010000002.1, from coordinate 425,380 downwards.
AGGGCGTCCCGGGAGCCGCTCCCCGTTATCTGCCGATCGCCGAGCACGGGCTCATCGGCGATCTCCGCAGCGTCGCCCTGGTCGGCACGGACGGCACCATCGACTGGTACTGCTGCCCGGCCTTCGACGCGCCCAGCGTCTTCGCCTCGATCCTGGACGCCGAGCGCGGCGGATCCTTCGAGCTGGCGGCGGCCGTACCGGCGAAGACCAAGCAGTTCTACTTCCCCGACACCAACGTCCTGATCACCCGCTTCTTCACCGAGGACGGCGTCGGCGAGGTGCAGGACTTCATGCCCGTCAACGGCGGCGCCGTGGAGGCCGAGCGGCACCGGCTGATCCGGCGCGTGGTGTGTGTACGCGGCTCCATCCCGTTCCGTACCCGGGTGGCCCCTCGCTTCGACTACGGCACCCGGCCGCACACCGTCCGCATGGCCGGCGAGGTGGCGGTCTTCCGGACCGACGAACTCGCCCTCGCGCTCACGGCGACCGTGCCGCTGGAGGCCGAAGGGCCGGACGTGCGGGCCGACTTCAAGCTCTCCGAGGGCGAGACGGCGGTGTTCGCGCTCGACCAGGTCGGCGGGGACGTGGAGCCGCGCCGGTGCGCGAAGATCGAGGCCGAGGAGCAGCTCGCCACCACGGTCGCGTACTGGCGCCGCTGGCTGTCCGCCTCCAAGTACCGTGGCCGCTGGCGGGAGATGGTGCACCGCTCGGCCCTCACTTTGAAGCTGCTCACCTACGCGCCCACGGGTGCGATCGTCGCCGCCCCCACCACCAGCCTGCCCGAGCAGCTCGGCGGCGAGCGCAACTGGGACTACCGGTACGTGTGGGTGCGCGACGCGGCCTTCTGCGTCTACGCGCTGCTGCGGCTCGGCTTCACCGAAGAGGCCGAGGCATTCATGAAGTTCGTGACCCGGCACATCAGTCCGGGCGACGGCAAGCCCTCCGGACCCCTGCAGATCATGTACGGCATCGACGGCCGCACCGACCTCGCGGAGCTCGAACTCGACCATTTCGAGGGGCACATGGGCTCGGCGCCGGTGCGGATCGGCAACGCGGCCGCCGAGCAGCTCCAACTCGACATCTACGGCGCGCTCATCGACTCGATCTACCTCTACGACAAGTGGGCCAAGCCCATCTCCAGCGACCAGTGGGACGACGTGTGCGCGCTGGTGGAGTGGGTGTGCGAGAACTGGGACCAGCCCGACGAGGGGATCTGGGAGACCCGCGGCGGCCGCAAGAAGTTCCTCTACTCACGGCTGATGTGCTGGGTGGCGATCGAGCGCGCCATCCGCATGGCCAACCGGCGCGGCCTGCCCGCCGATCTGCTCCGCTGGCGCGACTGCCGGGACACCATCTACCGGCGGATCATGAAGCAGGGCTGGTCCGAGTCCCGGCAGGCCTTCGTCCAGCACGAGGACGACGACGTACTGGACGCGGCGGTCCTGATGATGCCGCTGACGAAGTTCATCGCGCCGACCGACCCGAAGTGGCTGTCCACGCTCGACGCGCTCACCCACGACCTGGTGTCCGACTCCCTGGTCTACCGCTACGACCCGATGGCCAGCCCCGACGGACTGCGCGGTGACGAAGGCACCTTCTCCATCTGCTCGTTCTGGTACGTCGAGGCCATGGTGCACGCCGGCCGCATCGACGAGGCACGGCTCGCCTTCGAGAAGATGCTCACGTACGCCAACCATCTTGGCCTGTACGCCGAGGAGATCAGCCACACCGGCGAGCAACAGGGCAATTTCCCGCAGGCGTTCACGCATCTGGCGCTCATCAGCGCGGCCTTCAACCTGGACAAGGCCCTGGGCTGAGGGTGGTGCTGGGAACACCGTGGATCCGGTCCTCAGGCCCAGCGACGGCGGGCCCCGTGACCGGAAGGATTCATGACGTCGGCAAGCGCGCCGACGCGGAATCCATCTCACGGACTCGGGGGAACACCCATGAACGAGACCTTCGCCAGGCGGCTGACGGGCGCCGCCGGTATCGCCACCGCTGCCGCGCTCATCGTCGAAGTGCCCCTGTACTTCGTCTACTCGGGCTCACCGCCGGACGCGAACGTGCTCGCCCGGCTGCTGTTCGGGATCGTCGCGCTCGCCTGCCTGGTGGTGTTCGTGACGGCCTTCCGTGAACTGGTGCGGCGCGCCCGTCCCGACTACGAGTGGGCTGGTTCGCTGGCCTTCGCCACGGGGCTGGTCTACGCGACGGTCACCCTGGTCTCCATGGGACTGGAGGCCGGCGCGGTCATCGCCACCGACCATCCGATCGATCCGACCATCACGGTCAACGGCACGTACATCCTCTACGGTTCGATCTCCCGCCTGATGCTGGGGTTGTTCCTGGCCACGCTCGGCCTCGTCGTCTCACGCACCGGTCTGCTGCCGCGCTGGATCGGCCGCTCGGCCTACGTCCTCGCCGCGATCAACCTGGCCTTCGTGCCGTCCCTGTTCTTCGGCAACACGCCCGCGCACTTCTACGCGGCGAACGGCTGGGGCACCACGGCCCTCATGGGGGCGATCCTGAGCTACTGGCTGCTGGCCGTGGGCATCTCCACCTACCGAAGCTCCACGCGCCTTCGCACCTCGATCGCCGCGTAGTCTCGGAAACGGATCACCAAGCGGGCGGGGCGGCGATCGGCTGTCCCGCCCGGCCGCACGCGACTTCACGACTGGAGCCCTGATGACGAGCACGCTGACGCTCACCCGTGTACGACTGGGCGCGGGCGGGCCGTTGGGCAGTGTGCGGGTCGCCGACGGCAAGGTCGTCGCCGTGACGGAGGAGGAGCTCGGCGGGCCCGCGCTCGACCTGGACGGGCGTACCGTGCTGCCGGGTCTGTGGGACGCCCATGTGCATGCCGCGCAGTGGGCCGGCAACCGTCACCGGGTGGATCTGGCCGGCCTGGACTCGGCCCGGGCGGTCGCCGAGGCCGTACGGAAGCACGCGGCCGGTCTGCCCGCGGGCGAGGTGCTGCTGGGCCAGGGCTTCCGGGACGGCCTGTGGCCCGACATACCCGACAAGGCGCTGCTGGACGCGGTGTGCCCGGACCGGCCGGTCGCGCTGATCAGCGCCGATCTGCATGCCGCGTGGCTCAACTCGGCGGGTCTGGCGCTGATAGGCCGCCGTGGACACGAGACCGGGCTGCTGCGGGAGCACGAGTGCTTCGAGGCCATGCAGGCGCTGCCTGAGGTGTCCGTCGAGGTCCTCGACCGCTGGGTCGCGGAGGCCTGCCGGGACGCGGCCGCACGGGGAGTGACGGGTGTCATCGACTTCCATTTCTCGGACAACATCGCCGACTGGAGTCGGCGCGCGGCGAGTTCACCGCTGCCCGTGCGGGTCCAAGCGGCCGTGTATCCACGGCACTTGGAGGGGGCGATCGGCCTCGGGCACCGGACCGGCGACGTCCTGCCCGGCACCGGCGGGCTGCTGCAGGTCGGCCCGCTCAAGCTCTTCACGGACGGCTCCCTCAACACCCGCACCGCCCTGTGCTGCGACCCCTACCCCGGGCTCGAGGGCAGCCAGGAGGCCTACGGCATCGAGGAGACGCCGTACGAGGAACTGGTCCGGCTGATGCGGCGTGCCGTCGAGAACGGCATCGAACCCGCCGTGCACGCGATCGGCGACCGGGCCAACACCCTCGCTCTCGACGCGTTCGCCGCGCTCCGCTGCCGGGGCCGGATCGAGCACGCGCAGCTGCTGACGGCCGCCGATGTGCCGCGGTTCGCGGAGCTGGGGGTGACGGCGGGGGTGCAGCCCGCGCATGCCACCGACGACCGGGACGTGGCGGACCGGCACTGGGCCGGGCGGACGGGACGGGCCTTCGCGTACGCCGATCTGCTGGCGGCGGGTGCCCGGCTGGAGTTCGGCTCGGACGCCCCCGTCTCGCCGCTCGACCCCTGGCTCGGCATCGCCGCAGCCGTGCACCGCACGAGCGACGGGCGGCCGGCCTGGCATCCGGAGCAGCGGCTCACGGTCGCGTCCGCACTCGCGGCATCGGCCCGCGGACGCACGGCGATCCGGGTCGGCGAGCCGGCCGATCTGGTGATCGTGGACGTGGACCCGCTGGAGGCGGACGCCCACACGCTGCGGGAGATGCCGGTGCACGCCACGCTGCTCGGCGGGCGCTGGACCCACGGTCCGTACTGACGCGGTTCATGGTCAACCGAGGCGACAACAACGGTTAGGTGAGGCTAACCTAAGCAGTGCGCCCGATCGGGAGGCCGTGCCGTGGGCGAGTCGTGCCACTCGCCGCCCCAGCACCGACAGTCCCCGTATGTCCCGGGCTCCGTGACTGCGAGGGGACCGACCTGTGGGAAGCGACGCATCCCGGCACACCACGCTCGACGACATGCTGCGCGAGCGCGCGGAGCGGCATCCCGGGCGGGTGGCCCTCGTCGACTTCACGGGCGGCCGGAAGGCGTGGACGTACGGCGAACTGGACGAGCGCGTGGACCGGTGCGCGGCGCGGCTGCACGCGCAGGGGATCCGGTACGGCGATCGGGTGGTCGTCCGGCTGCCGGGCTGCCCGGACCTCTTCCGGCAGCTCTTCGGCCTGATCAGGGTCGGTGCCGTGCCCGTCCTGGTGCAGCCCGGCGTGCGCGACTCGGCGGTGCGGGCCGTCGACGTCTTCGTCGAGGAGGAGGCGGGGTCCGAGGACCTCGCCCTGCTCCAACTGGCCGGTGACGGGGTCGGGTTGCCCCGGCTGGTGCCGCTCGATCACGCCGGTCTGCTGCGTTCGGTGCGGGAACGGGCGGTGGTCCAGGGAGCCGACGAGGACACCGTCCATCTGGCGGCCCAGCCCGAACTGCCCGTCGGTGTACCGGGGTTGCTCGACTGGCTGGCCGTCCTACAGGCCGGCGGGCAAGTGGTGCTCAGCCCCGACGGCGGAACCGACAAGGCTTTCGGCATCATCGCGAGCGAGCGCGTCACGCATACCGCGCTGTCGCCGCGGCTCGCCGTGCGGTGGACCGAGGCGGCGGCCGTCACCGCGTACGAACTCGGCAGTCTGCGCACGCTGGTGGTGGGCGGCGGCGCCTTCGACGAGCGGGTGGCCCGGCGGGTGCGGCCCGCGCTGGGCTGCTCGCTGGTACAGGTCTTCGGCACGGTCCAGGGGCTGGTCTCCTGGACCCGCCCGGACGACGGTCCGGAGGCGGCCGTGACCACGCAGGGGCGTGCGATGTCGGCCGAGGACGAGCTGCGGGTCGTCGACGACGAGGGCCGTGCGCTGCCCGCCGGCGCGAGCGGGCATCTGCTGGTACGCGGTCCGTCCACCGTCTCCGGGTACTGGCGCTCCCCCGAGCACGACGCCGGCTTCTTCACCGCCGACGGATTCCACCGCACCGGCGCGATCGCCCGGGTGACCGAGGCCGGTCACCTCGTCGTCGAGCGCGATCCGCAGCCGGCCGTCGGCACGGCCGGGGCGACGGCACGGCTCGCCCGCCGTGTCCCCGCCCCGCGCAGTCGGCCGCCCCGTCCGCATCCACACGAAGGGCACACCGAGATGACGCCTCCGATGTTCCCGTACGTCATGCCGACCCCCGCGATGCTGCCCGCCGACCAGACGGGCTGGACCCTGGACCCGGCCCGGGCGGCCCTGCTGGTCCTCAACCTCCAGAACCGTTTCGTACGGGCGCTGGAGCAGGAGTCCGCCCCGGTCACCGAACTCCTCGCGAACGCACGGCGGTTGGTCGCCGCGGCCCGGGAGGCCGGGGTGCCCGTCATCCACTCGGTGCCGGCCGGCGAACGGCTGGCCGCCGGGCGTGGACCGGTGCCGTACGCCCGGCTGTCCGGTGCGTCGGCCGGCGCGGAGGGCGAGGCGTTCGTGGCGCAGGCCCAGCCGCGGGCCGGGGACACGGTGCTGACCGCCCGGAAGTACAGCGCCTTCGCCCGCACCCGACTCGACGGCCGGCTGCGGGAGTTGGAGCGCGACCAGGTGGTGATCCTCGGGCTGTACGCCAGAGCCGCGGTGCTGATGACCGCGGGCGACGCCTGGGCCCAGGACCTGGAGGCCTTCGTGGTCGCCGACGCCGTGGCCGATCTGTCGGCCGGAGGCCACGAGTTCGCGCTGGAGTGGGTCGCGGACACCTGCGGCGCGGTGACGGCGACTGACCGGGTGGTGACGGTGTTCGGAGCGGACCACTCGACGGCCGAGGCGGTCTGAAACGACCGCCGAGCACGAAGCGAGGGACGGCTGCCACGGCGGCAGCCGTCCCCCGCTCGGGCTCAGACGGACGTCACCCGGCGGGCGACCAGGGAGCGGTGGATCTCCCCCGCGCGGATCGCCGTGGTCGACAGAAGTGTCGAGGTCAGGCCATGGGTGTGTTCGGTGCCGCCCTGCAGATAGATGCCGGCGCTGACGTCGGGGGCGGTCTCCACCCGGTGGTCGCGGCTGACCCGCAGCGCGTCCTCGTCGTCGCGCAGACAGATCTTGGCCGCCTCACCGAGCAGCGCGGTGAGGTCCCGGGGCCGGTACCCGGTCGCGTGCACCAGGACGTCGGCCCGCAGCACCTGTTGCTCCCCCGTCGGCAGATACTCCACCGCGATGTCGAGCGAGCCGTCGTCATGGGTGAGGACGTCCCGGATGCGGGAGACGTTGAGGAAGCGCAGCCGCTCCCGGCCGGCCACCTTCTCCTGGTACGAGGTCGCGTACAGGGCCTCGATCAACTCCATGTCGACCACGGAGTAGTTGGTGGAGCGGTGGTAGTCGAAGAGGGACTGTTTCACCTCGGAGGGCGCGACGAAGTAGGTGTCGACGGCCTCGGGGTCGAAGATGCGGTTGGCGAACGGGCTGTCGTCCGCGGGCGTGTAGCCGTACTTGGCGAAGACCGCGCAGACCTCGGCCTCCGGGAAGGAGCGGTGCAGATAGTCGACCGTCTCGGCCGCGCTCTGCCCCGCGCCCAGGACGACGGCACGTTTCACCGGCGTTCCCTCGGCGGCGAGTTCGGTGACCCGAGGCAGTAACTGGCTGTTGTGCCAGATGCGTTCGGAGAGCTCGACACCGGGCGGCACATGCGGTTCCAGGCCGACCGCCACGCTGATGTTCCGGGCCCGGTAGGTCACCGTGCGGCCGGGGCGCTCCGGGTCCCGGCAGACCACGTCGAAGTGGGCGACGGCGCCCGACTCGTCGCGCACCGGCTCGACGGCGACGACGACATGGTCGTACGCCACCAGGTGCCGTACCCGCTCGGCCGCCCACTCGAAGTACTCGTGGAACTCCAGGCGCAGCGGGAAGAGCGTCTTCTGGTTCAGGAAGTCGATCAGGCGGCCGCGCTCGCGCAGGAAGCACAGGAAGCTGAAGTCGCTGGACGGATCACGCAGGGTGACGAGGTCCTTGAGAAAGGACACCTGCATGGTCGCGTCGTCGATCAGCATGCCCCGGTGCCAGCCGAAGCCCGACTGGCGTTCCAGGAACAGGGCGTTGAGCCGTTCTCCTGGCGGAAGCCCCGCGTTGTGTTCGTCAATCGCTATGGCCAGCGCGAGATTTGACGGTCCGAAACCGATTCCGAGGACGTCGTAGGTGGTGTCAGATCCGTTGAGCGGTGACTTCACCGTGGCATCGCCTCCCTCAGGCAGCCACATGTTAGATAAGGTTAGCCTAACCTTGCAATGGAGTCGTTGGACGGGAGAACCGCATGCGCGTCGCCATGTTCGGCTACCAGACCTGGGGCCACCGCACCCTGCAGGCCCTGCTGGACTCCGATCACGAGGTCGTCCTCGTGGTCACCCATCCGAAGAGCGACCATGCCTACGAGAAGATCTGGGACGACAGCGTCGCCGAACTCGCCGAGAAGCACGACGTGCCCGTCCTGCTGCGCAACCGCCCCGACGACCCCGAGCTGCTCGGCGAACTCCGCGCCGCCCGCCCGGACATCATCGTCGCCAACAACTGGCGCACCTGGCTGCCGCCGGAAATCTTCGGCCTGCCCCCGCACGGCACGCTCAACGTCCACGACTCACTGCTGCCGTCCTACGCGGGGTTCTCCCCCATCATCTGGGCGCTCATCAACGGCGAGGCGCGCGTCGGCGTCACCGCGCACCGCATGAACGGCGAGCTCGACGCCGGCGACATCCTGATGCAGCGCTCGGTCGCGGTCGGCCCCGCCGACACCGCGACCGACCTGTTCCACCGGACCGTCGACCTCATCACCCCCATCGTGCGCGAGTCGCTCGACCTGATCGCCGCCGGCAAGGACACCGGCCAGTGGCAGCCGCAGGACCGCAGCCGGGCAAGCTTCTTCCACAAGCGCTCACTTGAAGACAGCCGCATCGACTGGACCTGGCCGGCCGAACGGCTGGAGCGGCTGGTCCGCGCGCAGTCGGACCCGTATCCGAACGCCTACGCCTTCCATCGCGGGGAACGCATCAGGATCGTGTCGGCGGCCGTGTCGCAGGGGCGTTACGGCGGCACGCCCGGCCGGATCTTCATCCCCGAGGGCGACGGCGTGGTCGTCGTGGCGGGCCCCGAGGCGCACACCGGCCACCACCCCGGGCTGCTGGTCAGGCGCGTACGCACCGAGGACGGCATCGAGCTGGCCGCCACGGACTACTTCCGGACAATGGGGGGTTACCTCACCTCCCGACCCTGAGCGGTGACCGCGGCGAGGGGCGCTCCGGGACCGGGGCGCCCCAACAGCCGTATGCCCGCGAGGATCTGAGGACACGTCACCGCTGCACGAAATGACCGGAACGCATTGCTAAGGCAAGCCTAACCTTGCTTTACTGGCGGCCGTACGAGTCCTTCCCGCGCCTGGCGAAAAGGGATGCACAGCCATGTCGAGATCGTTCCGCACCACCCTTCTCTCCGTCACCCTGGTCGCCGGGCTCGCCGCCTGCGGCTCGGTCAAGGACGACGACTCCGCCTCCTCGACGGACGCGGCGAAGGCCGGCGACTCCGCCGCGTTCCCGGTGACCATCACCCACAAGTTCGGCAGCACGAAGATCTCCTCGGCGCCGAAGCGGGTCGTGGTGATCGGCAACGGCGGCACCGACGACGTCGACGCGCTCTACGCGCTCGGCATCACGCCGGTCGCCATCTCCAAGGACTCCTTCGCCGCCGACGGCGTCTACCCCTGGCTCAAGGACAAGATCGACACCAAGAAGACCAAGCTCCTCGACACCGTCAACGGCGTCGACTTCGAGCAGGTGGCCGCGCTCCAGCCCGATCTGATCCTGGCCACCTCCGACTTCACGCTCGACAAGGACTACAAGAAGCTCGCCGCGGTCGCGCCCACCATCGGCTTCAAGACGGCCTGGGGCGGCCAGACCTGGCAGGAGCACGTCGAGGTGGTGGGCAAGGCCGTCGGCAAGGAGGAGAAGGCCGAGCAGCTCGTCAAGGACACCGAGGCCGACATCGCCGAGGTGAAGGCGGACCACCCGAAGATGGCCGGCAAGACCTACAGCCTGTCCATCGGCAACACCCCGGCCAAGATCTACACCATCGCCTCCGAGAGCGACTTCGCCGCCAAGCTGATGAGCGAGCTGGGCCTCGGCCTGACCCCGTCGGTGAAGAACATCAAGACGGTCAACGGCAGCCCGACCGGCGAACTCTCCTTCGAGCAGCTCGACAAGCTCGACGCGGACCTGGTCGTCATCGCGTTCACCACGAAGGACCTGCAGAAGGCCTTCGAGTCCAGCGCGCTGGTGAAGAACATGTCGGCGGTGAAAGACGGCAACTACCTGGTGACGGACGTGGAGACGATCAGCCAGCTGCGCAGCCCCTCGGTGCTCGGCATCCCGTGGGCGCTGAAGAACCTGGAGCCCGGGTTCGCCAAGCTCGACAAGTGACGCGAGCTCCTCACACCGCCCGGCCGGCGCCGAACCACTTCGGCAGCCGGCCGAGCAGTTCCCGCTGATCGTCACCGACCCACGCGACGTGCCCGTCCGGCCTCAACAGCACTGCGGGCACGTCCAGTTCCTCACTGACGTCGACGACGTGGTCGACACGGTCCGCCCAGCCGTCCACCGAGAGCCGGCCGGTCTGGTCGAGCAGCAGCCCGCGGCCCGAGTGCATGCGCTCGTACAGACGCCCGCCCTTCAGGCCCACGTCACGCAGGCGGCGACCGAGCAGGGCGTGTCCCTCGCCGAAGTCGTAGCGGATCCCGATCCCGGTCATCTTCTCGATCATGAACCGCTTCACCTCGTCGAAGTCCATGAGCTCCCCCAGCAGCCGACGCACTGCCTGCGGCCCGGGATCGGTGGACATCAACTCCATTTGCGCGCGGGTGCTGTTGAGGACGTCGGCAGCCACCGGGTGCCGTTCGGTCTCGTACGTGTCCAGCAGGCCCTCCGGCGCCCAGCCGGCGATCTCCGCGGCCAGTTTCCAGCCCAGGTTGAACGCGTCCTGGACGCCCAGGTTGAGGCCCTGTCCGCCGATCGGCGGGTGGACGTGCGCCGAGTCGCCGGCCAGCAGCACGCGGCCCTCGCGGTAGCGCTCGGCCTGGCGGGTGGCGTCGCCGAAGCGGGAGAGCCAGCGCGGGGAGTGCACGCCGAAGTCGGTGCCGGAGTACGCCCGCAGCTGCCGCTTGAACTCGTCGAGCGTCGGCGGGACCGAGCGGTCCTCGCTCACCCCCTCGGCGGGCACGACGACCCGCCACGCCCCGTTCCCGCTGGGGCCCAGGCCGAACAGCTTCTGCGTCTTGCGGATCTCCTCCACCACCGAGGTCACCGCCTCCGCCTCCGCCCCGACCTGCATCTCGCCCAGCAGCACCTCGACGCCCGCGGGCTCACCGGGGAAGCCGATGCCGAGCAGCTTGCGTACGGTGCTGCGGCCGCCGTCGCAGCCCGCGAGGTAGCGCGAGCGCAGGCGCGTGCCGTCGGCGAGCTCGGCGGTCACCCCGTCCTCGTCCTGGCTCAGCCCGACCAGCTCGCAGCCGCGCCGGATCTCCACGCCGAGTTCCACGGCGTGCTCGGCCAGCAGCCGGTCGGTGACGGGCTGCGGGATGCCGAGGACGTAGGCGTGGAAGGTGTCCAACGGGTCGGGCGCCGCCTTGTGGATGCCGGCGAAGAAGCTGCCGAGGGGGTACTTCCTGCCCTCGGCGAGGAACCGCTCCAGCAGACCGCGCTGGTCCATCACCTCGATGGAGCGCACGTGCAGGCCGAGCGCGCGGACCACTTCCGTCGGTTCCGCGTCCCGCTCCAGCACGAGCGTGCGCACGCCGTGCAGCCGTAGTTCACAGGCCAGCATCAGGCCGGTGGGCCCACCGCCGGCAATGATCACGTCGTACATTCACTCGCCCCGTTTCCGCAGGTCCTGGCTTCGGGCAGTGATTGTGCGACAGCTGGGGGGCCTTGCCGCAAGGCCCCCCATGGGTTATACGTTGAATAGGGAGAGGAGTGGTGGTCACACCCTCCTGTAGAGCGGTCACACGCTCCTGAGCGCCGAGTCGACCTCCTCCTCGGACATCTCCTCGATCTCCAGCCGGATGGCGGCGACCTGTTCGAGCCGCCCGGGTGTCTCCTCCTCCGCCGACAGCCGCTTGGCCATCCCGCCGGCCGTGAGCGTGGCGAACAGGGCGCGGACGGTGACCTCGGAGGTGTCCAGGGCCTCGCGCAGCCGGCTGACGATCACGGTGGCTAGCACCGAGTCGCCGCCAAGGGCGAAGAAGCCGTCGTCGAGGCCGACGCGCTCCACGCCGAGCACCTCGCCCCAGGTCCGGGCGACCACCGTCTCCAGGGCGGTACCGGGGGTGCGGTGCTCCTCCAACTCCCCTTCTACGGCCCACAGTTGCTGGACGGCACGGCGGTCCAGTTTGCCGTTGGAGGTGAGCGGCAGTTCGCGCGTCACGGTGATCCGGTACGGGACCATGTGCGGGGGCAGGACCGTCCGGGCCCATTCCCGCAGCTCTTCCTCGGCCACGCCCTCCGCGGCCACCGCCGCCGCCAGCTGGACGCCGTGCCCCTGGATCAGCCCGGCCACGGCCCGCCGCACCGCCGGATGCCCGGCGAGGGCCGCCTCGACCTCCCCCAGCTCGATACGGAAGCCGCGCAGTTTCACCTGGTGGTCGCGGCGCCCGAGGAACTCCAGCGTCCCGTCGGGCCAGTACCGGGCCAGGTCACCGGTACGGTACCAGCGCACGCCCTCCAGCTCGACGAACTTCTCCGCCGTGCGCTCCGGGTCCTTGCGGTAGCCGAGCGCCACCCCGTCCCCGCCGATCCACAGCTCCCCCGGCACCCAGTCCGGGCAGTCCCGGCCGCGCACGTCGACGACCCGGCAGTACACATTGTGCAGCGGGGTGCCGTAGGGCACCGCCCGCCAGTGCGCCGGTACCCGAGCGTCCGTCACCTCGCAGACGGTGGAGTGGATGGCCGTCTCCGTCGTACCGCCGAGGCCGGTGAACCGGCATCCGGGGGCGCGTTCGGCGAGCCGTCCGGGCAGGTCGGTGCCGACCCAGTCGCCGCCGAGCAACACCGTGCGAAGGCCCGTGAGTTCGCCGGGGCCGGTGGCGAGCAGCAGCATGTCGAGGAGTGGGGGTGCGCAGTTGAGGAGGGTGACCTTGTGCCTGCGTACGAGGTCGGCCCACTGGCTCGCCTCCCGTCGGTCGGCCTCGTCCACGAGGACCACCGCGCCACCGGCACCGAGCAGCCCGAAGACGTCGTACACGGAGAGGTCGAAGTCCAGGGCGGACACGGCCAGGCAGCGGTCCGAAGTGCCCACGCCGTAACGGTCGTTGAGATCGTCGATCGTGTTCACGGCCGCCCGATGCGGCACTTCGACGCCCTTGGGCTCGCCGGTGGAGCCGGAGGTGAACAGGACGTAGGCCGGCTGTTCCTCGTCCACGGCCGCCAGCCCGGCGAGCGGGGTCGCGCGGATCGCCTCGTCGACGGACAGGGTGTCGAGGCCGTCGACCGGGCGGCCGTCGGTGAGGGCGAGGCGGAAGCCGGCCGTGGCCTGGATGCGTTCGCGGCGGGCTGCGGGCTGCTCGACCCCGATGGGGACGTAGGCGGCGCCGGCCGCCAGGACGCCCAGGGCGGCGGTGAGTTGGTCGGGTCCCTTCGGGAGGCTGACGGCGACCGTGTCGCCGGGGCGGGTGCCGCGCTCCTGCAGGGCGGCGGCCGTACGCAGGACGCGGTCGGCCAACTCGCCGTAGGACAGGGCGCCTTGGTCGCCCCACAGCAGGGCGGGGGCGTCGGGCTGTTCGGCCGCGCGCTCGAAGAAGGCCTGGTGCAGCAGGCGGTGGCTGCGGGGGGCAGCGGTGGCGTTCACCGCGGCGCGTACCGCCGACTGTTCGGGCGGGAGCAGGGCCGGGACAGGCTGCTCCCAGATGTCGTCGTCGGTGCCGAGCCGGGTGACGAGGCCGTGGAAGGCGGCGAACATCGCGTCGATGAGCCCGGCCGGGAAGGCGTCCTCGCGGACGTCCCAGTTGACGAGCAGTCCGCCGTCGACCTCGGTCACCTGGGCGTCGAGCAGCACCTGAGGGCCCTGGGAGATGATCCACACGGGCTTGCCGAAGGAGCCGGTGACGCCCGCGTCGAAGAGCTCGCCGAGGTTGAGGGCGCTGGTGAACACGACCGGGGCGAGTACCTGTTCGCCGTTGTACCGGGTCAGGTCGCGCAGCACCTCCACGCCCGAGTAGTCGGCGTGGGCGGCATCAGTGTGCATACGGTCCTGCAGGCGCCGGGCGTGCTCGGTGAACGACACCTCCCCGGCCAGGTCGACGTCGAGCAGCACGGAACTGGTGAAGTCGCCGACCAGGAGGTCGACGTCTGGGTGCGAACCCCTGCGGTCGAACATCGGCACGTTCAGCAGGAACCGCGGCTGCCCGCTCCAGGCGGCCAGCACCTCGGAGAACGCGGTCGCCACGGCCATCGCGGGGGTCAGTCCGTGCTGGTGGGCGCGGTTGGTCAGCCGCTGCTTCTCCGTGGGCGGCAGCCAGTGGTGGCGCCGGGTCACCCGGGTCGGATCGGCGCGCTCGGCCTCGGGGACGAGCGGCAGCTCGGGAGCGCTGGGCAGCTCGGGCACCCGCCGGGCCCACCACTCCCGCGACTGCTCCTTGCTCAGCCGGCGCACCTCGGCCCGCTCGGCGAGGTACTCCGGGTAGCTGGTGCGGATCGCGGGCAGGGCCGCCCCGGGCTCCCGGTAGAGGGCGGCGAGGTCGGAGAGCAGGACGCGGTAGCTGAGCGCGTCCGCCGCCAGCATGTCGACGTCGACGTGGAGGCGGGTGGCGCCGCCGGGGAGCAGGGAGAGCTGGACGGAGAAGACCTCACCGGCGGCGACGTCGAGCCGGGCGTGGGAGGCGGACTGCCGGATGTCCTCCAGTTTCGCGGCCGCCGTCCCCTCGTCCAGCTCGCGCAGGTCGTTGACCGTCGTCGCGGGGCGGGTGAGTTCGGGGAGGATCTGCTGGCGGCCGTCGTCGGTGAAACGGGCGCGCAGCATGGCGTGCCGGGCCGCGAGGGCTCGTACGGCCGTGTCGAGCCGGTCGGGTTCCACGCCGGTGCCGTCGAACTCGACGTAGAGGTGGGCGGCGACGGAACCGAGGTTCGTGTCGTCGCCGCGGCCGATCCAGTAGGCGTGCTGCATGACGGCGAGGGGGAAGGGCTCGTCCGGTGCGACGGAGACGGGCGCGGGGGCGGGTGCCGGCGGGGTCGGGACGTGATCGTCCAGCAGTGCGCGCCAGGCCCGGAGCGTGGGCTCCTTGGCCAGCTCGGCGAAGCTGACCTTGACGCCCCGCTTGCGCCAGCCGCCGGCGATCTTCATCAGGGTGATGGAGTCCAGGCCCCAGGCGATGAGACTGTCGTCCTCGCTCGGTGGGGTGTCCTGCGGATGCAGTGCGTCGGTGACCGCGCGGAGCAGCTCGTCCGGGGTCGGGGGGTGTTGCGTCACCGGTTCCTCCGCTGTGGATCGGATGGCGTCGTGGCCGGAAGCGGCCCTGCCTCAGAAGTCGTCGTTCTCGAAGTCGTCGATGTCGTCCTGGGTCAGCTCGACCAGGGGCAGATCGGACGGGGTGAGTCCGCCCACCGGGGAGTGCCGGGCGAGCCCGCGCAGCGCCCGCTCCCACAGAGCGAGCAGTCCGTCCGCGTCGGCGGCCGTCAGCCATGCCTCGGGCCACGCCACGGACACGTGCAGCCGGACACCGTCCGCGACCTCCACGGCCACCGCGTTGACCTCCAGCCCGAAGGCCACCGGCCGGTCGCCGTCCGGCGGAACGCTCAGCATCGGCGCCTCGGGGGCGAGCCCCCAGGCCTCCTCGGCGGAGGTGGCCGCCGCGAAACGTCCCAGGTAGTTGAAGAGGATCTGCGGTTGAGGCAGCTTCTCCAGCTCGGGCGCGGTGTCCGGGTTGAGGTGGCGGAGCAGGCCGTAGCCGAGCCCGTGATCGGGTACGGCACGCAGCTGCTCCTTGACGCGCTTCAGCGCGGTCCCGGCGGCGGACCCCCCGTCCAGCGCGTCGTCGAGGTCGACCGGCCCGGGGTCGATGCCGACCGGGTGGAACGTGGTGAACCACCCCACCGTGGCCGACAGTTCCACCCCGTCCGCGATGCCCTCCTCTCGCCCGTGCCCCTCCACGCCCACGAGGAGCGAGCGGCCGAGGAGGTCGCCGCGTTCCTCGCGCCAGGCGGCGACCGCGAGCGCGAAGGCGGTGAGCAGGACGTCCGGAGCGGCGGCGCGGTACGCGGCGGGGAGTGTGGTCAGCAACTCGGCGCTGACGTCGTCGGGCAGCACGAGCGTGTGCTCCCGGAGCGTCCGCGCGGTGTCGCGGTCCGAGTCGAGGGCACGGTCCTGCAGGGGGCCTACACCCGTCAACTCCTCGCTCCACCAGGCCAGTTCACTGACCCGGTCCGGCTTGTACGCCTCCTCGGCCAGCAGCCTGCTCCAGGTGCGGAACGACGTCCCGCGCGGTGACAGCGGCCTGCCCGACCAGGCCTCGGCCAGCTCCGAGGTGATGATGCGCCACGACACTCCGTCGACGACGAGGTGGTGGGCGACGAGGAGGAGCCGGCCAGGTGCTTCGTCGTCCGGTTCGAACCAGACGGCGTCCAGCATGCGGCCGGCCCGCGGATCGAGGCGGGCGGCCGCGGAAGCCACGTGGTGGTCGAGGTCGGCGCCGGGCAGACCGGGGATTCGGGTGAGCTGTGCGTCCGCCCCCGGAGATACCAACAGCCGCCCTTCATCCGTCAGTTGGGCCCGCAGCATGTCGTGGCGGTCCAGTACCGCCTGTAGTACGGCGGTGAGCGCGTCCTGGGTGAGGCCGGGTGGGGTCACCAGCAGGACCGCCTGGGCGAGGCCGCCGTAGGAGCCGTCGGGGCCGGCGGTCCAGCGCATGATCGGGGTGGGATCCAGCTCGCCCAGCGGATCGTCGGCGACGGCCGGAGCAGCCTGGTCCGCGGTGGCGGCCGCGGCGGCCAGGCCTGCCGGGGTGGGTGTCTGGAAGATCTGCCGGGGGCTGATCGCGATGCCCGCCTTGCGGGCGAGGGTGACCAGGCGGATGGAGACGATGCTGTCGCCGCCGAGTTCGAAGAAGTTGTCGTCGACGGTGACGGCGGCCAACCCCAGTACGTCCGCGAAGAGTTCGGTCAGCTGCCGTTCGCGTTCGTTGGCCGGTGTCCGGGTCTCGGTGGTGGCCGTGGTCCGCGGGGCGGGCAGGGCGGTGCGGTCGACCTTGCCGGAGGGCAGCAGCGGGAAGGCGTCCAGGACGGTCAGGGTGCGGGGCACCATGTGTTCCGGCAGGCGTTCCTGGAGCCAGCCGCGCACTTCGGCGGGGTCGGCGGTGGTCAGGCAGTATCCGGCGAGCTGCTTGACGCCGGGGGCGTCCTCGCGGATCACGACGACGGCACGGCGTACGCCCGGATGCTGTTCGAGGACGGCCTCGATCTCCTCCAGCTCGACCCGCATGCCGCGGATCTTGACCTGGTTGTCGGCGCGGCCCAGGAACTCCAGGGTGCCGTCCTGCCTCCACCGCACCAGGTCGCCGGTGCGGTAGAGGCGTTCGCCGGGCGGCCCGAAGGGGTCGGCCACCCAGTGGTCGGCGGTGCGGCGCGGGTCGTTCACATAGCCGCGGCCGAGGTAGACACCGCCCGCGTACAGCTCGCCGGGAACGCCGACCGGGGTGGGCCGCAGCCGTTCGTCGAGGACGTACAGCCGTGTGTTGGTGTTGGGGCGGCCGATGGAGACGGCGCTGCGGATCGCGCCGGTGCGGTAGACGACGTGGCTGACGCCGATGGTGGCCTCGGCCGGTCCGTAGCCGTGGTACATCACCGCCCCGCTCCCCTGCCGGAAGCGGGCGAACAGCTCCGGTGTGAGCACCTCGCC
Source organism: Streptomyces sp. NPDC047081 (assembly GCF_040643775.1). NCBI lineage: Bacteria > Bacillati > Actinomycetota > Actinomycetes > Kitasatosporales > Streptomycetaceae > Streptomyces > Streptomyces sp. NPDC047081. Next base: position 408,138 of record NZ_JBEYUY010000002.1, on the reverse strand, counting down.
GCCGCACCACACATGCCTGAGCGAGGCGGCCCGCCGGGCGAACCCGTCCTGTTCCAGCAGGAGGTCGAGCATCGAGGAGACCAGATAGGTGAAGGTCACCCGGTGCCGTTCGACGGTGTCGAGCAGGTAGTCGACATCCCGTTCGCCGCCGGGCTCGGCGATCACCACCCGGCCGCCGTGCACCAGCGGCAGGAAGATCTCGTTGATGGAGATGTCGAACCCGAGCGGCGCCTTGAACAGCGCGGCGTCGTCCGTGCCGAAGCCGAGCAGGCCGCGCTGCCACAACAGCCGGTGGGCGATGGCCCGGTGACGGATCATCGCGCCCTTGGGCAGGCCGGTGGAGCCGGAGGTGTAGATGACGTAGGCCAAGCCCTCGGGGTCGACCGGGACATCGGGGTTGTCGGCGTGCGGCACGGGTCCGTCGAGGTCGACCTCGACGACCGGCGGACCGTCGATCGCGTCCGCCGAGCGGCCCACCACCGCCGTCAGCGCGGCACTGCGGCACACCTCGGCGATCCGCCGGGCGGGCCAGGACGGTTCCAGCGGCACGAAGGCGCCGCCCGCCTTCAGCACGGCGAGCAGGGCGACCACCATCTCCACCGAGCGTTCGAGGTGGATGCCGACGGTGCGCTCCGGACCGACGCCGAGTGAAATCAGCTGCCGGGCAAGGGCGTTGGCGCGTGTGTTGAGTTCGCCGTACGTCAGCGACAGTCCGCCCTCGACGCCGTACTCCACGGCGGTGAGCGCGGGCGTCATCGCGGCCTGCTCCTCGACCAGTGCGGTGAGCGTGGTGGCGGGCATGGGGCGGGCGGTGTTGTTCCACTCGCCCAGCAGCAGCGACCGCTCGCGCGGGGTGAGTACGTCGGCTGCGGCGACCGGCCGGTCCGGGTGGCGGGCCAGCTCGCCGACCAGCCCGACGAACCGGTCCACCAAGTCCTGCGCGGTGTCCGAGTCGTAGAGGTCGTGGCTGTAGACGAGCGCGCCGCTGATACCGCCCGCCTCGGCCCGCTCGAACAGGTGGAAGGCGAGATCGGTCTTCGCGGTGTAGAAGTCGACGCGCAGTTCAGTCAGGCCGAGACCGGCGAACTCCCTTGACTCGTCCGGGGCTTGCTGATGGGCGAGCATCACCTGGAACAGGGGGTGGCGGCCCATGGAGCGGGCCGGGCTCAGCGCGTCCACCAACTGTTCGAACGGCAGGTCCTGGTGGGCGTACGCGTCTACGTCCGCCTCACGGACCCGGGCGAGCAGGGCCCGGAAGCTGGGGTCGCCGGAGACGTCCGTACGCAGGACCAGCGTGTTGACGAAGAGGCCCACGAGGTCGTCGAGGGCCGCGTCGCCCCGTCCGGCGACCGGGCTGCCCAGGGGGATGTCGTCGCCCGCGCCCAGCCGGCCGAGCAGGACGGCGAGGGCAGCCTGCAAGGCCATGAACACGGTTCCGCCGGCTTCCGCCGCCAACTCCCGCAGGGCCGCATGGACTTCGGCATCAAGGGTGAAGTCGACGGCACCGGCGGAGTAGCCGGGGACGGCGGGGCGGGGGCGGTCGACGGGCAGCTGGAGTTCCTCGGGCAGCCCGTCCAACGCCCGCCGCCAGTGATCGAGTTGGTCGGCCGGGTCGGCGAGCTGCTGCCAGAGCGTGTAGTCGGCGTACTGGACCGGCAGGGGCGACCAGTCGGGTTCGGTGTCGGCCAGGCGGGCGGTGTAGGCGGTCTCCAGGTCCTTCAGCAGCGGCTCGGCCGACCAGCCGTCGGTGGCGATGTGGTGGACGAGCAGCAGGAGGACGTGCTCCTCGGGCGCGAGGGCGTAGAGCGAGGCGCGCAGGGGGATTTCGGTGTCCAGCGCGAAGCAGTACGCGGCGGCCTGGCGCAGAAGCGCGTCGAGTTCCTCCGACCGCGCGGGCACGACGTCGAAGGGGACGGTCGCGGCCTCCGGCGGCAGCACGGACTGCCGGGGAGTGCCGTCTTCGTCCGGGAAGACCGTGCGGAGCGACTCGTGCCGGGTCACGACGTCGTTCAGCGCCGTGTGCAGGGCCGTGTGGTCGAGTCGCCCGGTGAGCCGTACGGCGGTGGTGATGTTGTACGTGGGGCTCGGGCCCTCCAGCCGGTACAGGAACCAGAGCCTGGCCTGGGCGGAGGAGAGCGGCACGATGTCGGGGCGGTGAGCGGGCAGCAGGGCGGGCCGTCCCCCGGCGGAGGAGGGGCTGTCGAGGTGCGGGGCGAGCGCGGCCGGGGTCGGGCTGTCGAAGACGGCGCGCAGCGGGACGGCGACGCCGAGCTCGGCTCGGATGCGGGCGACCAGGCGGGTGGCCAGGACGGAGTGGCCGCCGAGGGCGAAGAAGTCGTCGTGGATGCCGACGGCGGGCAGCCCGAGCAGGTCGGCGAAGAGCGCGCAGAGCCTCGCCTCGGCCTCGGTGCGCGGCTCGGTGGCCGTGGTGAGGCCGGAGAGGTCGGGGGCGGGCAGCGCCGCGCGGTCGAGTTTTCCGTTGGGGGTCAGGGGCAGTTCGTCGAGGACGACGACGGCGGCGGGCACCTGGTGATCGGGCAGGGTGGTCGCCAACTCCTCCCTGATCCGCAGCGGTTCGAGACGCGCGCCGGGCCGTGGGACGACGTACGCCACCAGCCGTGCCTCGGCCGCCTGAACCGTCACGGCGGCTTGGGACACCCCGGGCAGTGCCGCCACGGCCGCTTCCGTCTCGCCCGGTTCGACCCGGAAGCCGCGGATCTTGACCTGGTCGTCGGTCCGGCCGAGGAACTCCAGGGCGCCCTGCGCGGTCCAGCGCACCAGGTCGCCGGTGCGGTAGAGGCGGGAGCCGGGCGGGCCGTACGGGTCGGCGACGAAGCGGGCGCCGGTCAGGGCCGGCCGGTCGAGGTAGCCGCGGGCCAGCTGGGTTCCTCCCAGGTACAGCTCGCCGGGTACGCCGGGCGGGACCGGGCGCAAGGTGGCGTCGAGGACGAGCGTGCGGGTGTTCCAGACGGGCCAGCCGATGGGGACGGAACCCGCGGCGGACCTCGTGCCCTCGGCGCACGGCCAGGCGGTGACGTCCACGGCGGCCTCGGTGGGGCCGTAGAGGTTGTGCAGGGCGGTGCCGTCGAGGAGCTCGGCGAAGCGGTCGGCGAGTTCCGTGGGCAGGGCCTCGCCACTGCACACCACCCTGCGCAGCACGCCCTTGGCGTGTCCGGCGGCCGGGTCGTCGAGGAAGACCCGCAGCATGGAGGGGACGAAGTGCGCGGTGGTGACCCGCTGTTGACGGATCAGCTCGGCGAGATAGCCGGGGTCGCGGTGGCCGCCGGGGCGGGCCAGCACGAGTGCCGCACCCGTGATGAGCGGCCAGAAGAACTCCCACACCGAGACGTCGAAACTGGCCGGCGTCTTCTGCAGCACCCGGTCGCCTGCCTCCAGGCCGTACTCGTCCTGCATCCACAACAGCCGGTTGACGATCCCGGCGTGCGGGACGACGGCTCCCTTGGGGCGGCCGGTGGAGCCGGAGGTGTAGATGACGTAGGCGGGGTGGTCGGATCGCAGCGGGTGGAGCCGCTCCGCGTCGGTGACTTCGGCGCCGTCCTGGGCGGCGATCCGCTCCCGTACGGCGGGGTCGTCGAGCAGCAGCTCGGGCGCCCGGTGCGGGGGCAGCGCGTCGCTGGTGGTCACGACCAGGGCCGGCATCGCGTCCTCGATCATGAAGGACAGGCGTTCGGCCGGGTATCCGGTGTCCAGGGGCACATAGGCGCCGCCCGCCTTGAGCACGGCGAGCAGGGCGACGACCAGGTCGGGGCCGCGGTCGAGGGCGACACCCACGAGGCGTTCGGGGCCCACGCCCTGGGCGATCAGGAGTCGGGCGAGGCGGTTGGCGCGGGCGTGGAGGTCGGCGTGGTCGAGTTCGGTGGGGGTGGCGAAATCCGCGGTGTGGTCGAGTGCGGCGGCGTCGGCGATCAGGGCCGGTGCGTGCGGGCTGCGGGCCGCCTGGCGGTCGAGCAGGTCGGTGAGCGTGGCGTTGGGAACGGGGTGCGCGGTGGCGTTCCACTCCCCCACGACCTGCCGCTCCTCCGCCACCGTCATCAACGGCAGCCGGGATACGGCGAGTTCGGGCTCGGCGAGTGCGGCGGCGAGGAGCGTCTCCAGTTGCCGTAGCAGCCGGTCGACGGTGTCCGGCGTGAACAGGCCGCTGCGGTAGGTGGCCTCGATGCGGAGCCGCCCGCCCGTGAGGAAGGCCTCCAGGGACAGGTCGAACTGGGTGGTGTCGTTGTGGACGGTCTCCCATTCGGCCGTCACACCGGGCAGTTGCGGTCCTTCGAGCCCCTGGGTGAGGAACAGCAGCATGACGTCGAAGTAGACCGAGCGCCCCGGGTGCCGTTCCGGGCGCAACTGCTCCACCAGCCGGTCGAAGGGCATGTCCTGGTGGGCGTATCCGTCAGTGGCCAACTGCCGCACGCGCTCGACGAGTTCGCCGAATCCGGGATCGCCGTCGAGGTTGGCACGCAAAGCGAGGGTGTTGCCGAAGTTGCCGATCAGTTTTTCGAGGCCGGGCAGGTCCCGGCTCATGACGGCCGAGCCGACGGGGATGTCGGTGGCGCCGGTGAGGCGGTGGAGCAGGGCGGACAGGCCGGCCAGCAGGACCATGAAGGGGGTGGCGCCGGCGTTGCGGGCGAAGGCGGTGAGCCGGTCGGTCACGTCGGGTGCGAAGGTGTGGAAGCGGCGGTCGCCCTGCGCGGTGGGATGGGCGGTGCGCGCCGCGTCGGTGGGCAGGGCGAGCGGCCGGGGCGCGGGGTCCAGAGCCGTACGCCAGTGGTCGAGGTGCTCGGCGAGCCGCTCGTCGGTCCAGGTGGTGCGCTGCCAGTGCGCGAAGTCGGCGTACTGGACGGGCAGCGGTTCGAGGCCGGACGGCTCACCGGTCGCCGCCGCGCGGTAGAGGGCGCTCAGATCGCGGGAGAGCGCGTTGAACGTCCCGCCGTCCCAAGCAATGTGATGGACAGTCAGGACAAGCGTGTGGTCGAGGTCGGACCTGCGGATCAGTAGCGCTTGCAAGGGGTGGTCGGTGACGAGGTCGAACCCGGTGGCGGAGGCGGCCCGCGCCAACTCCTCGGCCCTGCGGTCCTGTTCCTCGTCGGACAGCCCATCGAGGTCGATCTTGGTGAAGCGCACCTCGGCCTCGGCGTCGACGACCTGCTCCGGCGCGCCCTCGTCGGTGGCCGGATAGCGGGTGCGCAGCACCTCGTGCCGGTCGATCAGACCCTGTAAGGCGGCCTGCAGTGCGGCCGGGTCGAGTGGGCCGCGCAGTCGGATGGCCAGGCAGACGTTGTAGGCGGGGCTGCCCGGGTCGAGCTGCTGCAGCAGCCACATACGGGACTGGGCGTACGACAGCGGGAGGCGCCCGGCGTCCGCCGGCCGGCGCGGGATGCGGTCGGAGCGGGCGGGGGCGTCGGCCAGACCGGCGTTCTCCAGCCTGCGGCGCAGCAGTTCACGTTTGCGCGCCGCGAGCTCGGCGGGGGTTGCCGTGTGGGTCTCCGTCACTGGTCTCCGCCTTTCAGCAGCTGGTCGAGGGAGGTGGCCCAGAGGTCGGCGAGTTGCTGGATCTCCGGCTCGGTGAAGAGGCGTTCGGGCCACTGCCAGCAGACGCTGAGCTCGTCGCCGGTGAGTACGGCGTCTACGACCAGCGGGTAGGGGGCCGGCATCGTCGGGTCGGCGCCGCTGCCCATGGCTCCGGTCTCGGGGGCGCTGGTGAACACATCGCTGTCGCGGCGTTCGCCTGTCGTCATCCGACCCAGGTAGTTGAACTCGATCTGGGGCTCGGGAAGTTCGGCGAGTTGCGCTGCCGTGTCGGGGTTGAGGTGGCGCAGGAGGCCGTATCCGATGCCCTTGTCGGGCAGCGCGGCGAGTTGCTCGCGGACGGCGCGTGTCCCTTCCGTACCGGCGTCGAGGCGGACCGGGAAGACGGTCGTGAACCAGCCGAGGGTGGCGGAGAGGTCGGCGCCCGGGAGGAGTTGCTCCTCGCGGCCGTGGCCCTCAAGGGCGATCAGGGTGGACGGCGCCGGCAGGCCGAGGGCGTGCCGCCACTCGGGGGCGGCGAGCGCCAACGCGGCGAGGAGGGCTGCCTGGACGTCCCTCGCGCCGAGCGGGGCGGTGACCTCGGGCCCGAGGGTGGTCCAGAGCCTGCGTACAGTCGACCGGGTGTCGAGGGCGGGGTTCAGGGGTGCCGTGCCGAGGGGCGGCTCCGGGCGGTCCAACACACGCTTCCAGAAGGCGAGTTCAGCCGTCCGGCGTACGGCTTCCTCTTGCAGCGCGGCGGCCCACTCCCTGAAGGAGGTGCCCGGCGGAGAGAGCGGTCCGCCCTTCCAGGCCGCCGCGAGGTCCGCCACCAGCACGCCCCACGAGGCGGCGTCGGTCACCAGGTGGTGCAGGACGACCAGCAGCCGCCCTTCACGGCCGGGGCCTCCGTCGAACCAGAGGAACCTCGCGACCGCCCCGGTCGCCGGGTCCAGCTCGGCGACGAGTTCGTCGAAGGCCTCGGGGACCAGGGTGCCGACGGCCGTGTGGTCCAGGCTCTCGGCGTCGACCCGTCGTACGCACTCGGTGGCTCGGGCCGTGCCCACGGGAGCGGCGTGGAACCGCCAGGTGCCGTCGTCGGCCTGGGCGAAGGTGGAGCGGAGCAGGTCGTGCCGGTCCAGGAGGGCCTGGACCGTGCGGTGCAGGCCGTCGAGGTCCATGCCGGCGGGGGTCCTGAGGAACCGTGCCTGGCTGAGCCCGCGGAAGGGGCCGGACTGTTCGGTGAGCCAGGTCAGCATCGGCGTGAGCGGGATGTCGCCCGTCCCGGCGTCCGGATCGGCGGTCCTGCGTGGCGCGGCGGTGCGGTCGAGGGCGGCGAGGTCGGCGACGGTGGGGTTCTCGAACACGTCTCGCGGGGAGATCGCCAGGCCGGCGGCGCGGGCCTGGCTGACCAGGCGCATGGACACGATGCTGTCGCCGCCGAGGGCGAAGAAGCTGTCGTGGACGCCGACCGTGTCCAGCCCGAGGACCTCGGCGAACAGCGTGGCGAGACGCTCCTCGGCCGGATTGCGCGGCGGCTGTGTTGCGGGGCCGGCCGAGCGGGACGGGGCCGGCAGGGCGGCGGTGTCCAGCTTGCCGTTGAGGGTGAGCGGGAAGCCGTCGACCGGAACGAACGCGGACGGGACCATGTAGTCGGGCAGTACGGCGGCCACGGACCGGCGGAGCAGCTCGGCGGTGTCCTCGGGGGCCGATGGGGTGACGACGACGTAGGCGACGAGGCGGCGGACTCCGGGGGTGTCCTCCCGTACGACGACCGCGGCGCGCTCGACCAGCTCCTGGTCCAGCAGTACGGCCTCGATCTCGCCGGGCTCGATCCGGTATCCCCTGATCTTCACCTGGTCGTCGATCCGGCCGAGGCATTCCACCAGGCCGTCCTCGGTCCAGCGGGCGATGTCGCCGGTGCGGTACATACGGGCGCCGGGGCTCGTGTCGAAGGGGTCGGCGACGAAACGGGCGGCGGTGGCGGCGGGTTGGCCGAGGTAGCCGCGGGCGAGGCCCTTGCCGGCGATGTAGAGCTCGCCGTCCACGCCGGTGGGGACGGGGTTGAGGTGGCCGTCCAGGATGTAGAGGGTGCCGCCTGCCACGGGGCGCCCGATCGCGGGGCGCTCGCTGAGGGCGAGGTCGCAGTCGGCCGAGTCGACGGTGCACTCGGTGGGGCCGTAGAGGTTGTGGGCCGCGAGTCCCTCGGTGTCGCGGAGGGTGCGCCACAGGTCGGGGGGTACGGCCTCGCCGCCTACGCCGATGACCTTGAGGTCGGCGCGCCAGTCGTCTGATTGCGCGACAAGCTCTCCGAGCAGGGACGGGGAGAGTTCGATGAACTCGATGGCGTGTTCGGTGAGGAAGCCGCGGAGGGCGTCGGGGTCTCGGCGGACGTCCTCGGGGACCAGGTGGAGTTCGTGGCCGGCGAACATCCAGAGCATGGGTTGCCAGGAGGCGTCGAAGGCGGTGGGCCAGGCGTGGCCTATGCGGAGGGGGTGGGCCGCTGCGGCCGGCTTGTGCAGGGCGTTGTTGTGGGCGGTGAAGAGGTTGGTGATGGCTCGGTGGGGGATGACGACGGCCTTGGGGCGGCCGGTGGAGCCGGAGGTGTAGATGACGTAGGCGGGGTGTTCGGGGAGTAGGGGGGAACGGCGGTCAGTGTCGGTGAGGTTGTGGGTGGGGTGGTTCAGTGTGTCGGGGGCGTCGATGAAGACATAGAGCTCGGGCGGAAATGTCGGATGGTGTGTGCGGGTTGTGGGGGGCTGGTCGCGCCCACGCGGCGGAGCCGCAAATGTCACAGCCCCGCGCCCCTGAGGGGGCGCTGTAGGTGATGTCGTTATCAAGGCCACCGGGTTTGCGTCCGACAGCATTTCTGCTATTCGGTCGGCCGGCCATGACGGGTCCAAGGGGAGGTAGGCCGCGCCCGTTTTCTGGATTGCCAGAATTGCCGTCAGGGTGTCCGGGGTCGGTGGTAGCGCGAAAGCTACGATTCGCTCCGGGCCCGCACCCAACTCGACCAGGTGGCGGGCCAGTTGGTTCGCTGCTGAATTGAGTTCTGCGAACGTCAGGCTCTGGCCCTCTCCCACCACCGCCACCGCGTCCGGCGTCGCGGCCGCTTGTGCCTCGAATATCTCGGGCATCGTGCGGTGCGAGGTCGGCAGGCGGTCTCCGGATCCGCCAGAGAGCAGCGCCGCACGTTCCTCGGGGGCGAGGACGTCGAGCGTGGCCAACGGGGCGTTCGGCGTTGATACGACCGCTCGTATCAAGCGGTCGAAACGCGCTGCCAGTTGTTCCACCGTCTTGCGGTCGTAGCAGTCGGGGCGGAATTCGAAGATCACCGACAGCTGTTGCTCGGCCAGGACCGCCAGGGTCAGGGGGTAGTGGGTGGCGCCGGAGCCCTTGACGTCCAGGATGCGTAGGCCCGACTGGGTTTCGGCTTCCGCTACCGCCGCCCTGTCGATCGGGTAGTTCTCGAACACGAGCAGGGTGTCGAAGAGGTCGCCCGTGCCGGCCACGCGCTGGATCTCGGTGAGGCCCAGGTGTTGATGGTCCATCAGGCGGGACTGTTCGTCCTGGAGTCGGCGCAGGAAGGCCGCGGCCGTCTCCGCCGGGGGTACGGCGACCCGCACCGGCACGGTGTTGATGAACAGGCCGATCATGGACTCGGCGCCGGGCAGTTCGGCCGGGCGGCCGGCCACGGTGGCGCCGAAGACGACGTCGGTGCGGCCGGTGAGGCGGGACAGGAGCAGCGACCAGAGGCCCTGCACCACCGTGTTGACCGTGACGCCCCTGCTTCGGGCCAACTCCTGGACGGCGAGGGTCAGTTGTTCCGGCAGGCGGAGGGTATGGAGTTCGGGTGGGACCGGGATCAGGCCGGCCGGGGTGGGTGACAGGAGGGTGGGGGTTGCTCCGGCGAGGGCCTCTCGCCATGCCTGTGCGGAGGCGTTCCGGTCGCGGGACGCCAGCCAGGCCAGGAAGTCGCGGTACGGGCGTACTGCGGGCAGGGGTGCGCTCTCGCCGGGGGCGAGCTGGGCGGCGTACAACTGGAGGAGTTCCTGGACAAGGAGGGGGATCGACCAACCGTCAAGGAGGAGGTGGTGGTTGGTGAGGATCAGGAGCCAGCGGTCCGGGGCGCGGGCGACCAGGGTGAGGCGGAGCAGGGGTGGGTCGGTGAGGTCGAAGCGGGTTGTGGCGTCGGCGGCGATCCGGCGGGCCGTTTCGGTCTCGTCCGCCGATTCGATGAGCTTCCAGTCCACGGGCACCTGCTTGAGGACCACCTGCACGGGTTCATCGAGGTCCTCGTGCAGGAAGGCGCTGCGCAGGTTGGCGTGGCGGGCGAAGAGTTCCTCGGCTGCCGTGCGCAGGAGGTCGGGGCGGAGCGCGCCCTCGATCTCCACCAGGGACTGCATGGTGTAGACGTCCTGGGCGCCCTCGTCGAACAGGGCGTGGAAGAGCAGGCCCTGCTGGAGGGGGGACAGCGGCAGGACGTCCTCTACCAGGGAGCCGTCGTCGCTCATCGTGTCCTCCACCTCGCCTTGACGTTGTCGAGCTGCGCGGCGCTGAGCGACACGAGCGGAGTGCGGGGGGCCGTGAACTCCTCGGCCGGGGGCGCGGATTCGTCCGGTACGGCGGTCGCGAGACCGGCCGGGGTGCGGTGGGTGAACACGTCCCGGGGCGAGAGGCCGAGGCCTGCTCTACGGGCCCGGTCGGCCAGGCGGACCGAGACGATGCTGTCGCCGCCGAGTTCGAAGAAGTCGTCGTGGACGCCCACGCGTTCCAGGCCCAGCACCTCGGCGAACAGGCCACACAGCACCTTCTCGGGCTCGGTGCGCGGCGGTTCATGGGTGCTCGCCTCCGTGAAGTCGGGGGCCGGCAGGGCGCGGCGGTCGAGCTTGCCGCTGGGGGTGCGGGGCAGGGCGCCGAGGAGGACGACGGCGGACGGTACCAGGTGGGCGGGGAGACATTCGGCCAGGGTCCGGCGCAGGGACAGGGGGTCCGGGGTTTCGCCGGGGCGCGGTACGACGTATGCCACCAGGTGCGTCGGGCCGGGGCCGTCCTGTCGTGCGACGACCGCCGCACGGGCGACGCCCGGCAGCTTGCGGGCCGCCGCCTCGATCTCTCCGGGTTCCACCCGGAAGCCCCTGATCTTGACCTGTTCGTCGGCCCGGCCGAGGAACTCCACCGTGCCGTCGGCGCGCAGTCGGGCCAGGTCGCCGGTGCGGTAGAGGCGGCTGCCGGGCGGGCCGAAGGGGTCGGCGACGAAGCGTTCGGCGGTGCGGGCCGGCTGGCCGAGGTAGCCGCGGGCCAGGCCGGTGCCGGAGAGGTAGAGCTCTCCCGTCGCGCCTGTGGGGACCGGGTGGAGGAAGGGGTCCAGGACGTGGGCGCGGGTGTTGGCGATCGGCCGGCCCAGGGGGACGGCGCCTTGGCCGCCGTCGTACATGTGCGCCAGGCTGTCGCCGGCGGCTTCGGAGCAGCCGTAGAGGTTGATCAGACGGGACTGCGGCCAGCGGTCGGTGATCGCCCGGGCGAGGTCGGCGGGGAGCGGTTCGCCGCTGGAGATCCAGGTGCGTACGGAGGTGAAGGCGTCCGGCCGGGCGGATTCGAGCAGGGTGGTGTAGAGGCTCGGGACCGCGGTGAGGGTGGTGACCCGGTGGCGGTCCGCCAGGGCGGCGAGGGCCGTCGGGTCGCCGGTCGACTCGTCGTCGGCGAGTGCCACCGCGTCTCCGGCGACCAGGGCGCCGAGCAGCTCGGTCAGTCCGTCGATGAAGCTCAGCGGGCTCTTGGCCAGGCGCACTCCGAGGGTGCCGTCATGGAGCTCACGGCCCCAGAACAGGCGGTTGGCCAGGGCCTGTTGGGTACCGACGACGGCCTTGGGGCGGCCCGTGGAGCCGGAGGTGAAGATGAGGTACGCCGGGTGGTCCGGCGAGAGGGGCGGGCGCTCCCCGGGTACGGCGGTCGCACTCGGCTCGCACACCGACTCCGGGTCGATGTCCAGCTGTTGTGCCGTCGGCGGCTCGCAGACGACGAGACGCGGGGTGGCGTCGCCGAGCATCAGGGCGATGCGCTCGCGGGGGTAGGCCGGGTCGATCGGCATGCAGGCGGCGCCCGACTTGAGGACGGCGAGCAGGGCGGTCACCAGGTCGGGGCTGCGGGGCAGGGCCACGGCCACCACCGACTCGGGTCCGGCTCCGCGTGCGGTCAGCGCCGCGGCCAACCGGTCGGCCCGGGCGTCGAGTTCGGCGAAGGTCAGGGTGGCGTCGCCGTGCAGGACGGCGGACGCCTGCGGGGTGCGGTGGGCCTGCTCTTCGAAGAGGGCGCGCGCGGTGGGGTGCGGGAGGGGGCGGGCCGCAGGAGGGGCCTCGGTCTCCGGTACGGGGGCGAGCCGGGCGACCGGTCGCTCGGGGTGGTGCGTGAACTCCCTTATCAGCTGCTGGAGTTGTTCCGCGATTCCGGTCACTGTCGCGCGGTCGAGCGCCGTCGGCCGGTGGCTGAAGGTCAGGGTCAGCCGCGGGCCCGGCAGGGCGGTGAGGGTGAGCGGGTAGTGGGTGGCGTCGAGGACGGAGACGTCCGTCATGCGCAGTCCGTCGAGGGCGTCCGCGATGCCGGTGTCGTCGATCGGGTAGCTCTCGAAGACCAGCAGGGTGTCGAAGAGCGCGCTGTGGCCGGCCGCGCGCTGGATCTCGGCGAGGCCGAGATACTGGTGGTCCAGCAGGGCGGACTGTTCCGACTGGAGCCTGGTCAGCAGGTGCGCGAGGGGTTCCGCGGGGCGCAGCCGCACGCGTACCGGCAGGGTGTTGATGAAGAGGCCGACCATGGAGTCGATGCCGGGGACGTCGGCGTCGCGGCCGGATACGGTGGCGCCGAGGACGACGTCCGTGCGGCCGGTGAGGCGGCCCAGCGTGATCGCCCACAGGCCCTGCAGGACGGAGCTGGCGGTCAGGCCGTGGGCGCGGGCGGTGGCGGTGAGGGCTGCGGTGTCCTGCTCGGGGAGTTCGACGACGTACCGCTCCGGCTGTCCGACTGGGTGGTTCCGCGCCTGCGGTGCGATGAGTGACGGTTCGTCAAGTCCCCGCAGTGCGGCCTTCCATGCCCGGCGGGCGGCATCGCGGTCCTGGCCCTGGAGCCAGGCCAGGTAGTCGCGGTAGGGGCGGACGCGGGGCAGGGCCTTGGTGTCGCCGCGCGAGGTGTAGAGCTGGAAGAGCTCGCGGACCAGGACGGGGGCGGACCAGCCGTCCCACAGGAGGTGGTGCGAGGAGATCACCAGGCGGTGGTCGTGCTCGGCGACGGCCACCAGGTGGAAGCGGAGCAGTGGGGGGCGGGTGAGGTCGAAGCGCTGGTCGCGGTCCTCGGCGAGGAGCAGATCGAGGGCCTTCCCCCGTTCCTGCGCGGGCAGTTCGGTGAGGTCGGTGAACTGCCAGGGCAGACCGACCTCGCTGCGGATCACCTGGACCGGGCGGCCGGAGCGGCTGGTGCGGAAGGCGGCGCGCAGGTTGGCGTGCCGGGTGAGCAGGGCCTCGGCTGCGGTGCGCATCCGGTCGCGGTCCAGGGGGCCTTCGAGGCGTGCGGTGAGCTGGCCGGTGTAGACGTCCCGGGCCGTGTCGTCGTAGAGCGCGTGGAAGACCATGCCCTCCTGCATCGGCGACAGGGGCAGGACGTCCTGCACGCCGGGGCGGGCCGGCATCAGGCACCGGCCCGGCGCATGGCCTCGGCCAGGCTGCGCGGGCGCATGTCCGTCCAGTGCTGCTCGATGTGGTCCAGGCAGGCGGCCCGGGTGCCGGGGCCGTGGACGCTGGTCCAGCCGGCGGGGACGGGAGTGAAGTCCGGCCACAGGGAGTACTGGCCCTCGTCGTTGACCAGGACGCGGAAGACGCCGTTCTCGTCGTCGAAGGGGTTGGCCATGGCTCAGTTCCTCTCCTGGCGCGGCTGGGGGACGGATCCGGTGAACTGGTCCGGCGCTCCGGGCACCGGCTCGGCGGGGTCGGCGCCGAGGGCGACGATCCGGTTGGCCTTGTCGACGTGGACGACCCGGGGCTGGTGGGCATCGCGTTCGGAGTCGTCGAGCGCGGCGAAGGACATGATGATCACGAGGTGACCGGGGTGGACGAGGTGGGCGGCGGCGCCGTTGATCCCGATGACCCCGCTGCCGCGTTCGCCGGTGATGGCATACGTGTTGAGGCGGGCGCCGTTGTCGATGTCGACCACCTGGACCTGCTCGCCCTCGACGATGTCGGCGGCCTCCATGAGGTCCTGATCGATCGTCAGGGAACCCACGTAGTGCAGATCGGCCTGGGTGACGGTGGCTCGGTGGATCTTTCCATTGAGCAGGGTGCGCTGCACCGATACCCCCTGGGTAGATACTTAGGTGAGGCTAACCTAATTTAATTTCGCCGGGTGCGGAAGCACTCCGGCTACGGAAGTACTCCAGGAGCACACGGTTCACTTCGTCCGGGCGCTCCAGGTAGCCGTAGTGGCCGCAGTCCTTGATCTCCCGGTAGGAGGCGGACGGGATGGCCTCGGCGACCTCGCGGCCGAGGTGCGGGGGCAGGACGACGTCGTCGGCGAAGCCGATCACCAGGCAGGGCGTCCGGATCGCCGCGTAGGCCTGGAGCCTTCCGCCGGGCACGAGCAGGTCCAGCTGGGCGCGCACGCCCGGTCCGGCGGGTTCCGGGGAGAACTCGAAGAGCTCCAGCCAGTCCTGGACCTGCTGTTCGTCGTCCAGCGTGGCCGGGGACAGGTTCTGCACGGCCCGGATCCAGGCCGCGTACGTCGGCGGCAGCCGCAACCCGCTGTCGTGCAGGGCGCGTTCGGCGGCGGCCATGGCGGCACGCAGGGCGTCCGTGCGGCCGCGGGTGGCCATCAGGACGCCCTGGACGACGAGTTCGGGGCGGGCCAGCATCAACTCCTGGACGACGTACGCCCCCATGGAGACGCCGACGTAGCGGCACGGTCCGAGGCCGAGGTGCTCGGCGAGTGCCGCGGTGTCGGCGACGAGGTCGTCGACGGTGAACCCGTCCGGGCACTCGTCGCTGGGCGGGATGCCGCGGTTGTCGAAGGTGACGACGCGGTGGCCGGCCGCCACCAGCGCGGATACCTGGTGGAGGTGCCAGGCGCGTCCGCTCGCGCCCTGCCCCATCACCAGCACCACGGGCTCGCCGTGGCCCTGGTCGTCGTAATGGATCGTGATTCCGTTGACGCGCGCGCTGGGCATGGTCAGTCCGCCGCCGGAGTCGTCTTCGCGGGTTCGGGTTGATCCTCGGTGGCGGGCGGGTCGTTCAGGGTGGCGCGGCGCAGGCCCGGTACGGCGAGGGCGACCGTGGCCACGCCCGCCAGGCAGACCAGTCCGCCGACGGCCGCCGCACCGGCCGAGGAGCCGAGCGCCCGGGCGACCAGGCCGGCTTCGAGGTTGCCGACGGAGGGGCCCGCGGTGGCCTGGGCGAGCCACAGGCTGCCTACCCGGCCCTGGAGGCGGTCCGGCGTGTAGTGCTGGAGCAGGGCGCGGCGCAGGATCTCGGAGGCGGTGTCGCCGAGGCCGGCCAGGGCCAGGAAGGCCAGCCCGGTCCAGAGGTTGGGGCTCAGGCCGAAGCAGGTGATGGCGGCGCCCCACACCGCGACCGCGCCGATCAGCGCCCGTCCGGTGTGGTGGATCCGGCCGGTCCAGCCGCTGGCCAGCGCCCCGCAGAAGGAGCCGACCGCGGGGGCGGTGTAGAGCAGGCCGACGGTGGACGGACCGCCGCCGAAGTGCTCGGTGCCCAGTTCGGGGAAGAGGGCGTACGGCATCGCGAAGACCACGGCGCAGACGTCGATGAGCAGCAGCCCGGCGACGACCTGGTTGCCGCGCAGGAAGCGCAGCCCCTCCGCCATCGCCTTCAGCGGGTGCTGCTGCTCCGCCGCTCCTTCGGGCGGCAGCTCGGGCAGCGGGGCGAGCAGGGCGAGGCCGACGACGTATATGGCCGCGTCGATGCCGAAACACCAGGCGAGGCCGGGCCCGGCGGCGATCACGCCCGCGAGCGACGGGCCTGCCATGCCGCCGAGTTGGGCGGTGAGGGTGGTGAGCGCTCCGGCGGCGGCCAGCTGGCCGGGCTCCACCAGGTTCGGCGTGGCGGCCATCATCGCCGGGCCGCCGAGCCCGCTGGTGAAGCCCGCCAGTACGGCCGCCACGAAGACGAACCACACGTGCGGGTCGGGCAGCGCCGCGTTCACCGCGAGCCCGGTGATCACCACGGCCGTGACGGCCCGGGTGACGAGCACGACCCGCCGCCGGTCGGCCCGGTCGGCGAGCAGGCCGCCCGCCAGCAGGCCGACAAGCAGCGACAGGCCCAACACCGCGCTCATCAGGCCGACTTGGACGGACGATCCGGTCAGCTCGTAGATCTGCAGGCTCGCCGCGACCGAGGTGAGCTGGGTGCCCAGCATGGAGATCGCCTGGGTGGCGAACACCAGCCGGAAGTCCCTGCTCGACCTCAGCGGCGCGACGTCGACGACCACTTCTCCGAGGCGCACCGAGGCCCCTAACCGTGGAGGGAGGGCGCCGCGAGCGGCGCTGGTTGCGCGGGGACGACGTACGGGGCGACGCTGCGGAGTTTCTCGCAGGTCTCCTCCAGCTCCCGCTCCGGTGTGGACCCGGGGAGGATGCCGGCGCCGGCCCGCAGCCAGGTGCGGCCGTCCTCCTCGTAGAGGCTGCGCAGCACGAGGGCCGCGTCCAGTGCGCCCTCGCTGTCGGCCGTCAGGACCGCGCCGCTGTAGATGCCGCGCGGCCCGTCCTCCAGTCGGCTGATGCAGTCGTAGGCCTGTTTCTTGGGGATGCCGGAGGCCGTGACCGCCGGGAAGACGGCGCGCAGGACGTCCCAGGCGGAGGCGTCCGCGGCGAGCAGGCCGTGCACGCTGGAGCCGAGGTGCTGGACGCTGCCGCGGCGGCGGACGCTCAGCAGGTCGCGCACGGACACGGTGCCCGGGCGGCACACGGTGGCCATCTCCTCCTCCGCCAGCTTCACGGAGAGGACGTGCTCGGA
This sequence comes from Streptomyces sp. NPDC047081, assembly GCF_040643775.1. Lineage (NCBI taxonomy): Bacteria > Bacillati > Actinomycetota > Actinomycetes > Kitasatosporales > Streptomycetaceae > Streptomyces > Streptomyces sp. NPDC047081. Next base: position 391,615 of record NZ_JBEYUY010000002.1, on the reverse strand, counting down.
GATCTCCTTGGGGTCGGCGAGGAGTTCGGCGCGCAGCCGCTCGTCCTCCTCGACTCCCAGTCCCCGGGCGCGAGTTCCGGCAAGGGGTTGGGTGACGACCTCGCCGTCCGCGCTGACCTCGGCGACGGTCTCGGGGCTGAATCCGGCGACCCGGCGGCCGGCCAGGTTGAGCAGGAAGGATCGGGCGGGTGTGTTCCGGGAGCGGCCGTGTACATAGGTGGCGACGAAGTCGACCGGGAAGGGCACCGGTACCGTACGGGAGATGATCACCTTCTGCAGTTCGGAGGTGCGGATCTCCTCGATGGCCCGGGCCACCAGGTCGGGATAGCTGCCGACGGCGTCCGTGATGTCGATCGACGCGGGCTCGACGGCGCGGCGCGCCACGGGCTCGGACAGCAGGGCGAGTACCGCGTCGAGGGTCTCCTGGTCCGCACTCCGTAAGGCGACGGCTCCCTGACGGAACCTCACTTCGGTGTGCGGTACGACGAGATGGAGCAGGTCGGCCTCCCCCGCACGGTCCGGGCGGCCGGCGTGCAGATGGGAGAACTCGAAGGCCATCCAGCCGTAGGCGGTCCAGCCCTCGACCGCCATCTGCCCCAGTTTCTCGCCGACTTGGCGCAGCGGGTACGGCCCGAGTGGATCGGTCGTCTCCTCGGTGAGCCATCTGCGGCGGATACCCGAACGCCCGACCACGACCTCGCCCAGCACACCCCCGGCGAAGCAGAAGTCACCCTCCCGCTCGTAGACCACGTACTGGTCGAACAGTCCCGACTCGGCGAGTTGCGCGGTCAACAGGAGGGGGTCTCCCCGCAGTTCCGTCTCCGCGCTCCGATAACGCAGCAACGAGCTACCTCCCTGGACTTAGGTTACCCTAACCTAATCTCGACAAGACCCTAGCTTCCGAGTCGATCGCCCGTCCAGAGGCACCCTCAGGCTTGACCGTGATCTCCTATTAGGCAAGCCTTTCCTAAGCAGCCGGTCGTGATGCTTGCGACGGATGCGTGGTTCCTCACCAGCAGGCGGGAGTTGAGCATGCTCGACGGTTGGGTGCCCTGGCCGGACGCGGCGGCGGAGCGGTATCGGGCCGAGGGGTACTGGGCGGGGCGGCCACTGGACCGGCTGCTGCGGGACCGGGCCGGCAGCGACCCGGCACGGATCGCCCTGGTCGACGCCGACGGCGACCGGTGGACCTACGCCGAGCTCGACCGGCGCGCCGACCGCATGGCCGCGGGGCTGCGCCTGATCGGCATCGGCGCCGGGGACCGGGTGGTCGTCCAACTCCCCAACACCGACGCCTTCGTGGTGCTGTTCTTCGCACTGCTGAGGGCCGGCGCGGTGCCCGTGCTGACGCTCCCCGCGCACCGGGAGAGCGAGCTCGTGCACGTCGCCGAGACGGCCGGGGCCACGGCGCTGGCCGTCCCCGGCGTCCTCGACGGCTTCGACCACCGGAGTCTGGCCCGGGCCGTGCGCAAGGCGGTGCCGTCCGTCGAGCACGTCCTGGTGGCCGGTGACCCGGCCGAGTTCACCGCCCTCGCCGATGTCGACGCCGATCCGGTCGCGCTGCCCGCGCCCGATCCGGGCGACGTGGCGGTGCTGCTGCTCTCCGGCGGCACCACGGGCAAGCCGAAGCTGATCCCACGCACCCACGACGACTACACCTACAACGTCCGTGCCAGCGCGGCGACTTGCGGCTTCGACGAGTCGACCGTGTACCTGGTGGTCCTGCCGACGGCGCACAACTTCGCGCTGGCCTGCCCCGGACTGCTCGGCACGCTGATGGCCGGCGGCACGGTGGTCCTCTCCCCCACGCCGAGCCCCGAGGACGCCTTCGCGCTGATCGAGCGCGAGAAGGTCACGGTCACCGCGGTGGTCCCGCCGATCGCCCTGCTGTGGCTGGACGCGGTGGAGTGGGAGGACGCCGACCTCTCCTCGCTGGCCCTGCTCCAGGTCGGCGGCTCCAAGCTCGGCGCCGAGCCCGCCGCCCGCGTCGAACCGGCTCTCGGCTGCACCCTCCAGCAGGTCTTCGGCATGGCCGAGGGACTGCTCAACTACACGCGCCTGGACGACCCCTGGGAGCTGATCACCGGCACCCAGGGCCGCCCCCTCTCCCCCGCCGACGAGATCCGCGTGGTGGACGAGGACGGCCACGACGTACTCCCGGGCGAGACAGGCGAGTTGCTCACCCGCGGCCCCTACACCCTGCGCGGCTACTACCGGGCGCCCGAGCACAACGCCCGCACCTTCACCGACGACGGCTACTACCGCACCGGCGACCTGGTCCGGGTGCTGCCCTCCGGGCACCTGGTGGTCGAGGGGCGGGCCAAGGACCAGATCAACCGGGGCGGCGACAAGATCTCCGCCGAGGAGCTGGAGAACCACCTCCTGGCCCACCCGGCCGTGCACGACGCCGCCGTGGTCGGCATGCCCGACGAGACGATGGGCGAGCGCACCTGCGCCTATCTGGTGCCGCGCGCACAACCCGCCCCGACCCAGCGGGAGTTGGCCGCCTTCCTCACCGACCGGGGGGTGGCCACGTACAAACTGCCGGACCGTGTGGAGGTGGTGGACACCTTTCCGCGCACGTCCGTCGGGAAGATCGACAAGAAGGCCCTCGGCCGCAGGATCGCCGAACAACTCCGCACGGAGGCCGGCGGTGGCAACTAAGGCGCCCACGGCGGCACTTGAGAGACCTCCAGCGCGGCGGCACACCTCGACACGTACCCTCGCCGTGCTCGGCGCGCTGCTCCTGCTGCTCACGGCGATCGCGCTCAGCCTGGCGATCGGCTCACGCTCCCTGTCGCTGTCCACGGTCGTCCACGCGCTGTTCAACGACGACGGCTCGACGGCGAGTTCGGTGATCTGGGACGTACGCGTCCCCCGCACCCTCGCCGGGATCGCCGCCGGTGCCGCGCTGGGCGTGGCGGGCGCCCTGATCCAGGCGCTGACCCGCAATCCGCTGGCCGACCCGGGGCTGCTCGGGATCAACGCGGGGGCGGCCACCGGGGTGGTGTTGTCCATCACCGTGCTGGGCCTGACCAGCATGTGGGCCTCGGTGTGGTTCGCCATGGCCGGGGCGGTCGTCGCGGGGCTCCTGGTGTACTCGCTGGCCTCGGGCGGGCGCGGCGGGGCCACGCCCGAGCGCCTCGCACTGGGCGGCGCGGTGATCGCCGCCGTGTTCACCGGCATCGGCCAGACCCTGATGCTGCTCGACGCACAGGCCCTGGACCAGCTGCGGTTCTGGAGCGTGGGCTCCCTCGCACGGGCCGACAGCCAGACCCTGACGACGATCACCCCGTTCGTCGCCATCGGCCTGCTGCTGGCCCTCTCCCTCGTACGACCCCTCAACGCGCTCGCACTGGGCGACGACGCCGCCCGTGCCCTCGGCGCCCACCTGGACCGGACGCGGTTCCTGGGCCTGCTGGCCGTGACGCTGCTGTGCGGCGCGGCGACCTCCGCCGTGGGGCCGCTGGTCTTCGTGGGCCTCGCCGTGCCGCACATGGCCCGCATGATCGCCGGCGCCGACCAGCGCTGGACGCTGCCGCTGTCGATGCTGCTGGCCCCGGCGCTGCTGCTGTACGCGGACGTCCTCGGCCGGGTCGTCGTACGCCCCGACGAACTGGACGCGGGCGTGGTCACCGCCGTGATCGGCGCCCCGGTGTTCATCGCGCTCGTCCGCCACCGCAGGGTGGTGGCCGGATGACCACGGCACTGGGCGGCCGTACGCATGTCGTACGCAGCCGCTCGCACCGCCTCTCACTGCTCGTGGACGTCCGCACGGTCACCGTGTGCCTGCTGGTGCTGGCCGCGACCGCCGGAGTGGGCGTACTGGCCCTGGGGACGGGCGAGTTCGCGATCTCCCCGGCCGACGTGGTGCGCACGCTGCTCGGCAACGGCAGCCGCCAGACGAACTTCGTCGTCAACGAACTCCGGCTCCCCCGGCTGCTCACCGGCATCCTGGTCGGCGCGGCGCTCGGGCTGAGCGGAGCCCTGTTCCAGAGCCTGTCCCGCAACCCGCTGGGCAGCCCGGACATCGTGGGCTTCACCTACGGGTCGGCCACCGGCGGACTGCTGGTGGTCCTGGTCGTGGGCGGCACGGGCGGGCAGATCGCCTTCGGGGCGGTGGGCGGAGGCCTCGCGACCGCGCTGCTGGTGTACGTGCTCGCCTGGCGGCACGGCATCCACGGCTACCGGCTCGTCCTGGTCGGCATCGGGGTGAGCGCCCTGCTCCAGGGCGTGAACGCCTACCTCCTGGCCAAGGCGAGATTCACCCAGGCCGCGCAGGCGATGGTGTGGCTCAACGGCAGCCTCAACGGCCGGGGTTGGCAGGACGTACGCCCGGCCGCCCTCGGCCTGCTCGTCGTACTGCCGCTGGTCGCGCTCGTCGCGGGACGGCTGCGGATCCTGGAGATGGGCGACGACGTGGCGGGCGGCCTCGGCGTGCCCGTGCAGCGCACCCGGCTCGTGATTCTCGTCCTGGCGACGGCGGCCTGTGCGGTGGCGACCGCGGCGGCCGGCCCGATCCCGTTCGTCGCCCTCATCGCCCCCCAGCTGGCCCGCCGCCTCACTCGCGCCCCCGGCCCCAACCTCCCCGCGGCCACGTGCACCGGCGCCCTCCTGGTGGTCACCGCCGACTTCGCCTCCCAGCGCATCCACGAATCGGCCCAGCTGCCGGTCGGCGTGGTGACGGCGGTGGTCGGCGGCCTGTACCTGGGGCTGCTGCTGCGCCGGCAGCGGCGGGCGGGCCGCATCTGAGCCGCTCACCCGAAAACGCAACTTTTCGGCCATCTGACCTGTCTCATCTAATATCAGAACCATCCATGCTTCGGGGGACGAGATGAGACGAAGCAGACCTGCATGGGCAGCGCTCATGCTCGCGACCACCGCACTCCTGGCGACCGCGCTCCCGGCCGACGCCGCGCCGACCGCCACCGCCTGCCCCACCGGCTGGGGCAGCCAGGCCAAGACACACACGGCGAGTACGACGACACCGGTGACGAACGTCAGGACCGGCCGTCACGCCTGCTACGACCGGATGGTCGTCGACATACCGGCCGCGGCCAAGGACAAGCTCGGCTACTCGGTCCGATACGTCGACCACCTCTACCAGGACGGCTCCGGCCGGCTGATCCCGGTCGGCGGCAAGGCCGTGCTCGAGGTCAGGGTCACGGCGCCCAGCTATGACCCCGAGACCGGCAAACCCACGTATCCGGCCCGCGCCGGCCGTCCGCTGCCGGGCGTCGACCTCAAGGGCTACCGCACGTTCCGGGACACCCGGTTCGCCGGCAGCTTCGAGGGCGACACCCAGCTCGGCCTCGGCGTCCGGTCCCGGCTGCCGTTCCGGGTCCTGCGGGTGTCCGGCCATGTGATCGTGGACGTGGCCCACAACTGGAGCGGCGCACGCGTCACCCCTTGAGGGGCGTCGAGAGGCGCTCTCAGTCGTCCGGGACCAGTTCCACGGGTACGGCGATGACGTCCACGAGCGCGTCGCCGCGCAGGGCGGTCAGGGCGAGGGGGCGGCCTATGGCGTCCTCCAGCATCAGGCGCTGGAGGGCCTGGGCGCTGTTGACCGGGTCGCCGTCGGCGGTGAGCAGCAGGTCGCCGCCACGGAGGCCCGCGCGGGCGGCGGGGGAACCCGGCACGACCTCGACGACACGCAGGCCGATACGGCGGCCGGTGTGCGCCTGCACGGCGGGCGGCAGCGGCGCGGGGATGCCGGCGACGCCCAGATAGGCGCGGCGGACCCGGCCCGTGGAGAGCAGGGTCGCGATGATCTTCCGGCTGGTGCCGTTCACGGGAATGGCGAGGCCCAGGCCGACGTCGGCGATGGCGGTGTTGATGCCGACGACCCGGCCGTCGGCGGTGGCGAGCGCGCCGCCCGAGCTGCCCGGGTGCAGCGTCGCGTCCGTCTGGACCACGTCATCGATGACGCGGGTCGCCGTGCCCGCGCTGGCCGGCAGCGAGCGGCCCAGGGCGCTGACCACACCGGCGGTGACACTGCCGGCGAGGCCCAGCGGATTGCCGACCGCGACGACGAGCTGGCCGACCCGCAGCTCGTCGGCCTCGCCCAGCCGGGCGGGCGGCGGGGTCGGCCCGTCGGCGCGGACAACGGCCAGGTCGGAGAGCGGGTCGGCGCCGATGACGTGGAACGGAGTGGTCGTGCCGTCGGCGAAGGAGGCGGTGCCGGCGTCGGAGTGCCCGACGACATGGGCGTTGGTGAGCAGGAACCCGTCCTCGGTGAACACCACCGCGGAACCGGTGCCCCGCACGAAACGGCCCCGCCCGCGGCGGTGCGCGACGTTCAGTGCCGCCACCTTCGGGGTGAGTTCCGCGGCGACGGAGGTGACGATCCGGGAGTAGGAGTCGAGCGCGGCCTGCTCTTCGCGGGAGCGGTCGGGCTCGGAAAGTGTCTCGGCCACGAGTGGACCTTTCCGCCGGCCCAGAGGCTTGTGCCCAGGCGTTGATTACATGCTTACACCCGGGTCCGCGGGAACGGCGAGGACTTCGCTGCGAGCTGACGCGCCGCCCCGGTCAGCCCGCCTCGTCCGCCAGCGTCCGGCACAGCGGCTCCGCCTCGCAGTCGGGGTAGAAGCCGCTCCACTGGGCGGGGATCTCGCCGGCGCCGCGCGCGAAGACGGCGAGGCGGTCGGTGGAGGCGTAGGTGATGCCGCCCTGGGACAGGTGGGGTGCCGTCTCCAGCAGCCGGGCGAGCGCGGCCGGACCGGCGCCGTACTCCTGCCGCCACAGGGCGACCATCTCACCGGCGCGGCAGCCTTCGCATGCGTTGGTCGCGAAGCCGCCGACCGAGCCCTGTCCGCCTTCGATGAGCCGGGCCAGCGCGCCCTCGTCGGCGGTGCAGGCCGCCTCGTACACCGGCTCGACCGTCGTGCGCCAGGACGCGGCGCCGCCGGTCAGATTGGGGCCTGGGCAGTCGGCGGCGGCCGATGTGTGCGTCGGAGACGGAGTGTGCCGCGCGGAGCCGCATCCCGCGAGGAGGGCGGCGAACAGCACGGCAGCGCGGGCCTGTTGGAGCCGCGAGGGCATGTTCAGCGCCTTTCGCACGGGTGAGCGGTGTCGGTGACGGCGGGTGTGGTCTGGCAGAGCGAGAAGTCGGGCTGCAGTCCGAAGACGCGCCGGTAGCCCGACCGGCCGTCGGAGCTCGCGGGGGCGGTGACCCGGAAGGGCTGTCCGTGGTCGTCGACGACGGTCTGTTTCCTGCGGTCGCCGACCATGTAGGTCAACCGCAGCCGGAACACGGCGTAGTTGTGCTGCGTGGTGGCCCGGAGGATCACGACGCTCTGTTCCTTCTTCTTCAGGGTGATCGTGCGCCGGGCGAAGAACGGCGGTCCGGGCCGGAGTCCGTACGTGTCGCCGTCGGAGACGGCCTCGTGCGCCACGGGGTTGGGCCGGTCCAGGTCCAGCATCATGGTGAAGGCCTCCGAGCCGCCCTGGGACGGGACGTCGAAGAGGGTGCCGGAGAGCGGGGCGGTGCGGCGTACGAACTCGGGCTGGATGTCGAGGATGTTGACCTGGTCGTCGCGGCGGCCGGTCAGCGTCAGGCGCAGCGACCGGGTCCCGAGGTTGACGGCGCCCGCCGAGCGCAGGAGGGCGGTGAAGCGGGGTGAGGCCGCGATGTCCTGCCGGGCGAGGAGGGCGGCCTGTGCGGCGTCGGGGCGGAAGTCCTCCGGGGTGACGGCGCTGAGCCCCTCGTCGTCGAGGCGGATCAGGTCGACCGAGACCGAGAAGTCCGGGCCGGTCGCGGGTGCGTCCTGGGACGAGAGCCAGCCGCCGACGCGGTCGGGTACGGCGGCGATCTGGTCCTGGATCAGGGTGGCCACGCCCACCAGCACGATGGGTATCAGCCAGGCGTGCACCCGGCGGGCGCGCGCGGCGGTCCGGACCCACACAGTGGCGCCCGGTGTGCGGCCCGACGACCCGGCGCGTGTGCGCTGCCCCACCGGAGGCCGTGGTCGTGGCCTGAGCCGTGGTCGCCTGACAGGAGGCACGGCGCTCCCCTTCGTGCTCGTCGGATCCGCGGCACGTCAGCATGCCACCCGACCGACGGGCCCCGTGGGCGAACCGACGGGACTGATCACTTCGCGTGATGGGGAGATTCCGTGACGCTCAGTGTGCGCGGGGTCCCGGGGAGCCGGAGTCCGCCCGGCGCGAGGTGCGCAGGGTACCGACTGTCTTGAGCAGGCGGTCGGCGGGGGCGCGCAGCTCGGGGTGGGCGTTGACCGTGTTCCTCAGGCCCCGCACCGGTCTGCGCCACAGCCGGTGGGCGGTCGCCACCGGGTGCGGGCGGCTGGCGAACCCTTCCGCCACGCGCAGCTCGCGGGTCTTGAGCCAGTCCTTGTACTCCTTGTCGCCGCGCCCGAGGTCCATGAGGGTCACGCCGTTGCGGGCCGCCGCCTCCGCGGTGCGCAGGTGCATCATCAACCCGGGCGAGTAGTAGTGGAGTTCGGGGTCGTACGCGGTGAACCAGGCCGCGAGAACGGTACGGGACCTGGGCCCGAAGTGCGCGGCCACCGGCCGGTCACCGGCGTAGAGCACGGACAGCACACCGGTGAAGTGCTCCTCGCGGACCTGGAACAGGTGGTTCACCAGGTCGACGATCCACGGCCGCGCGAACCGGTCCATCCGGCCCGTCCTGCGGTACTGGGCGGACTTCCACTCCATCAGCCGGTGCAGCATCCGCGGATCGCGCTCGTCGAACTCGAAGCGCACCTCGCCGATGTCGCGTCCCAGGCGGCGTTCCTTCTTGAGGGTCGTCTTGGCGTGGCCCGGGTACGCGCCGCGCAGCCACGCCGCGTAGCCGCTGTCGTCGGGTTTGAGGTCGACGACCGGCGAGGCGAACTTGCCCGTGACGAACCGGCCGAACGGTTTCTGCTCCTCCACGAGATGATCGAACTCGAAGATGGACATCCCGCAGGCCTTCAGCAGGTCCTGGGCGTCCCAGGTGACCCCGGGCCGGTGCACGAGCGCCTGGCAGTCGGACAGGCCCAGGCCGATCGCGCGGCCGACGCCGAAGGCGTTGCGCTCGTACGGGAAGAAGCCGACGGGCGCGCCGCCCTCACGCAGGACCGCGACGCGCGCGCCGCTGCGGTACCTGCCGACCCCGATCGCGAACTCCGGCGCCAGGAAAGGGTTGGAGTACTCCGGCGACTCGTCCATCGCCCGGTGCCACGCCTCGCGCAGTGCGGCGCTCAGCTCGTCGGCTCTGTGGATCGTGACGTCCACTTCAGATCAACCGCCCTTCCGCGGGCTCCGCGAGGAACGTGCCGGCCGTACCGCGGGCCGGAAGGGCGCGTGAACTCCTGCTCATGGATCGCACCGGCGACCTCTCCCCCCGTGACGCGCTGTCCGCGTCCTACCACTTCTCTGAGTATCAGCCGATTCCACGCCGTGTACACGTTCGTTCCGTGATTGACCCCTCCGGTTCCGAACTGTACGGCGAGGATCAAACGTCGCGAAACAGTACGCATGTTGTCAAGAGTGCCTACGGCAACGAAAGCCTGTGAAACGTGAAGATTGCTTCGCTCAAGTAACTCGACGCGACGACCCGCGCGAGGGTGGCGCCCGTTTCCGGACATTCACGGGCCCATCATGTGCGCGACGTTGAGCCCGCCGGGTGCCCGGCTAGCGTCTGGGGGTGCCCGAACCCGACACGAGTGAGGTTGCGATGTCCACGAGACATGTCCTCGCCGGCCTGGCGCTGGCTCCGCTGCTCGCCCTCCCGACGGCCGCGCACGCGACGGCGTACGACGGCTCCGGGGTGCCGCCGCACAAGGCCCGCTTCGATCTGCAGGCCCACCGCGGCGGCATCGGCATGACGACCGAGGAGTCCCTGGAGGGCTTCGGCAAGGCGATGCGGCTCGGGGTGTCCACGCTGGAGCTGGACACCCAGATCACCAAGGACGAGAAGGTCGTCGTCAACCACGACCGGCAGATCAGCTCGGTCAAGTGCCGGGACACCGCGCCGGTCACACCGGGCGACTCGATGTACCCGTATGTCGGCAAGTACATCAAGGATCTGACGCTGGCTCAGATCAGGACGATGGACTGCGGCTACCAGCAACTGCCCGGATTCCCCGAGCAGGAGGTGGTCAAGGGCTTCCGGATGGTCGAGCTGAAGGACGTCCTGAACCTGGTCAAGAGCTACCGCGCCAAGCAGGTGAAGCTGAACATCGAGACCAAGGTCGAGGCGGGCGCGCCCGAACAGACCGCGCCGCGCGCGCTGTTCGTGCGCCGGGTGTACGAGGAGATCCACCGCTCCGGCATCGAGGACCAGGTCACCATCCAGTCCTTCGACTGGGGCGCGCTGAAGGCGATGCACAAGCTGGCCCCGCGCTGGCCGCTGGTCGCCCTCACCAACTACGACTTCCTCCAAGTGGGCCAACCGGGCGCCTCCCCCTGGCTGGGCGGCATCGACGCCGACGACTACGGCGGCGACTTCGTGAAGGCGGCCGCCACCGTCCCCGGTGTCCGGGCCCTGTCCCCCAACTACGGCTTCCCGCAGAGCGGCAAGGTCGGCGACCCCGGCTTCCGCTTCTACTCCGACCGCGCGATGGTCGAGGAGGCGCACGCCCGTGGCCTCAAGGTCGTCCCGTGGACCTGCGACGACCCGGCCACCGTCGAGGCGCTGATGGACATGGGCGTCGACGGCGTCATCACCAACTACCCCAACCACGTACGGCAGATCATGGCGGATCGCGGGATGCGGCTGCCCAGGGCGTATCAACCTCGCTGACGCCCGTGTCCCGCCCCGGGGACGCCGATACGCTGGAGTTCGGCCGTGAACCGGGGGCGGGGCTGGGGGGCGGGGGCGCATGGATCCACGGATGCAGTCGTCGGTGGGCGGATACGTCTGCGAGCGCGAGCTGGGCCGGGGCGGGCAGGGTGTGGTGTGGCTCGCCCGGGACGGAGCCGGACGGCAGGTGGTGGTGAAGTTCCTGCTGCCGGGCAAGGAGTACGACGAGACCGCGCTCGCCCGGGTACGCCGGGAGTTCGGCGCGGCGAGCCGGGTCGGTGACCTGGCCACCGCGCGGGTCCTCGACGCGGACCTGACCGGGCGGCACCCGTACATCGTCAGCGAGTTCGTCCCGGGCCCCACGCTGCACCAGCACGTGGCGGCCAACGGTCCGCTGCCCTCCGGGCGGCTGCAGTCCGTGGCGCTGACCGTGGCGCACGCGCTGGCGCAGGTGCACCGGGTGCGGGTGGTGCACCGGGACATCAAACCGTCCAACATCCTGCTCTCCCCGGACGGGCCCCGGATCATCGACTTCGGCATCGCCCGCGACGACCGGCTGCTGGAGTCGGCGCTCACCACCCCGGGCAGCGTGCTCGGCTCGCCCGCGTACATGTCCCCCGAGCAGGTCAAGTCGGCCCGGGTCACCAGCGCCTCCGACGTGTTCTCCCTCGGCGGCACGCTGTACTACGCCGCCACGGGCCGGCACCCCTTCGAGGGGGAGAGCGACTACGAGGTGCTTGTCGCGGTGTGCGAGCGCGACGCGGATCTCGCGGCGGTGCCGGAGCCGGTCCGTTCGGTGATCGCCGACTGTCTGCGCAAGGACCCGGCGGAGCGCCCCACCGCGGCCCAGCTCGTGGGCCGGCTCGCGGGATCGGCGGAGAGTGCGCGGGCCGAGGCGGACACGGAGTCGCGCATACCGCGGCCTTCGCCGTCACCCCCCGGGCGCGTGAGCGGCACCGGCGCCAAGCAGTTGCGCCTGTGGGGGTTCGCGGCCGGCAGCGCGGCGGTGGCGGTGCTGCTCGCCATCGTCCTCATCACCACCTCGGGCGGCTCGGCGTCGGAAGGCCAGGGCTCGCCCACCACCTCCACTTCTGCGGCCTCCGGAAGCGTCAAGAGGTCCGCGGGCTCCCAACCCCTCACGTACACCGACGACTTGACCGACTCGGGCGACTGGAAGTACAAGGACCCGACCCTGGGGAAGGTCACGCACAAGGGCGGGACCATGCTGGTGGACCCCAACACCGAGCTGGAGGTGTGGCCGCAGGCGCCCTTCCGGCCGTCCGGCTTCGCGGTGCAACTGAGCACCCAGACGGAGTGGTACGGCGGCGACGGCGGGGTCGGCCTGTGGTGCAACGGCTCCGGGGACTACTGGAAGGGCTCCCGCTGGGCGGCGTACCTGACGACGGGTCAGGAGGCGGTGATCGTGCGGGAGTTCCGCTTCCAGGGGAAGTTCCAGCACGACCGGGTCGTCGAAGCCGATCTCACGGACCTCGGCCTGAGGGTGGAGCCCCGGCAGCTGGTCGACATGTCGATGACCTGCGCCTCGGCCGGCGCCGGCCGGATCACGGTGGAGCTCGCCGTCGACGGCACCCGGGTCGCCTCGTACACGGGTGCCGCCTTCGACGAGCGCGGCTGCGGCGTGGCCGCCTTCCACTACAGCGCGACCGACCCGCAGGGCACGCGCTTCCACGCGGGTTTCGAGCGCTTCACCGCGTCGGAGCTGTCGACGCGGTGACGGCGCCCCGATTCCCGTGCGGTCAGCTCAGGTCACCGGCCGGATGCGTCACCGGCACGGCCTCGGCCTCGGTCGGTTGCGCCGACCTGGCGCGCACGCCGATCATCACCAGGGCGATGACGGCCGCCACCAGCATCCCGATGCCGCCGATGAGCGCACAGGTGTGCAGGGCATCGGTGAAGCTCGCGCCGTATGCCGACAGGGCCTGGCCGGTGGACTGCGGGGTCTTGAGGTGGAGGAACGCGCCCGCCTGGATGCCGACGTTGGACACCAGGCCGTTCACCTGCCCCTGGTCGGCGGCGCTCAGGCCGGAGCCGGCGAGGTGGCCGGGCAGCGTGTCCAGGGTGCGGTTGGTGAGGATGACGCCGAAGACGGCGGGGCCGAGCGCGCTGCCGATCTGGCGCAGCGCGCTGTTGGCGGCGCCCGCCGTGCCCGCGAGGCGGTGCGGGAGGCTGTTCATGGCGATCGTGGTGATCGGGGCCATGGCCAGGGCGATGCCGATGCCGAGGATCCCGATGACCAGGGCCGCTTCGCCGGTGCCGGTGGAGGCCTGGAAGAGGTTGACGCAGAGGGCGCCGATGCCGCCGATCACGAGGCCGGTGACCAGGAGCAGTCCGGGCGAGGTGCGGTTCATCAGCCGTCCGACCAGGGGGCCCAGGACGACGGTGAAGCCGTTGATGGCGACCAGGCGCACGCCGATGTCGAGGGTCGAGGCGTGGTGGACCAGGCCGAAGTACTCGCTCAGCGCGAAGACCAGGCCGACCTGGGCGAAGAGGGTCAGCGCCATCACGAGCGCGGCGCCGGAGAACGCCGAGGACTTGAACAGGCGCATGTCCAGCATCGGGCAGGGCGAGCGCAGTTCGACGCGGACGAAGGCGAGCAGGCCGACGGCGGCAGCCAGGAAGGCGATCACCACCTGGGCCGAGCCCCATCCGGCGCTGCCGCCCTCGATGACGCCGTAGACCAGCCCGGTGATGGCGACGATGGCGAGGAGCTGTCCGGGGATGTCCAGGTGGCGTTCGCGGTCGGCGCGGGAGTCGGTGAGGACGAGGGCGCCCGTCACGGCCGTGAGGACGCCGATGACCAGGGCGGGGAGGAAGATCCACCGCCAGCTCGCGTGCTCCACGATGACGCCGTTGAACAGCGGGCCGAGGGTCAGGCCCAGACCGAGGGAGGCCGTCCACAGGGCTATCGCCCTGGTGCGCCGGTGCCGGTCGGGGCAGACATGGCTGATCAGGCCGAGGGTCGACGGAAGCAGCGCGGCGGTGCCGATGCCGGTGAGGGCCTGGCCGACGCAGACCTGTACGACGCTGCCCGCGGTCAGACAGACCAGACAGCCGAGGCAGAACACGACGAGGCCGGCGACGTACGCCTTCTTCCGGCCGTAGAGGTCGCCGATCATGCCGCAGGTCAGCAGCAGTGCCGCGGTCGGCAGGATGAAGGCGTCCGTGATCCATTGGAGCCCGGCGGTGGAGGCGTCGAGCGCCTGCTGCATCACCGGCAGTGCGACCGAGACGCCGACCACCGGCAGATAGGAGACGAAAACGCCGAGGCAGGCCAGCAGGATCGTCGCCGTGACGTGCCGGGGCTCGGGGTGTGACTGCGGGGGTTGGGGCGATGCGTGTGAAGCGATGGCCGACATGGCACCTCATCGTGACGTGTGCGGGCGGAACCTGGCTCGAAATCGCTTCGGACCGTATACCTGCGCCCGTTCCGGGAGATGTCGTCGGGACCGCAACCTAAGCTGAACCGATCCGCCACGGAATTCGCCGACGGGCCGAATGGAACTTCTTTTTCACAGGGCACGCAGAGAATTCCCGGTCATGGCATCCCTGCAGGATGCGCAACCTCAGTTCACGTGTGGCGCACTTTGCGGCCTCGGGCGCGCTCAGCAAGATCGGTGCCCTTCCGGCGTCCCCACACGAAGGAGTTCTGTGCATTCCATGGGAAATCAGGAGGAGAAAGAAGGCGGTTCGATTCAGCGGCGGTCGTTCCTGAGCGGCTCCGTCGCCGCCGCCGTCACGGCCGCGTCCCTGGCGGCCGGCACGACGACCGCGGCGGCCAAGGGCACGGCAGCGGCACTCAAGGTCGGTGCGGGCCGGGCGGCGATCGGCTTCCCGGCCTCGCTCCTCCCGCTCGACGGCTTCACCACCGTCCACGACGACCTGTACGTACGCGTCCTGCTGCTGGAGAGCGGCTCGGACCGCGTCGCGCTGGCCGTGCTGGACCTGACGTCCATCAGCGCGGAGGCCATCGCGGCCATGCGCGCGATCATCGCCGAGGCGACCGGCGTGGCTAGTGCCGACATCGTCGTGACCGTCACGCACACGTTCTCCGCGCCGCACGTTCAGGCCGCGAGCAGTTCGGCGGGGGCTGCGCAGTACGTGGAGCAGATCAAGCAGGCCACGTCGACGGCGGTCGCCGCGGCGGTCGAGGGACTGCGGCCCGCCCGCGTGGGCTTCGGCACCGGCCGGTGCGACGTCAACGTCAACCGGGACGTGCTCACGGCCGACGGCTGGTGGCTGGGCACCGGCGAGGCGGGCCCCTCCGACAAGAGCGTGGGCGTCACCCGCTTCGACGACGCGAACGGCGACCCGATCGCCGTCCTCGTCAACTACGCCGTGCAGTCCTCGGTGATGATGGAATCCGTCATGGCGAGCGGCGACCTGCCGATCACGGCCGACCTCGCGGGCGCCACGGTGCGCCATGTCGAGGAGCAGTACGGCGACGACGTGGTCGGGTTCTTCCTCGTCGGTTCCTGCGGCGACCAGGCCCCGGCCTTCCGGTCGAAGCGGTACGTCATCGACAAGGACCGGAAGTGGTCCCAGACCGACGCCAAGGACGCGGGCTGGATCCTGCTGACCGTGCAGGGCGAGCGGCTGGGCACCGAGGTCGTACGGGTCGCGCAGACCATCAGGACCTCGCCCGGGAGCACGGCGTCCGAGGTGCGCCTGGTGACCGACTCGGTCACGGTCGACACGACGGCCGCGGGTCATCCGACGGCACCGACGAAGACGTACGACTTCACGCCGACCGGCACGGCCGAAGTGCCGATCTGGGTGCTCAGGGTGGGCGAGGGCGTTTTCGTCGGAGTGTCGCCGGAGCTCTCGACCGACACCGCGCTGGACATCAGGAAGCACTCGCCGTTCGCGCACACCGCCGTCATGTCGATGCTGGAGGGCGGCGCCAAGAACATGGCGGAGGCGCGGAGTTACGCTCGGATCACCTACGAGGCGATGGACTCCTCGTACGCGAAGGGCGCCGCCGAGACGGTCGCGGCGAAGATCGCCGACGTGCTGCACGAGCTCAGGTAGCACCTCGGCCGGATCAAAGGCGGGACCCAGATCAACATTAGGTAAGGCTTGCCTAATATACTGGCGCGGCTCTCCTCGTCGCAGACCGGCCAGGGGGGTGTCCCACCCGTGCCACTCGACAGGAACACCATGCGCACCACCCCCCGGGCCGTCCTCGCCACGCTCGCTCTGACTCCCTTGCTCGCCGGCTGCTTCGCTTCGGGCGAGGAAGGGGCGAGCACCGGATCCGGCGGCACGGACGCGCGGCTCAAGGTCGCGCTCGCCGTGCCGCCGGTGCAGGCGCTGTCGCCGTACAGCAACGACGCCACCGTGCTGAGCAAGCTCTCCGTGGCCGAGGGCCTGACCGCGCTCGACCAGGACGGGGCCGCCGCACCCGCCCTGGCGAAGTCCTGGAGACAGGTGGACGCCACCACCTGGACCTTCGAGCTGCGCAAGGCCACCTTCCAGGACGGCACCGAGGTGACCGCCGCATCCGTCGTGAACGCCCTCGACCACGCGTCCGCCGCCAAGGTGAAGCCGCGTGTCCTCAGCGACGTCACCCTGACCGCGAAGGCCGACGACACCGACACGGTCACCCTCACCACCAAAACCGCGGACCCCGTGCTCCCCCTGCGCCTGGCCAGCCCCGCCCTCGGCATCCTCTCGGCCAAGGCGTACGGCGACGACGGCACCGTCAGCCCGGTCGGCACCGGAACCGGCCCCTTCGAGATCAGCAGGCTGAACGGCAAGACCAAGGCGACGCTCGACCGTTACGACGGCTACTGGGGCGGCAAGGCCAAGGCGTCCGGCATCGACGTCACCTGGATCGCCGACGGCACCGCCCGCGCCAACGCGCTGCGCGCCGGTGATGTCGACATCGCCGAGTGGATACCCACCGCGCAGGCGAAGCTGCTCGACGCGGACACCCGGAAGGAGGTGCCCTCGGTGCGGACCGACAGCCTGATCCTCAACACCGGCAGCGGCGTCTTCACCGACGCCTCGCTGCGCGCCGCCGCCCGTACGGCCGTTGACGGATCCACCCTCGTCGACTCGGTCTTCGGCGGGTACGCCGACCCCGCCCAGGGACTCTTCGGACCCGCCGTCTCCTGGGCGGCCGACGACCGCGTCGCGGTGACCGGCCGCGCGAAGGCCGCGACCACCGCCCAGGTGAAGACGGAGACCAAGGGAAAGACCCTGCGGCTGGCGACCTACACCAACCGCGCCGAACTCCCCGAGGCCGCCACCGTCCTCCAACAGCAGCTGGAGAAGGCCGGGTTCACGGTGAAGCAGGACGTACGCGAGTACACGCAGATGGAGGCCGACCTCCTCGCGGGCAGGTACGACGCCCTCGTGTTCTCCCGGGTGACGCTCCTCGACACCGGCGACGCGGTCGCCTACCTGGCCAGCGACTACACCAGTGACGGCGTCTACAACATCGCCGGGCTGAAGGACGCCGAGGTCGACGCGGCCATCAAGTCGGCCGCCGCGGAAGGCGACACAAAGGCCCGGCAGCAGAAGATCATGGCGGCCGAGGCGGAGATCCTGCGCACGGACGCCGTGGTGCCGCTGGTCCACGAGAAGGTCGTCCAGGGCGTCGCCACCGACGTCGAGGGCGTCCTGCTCGACCCGCGCGAGCGCTCCCTCGTCGACGTCGACACCCACCTCAAGTAAGCGCACGTGACTGCCACTTACGGCCGTCCGCCCCGGTGGCGGGCGGCCGCCGCGGGCCGCGTCGCCGCCGGGACGATGCTGCTCGCGGCCGTCGCCCTGCTGCCCTGGCTGTCCGGCACCGACCCCGCGCTGACCGTGCTGCGGGCCCGCTCCGCCGACGCGGATCCGACACCGGCGCAGCTGGCCGCCGTACGCGATGAACTCGGGCTGGATCAGGGCCCGTTGGCCCATCTGCTGCACTGGCTGGGCGGGCTGCCGCGCGGGGACGCGGGCACGTCCTGGGTGTCCGGCGAGGCGGTTCTGCCGCAGGTGTCCGCCGCCTTCGCGGTCTCCTTCACGCTGATGCTCGGCGCGCTGGTGGTGACGGTCGCGGTGGCCGCGCTGGTCAGTGCCCGCACCCTGTACCTCGGCTCCCGGCGGCGGTTGGGGCAGCGGCGGGCCGGCACCGCGGCCGCCGTACTCGCCGCGCTGCCCAAGTTCCTGCTGGCCTCGCTGCTGGCCACCGTGTGCGGGGTGTGGCTGGGGTGGTTCCCGTCGAGCGGATGGGAGGGGCCGGCGTCGATGGTGCTGCCCTCGCTCGCGCTCGGGATTCCCTCCGGGGCGATGATCGGCGGGCTCGTGGAGCAGTCGCTGCCCGCCGCGTTCCAGGAACCGTGGGCGCGGGCGTGGCACGCCTTCGGCTTTCCGCGCGGCCTCGTCGCCCGGACCGCGCTGCGGCGGGTCGTGGCCGGGGTGCTGCCGCAACTGCTGCCCACCGTCGTGGCACTGGTCGGCGGTGCGGTGGCGGTGGAGAAGATCTTCAACGTTCCCGGGCTCGGCCGGCTCGCCCTCGACTCCGCCGTCGCCCAGGACCTCCCGCCGCTCCAGACCGCGACGCTCGTCCTGGTCCTGCTCGGCGTGGCCGCCGGTCTGCTCCTCCAGCTGCTGCGCCGCGTCCTCCTCGGCCCGGCCCTGCGGTCCGGCGGTCTGTCCGCCCTGCCGCCCGCTCCCCTCCCCCGCAGCCGCTCCACGCGCGGGCTCGCCGCAGCATGCGCCACCGCTCTCCTCGCCCTCGTCGTGGCGGGGCTGCTGCGCGACCCCCTCCGCGTGGACACGGCCGCGCGTCTGCTGTCCCCGTCGCTCACGCATCCGTTGGGCACCGACTCCCTGGGCCGCGACCTGCTGGCCCGGCTCGGGCACGGGGCCCTGCGCACCGCCGGGGTCGCTTTCGCGGTCACGGCGGTCAGCGCGGTCCTCGGGCTGCTGCTCGGCATGACGGGACGGGTGAGCGCGGGCCTGACCGAGGTGGTGTCGACACTGCCCGCCGTTCTCGCCGGGCTGTTGACGACCGCGGTGACCGGACCGTCGGTGTGGGGTGCCGCGTGCGCCGTGTGCCTGGTGGGCTGGACCCCGTACGCCGCCCAGACGGCCGCGCTGCTCGAAGAGGAACGGGCCGGCGGCCACACGCTCGCGTCGATCTCCCTGGGCGCCGGCCGAGCCCACCTCCTGCGCCGCCATCACCTGCCCGCCGTCCTGCCCGCATTGGTCCGCAACGCCCTGCTCCGCCTGCCCACCACGGTCCTGGTCCTGGCCTCGCTCGGCTTCCTCGGCCTGGGCGAACAGCCGCCGACCCCGGAGTGGGGCCGGCTGCTCTCCGAGAACCAGCCGTACGTGGAACTGGCACCCTGGACCGTCCTGGCACCGGCGGGCGCGCTCGTACTGCTGTCGGTCCTCGCCGTGTCGGTCAGTGGGGTGCTCAGCCCCCGGGAGGCGTGGGACGCACCAGGCCCGTCTGGTAGGCGATGACGACCAGTTGGGCGCGGTCGCGGGCGCCGAGTTTCGTCAGGGCGCGCTGGATGTGGGTGCGGACCGTGAGAACGCTCAGGAACAGCTGCTCGGCGATCTCGTCGTTGGACCTGCCCTCGGCGGCGAGGGCGGTGACCTCCCGTTCGCGCGGGGTCAGTTCGTCCAGGCGGTCCGGGGTGGCCAGCAGCGGTCCGGGGGCGGGGGCGGTGAGGAAGCGGGTGATCAGGGCGCGGGTGGCGCCGGGCGAGAGGAGGGCCTCGCCGGAGGCGATCGTGCGGATGCCCGCGAGCAGGGTGTCGGTGGTGACGTACTTGCCCAGGAAGCCGCTGGCACCGACCCGCAGCGCCTTGGCCACGTACTCCTCGGTCTCGAACATGGTCAGCACCAGCACCCTGGTCCCGGCGAGCTTGGGGTCGTCGCAGATCTCGGCGGTGGCGGCGAGGCCGTCCGTGCCGGGCATGCGGATGTCCATCAGGACGATGTCGGGCCGGTGGACACGGGCGAGTTCGACCGCCTCCTGCCCGTTGGCGGCCTCGCCGACCACCTCCATGTCCTCGCAGGAGTCGATGAGCAGCCGGAAGGTGCCCCGCAGCAGGGCCTGGTCGTCGGCGAGCAGGACGCGGATGCTCACAGCGTCTCCTCCTGTCCTTCCGAGGCCGCGTGCTGGAGCGGCAGCGCGGCGCTGACCTCGAAGCCGCCGTCCGGGAGCGGGCCGGCCCGCAGGTCGCCGCCCACGGAATGGGCCCGTTCGCGCATGCCCATCAGACCGAACCCGCCGCCCGGCACCGGCGGTTCGGCGACCCTGCCGCCGTTGGTGACCGTGATCTTCAGACGCGAGACGGTGTAGGCGAGCCGCACATGGGCCGTGTGGTCGGTCGCGTGCTTGGTGGCGTTGGTCAGCGCTTCCTGGATGATCCGGTACGCCGTCAGGTCCACGCCCGGTGACAGGGGCAGGGGCTCGCCCTCGGTGGTGACGGTGACGTCGAGCCCGGCGGTCGCGCAGGTCGCGACCAGGTCGGGGAGGCGCTCCAGGCCTGGTGATGGTTCCAGGGATTCCCCGCCGGGGTCGCCCGCCTGTCGCAACACCCCTACGGTGGCCCGGAGTTCGAGCAGCGCGGAGGAGGTCGTGGCCGTCAGCTCGTCGAGCAGCTTCTGCGCCTGCTCGGGGTGGGTGGACGCGAGGTGCCGGGCGGTGCCCGCCTGGGCGTTGGCGACGGCCATGTGGTGGGCGACGACGTCGTGCAACTCGCGGGCGATGCGCATCCGTTCCTCGGCCACACGCAGGCGGGCCTCCTCCTCCCGGGTGCGCTCGGCGTACGCGGCGCGGGCCTGCGCGGACTCCAGGTAGGCGTGCCGCAGCCGGGCGCCGCTGCCGCCGACCAGGGGCAGCAGCAGCCACAGGATCGGGCCGACCGTCCTCAGCAGCAGCATCTCGGTGGACGGGTTGTCCAGGACGACGGTGACCACCGTCAGGGCCATGGCCGTCAGGCCGAACGCGCGCCGGGTGCGCCGGCCGGTGCCGCGGGCAACCCAGAAGAGGGCGATCATGAGCGGGGCCAGCAGCAGCGGAGTCAGCAGATAGCCCCGGGCCGCGATGGCCACCGTACAGACCGTGGCCACCGTGGCGGCCGTACGCGGATGGTTGCGCCCGCGCCACAGGGCGAGGCAGGCGACCGTGGCGAGGAGGAAGCCGGGGGTGTCGTCGTGCGGCTGGTCGACGCCGGGGACGGTGAGCGAGGCGCCGAGGGCGACGCAGCCCAGCAGCGCCGCGACCATGACCGCGTCGACGACGTGCGCGTAGCGCCTCGTGGTCCGGTCGAGGCTGAGGGCCATCGGTTCTCCTGGTGAAGTGCCTGCGTCCATGGTGGCCGACGCGCGCGCGGGGTGCGGCGAGGGCCGCCCGCGCTCGGGGTCGCGGGCGGCCCGGGGGGGGGCTGGGGTCGCTCAGACGCGGGCCCCGGCCGGCTCGTCCGGTGCGGAGTCCTGATCCGGCACCGCGGTGAGGTGCCGGGTGAGGGCCTCGCCCTCGACGTCGACCCGCGGCAGGATCCGGTCCAGCCACTTCGGCAGCCACCAGGCCCGGTCGCCGAGCAGGGCGAGAACGGCGGGCACCAGCGCCATCCGTACGACGAAGGCGTCGAAGAGGACGGCGGACGCCATGCCGAACCCGATCATCTTGATCATGGAGTCGTCCTCGCCGACGAACCCCGCGAAGACCGCGATCATGATGAGGGCGGCGGCGACCACGACGCGGGCGCTGTGCCGGAATCCCGAGACCACCGCCTGCCGGGCGGTCTCCCCGTGGACGTACGACTCCCGCATCCGCGAGACGAGGAACACCTCGTAGTCCATGGCGAGGCCGAAGATGATGCCCACCAGGAAGATCGGCATCAGGCTCATGATGGGCCCGGTCTGCTCCACGCCCAGCAGCGAGGCCGCGTGCCCCTGCTGGAAGACCACGACGACCACGCCGAGCGCCGCAAGCACGGACAGGAGGAAGCCGAGCGCCGCCTTGAGCGGCACGAAGACGGACCGGAAGACGATCAGCAGCAGGACGACGGCCAGGCCGACGATGACGACGAGATACGGGATGAGCGCCGCCTGCACCTTCTCGGATATGTCGATGTTCAGGGCGGTGGTGCCGGTGACCTCGAAGGACGCACCGTCCGTCGCCGCCTCCGTGGCCGGCCGCTCGTCCCGGATGGTCGTGACGAGGGTCTTGGTCTTCTCGTCCGTGGGGCTGGTGGACGGGGTGGCGGTGAACACCGCGGTGTCGCCGGCGTCGTTGAAGCGGGCCTTGGAGACCGAGACGACGCCCTTCGTACCGGCGATCTTCTCGGCGATCGTGTTCACGGCCGCCTTCGCGTCGCCCGCTCCCTTGGCGTCGACGACGATGGTCAACGGCCCGTTGAAGCCCGGCCCGAACCCCTCCGCGAGGTCGTCGTAGGCGCGGCGCTCGGTGGTGGAGGTCGACTTGGCCTCGTCGCCCGGCATGCCGAGCTGCAGCTGGGTCGCCGGCAGGGCGAGCGCGCCGAGGCCGACCACGCCCAGCAGCAGCACGGGGACCGGGCGGCGCAGGACGAAGCGGGCCCAGCGGGTGCCGTGGTTGTCCCGCGGGGCGGCGGCGGTCGGAGCATCAGCCGCCTCGGACACCCCGCGTGTCTTCCCCGGCCGACGCGCCCATCCGCGACGTCGGCCCTGCCTGCGTACGGCGCCCGACAGCACGGCGTCCGGCCAGAAGCCGAGCAGCGCCGGTACGACGGTCAGGGCGACGAGGACGGCGACGACCACCGCGCCGGCCGCGGCCAGGCCCATCTTGGTCAGCATCGGGATACCGACCACCGAGAGCCCGGCCAGCGCGATGACCACGGTGAGCCCGGCGAAGACCACCGCCGACCCGGCCGTGCCGACCGCGAGGCCGGCCGCCTCCTGCGGTGCGTGCCCCTTGGCGCGTTCCTCCCGGTAGCGGGAGACGACGAACAGGGCGTAGTCGATGCCGACCGCCAGGCCCAGCATCATCGCCAGGGTGCCGGTCGAGGTCGACAGGCCGAGCGCGTCGGACAGGGTCAGGATCGTGAACATGCTCAGGCCGACGCCGAGGACGGCGGTGAGCAGCGGCAGGCCGGCGGCGGCCAGGGAGCCGAAGGTGATCAGCAGGACGACCGCGGCGATGGAGATGCCGATGATCTCGGCGACCCCGCCGGGTCCGCCGCCGCTGTCCATCGCACTGCCGCCCGTCTCGACCGTGAGCCCCGCGTCCCGGGCCTGGTCGGTCGCCTGCTCCAGCGCGGTGCGGCTGGCGTCGGTGATGTCGGCGGAGGCGACCTTGTAGGTGACGGTCGCGTACGCGGTCGAGCCGTCCTTGCTGACGGCGGCCGACTTGAAGGGGTCGGCGACGGTGGAGACCTGCGAGCCGTCGCCGAGTTCCGTCACCGTGCGTTCGATGGCCTGCTTGTTGCCGGTGGCGGTCACCTTCTGGCCGTCCGGGGCGACGAAGACGACACGGGCGGTGGCGCCGTCGGCGGCCGTGCCCGGGAACCGCTGCTCCATCAGGTCGAACGCCTTCTGGGACTCGATGCCGGGCATCGAGAACTCCTCGTCGGAGGCGCCCGGGGCGCGCAGGGCGGTCAGCCCGACGCAGGCCAGGACGCCCACCCACAGCAGGGCGACGTACCAGCGCCGCCGGAAGGCCAACCGGCCCAGTCGATAGAGAAAAGTTGCCACGTCGAGGGACTCCGCATCTGTTCGCGCTTGTCCCTCAGCCTGTCCTGGCGGGCATGTCCTCGTCGTCGTGCCGCTACTGGCACTGCCGCTTACCGGAATCGAAGCAGCGGCTACTGAATCCGCAGTACGGCTGCGGGCGGCGTCTCCTGCTCGGGTACGACAGGCGGGTGGCGGGGCGTCGAGGTCTTGGGGCGTGGTACGTACGTGTCCCCGCGCAGGCGGCGCAGTGGGGTCACGCGGATGCGGGTCTGGGACGGCTTGCCGGTGTTCATGAACGACACCCTGCGCCGCGCGAGTCGGCACAGCCAGGTCCCTCCTGAACGGAGGATCAGCGGTCCTGGTAACGACTCCACCATGATCGGCGGGAATAACTCGTCGTCCAGCCCAGCACCACCACCGAGCACACCGCCGCGAACGCACACCACGTCGACACGAACTCCAGCCGCCAGAGCGCCCAGCAAACCAGCGCGCCCACCCCGGCCAGCACACCGAGCCCGCGCAACCACCGGTCGCCGGCCAGCAACAGCGAACCCACCGTGGCCAGAAGATACCCCGCCACCAGTAGTCCCCCGTGCGACAGCCCGAGCACATAGCCCACGGTGTGCCCGCGGATCTCGGCCCGTACGGTACGCGTGGCGAGGGCGTAGGCCAGCGCGGCGGCGGTGGCGACACCGATGGCCAGCGGTACGACCAGCCGCCGCCTGGCGTGCCGCGGGGCCGCGCACAGCACACCCGCCGGCACCCACACCGCCAGCAGGGGGAACGCGATCACCGTCCAGGCCACGGTGGCCGGGCCCGTACCGCCCCCGGCATGCCAGACCCACGCCTCGACCAGCTGATGCGCCCCGAGCAGCAACGGCAGCGCGGCCAGCGGAAGGTCGGCGGGCCGGCGCGCCCGCGCCACGCAGGCCACCCCGACACCGACGATCGCGGTCCCCGCGACGAGGTCGGCCGTCGCACTCCAGCACATCCCACCACCATGACCGCGACCGCGCCCCGATTCCAACGGCAACACGAGCCGTCCGCTCGCGCGGGGGCGCCGGATCCGGCCACATCCGGGCGGTGTCAGCAGACTGATTGCCAACTGTCAGGTTCCTGGGTCCCCCAGCATCCGATGCCCCGGGCGGCCGGATGCCCTTTCGCCCCGCCTCTGGAGGTGCTGCGGCCCCAGGCCGAACGGCCCGTCTCCCAGGTGCGGTTGTGGGACGGCAGGATCGGCGTCCGCCGCGACGCCTCGCCGGCACATGGTTCGGCTTCGGCATCGAGCCGTCGACCTGGAGAAGGTCCCGTTCCTGGTAGCACCGGCCTTTACGGGCACACCACTTGGCCGAGGAACCCGTCCACCAGCGCATGCGCCCGCTCCCGGGAGGAGTCCCCGCGGGCGACGGTCTCGGCGAGCAGCCGGTCGGGGTCGACGCCGTGCCTCTCGGCCTCCCGGCGGCCGCCCAGGTCGAGCCACATGCGCAGGGTCTCCTCCGTGAGCTCGGGGTGGAACTGCACGCCGAGCGACCGCCCGGCCCGGAAGGCCTGCGGCCCGACGGCACTGCGGGCCAGCTCGGCGGCTCCGGGTGGAGTCGTGAAGCGGTCGAAGTGCCACTGGAACCAGGGGCCTTCGGGGACCAGGTCGGGCGCGTCGGTGTCGATCTCCGTCCAGCCGATCTCGGGCCGCGGCGCCCGTTCCACCCGGCCGCCGAGCGCGGTCGCCAGGGCCTGCGCGCCGAAGCAGATGCCGAGGACCGGGACGTCGGAGGCGTGCGCGGTGCGCAGCATGCGCAGTTCGCCGTCGATCCAGGGGCCGACGGAGGCTCGGTCGTAGACGGACCAGGGGGCGCCGAGGAGGACGACCAGGTCGTACGCGGTGGGGTCGGGGAAGACGAACCGGACGGCCGGGGTGGCGTACCGCTCCTCGGGTACGACCGTCAACTCGTCGAGTACATAGCCGAGTTGGGCCAGCCGTCCGCCCACCGGGCCGGACAGGGAGGCGTGGTCGTGGCGGACGACCAGGGCTCGCGGGGCCGTTGTCACGTCGGAGCCTCCAGGAACCGTACGACGGCGTCTTGAGTCATTTGAGGTCAAACATTAAGCGGGAGGCCGCTCACCTCGCAAGGTGTGCACGGCGTTCCCAGGCGGCGTTGACTCTTCGTGCGATCCGGGTCACGGTGAGGATCCGTCGCCCCCGGAGGTCCGCCATGGCTCCGTCGTCAGCGCCCCACTCCGATTCCGGTCTCGTCGAACGCTTACGGGACCTGCGGCCCCTCATCCGCGGCCACGCCCTGCGCACCGAGCAGGAGCGCAGGGTCCCGGACGAGGTCGTCGCGGCACTCACCGACGCCGGGATCTACCGGATGAACGTCCCCAAGCGGTACGGCGGTTACCAGACGCCCGTGCACACCCAGGTCGACGCGCTGGCCGAGGTCGCGGCGGCCTGCGGTTCGACCGCGTTCGCGGCTCTGATCCAGGCCGGGTGTTCGTTCATCGCGGCGCTCTTCCCCGACGAGGCGCAGGACGAGATCTTCACCGGCCCCGACGTACGGGTCGGCGGCACGCTGATCCCGGACGCCACCGCGGTCGCCACGGACGGCGGCTATGTCGTCAACGGCACCTCGGGCTTCGCCACCGGCTGCCGGCACGCCGACTGGCATCTGCTCACGGCGCGGGTGGAGTCCGCCGAGGGACCGCCCGAGGTGTTGTGGACCGCCGTACCCATGGCGGAGCTGGAGATCCTCGACGACTGGTACGTCTCCGGGCTGGCCGGCAGCGGGAGCAACAGTGTCGTCGCCCGGGACGTTTTCGTGCCCGCCCACCGGATCCTGCCGGTCGGGCCGCTGCTCGCCGGCGAGTTCCCGTCCAAGGCCAACGCCGACGACCCGTTCTACCGGATGCCCGTGCTGCTGATGTTCTGCGCCTGGACGGCACCGAACGCCCTCGGGCTGGCCCGGGCCGCGCTGGAGGAGTTCACCGGGCGCATCCACCGGCGGGGCATCACGTACACCTTCCACCAACGGCAGAACGAGGCGACGGTCACCCATCTCCAGGCCGCCGAGGCGGCGATGAAGATCTCCTCCGCCGAGCTGCTGACGCGTGACTTCGTCGCGCGCATCGAGGCCGGGGAGCCGTACACGGACGAGGAGCGGGCCAGGATCCGGGCGCAGACCGGCTACACGGCGCGGCTGTGCAAGGAGGCCGTCGATCTGCTCGCCTCCGCCTCCGGGGCGTCGTCGCTGCACCGGGAGGTGCCGATCCAGCGGGCGGTGCGGGACGTGCACGCGCTGAACCTGCACTCCTTCGTCAATCCCGCGACCAACCTGGAGCTGTACGGGCGGGTGCTGTCGGGGCTGGACGCGGGGACGCCGTTCCTGTGAGGCACCGTCCTCACGGCAGGCCCGCGCCCGACACCTCGACCGGGACGGCGAGCACCTGACCGCTGCCGGGCACGACCATCTCGGCCTCCGTCATGCCCTGCCAGCGCGCCGCGGTGATGAACAGGGTCCTGCGGTCCGGGCCGCCGAGTACGCAGGCGAAGGCTCCGCGGTCCAGGGTCACGGTCCGCAGGACGGTGCCGCCCTCGGCGACGCGGACGCAGCGCCGGCCGGGCACGTCGGCGTACCAGACGGCGTTGTCCGCGTCCGTGCAGATGCCGTCGGGCGTGCCTTCGCCGAGGTCGGCCCAGAGGCGCCTTCCGGACAGGCCGCCGTCGGCGTCGATGTCGAAGGCGACCAGCCGGTGGCGGTAGGAGTCGGCGAGGATCAGCGTGGAGCCGTCCTCGGTCACCGCCATGCCGTTGGGGAAGGCGATGTCGTCGGCCACCTCGCGGACCGCCCCGTCGGGGGTGACGAGGTGGACGGTGCCGGGTTCGGCGTCCTCCCCCGCCATGGGGTCGAAGTGCACGCGGTTGACGTAGGTGTTGCCGCGGCCGTCCACGACGATGTCGTTCCAGCCGGGTGCGCCGAGGTCGGCGTAGAGGACGAGACCGCCGTCGGACGCCCGCCGCAGCAGCCGGCCCTCCGCCGACGACACGATCAGCAGGTCGCCGTCCGGAAGCCAGGCCGTGCACAGCGGCAGGGACGCCACCCGGGCGACGACCTCGCTGCGGCCCGCCGCGTCGACGGCCACGACCTCGCCGGCGGACCAGTCGGAGAAGTACAGCCGGTCGCCGTGCCGGCGCGGGGACTCGACCAGACCCCGTCCGGTGAGCACCGTCGTCACCTCGTTCATCGTCATCACAGCCCCTCGGTCGTGTCGGCCCCTTCACTGTCCATACGAAGGGCGGCCGGTCGAATCGACACGTGTGGGCGTCAGGATCCGTCCACGGCCCGGACCCGGGCCAGCACGTCCCGGATCATCTCGGCGCTGATCATGAAGTGGTGGCGGGCGATCTCCTCCGCGCGCTCGGGCTCGCCCGCCGCGATGGCCTCGCAGAGGGACGTGTGGTCCGAGCCGGCCCGGTGGAAGTGGGTCCGCTCCCCCTTGCCCCAGGGCTCGACCGGGAAGCCGAGGCTGATCCTGGTCAGCAGGTCACGGCTGAGCAGGGCGATCTGCGGATTGCGGGTGGCCGCGCAGATGCTCTGGTGGAACGCGCTGTCGGCGGCCTGCTCCTCGCGGGGCGTGGTCGCGGACAGGTGCGCGGACAGGGCCGCACGCATCGGTTCGAGGTCCTCGGGCCGCCTGCGCCGGGCGGCCGTCGCGGCCACCATGCCCTCCACCAGCCCGCGCAGGTCGAAGAGCTGCTCGAACTCCTCCCAGCGGGGCAGCAGCGTACGGCGGACCGCGGCTGCGGAGGACGTGGTCCAGCTGTCGCGCACGAAGGCCCCGCCGCTGCGGCCCCGCCGGATCTCGATGACGCCGAGCGCCTGCAGTCGGGCCACCGCCTCGCGCACGGTGGGGCGGCTCACCTGAAGCAGACCGGTGAGCTCCCGTTCCGGCGGCAGGCGTTCGCCCGGCAGGAAGTCGCCGACGGCGATCGCGGTGAGCAGCCGGTCGGAGACCTCGTCGACCGCGGAGGTGACGCGCACCGGTCGCAGGGGGGACGGTGTGCCGCCGAGGACGCGGTCCAGCACCCGCGCGTACTCGTCCTCCGGCTCCGATGCCTCAGGTACGGATGTCAGCTGACTCCCCCCAAATCGTCGCTTCTGTTAACGCACACGGGCCATGTGAACGCGCCGTTACTTCTTGGCCCGGCCCCGCTAAAAGGTCTTGTGCGCTGACCTTTTACCCAATCACTATCTCATCCATCCGTCACTCCCACCCCGTTTCAGCCAGCGGCCGGCTCGTTCCGGCCGGTCTGGGAGGCTCCCTCGTGGCGATCCCCGAACCGAACCACACCGGAACCGTCGACTTCAACGGCAATTCGACCTGGTACCGGATCACGGGCGAACCGGGCAGGACACCCCTGGTGGTCCTGCACGGCGGACCCGGCGCCGGTCACGACTACACCCTCAGCATCGCGAACATCGCCGCCCAGGGCCGTCAGGTCGTGCACTACGACCAGCTCGGCACCGGCCGCTCCACCCATCTGCCCGACAAGGGCGCCGACTTCTGGACCGTCCAGCTCTTCCTCGACGAACTCGACGCCCTGCTCAAGGAGTTGGGGATCGCCGACGGCTACCACCTGCTCGGCCAGTCCTGGGGCGGCATGCTCGCCGCTGAGCACGCGGTGCGCCGGCCGTCCGGCCTGCGCGGCCTGGTCATCGCCAACTCCCCCGCCTCCATGGAGCTGTGGCTGGCCGCGGCGGCCGAACTGCGGGCGGCGCTCCCGCCCGAGGTGCAGCACACCCTGCTCGCGCACGAGGAGGCGGGCACCACCGACCACCCCGAGTACCGCGCCGCCGAGCAGGTCTTCAACGAGCGCCACGTGTGCCGTCTGACGCCCAACCCGCCCGAGGTACAGGCGACCTGGGCCAACATCGAGGCCGATCCGACCGTCTACCACACGATGAACGGGCCGAACGAGTTCCATGTCGTCGGCACGCTCAAGGACTGGTCCGTCATCGACCGGCTGCACCTGATCGAGGCGCCGACCCTGCTCGTCTCGGGGCGTTACGACGAGGCGACTCCCGACACCCTGCGCCCCTTCGCCGACCGAATCCCCGATGTGCGCTGGCACATGTTCGAGCACTCCAGCCATATGCCGCACGTCGAGGAGGAGGAGCTCTACCTCCGGGTCGTGGGCTCGTTCCTCGACTCCACCGACTGATCCCCCGACGGGAGTTGTCTGCCATGTCCCGCAGCACCAGACGGGGCGCGCTCGCCGCCGCCACCGTCGCCCTCGCCCTCACCGCGGCCGCCTGTTCCTCCTCCGACGACGGCTCCGCCGGCAGCCCCACCTCGTCGTCGGGCTCCGGCACCGGCGCCTTCCAGTCGCAGCACAAGGGCGGCACCCTGAAGCTGGTCGCCCACGCGGCCGCGGGCTCCTTCGACCCGCAGGTCAACTACACGCTCCAGTACTGGCAGTTGTACCAGTCGATGTACGACGGCCTGCTGGCCTTCAAGAAGGTGAACGGGCAGGCGTCCTTCACCGTCGTCCCGGACCTGGCGACGGCACTGCCGAAGATCACCAACGGCGGAAAGACCTACACCTTCACCCTGCGCAAGGGCATCACCTTCTCCAACGGCAAGGCCCTGACCACCGACGACGTGGTGGCGTCCTTCCAGCGCATCTTCAAGGTCTCCAGCCCGACCGCCGGCACTTTCTACAACGGCATCGTCGGCGCCGACGCCTGTCTGAAGAAGCCGGCCTCCTGCACGCTCAAGGGCGGTGTGACCGGCGACGCGAAGGCGAACACGGTCACGATCAACCTCACGGCGGCGGACCCGGAGTTCCAGTACAAGCTGGCGGTCCCGCACGCCGTCGTCGTACCCAAGGACTCGCCGACGAAGGACGCCGGCACCAAGCCGCTGCCCACCACCGGCCCGTACATGGCGGCCTCGTACGACCCGAACCGCGCGCTGAAGCTCGTCCGCAACCCGCACTTCAAGGAGTGGTCGCGGGAGGCCGAGCCGGCGGGCTATCCGGACGCCATCGACTACACCTTCGGGCAGACCGTGGAGTCGGAGGTGACCGCCGTCGAGAACGGCCAGGCGGACTGGATGTTCGACGCGCCACCTGCCGACCGGCTGAACGAGATGGGCACCAAGTACGCCTCCCAGGTGCATGTGAACCCGCTGACCGCGTTCTGGTACGCGACGCTGAACGTCAACATGGCTCCGTTCAACAACAAGTTGGCGCGCCAGGCGATCAACTGGGCCGTGGACCGGGCGGCCGTGGTGCGCCTGTACGGCGGCACCAACCTCGCCTCGCCCGCGTGCACGATCCTGCCGGCCGGGTTCCCGGGGCACGTCGACTCCTGCGACTACACCAAGGGCGGGGGCACGACCTGGAAGGCGGCGGACCTGGCGAAGGCCAAGGCGCTGGTGAAGCAGTCCGGTACGGCGGGGCAGGAGGTCGGCATCGTCGTCCAGGACGACGACGTCAACAAGTCGATCGGACAGTACCTGCAGAGCCTGCTCACCCAGCTCGGCTACAAGGCGAAGCTCAAGCCGCTGTCGGGGAACATCCAGTTCACCTATATCCAGAACACCAAGAACAAGGTGCAGCTGGCGCTGACCTCCTGGTACCAGGACTATCCGGCGGCCTCGGACTTCCTCAACGTGCTGCTGTCCTGCGCCTCGTTCCACCCCGGCAGCGACTCCAGCATCAACATCTCCGGGTACTGCGACAAGGGCGTCGACGCCAAGATGCACGCCGCGCTGAAGACCGCGGAGACCGACGAGAAGAGCGCCAACCAGCAGTGGGGCGCGATCGACCAGCAGATCATGGCCCAGTCGCCGGTCGTGCCGCTGATCAACCCGAAGCTGATCGACTTCACCTCGACCCGGGTCGGCAACTACCAGTTCAGCAAGCAGTTCTACATGCTCGTAAGCCAGCTGTGGGTCAAGTGACGACCACCGAGCCCCTGTTGACCGCTGAGGCCCGGCGCTCGCCGGGCCCCTGGCGGACGGCCGCCGCCGACCTCGTACGCAACAGGCCGGCGATGGCGGCGGCGGCCGTCCTGCTGGTCGTGGTGCTGGCGACCCTGTGCGCACCGCTGTACGCGGATCACGTGGCCCACACCGATCCGTTCCAGTCCCATGTGTCCGGTACGACGGTCGTCGACGGCAGGACAGTGCCGGTGCTCACCCCGAGCAGCACCGGGCTCGGCCTCGGCGTCACGCCCATCGGTCCGACCTGGGACCCGGGCCACTACTTCCTCGGCGCCGACAACCAGGGCCGCGACGTCATGGCCCGGCTGCTGTACGGCGGCCGTACGAGCCTGTTCATCG
The DNA here is from genome assembly GCF_040643775.1 of Streptomyces sp. NPDC047081. NCBI lineage: Bacteria > Bacillati > Actinomycetota > Actinomycetes > Kitasatosporales > Streptomycetaceae > Streptomyces > Streptomyces sp. NPDC047081. The sequence goes on along the minus strand of NZ_JBEYUY010000002.1, from coordinate 359,841 downwards.
GGTTGACCGCGGCGCTGCTGACGTGCGCGCTCGGCACGGCCGTCGGCATCGTCGCCGGGTACGCGGGCGGCGTCGTGGACTCCGTCATCTCCCGGATCCTGGACGTCATCTGGGCCTTTCCGGTGTATCTGCTGGCCATCTGCCTGTCGGTCGTGCTGCTCACGAACGGGCTGCATCTGGGCCCGCTGACGGTGGACGCGGGAAGCCTCTGGCTGCCGGTCGCGATCATCGCGGCGATCTATGTGCCGTACATCGCCCGGCCGTTGCGCGGTCAGGTGCTGGTGCTGCGGAACAAGGAGTTCATCCACGCGGCCGTCGGCTCGGGGGCACCGACCCTGCGCATCCTGCGCCGGGAGGTGCTGCCGAACGTCGTGCCGACGGCGATCGTCTTCGTCCCGCTGATGACCGCGCTGGCCATGCTCACCGAGTCGGCGCTGTCCTTCCTGTCCGTCGGCGTCCAGCCGCCCGACGCCAGCTGGGGCACGATCATCGAGGACGGCCTGGGACTCCTCTACACCCGCCCGGCCGTGACGATCGCGCCCGGCCTGCTGATCGCCCTGACCACGGCCGCCCTCAACGTGCTCGGCGACGGGGTCCGCGACGCGCTGGACCCGGGCGCCCGGCTGCGCGGAGGGGTGTGACAGGTCATGCTCCACTTCGCCCTCAAGCGCTTCGCCTCGGCCCTGCTGGTGATGTTCGCGATCAGCGTCCTGGTGTTCCTGATCTTCTTCGCCACCCCGGGAGTCGACCCGGCCGCCCGCATCGCCGGCCGCAACGCCGACCCGGCCACCCTCGCGCAGGTCCGCCACTCCTTCGGCCTGGACCGCCCGATGCCCGTCCGCTATCTGCTGATGATGCGTCACCTCCTCGTCGACCGCGATCTGGAGTCCTTCGTCAACCGCGGCTCCCGGGTGATCCCGCAGATCGTGCAGGCCACCCCGGTGACGCTGTCGCTGGTGGTCGGTGCGGCGGTGATCTGGATGGTGGCCGGCATCCTCATGGGCACGGCGGCGGCGACTCTGCGCGGACGGGCGGCGGACCCGCTGATCATGCTGGTGGGCGTGGTCGGCGTCTCGCTGCCGGCCTACTGGCTCGGCGAGGTCGTCAACCTCGTCACGCAGAAGCAGCTGCACGGTTCGCTGTTCTCCTGGGTGCCGCCGCCCGGTTACGTCGGTCTCGCCCACCCCGGCCAGTGGGCGCTGCACATGCTCTTCCCCTGGCTGACCCTGGCCCTGCTGTACGCCGGCATCTACGCCCGTCTCCTGCGCGGCGAGGTCGTCACCGCCCTGGGCGAGGACTACGTCCGCACGGCCCGTGCCAAGGGCCTGTCCGAACGGCGCGTCCTCGTCCGGCACGCCCTGCGCTGCTCGCTCATCCCGATCGTGTCGCTGTTCGGCCTGGACTTCGGCGCGCTCGTGGGCGGCGCCGCGCTGCTGACCGAGGTGGTCTTCGGCCTGCCCGGCATCGGCAAGCTCACCTATGACGCCCTGCAGAACCTCGATCTGCCCGTGATCATGGGCACGGTCCTGTACGCGGCGTTCTTCGTGGTCCTCGCCAACGCGCTGGTGGACATCCTGTACGCACGACTCGACCCGAGGGCCCGCCATGCCTGAACCCCTGCTGGACGTACGAGATCTGCGGGTGTCGTTCCGCACCCGCACCGGCACCGTCACGGCCGTCGACGGGCTCTCCTTCTCGGTCGCACCCGGCGAGATCCTGGGCGTGGTGGGCGAGTCGGGCTCCGGCAAGAGCGTGTCGATGCTGGCCGTGCTGCGGCTGATCACCAGCCCGAACGTGACCGTCTCGGGCGAAGTCCTCTTCCGCGGACGGGACTTGCTCGCGCTGCCCGCGGACGAGATGCGGGCGGTACGGGGCCGGGAGATCGCGATGGTGTTCCAGGACCCGATGACCGCGCTGACCCCCGTGTACACGGTGGGCTGGCAGATCGCCGAGCAGATACGCGCCCATGAGCGGGTCTCCCGCAAGGCGGCGCACGCGCGTGCGGTCGAACTGCTCTCCGACGTGGGCATCCCCGACGCGGCCTCACGGGTGAACGCGTACCCGCACGAGTTCTCCGGCGGCATGCGCCAGCGCGCGGTCATCGCGATGGCGCTCTCCTGCGACCCGGTCCTGCTGATCGCGGACGAACCGACGACGGCGCTGGACGTCACCGTGCAGGCCCAGATCCTGGATCTGATGCGGGAATTGAACGCCCGAGGCTCGGCCGTGGTCCTCATCACCCACGACATGGGCGTGGTCTCGCAGACCGCCGACCGGGTCCTGGTCATGTACGGCGGCCGGGCGGCCGAGGAGGGTCCGCGCCGGGCGGTGTTCCACGACCCGCGGCACCCCTACACCTGGGGACTGCTGGACTCGGTGCCCCGCGTCGGCGGGCCCCGGCTGCGGCGGCTGCCCACCATCGCGGGCATGCCCGTCTCCCCGGGCAGCCTGCCGGAGGGCTGCGCGTTCGCACCGCGCTGCCGGCTGCGGCACGAACGCTGCGACGAGCGGCCGGAGTTGTCGGCGGGTTCCGGCGGAGGGGCACACCGGGACGCCTGCTGGCTGCCGGCCGACCACCGCGCGGCCCTGCGGCTCACGACGCGCACGGCGACGGCCGGGGCGAAGGACCTGGACGCGGAGGCGGCGTCATGACGACCCAGGACACGACCACGCCGACCCGCGGCGACGTGCTGCTGCGGGCCACGGACGTCACCAAGCACTACTCCCTGCGCGCCGAGGGATTCTCCCGGCGCCGCCGCACCCTGCGGGCCGTGGACGGCGTGTCCCTGGAGGTGCGTGCCGGGGAGACCCTCGGCGTCGTCGGCGAGTCGGGCTGCGGCAAGTCCACCCTCGGGCGCTGTCTGGTCCGGCTCACCGAACTCACCGGCGGGCGCGTGGAGTTCGACGGCCAGGACATCAGCGGCCTGTCGATGCGCCGGATGCGCCCGGTCCGGCCGGGCATGCAGCTCGTCTTCCAGGACCCGCAGGCCTCGCTGAACCCCCGCCGCCGCGCCGGGGACATCGTGGCCGAGCCACTGCTCGTGCACCGGTACGGCGACGCGGCCGCGGTCCGCCGCCGGGTCGCCGAGCTCTTCGACGTCGTAGGACTCTCGACGGCGCATCTGGACCGGTATCCGCACGAGTTCAGCGGCGGCCAGCGCCAACGGATCGGCATCGCACGGGCATTGGCCACCAGCCCGAAGCTGATCGTCGCCGACGAACCGGTGTCCGCCCTCGACGTGTCGATCCAGGCGCAGGTGCTCAACCTCTTCGCCGATCTCCAGGACGAGTTCGCCCTCACCTACGTCTTCATCGCCCACGACCTCGGCGTGGTCCGGCACGTCTCGGACCGTATCGCCGTCATGTACCTCGGCGAGATCGTGGAACTCGCCGGGACGGAGGAGTTGTACGAGGCTCCCGCGCACCCCTACACGCAGGCCCTGCTCTCGGCCGTGCCGGAGATCGACGACGGGACGGACGCGTCGCCCCGGGAACGCATCGTCCTCACCGGCGAGGTGCCCAACCCGGTGGACCGGCCGACGGGCTGCTCCTTCCGCACCCGCTGCCCGTACGCCCGCGAGCAGTGTGCCCTGGAACGGCCCCGCCTGACGCCGACGGCCTCGGGCCGTTCCGTCGCCTGTCACTTCCCGCTGGCCGGCTGATCCCCTAGGAGGCGCTCGGGGCCGCCGTCGGGCCGAAGCCGCGCATCTGCTGGATGTCTCCGCCGAGCTTGTCGCGGAAGTCCTCCAGCAGCTCGGGCTTCGCGCTGACCACCCAGCGGGTGCCGACCAGGTGCCGGCCGCCGTAACCACTCGCGGCGTCCAGCCACGCCAGCTTGTACTTCTCCTCGGGGAAGGTCGTGATGACGCGGTCGGCCTCCTTGGTGTGGCACACGCCCTGCCGCAGCTCTTCCGCGTCCACCCGGATCCTCGGCTTCGCGCAGCCGATCAGCCCGGCGATCACCTCCACCTTCGCCGGTGCGACCACCCCGGCCCGCGGCGCCGCCGTCACCGAGGCCTTGCGCGACTCGTCCTCCTCGCCGCCGCCGCACGCCGTGGCCAGTGGGAGCAGGGCGAGCCCGCCGATCAGCGCGGCCCCGCGCGCCAGACGGACCGTGGGCGGAATGCGGTCGGTACGTCCTGGCGTTGCCTGGAATGACAAGTGGGCCTCCGTGTCCTGGAACCGGCTCGGTCCAGGAGTACGGATCAACACAGCAGACCGTTCAGATCGGGTGATCGAGACCACAACAGAGACGGTGCCGTTTCGATAGCGGCAGGGCTATGCTGCTCTCTAGGTGAACGAAACCGTTTCGTTCAGAGGAGATGCACGCCATGACCTCCGTACTCGTCGTCCATGACCAGTCCCTGCAGCGCCTCGGCCTCCGAATGCTCCTCGCGGCCGAGCCCGATCTGACCGTCGTCGGCGAGACGGCGAACGCGTTCGAGGCGGCCCGTATGACCGCCGAGCTCCGGCCCGACGTGGTCGTGATGGGCAGCCGGGCCTCCGACGCGGACGGCGTCGAGGCGATCCGCCGCATCACCCGGCCCGCCGGGGCCGGCGACCACCGCCCGCGGCTGCTGGCGCTGACCCCGACCAACGACGAGTCGTACGCCTACGCCGCCCTGCGCGCCGGCGCCGGCGGCTTCCTCCTCCAGGACGCCACGCCCGAGGAACTCTCCGCCGCCGTCCGGGTGGTGGCCGCCGGGGACGCCGTCATCACCCCGGGCCTCACCCGCGCGCTCATCGACACCGTCCGCGAGCAGAAGCCGCTGCGGCGGATCACCCAGGAGGTCGAACTGGGGACGCTCACCCAGCGCGAGCGCGACATCCTGACCGCGGTGGCCTCCGGCTGGTCCAACGCCGAGATCGGCCAGCGCCTGTCCATCGCGCCGACGACCGTGAAGTCCCACGTCAGCCATATCCTCGCGAAGATCGGCGCCCGGGCCCGGGTGCAGGCGGTGGTCTTCGCGTACGAGTCGGGGCTGGTGCAGCCGGCAGCCTGACGGCCGGCCACGGGGCTCATACCCGTGGCCGGCCGTCGGCCTTCTGCCGGGATCGGGGTCAGGGCTGGACGGGCTTGCCGCGGCCCCAGCCCCAGGCCAGCCGGTCCGCGCCGGACCGGTTCGTCGTCTCCAGCCACGGCCGGGACGCGTCGCCGATCAGCTTCTGGATCGAGTACGTGTCGTCGGTGCGCAGACCCGGCCAGTACACCGAGCCCATCCCGAGCTTGCGGAAGGTGTCGGTGTCGGCCTGGATGAAGTTGATCGAGTTGTCGTCCGGGGTGGGCACGTCGTAGTTCAGGCCCGTCGTCATCGGGGCGCCGAACTCGTCCGCGACCGTACGGCCCGCGCAGTCGCCGAGCCGCTCCTTGAGGTCGGAGACCCACTGGTCGTAGGTGGCGTAGCTCTTCCAGAAGCCGTAGTGGTGCAGGGAGAGGTAGGTGCCCTTCAGGCGGGGGTCGGCGCAGACCGTGGTGACGTGGTCGTTGTAGCCGGCGCCGCTGACGAAGACGCGGTTGCGCGACACGGACGGGTAGGTCGCCAGCCACTTCGCGGCGATGTCGGCCCACTGCGCGTCGGTGTAGCCGTGCGGCTCGTTCATCGGCTCGAAGTAGACCTTGGGGTCGTGCTGGTAGGCCTTGACCACGGTGTCCCACATGGGCCAGAAGGTGGTCTCGTCGTCGATGTAGCCGTCCCGCTTGTCGCCGGTGCCCTCCCAGTAGGACACGATCACCTTGAAGCCCTTGTCGGAGGCCGCGTCGATGACCCCGCGGTACGACTTCCAGTAGGCGCCGTTGACGGTGTACGGGTTGATGGGCAGCCGCACGGTGTTGGCGCCGAGGTTGGCGCGGAACGCGGAGATGATGCGGCTCGCCTTGGCGTACGTCTGCGCGTAGCTGTCGGAGGTCGACAGGCCGGACAGCTGGAGGTAGTCGTCGGCGAAGTTGTCGCGCGGATCGGCCCAGTTGACGCCCCGGAACTGGCTCGTGCCGGCCGGCGCGGCGGCGGAGGCGGGAGTGCCGGTCAGGGTCGCACCGCCGACCGCGGCGATCGCGAGCGCCACACAGGCGGCGCGCAGCCGTAGGGCGGAGCGGTGGGGGGCGGGGGTCTTGCGCATCGACGTGCCCTTTCAAGAGGTGGCGGCTCTGCGCCGCGTATGTTTACGTAAACATCGAGGGCCCGCGGGTCCGATGTTTACGTAAACTCGGCGGCGCCGGAATCCTGGCACCAGCCCCAGCGGCCGTCAAGGCTTCGCACGCGTACCATCCGGTGCACCGCGCAACAGGTCACCCGACCCGGCCCGAAGGAGGCACCAGTGGTGGAACGGGGCGGCTCCGGCGTCCCTGGCGGGCGCCGCAAGCAGCGTGTCTCCATGGCCGACGTCGCCAAACTCGCGGGCGTCTCCTCGCAGACGGTCTCGCGGGTCTCCAACGGCCATGCCGGGGTGATCAGTTCGACCCGGGAGCAGGTGCTCGCGGCGATGCGGGAGCTGGGCTACCGGCCCAACAGCGCGGCGCGCGCCCTGCGTTACGGCCGGTTCAACACCATCGGCGTGATCCTGTTCTCGCTGGCCTCGACGGGCAACAGCCGTACCGTGGAGGCGATCGCCACGCACGCGGCGGCCGAGGGGTACGCGATCACGCTGATCCCGATCGACGTGCCGACCCAGGACAACGTGCTGGGCGCCTTCACGCGCATGGGCGAGCTGGCGGTCGACGCGGTGATCGTCATCATGGAGATCCACCTGGTCGACACCGGTACGGTCCAACTCCCGCCCGGCGTGCACGTCGTGGTCGTCGACTCGGACGCCGGGGACCGCTACAGCGTGGTCGACACCGACCAGGCCGAGGGCGCGCGCAAGGCCGTACGGCATCTGCTGGACCTGGGCCACCGGACCGTGTGGCATGTGACCGGGCCGGAGTCGTCCTTCGCGGGGCAGCGGCGAACTCAGGCCTGGCGACAGGTGCTTGAGGAGGCCGGGTGCCCTGTGCCGCCGCCGCTGCACGGTGACTGGTCGGCCGAGTCCGGGTACGCGGCCGGGCTCGCGCTCGCCGAACAGGCAGACTGCACCGCGGTGTTCGCCTCCAACGACCAGATGGCGCTGGGGCTGCTGCGCGCCTTCCACGAGCGCGGGCTCCGCGTCCCCGAGGACATCAGCGTGGTCGGCTTCGACGACATCCCGGACGCCGCGTACTTCGTCCCGCCGCTCACCACGGTCCACCAGGACTTCGCGGAGGTGGGCCGGCGCTGTGTGCGGGGCGTGCTCCAGCAGATCCGCACCCGGGACGGCTCCCCGCCGGGGACCGACCTCGTGCCGACGAGCCTCGTGGTCAGGCGGAGCACGGCCGCGCCACGGTCAGGGTGACTTCCGGCCGACTCCCGCGTACACCCAGTACTCGGCCGGGTTGTCCGGGACCACCTCGTCCGGGTCGGGGCGCCACAGCGGCACGTGGACCAGGCCGGGCTCGGCGAGCTCGAAGCCGTCGAAGAGGCCGAGGACCTCGTCGTACGAGCGGGCGGTGACCGGCGAGGTGGCCCGGGAGCGGTACAACTGCCCCACCGCGGCCGCCGTGTCGGGGCGGTCCTGGTTCGTCGCGTGGGACATCGCCAGCCAGCCGCCGGCCGGGATCGCGTCCCGGAAGGCGGTCACGATGCCGGCCGGGTCCTCGTCGGGCGAGACGAAGTGCAGGATCGCGTTCATCAGTACGGCGACGGGCCGCTCGAAGTCGATCAGCTTGCGCACCTGCGGCGAGCCGAGGATGTCGGCCGGGCGGCGGATGTCGGCGTCGACGATCGCCGCGTCCGGGTTGTCGGCGAGCAGGGAGGCGCTGTGGGCCACGGCCACGGGGTCGTTGTCCACGTAGACCACCCGGGCGCCGGGGCTCGCCGTCTGCGCCACCTCGTGGACGTTGCCCTGGGTGGGGATGCCCGAGCCGAGGTCGATGAACTGGCGTACCCCTTCGGCGGCGAGGAAGCGCACCGCGCGGCCGAGGAAGGCGCGGTTGGCGCGGGCCAGCGTGCGCACCTGGGGGTCGATCGCGGAGAATGCGGCCACGGCCTCCCGGTCGATCGCGAAGTTGTGCTGCCCGCCCAGCATGGCGTCGTACATCCGGGCCACGCTCGCCTTGTCGGGATCACTTCCCTGCCCCGGACCTGCGATGTCGGGCATTCAACATCCCTTCCTGCGCCGGACATTGACGCATCATCATATAGTTGCGTGCGACGCGCGGCGCGGCGCGCCAGTTGCCCGTCGCGCGGCCGGCCCCCCACCCGGAAAGGCACGACCCTGCGGAACGAACCGCGCAGCCGCACCGACATCCCGACCAGCGCCCGGCCCTCGCCGAGCCGGCCGGCCTTCTCCCCCGCCGCCGACATACTCGGCTCGGAGCTCGATCTGCGCCTGACCGGCGACCGGATCGCGGCCGCTCTCACGCCCGCGTTCTGCGACGCGGCCTCGGTCTATCTGCTGGAGCGCTGGCGGCGGGAGGAGAACGCGTATCTCACCGCGGACCCGCCCCGGATCGAGGCGCACCGGCTGGCGCTGCGGCTGGGCGCGGACGCGAAGGAGGACTGGGAGAAGGTCCTCCCGGTCGGCGAGGTGATCGTCTTCCCGCGCGGCACCCCGCACGCCCGTGCCCTCGCCTCCGGGCAGGCGCAGCTGCTCGACGCCGTCGACACGATCACGGTCGAGCGGCTCCTGGCCTCCGGCGACGTGGGCGCGCGCCTGCACGATCTGCTGCTGGTGTCCTCGTTCCTCGTCGTGCCGCTGCGGCTCGGGGAGGCCACCATCGGGTTCGTCGTCTGCACCCGCGGCCCGGACCGCAAGGCGTTCCTGCCCGAAGAGGTGGCGGCCGTCGAGGAGTTGGCCGCGCGGGCCTCCGTCGCGCTGGACAACGCCCGCCGGTACGAGCGCGAGCGGCGCACCGCCCTCGCCATCCGCGACAGCCTGCCGTCCGGCACGCACCAGGAGCTCGCGGGCTGCCGGGTCGCCCACGGTTCGCTGCCCGCCGGGCCGGACACCGTCATCGGCGGCGACTGGTTCGACGTCCTCGAACGGCCCGGCGACCGGGTCAGCCTGATCGTCGGGGACGCCATGGGACACGGCCCGGAGTCCGCCGTGGCCATGCTCCAACTGCGCACCGCGGTAAGGGCGTTGGCGAGCCTCGACATCCCCGCAGCCGATCTCGTACGACGCCTCGACGCACTCGCCTGCGACACCCCGGGCGCCTCCTTCGCGACCTGCATCTACGCCGAGTGGGACGCGGCCCTGCACACCTGCACCCTGGTCGGGGCCGGCCATCCGCCCCCGCTGCTGCGCGGTCCGGACGGGCACAGCGCGCCGGTGCCGCTGGTCGGGGCGGGGTTGCCCCTGGGGCTCGGCACCGGCCACTACGAGGCGACCGTGCTGACCGTGCCGGAGCCTTCCCTGCTGGTCCTCTACAGCGACGGCCTGGTCGAATCCCGCGACGCCGACATAGACCAGGAGATCGCCCGGCTCGCCCGCGCGCTGGATGAGGCCGCCGACGGAGACGGGCAGGACACGCTGCCCGACCTGTGCCACCACCTCCTGCACGCTCCTTCCGACTCGGCCGGCGGGGACGACCGGACGCTGCTGCTCGCCGAGCTGACGCCGGCGCGGGGCTGAACCTCGGCTTTTGTTCCTTGCCGTCGGCGACCGTCAGGCCGTCAGGGTGGCCCACACGGCGTTGCCGCCGGTGAGCCGGGAGCGGTCGACGCCCCAGGTGTCGGCGAGCTGCTCGACGAGGAGCAGTCCGCGCCCGCCCTCGTCGTCGGGGCCCGGCTCGCAGCGGGGCAGGCGGCCGCCGGTGTAGTCGTGGTCGTGCACTTCGAGCCGGACGCGGCCGTCGCCGACGAGCCCGATGCCGCACAGGATGCGTGCGCTGAGGGTGTGCCGGACGGCGTTGGTGGCCAGTTCGGACACCAGCAGCACGGCGTCGGCGCACAGGTCGCGCGGCAGCCGCCAGCCGGTGAGGCGGGCGTCCATGGAGCGGCGGGCGGTTCTGACGCTGGACTGGTGCGCGGGGAGTTCGAGCCAGTGGGTGAGGTCCGGGCTCGATACGTCTAAGAGCTGCGGGGAGGAAGTCGTGTGGGGGGACACGGCGGTGCCTTCCGTGGGGGGTCGAGCGGGCGCAGTCGGAAGCGGGGCGTGAGCAACGGGGCAGCAGGGAAGGGGTGTTGCAGGTGATCGCCAAAACGATTCACACAAGTAACTATGCTCTCACCCAAGTTCAAGCTGCAACCAGCTGCCTGATAATTTCATCCGGCCGGTATCTCTCTGGCGACTTCACCAAGTCGCCTTCAGACTCTTACCGGTGACAGTCCCTCAGGAGGTTTGGGCGTGAGCGAGAGTCGTCCGGTCACGGGCAGCGGCAGCAGCGCACCCACGGTTCTGCGCATGATCCTCGGCCGTCGGCTGCAGGAGCGGCGGCAGGGCGCGGGGGTGTCGCTGGAGGACGCCGCCAGGGCCCTGCGCGTCACGCCCCTGACCATCCGCCGGCTGGAGAAGGCGGAGGTCGGTCTCAAGCCGCTCTACGTCGAGAAGCTGCTGGAGACCTACGGGGCCGACCGGCAGGAGACGGCCGAGTTCGTGGAGTTCGCCGAGCGGGCCAACGAGCCGGGCTGGTGGCACACGTACCGGGACGTGCTGCCCACCTGGTTCAGCGCCTATGTGAGCCTGGAGACCGGGGCGAAGACGCTGCGCACGTACGAGCCCCACTATGTGACGGGACTGCTGCAGACCCCGCGCTACGCGAGCGGAGTGCTGAGCGGCGGCTTCCCGAACGACACCGACGAGGACCTGAGACGCCGCGTGGACCTGCGGTTACGCCGTCAGGGTCTGCTGGACAGACCCGACGCGCCCACGCTGTGGGTGGTGATGGAGGAGGCCGTACTGCACCGTGTGGTCGGCGGCCCCGAGGTGATGCGGGAGCAGATCGAGCGGCTCCTGGAGGTCTCGGAGCTGGAGCACGTCAGCGTCGACGTGGTGCCGTTCACGGCGGGCGCCCATGTCGGCGCCTGTGCCCCCTTCACGTACTTCCGATTCGAGGAGCCGGAGCTGCCGGACGTCGTCTACACCGAGGTCCTCTCCGGCGCGATGTATCTGGACCAGCGTTCCGACGTCGTAGCCCATCTCGAGGCGCACAACCGGATGTCCCTGCTGACCTCCGACGCGCAGAGCCGGGCACTCCTGGACCGCATGCGCAAGGAGTACTCATGACCACGATCGACGGCAGTTTCTACGTCTACAACGGCATGCCCGCCGCCGACCTCGGCGAGCACGGCTGGGAGTCTCCGTGGAGCGGCCCCAACGGGGGCCAGTGCGTACAGACGAAGCAGCTCGCCGACGGCCGGGTGGCGCTGCGCCAGTCGACGGACCCGGCCGGTCCCGCTCTCATCTACACCCCCGAGGAGATCGCCGCGTTCGTCGCGGGGGTCAAGCGGGGCCTGGCCGACCACCTCACCACCGGCTGACTTTCTCTCCCCTCCCCCCACGAACACCTCCGAAAGGGACAGCATGACCAACTCGCACGCCGCGCGGGACATCGACACCAGCAGGCCCCATTCCGCCCGGATGTACGACTACTACCTCGGCGGCAAGGACCATTTCGACGTCGACCAGCAGGCCGCCGGGAAGGTCGCGGAGGTGTTCCCGGCGATCTTCGTCTGCGCCCGGGAGAACCGCGCCTTCATGCACCGGGCCACCCGTGTCCTCGCCAAGGAGCACGGCATCCGCCAGTGGCTGGACATCGGCACCGGCATCCCCACCGAGCCGAACCTCCACCAGGTCGCCCAGGCCGTGGTCCCCGACGCCAAGGTGGTGTACGCCGACAACGACCCGCTGGTGCTGAAGTACGCGGAGCGCCTGATGCGCAGCACGCGCGAGGGCCGTACGACGTACATCCACGCCGACTTCACCGAGCCCGAGGCCATCCTGGGCGCCCCCGAGCTGTCGGAGGCGCTGGACCTCACCAAGCCGGTGGCGCTCTCCCTGAACGCGCTGCTGCACTTCATCCCGGACGCGTGGGGCCCGTACGACATCGTTGCCCGGCTCCTCGACGCCCTGCCCTCGGGCAGCGCGCTGGCGCTGAGCCACTGCACCCCGGACTTCGACCCGGAGACCTGGCGGAAGCTCGTCGACATCTACATCAGTGCCGGGACCCAGGTCCAGGTCCGCTCCAAGGAGGAGGTCGGCCGCTTCTTCGAGGGGCTCGAGCTGCTCGATCCCGGTGTCGCCGTCGGCCACCGCTGGCGCCCGGACGAGGAGCCGACGGCGACCGACGCCGAGGTCAGCCTGTGGACCGCGGTGGGCATCAAGCCGTAACTCCCGCACGGTCACGCTCCCTTGAGCCCTGGCGCACATCGACCGCGGTGAGCGCCAGGGCGAGCGGGCCGGGTGCCAGGAAGGCCAGCGGTACGAGCATCCAGGCGCACAGGGCCGCGGTCGCCACGGCGAGCAGCACCAGGGCGCTGCCGCCCGCGTCCCGCACGGCGTCGCGGGCGGCCTCGCGCAGGGCGGCCGGCCAGTCGGTGAGCGACTCGGGGCGGGCGCAGGCCCGCAGGGCGACGACGGTGGTGCTCGCGCCGATCGCGGCGGCCAGCGTCGCGAAGGCCGGCGCGCCCGGCAGTCCCACCCGGGCCAGCGCCAGGTCGGCGGCCAACAGCAGCGCGCCGGTGAGGGCGACGAGGCCCGCCGCCAGGTCGCCGGCGCGGATCCGGCGCCGTAGCAGCGCGAAGTACTGCCCCGCGGTGGCCGGACGGTCCTCCCCCGCGCCGCGGAGCACCGCGCAGGCCGTCGACAGGGCGGCCGGGGCGGTCACCAGGGGCAGACAGGCCACGGCGGTGACGAGGCCGACGCTGAGCGTGTCGGCGAAGAGGGTCATCCGCGGGCCGAAGACCTCGCCCGGCTCCCGTGCGTCACGCATGGCGCTCATCCCTTCAGTCCCGAACTGGCCATGCCCTCCACCAGGAAGCGCTGGAAGGCGAGGAAGAACAGCACGATCGGCAGCAGGGCGATGACCGACATGGCGAACATCGGGCCGAAGGCCGACTGGCTGGAGGCGTCCACGAAGGAGCGCAGGGCGAGGGTGAGGGTGAACTTGTCCGGGTCGAAGAGGTAGATGAGCTGGGTGAAGAAGTCGTTCCAGGTCCAGATGAAGGTGAAGATCGCGGTGGTGATCAGGGCGGGCCGGGTGAGCGGCAGGATCACCTTGTAGAAGCTGCGGAAGGGACCGCAGCCGTCGATGCGGGCCGCCTCCTCCAGCTCGCGCGGCAGGCCGCGCATGAACTGCACGATGAGGAAGACAAAGAACGCCTCGGTGGCCAGGAACTTGGGCAGGATCAGCGGCCAGTAGGTGTTCACCAGGCCGAGCTTGTTGAAGATGATGTACTGCGGGATCAGCACCGCGTGGTGCGGCAGCATGATCGTGGCGATCATGAAGGCGAACAGCGGGCCGCGCATCCGGAAGCGCAGGCGCGCGAAGGCGTAGGCGGCGAGGGAGCAGCTGATGACGTTGCCGAGGACCGCGCCGCCCGCGATCAGCAGGGAGTTGCCGAGCAGCCGCCAGATGGAGACGTCGTTGACGCCCTCGAAGGCGGTCTTGTAGTTGGACCACTCCAGGTGGCTGGGCAGGAGGTCGAGGCTCGCTATCACCTCGCCGGCAGGCTTGAGCGAGGTCGCGAGCAGCCAGGCCAGCGGGTAGAGCATGACCAGCAGGGCGGCCAGGCAGCCGAGGTGCACAGCGATGCGGCCCCAGCGAACGGGCTTATGGGGTACGGCGGTTGATGTGGCGGTCATCGGTCCCCCTCGGAGGCGTAGAAGACCCAGGAGCGCGAGGTGCGGAACAGCACCGCCGTGACGGCGCCGATCACGAGCAGCAGCACCCAGGCCATGGCGGAGGCGTAGCCCATGTGGGAGGCGACGAAGCCGCGGTCGTAGAGGTAGAGGGTGTAGACGAGGGTCGAGTCGGCGGGGCCGCCCTTGCCGGCGCTGACCGCGAAGGCGGGGGTGAAGACCTGGAAGGCCTGGATGGTCTGCAGGACCAGGTTGAAGAAGAGCACCGGGGAGAGCATCGGCACGGTGACGGACGCGAACTGCCGCCACTTTCCGGCCCCGTCGACGGCGGCGGCCTCGTACAGCTCGGCCGGGATCTGCTGGAGTCCGGCGAGGAAGATGACCATGGGGGCGCCGAACTGCCACACCGTGAGCAGGGCCACGGCGAGCAGTGCCCAGCCGGGCTTGTTGATCCAGCCGCCGCTGCCGGTCAGGTTGTCGACCGTGCCGCCGTCGTTGAACAGCGCCCGCCAGACGAGGGCGATGGACATGGAGGCGCCGAGCAGTGAGGGCGCGTAGAAGGCGGAGCGGTAGAAGGCCTTGCCGCGCCGCATGTTCTTCAGGGCGAGCGCGACGACCAGCGCCAGGGCGAGTTGCAGGGGTACGGCGATGACGACGTACGTCAGGGTCGTGGTGACCGAGCGCCAGTAGCGCGGGTCCTGGGTGAACATCTGCGTGTAGTTGCGCAGGCCCACCCAGCGCGGCGCGTCGAACAGGTCGTAGTCGGTGAAGGAGAGGTACAGCGACACGGCCATGGGCAGCAGGGTGAGGACGGTCGCGCCCAGTACCCAGGGCGAGAGGAACACCCAGGCGGCGCCCTCCCGTTGGCGTTTCGGACGCTTCCCGGCCGGGGCCGTCGTCGCGGGTACCGGGACCGTCGGTGTCTGTGTCGTCGTCATGACCTCAGCTCCGCCTTCGCCTCGGTGACGTAGTTCTCGGCCGCCTCGCGCGGCGACATCCGCTCGTACGACACCTGGTCGTAGTCGCGCTGGAAGGTGGTCTGCAGGGCGTTGTCGCCGGAGGGCGGGGCCTGCGGCGGGTCCTTGAGGCCGCCTTCGAGGGAGGACTGGTAGTCGGAGACGGTCTTGTCGAAGTCCTTCAGCTCAGTGGCCGTTTGTTTCCTGATCGTCTCGTTGACGGGGATGCCGCGGGTCGCGCCGAGGATCTTCGCGGCCTGGTCGTCGTTGAGGAGGAAGTCGACGAGCGCGGCGGCCTGTTCGGGGTGACTCGTGTGAGCGCCGATGCCGAGGAACATCGACGGCTTGAAGTACTGGCCGGGCGTGCCGTCCTCGCCCGACGGCATCGGTGCGAGGGTGACGCCGGTGGGGACGAGGGCGAGGTAACCGCTGGACGGGGCGTCCCAGTTGAAGTCGGCGGTGGCCCTGCCGCGGCCGAGCGGGGTGTTCTCGACGGAGCCGTCGAGCTGGGTGGTCTGCTCGGCGGGCGAGACGGCGCCCTCGCGCCTCAGCTTGTCGGTGAACGTCCACCACTTGGTCAAGTCGTCGTCGGTGAAACCGAGTTGGTTGTCCATGGTGTAGAGGGATTTGCCCTGGCCGCGGAGCCACACCTCGAAGGCGTCCTCGCTCTGGCCGGGGTCGACGGAACCGGGCTTGCCGGTCCTCTCACTCAACTCCCGCATTCGGTCGGCCCATTGGTCCCAGGTCCAGCTCTTTCCCGGGAGCGGGACCCCGGCGTCCTTCCAGGCCTTGGTGTCGTAGACGACGGTTTCGGTGCCGCGGCCCTGCGGGATGGCGTACTGCCTGTCGTTCACCCGGCCGGTGGCGAGCAGGCCCGTGTCGATGTCGTCGGTGCGCAGGGCGTCCTCGACCTTGCCGAGGTCGAGCAGGACGTGTCCGGAGGCGTACTGGTCGATCTGGCGGTAGTCGAGCTGCATCACGTCGGGGGCGTCGCCGCCCGTGGCCTGGATGGCGAGCTTCTGCTTGTAGGCGTCGTAGCCGGAGAACGATGTCTGCACCCGTACGTTCGGGTGCTGTTTCTCGAACAGCGCGACGGCCTGCTCGGTGCGTGCCGCTCGGTCGGGGTTGCCCCACCACGTGTAGCGCAGCACGACCTTGCCGCCGCCGGTCGACTCCCCGGATCCCCCGCAGCCGGCCAGCACCGCGCACAGCGCGAGTGCGGCGGCCGACGCGCAGAACCCCTTTGTCCTGTGTCCGGGCATGCCGAGGTCACCTCTCCTCTCCTCGGATCGTTCTGTTGGAAGGCCCCGCTATCGGCGGGGCCGGGACTCGTTCACCACGGCAGGCCGTCGAGATGGGCCGCGACCCGGTCGCGGTCCCAGGCGCCGTCGGCGACGAGGATCCGGTAGCGGTAGGCGAAGGAGGCGCCCGGCGGCAGCGTGAACTCCTCGAAGAACGCCCAGGAGAAGGCGACCGTCGGGATCGGCTCCGCGCGCACGAACCAGTGGGACTCGTGGATCGCCGTACCGGCGTCGAGGTTGTCGGGGGCGTGGGCGAAGACGAGCGTGGAGTGGCCGTCGACGTCGTCGTGTTCGGCGGTGTACGCGATCCAGGGGCCCTGACTGCCCATCAACTTGTCGGCGTCCGCGTCGGATTCGGGGGCGTGGACCGTGCCGCCGGTGAAGTCGCGCGGGCCGCGCCACTGCAGGCCGGTGTATCCGGCGAGTTCGCGGCCCTCGGTGGTCGGGGAGCCGAAGACGAGGGGTTCGTCGCGGACGTTGGTGAGGCGGATCGACCAGTCCAGGGCCCAGGCACCGGCCTCCTCGTCGACGGAGTGCACGGTGATGCCGCGGCTTTCCCGGGCCCACTCCTCGCCGCCCGCGGCGATCCAGGTGAGCTCCTCGGAGAAGGCGAGCCGGTCGTCCTCGACGGTGAAGTCGGCGAAGCGGTCGTGCCGCATCGAGCCGACGCGGTCCGGCAACGGCACGTAACCCTGGCCGTGGACATAGGAGTTGCCGCCCCAGAAGTTCTGGCCGGAGAGATGGCTCGCGGTCATCTGCAGGCCCTTGTGCCAGCGGTGGTCGCTGGGCCGGTAGCCGGTCACGGTGCGCCCGGCGAGGGTGCGCACCGGGTGCGCGTACGGTTTGCGCGCCTCGAACGGATCGGGGTCGGGGCGGTAGACGTACCGGAAGATCTCGGTACCGTCCGCCGCCGCGACCCCGACGTGGTCACCGTAGGCGTGAGTGACTCGGATGCCCATGCGCGCTCCTCGGGGGCCAGTGGGGTGGTCTCCGTGCATGCCGACGCAGGCCAGAAAGCGCTTGCGCCTGGAAGGCGACCCTAGGCTTCCGGGGAATGTCAGGACAACCCCTGTGCAGCTGTAGGAGGAACGCGACCGGGTGTCAGCCCCGGAGCCGGTCGAAGCGGAACGGCTCCAGGGCCTGCGGGCGGCGCCCGGTGCGGATGTACTCGGTGAGTTCGTGGCCCGTGACCGGGCCCAGTGTCACGCCGAGCATGCCGTGGCCGGTGGCGGCGAAGGCGTTGCCGTAACCGGGGACCTGGTCGATGAGCGGGAGGCCGTCGGGCAGGAAGGGCCGGCCGCCGACCCAGGGGTCGCGGATCTGGCCGACGAGGTCGTCGGGGTCCTCGAACCACCGGCCCAGGTAGTGCCGGCTGGCGAGCGCGACGGCGACGATGCGCCGCCAGTCGAGGCGGTTGTTGTTGCCGCTCAGCTCCATCGTGCCGCCGATGCGGGTGGTGGCGCCGATGGGTGAGGCGACCGCCCTCCGCTCGCCGAAGTACAGGGTGTGCCGGGGGGCCGGGTCCAGGTCCACGGAGAAGCTGTAGCCCTTGCCGGCCTGGAGCGGGAGGGGCTGCCCGAGCCCCCGCAGCAGGTCCCCCGAGCGCATGCCGGCCGCGATGACGGCGGTCGTGCAGGGGATCTCGCCCTGGGCGGTGCGCAGGGCGGTCACCCGGCCCCCGGAGGTACGGAACCCGAGGGCCTCCGTGTTCTCGTGGACCTTCACCCCCGCGGCGGCCAGCGCCTCGCCCAGCCCGCGCGCGAAGGCCTCCGGGTCGACCACGCCCTCGCCCTCCACCAGGTAGGCCGCCTGCACCTGGGGGGACAGCGCTTCGTCCAGCAGCCGGGCCTCCGCCCCGATGGCGATGTCCTCGGGCATCGGGTAGCGGCCGTCGGCCATCTCCCGTTGCAGGGCGAGGTGGTGGCGGGCCTGGGCCGGGGACAGGAAGGCGTGCACCATGCCGGGCCGGGTCAGGGTGGTCTCCACGCCGGCCTCGCGCAGGCCGTCGAAGAGATCGAAGGTGTCCCGGTTCAGCTCGGCCATCGCCGCGTAGCCGCGCCGGAACGCGGCCGGGGTGCTGCTGCGCCAGAACCGCCACAGCCAGCGGACGAACGCCGGGTCGGGCAGCGGCCGCAGATACAGGGGTGAGTCAGGGCGGCCCAGGGAGCGCAGGGCGTATCGCACAACTCCCGGTGCCGGAACGGGTGTTGAGTGACTCAGGCACACCCAGCCCGCGTTCCCCCGCGACACCCCGGAGCCGAGGCCGCGCCGCTCGACGACCTCGACCGCGAGGCCGGCCCTGGCCAGGTAGTACGCGGTGCACAGTCCCACCACGCCACCGCCCACGACCACCACGGGCCCGTCGCCGCTCGCAGCGCTCATGACGCGGTCCCGTACGCGGCGAGGAACTCCCGGGTGCGGGCCTGCTCCGGACGGTCGAGGACGTCCTGCGGCCGGCCCTCCTCGACGATCCGCCCGCCGTCGACGAAGACGACGTGGTCGGACACCTCGCGGGCGAAGGGCAGTTCATGGGTGACCAGCAGCATGGTCATGCCGTCGGCGGCCAGTTCGCGCATGACGCTCAGCACCTCGCGGGTGGCCTCCGGGTCGAGCGAGGACGTCGGTTCGTCGAAGAGCAGCACCTCGGGCCGCAGTGCCAACGCCCGTGCGATGGCGACCCGTTGCTGCTCCCCGCCGGACAGCTGCTCGGGCTGGGCGAGCCCGCGGTGGGCGACGCCGACCCGGCGCAGCAGGGCCACGGCCCGCTCCAGCGCCTCCTGTTCGCCGACGCCCGCCTTGCGCTGGGCGAGGACGATGTTCTCCACGGCTGTCAGATGCGGGAACAGATGGAACTTCTGGAAGACCATGCCGACGGTGCGGCGCAGCCGTGGCAGGTCGCGGCAGACGGTCTTCCCGCCGCTGTGCACCACTTCCCCGGCCACTTCCACCGTGCCCCGGTCGGGCCGTTCCAGCAGGTTGACGCACCGCATCAGCGTGGTCTTGCCGCCGCCGCTCTGTCCGATGACGCTGACGATGCTTCCGCGGCCGACCTCCAGGCCGACGTCGTCGAGCACGAGGCGCCCGTCGAAGGACTTGCTCAGCCCCTCGATCCGAACGACCGCTTCGGTGTTGCTGGTTGGGGCGGTCTTCGCCGTGGTGACGGGCTCGGTCATACGGCCGCCTCCTTCCGGTCGATTCCTGTAGCGAGGTCGGCTGCGAGCAGCGCGCGGGCGGTGTGCACGCGGCGTCGTCGCCACGGCGACAGCGGGACGCCCGCCCGCACCTTGCGCTCTAGCAGCAGCAGAAGCTGGGAGAGCGGATAACACAGGGCGAAGTAGATGGCGGAGATGACCAGGTACACCTCCAGCGCCCGGAAGGTCGCCGAGGTGATGAGCCGCCCCTCCGACATCAGCTCGGCCGCCGAGACGGTGACCAGCAGCGAGGTCGACTTCAGCAGGTCGACCAGCATGGTGTTGGTGCCGGGCAGCGCCTGCCGTACCGCCTGCGGCAGGATCACATGGACGAAGATGCCCACCCGGCCCAGGCCCAGCGCCTCGCCCGCCTCCGTCTGCCCGGCGTGCACACCGCTGATCGCGGAGCGGAAGATCTCGGACAGGTAGGCGGCGTAGAAGACGATCAGGCTCAGGCATCCGGCGGTGAACACGTCGAGCCGGATGCCGGCGGAGGCCAGGCCGAAGTAGGTGAGGAAGATGATGGCCAGCAACGGGACGTTCTTGAACACCTCGGTGTAGACCGCGGCGACGGCCCGCGCGGGCCATGCCCTGCTCAGCCGGAGCAGGGCCACCGCCAGACCGAGCGCGACCGCGCCGACGAAGCTGACCACGGTGTAGGAGACCGTGCGGCCGAGCGCGTCGAGCAGGTCGGAGCGGTAGTCGGACCAGGGGACCTGGAAGAGACCGGACATGTCATCCCCTCACTTGGCGATGGACGGGGGCGTCCAGTCCGAGGGCCGGTCCACACCGCGCCGGGCGGTGGCGACATCGGCGGCCGGCTTGAGGAACTGCTCGGGGTCGCCGCCGTACTTCTCGACGAGTTTCGCCATCTCGCCGTTGGTGTACATGGCGTCGATCTGCGCGGAGATCGCCTTCTCCAGCTTGGTGGCCTGCTTGGGCAGGTAGAAGCCGGTCTGGTACGGCTGGAAGTAGGCGTAGGCGGGCTTCGCCTTGACCTCGGCGGCGGTCGGCGGCGTCAGGTACTCCGTCTCGATCTTCAGGTCGGGGCGCTGCTTCTGCGCCGCGATGATGATGAGCGGGTCGAGGAAGCCGACGTCCACGCGGCCGGCGCCGAGGTCGTCGAAGACGCCGTTGGCGTCCGGGTAGGCGTGCAGCTTGGCGCCGGGGACGGACTGGATGGACTTGACCCAGACATAGCCCTCGACGGTGCCGAGGTCCAGGCCCTTGAGGTCGTCGACCGTCTTGTACGTCTTGCCGCTGCGCACGGCCATCGCGGGCGGCGAGTAGTAGGGCGGGTCGGTGAACAGGCCCTGCTTCTGCCGGTCGGCGGACCAGGCGACGCCGCCGATGGTGATGTCCACGCGCCGGGACTGGACGCCGGCCAGCATGCCGGCGAAGTCCGTGACCTGCGGCTTGACCTGGAGGCCGAGCTTCTTGGCGATGTAGTTGAGGATGTCGCCGTCCAGGCCGACGATCTTGCCGCCCTTGATGCTGGTGTACGGGGCGTACGGCTCGACGGCGACCTTGATGACGCCGGGCGTGAGAGTGCCCAGGGCCGCCGTCTTCGCCGACACGTTCTTCGGGGCGTCGTCGTCGCCGGAGCCGCAGGCGGCCACCGTCGAGAGCAACAGCAGGGTGAGCAGAGGGGAGATGAGCGAACGCGCACGGATCATCGGCTCGGGCCTTCCGTCTTGGCGCTGAAGAGACCCGCCGTTCACCGCGCTGTGCGGCGGGGTTGTGGTTGGGGCCATACGCTAGAGATCGCCGGGGCACCCGTCATCGGTCACTTGGTACGAAGTTGTGGCCGAAAAAGCCCCCTCCGCTGTACGGTGCGCCCAGACCGGCCCACCCCCCGGCGGGAGGAAAGCCCGTGCTGAGCCCCTCACTCGCGCAGGAGATCGCCGCGGACACCTCCGCGGTGATCGGCTTCAACGTGTTGATCACCGACGCGGAGGGCATGGTCATCGGCAGCGGTGACACCAGCCGGGTCGGCTCCTTCCACGAGGCGTCCGTGGAGGTCGTGCGCACCCAGGAACCCGCCACCCACACCGCCGCCCAGGCCCAGCAGCTGCAGGGCGTACGGCCGGGCTGCACGCTCCCCCTCGTCACCGGCGGGCGCGCGGTGGGCACGGTCGGCATCACCGGGACACCCGCGCAGGTGCGCCGCTTCGGGCTGCTGGTCAAGCGCCAGACGGAGATCCTGCTGCGCGAGTCCGTGATGCTGCGCTCCCGGCTGCTCGCCGAGCGGGCGGCGGAGACCCTCCTCACCGATATCGCCTCGTACGATCCCCAGGTCGTCGAGGGCGAGTTCCTGCGGTTCCGGGCCGCCGAGCTCGGCTTCGACCTGCGGCTGCCCCGGGTCGCGGTGGCCATCGAGGTGACCGTGCCCCCGCGTGGCGACCGCCGGCACCGCGCTCCCACGCAGGACATGGCGCTGGTCCGCTCGGAGCTGCTGCGCACGGTCCGAGAGGTCTTCGCCGACCCGCAGGACATCGTCGCCACCACGGCCCCCGGCTGGATCGGCGTCCTGCACCGCCTGCCCGCCGAGCATCCGGCGACCCCGCTGGCCGACCGCTGCCGCCGGGTCACCGACGTCATCGCCGCCCAGGACGGCCTGACCGCCCGCGCGGGCATCGGCGAGCCCGCCTCCTCAGTCGGCGGTCTGCACGACTCCTACCAGGACGCCCGCGACGCGCTCCGGCTTGGCGCCCGCCTGTCGGGCGGCTCCGGCGTCCACGTCATCACCGATCTGCGGGTCCACCAGCTCCTGGCGGCGGTCGGTCAACCGGCCCGCACCAGGCTGCTGGAGCTGACCGCGGCGAAACTGCGCGCCCAGCCGGACTGGCCGGCGCTCCGCGACACGATCACCGCCTGGTGCGAGAGCGGCTTCAACCTGGTGCGCGCCTCCACGGCCCTGCACATCCACCGCAACACGGTCGTCTACCGCATGAACAAGATCGAGCAGATCACCGGCCGCCCGCTGCGGGATCACCGGACGACCATGGCCCTGTATCTGGCCTGCCTCGCGGACCAGCTGGCCGGGGGCGGCGAGGAGGGATGACCGGCGGAGGTGGACGCTCCCCCGCCGGCCGGTCGGGTCAACTCGCCTTGCACGCACTCCCGTTGAGGGTGAACGCGGTCGGAGCCGTATTGCTCGCCCCCTTGCTCGCGATGAACCCGACGGTCACCGCACCGGCAGCCGGGATGGTCGTCGTGTAGGAGGCGGGGGTGACCTTCACGGTCCCACCGTCCTGCGCCGCCGTACCGCCCCACATGTTGGTGATGCTCTGCCCGTCGGTGAAGGAGAAGCCCAGCGTCCACCCGTTGATCGCGGCGGTGCCGCCGTTCCCGATCGTCAACTCGCCCTGGAAACCGCCCGGCCACTCCCCCACCACGCGGTAGCCCACCGAGCAGGACAGGGCCGGGGCCTTGCTCGTCGTGACGTTCACGGTGACCGAGCGGGCCGAGCGGTTGCCCGCCGCGTCACGGGCGTAGACGGCGAAGGTGTACGTCGTCTCGGCGGTGAGTCCCGTCACCGTCGCGGAGTTGCCGGTGGCCGTGGCGACCCGGGTCTCGGCGCCGTCCGCGATGCGCACCACGTCGTAACCGGTGACGCCGACGTTGTCGGTCGCGGCGGTCCAGGTGAGGGTGGCGGAGGTGGCCGTCACGGACGAGGCGCTGGGGGCGCCGGGCGCCGACGGGGCTTGGGTGTCGCCGGAGCCCGAACCGGCGTACACCGTGGCCTCCTTGGCGGTCTGCGCGATGCCGTTCGCGCCGTTGAAGGCCCGTTGGCCCCATGAACTGAGTTGCGTGGGATCGAAGTTGATCGCGAGGTCGAGGATCGGGTCGGTGTTGCCGCTCCAGGACCAGGCCAGGTAGCCGAGCTTCAGCTGCTGGGCCGTGGCCATCATGGTGCCCTCGTCCGGGTCGCCGTACTGGTCGGCTGGGCCGCCGAACTCGCCGATGAGGATGGGCAGTTTGGCGTCGACGAACGCGTTGAGATAGTCGGTGATCTCGGCCGCGGTGTCGAAGACGCTGTACATGTGGATCGAGAAGATCAGGTTGCCGGTGGGGTCGGCCGCGTAGACCGACTTGGCGTTGGCGCGCATCACGCCCTGCCAGTCCTGGCCCCAGTTGGGCGCGTCCACCATGAGCAGGTGCTCCAGGCCGGCGTCGCGCAGCTTCTTCACGGCGGCGATGGTGGGGTCGGTCCAGCCGGCCGGATTCGTGTTGCCCCAGGGCTCGTTGCCGATGTTGATGGCGATGTAGTTCTCCTGGCCGGCGAGGACGTCCTTGAGGCCGATCCAGTAGTCGGCGGCCTCGTCGAGCGTGCCGGCCGCGCTGTCCTCGCCGTAGCCGGTGGTGTCGTGGACCTCCAGTACGCAGATGAGCCGGTTGGCCTTGCACTGGGCGATCACGTCGGCCACGTCCGCCGCGCTGTTCGCGCTCCAGCGGTGGCCGTCGGCGAGGACGACCCGGACCGTGTTGGCGCCGAGTGCCTTGATGTCGGCCAGCGACTGCTTGGTGCGGCCGGGGTACCAGGTGTGGGCGGCGTTGACGCCCCGCATCACGAAGTCGTTGCCGTTGCCCTCCAGCAGCCGGCCGCCGCTGATGTGCAGTCCGGTGGCGAGGACGCCGGACGGCCGGGCCTGGGCGGAGACGGGGAAGGCCGCGCCGGTGAGGACGAGCCCGAGCAGGGTCGCGAGGACGGTCAGCAGCCCGGGTAACGAGCGCTTTCGTGTCGTACTACGTGTCGTGCTTCTTGTTGTTCTCACTGCGGCTCCAAGGAGTGAGTGCCAAGAAGTTCAGGGGATGGGAGCGCTCCCATGAAGCCACCTCGTCGAGTACACGTCAAGGCTCTGGGCTTGGGGCGCTCGGGGCAGGAGTCAGGAGAGGCCGAGCAGCGAGGCCAGTGCTCCGGTGAAGGCGGTCGCCGAATGGTCGGCGTGCTCACGGATCCGGGCGGCGACGGCGTCCGCTCCCCCGCCCTCCACGAGCCGCACGAGCCGGTCGAGGCGGCGCTCGTGGCCTTCCGGGGTGTCGGGGGCGGTGGTCAGGTAGAAGTCGGCCGCGTCGTAGGCGAGATGGAAGACGTGCTTCTTCACCTGGCTCAGCGTGAGGTAGTCGTCGTGGGTGGTCGGGACCGGCTCGGGGGCGCCGACGCACAGGACCGGGGTGCCGGTGCCCCAGGCGTTGACGGCCAGGTGGTAGGTGTCCGTGATGACGAGGCGGTAGCGCGGGAGGACGCCGAGCAGGTCGCCGACAGTGGGCGTGCCGGGGCGGGCCTCGATGGCGCCGGCCTGCGCGGGGATGTCCCGGTCGAACCAGGGCAGCCACTCCAGCGGGGCCCCGAAGCGGTCGGAGACCTTGCGGCAGAGGCCGGGCAGCCAGTCGGGGATGGTGCCGCGGGCGCCGAGGAACACGCCGATCGCGCCGCCGTCCGGGAGCTGCCGGGACCATTGCGTGGTCGGCAGGTGGTCGAGGTCGCCGGGGCGGGACAGCAGCGCCGCGTCCGAGCCGAAGTACTCCGTCGTGCGGTCCCCGCGCAGGTGCGCGATCTTGGCGGCGGAGAGCGGCTCCCGCATCCAGACCCGGTGGCTGCGGGTCATCAGGCGCGTGAACAGCGGGCCGTACTCCTTGTCCTCCAGGTCGGACTGCGTGTTGTGGAGGATCGTGCCGCCGTAGCTGAGGGTCCGGGAGAGGAGTTCGTCGGGCTGGTCGGAGAGCAGCAGGGTGCGGTGCAGCTGGTCCCGGGCGATGTCGCGGTTCTCGGCGAAGCCGAAGTCGAGCAGGCGGTTCGTCGCGTCCTGCTCCATGTAGTGCCGTGCGTGCAGGAAGTCGCCCCAGAAGACGACGGCGTCGTGTTCGCGCAGCTCGTCGAGGTGGTCGGACAGGGAGCGGAAGCGGAACGGGAAGTCGGTGCCCTTCGCGCCCTCCCGCAGCTCGGCCGTCTCCGGCAGGTGCAGGGTGTACCAGCTCGCGTCGATCCCGCCGCCCATGCGCCTGCGCAGGGACTCGAACGCCAGGTCCACCGTCAGCATCCCGGTGTTGCGGTATCCGATGTTCGGCGCGGTGATGACGGCGACGCGTGCCATGTGGCCCTTTCTCCCAGCCGGTGCGGGCACCGTCCGAGTGCCGCGCGGATCACCGCCAACCTACAGGTGGGCGCGGTCCGGCCCGCGGCCCGCCCCCGCACTGGGCTACGCCCCGTCGTGCACCAGGCCCGCGATGTGGGCGGTCACCGTGTCGAGGATGTCGGTCCAGGCCGACTCGTCGCCCAGGACGAGGTAGTTGAGGGTCAGACCGTCGGTCATGGCGGCCAGGTAGCGGGCCAGCACCGTGACCGGGACCTGGAGTTGGAGCTGCATGCCGGTGCGCAACTCCTCGATGAGTTCGGCGTAGGCGTCGATGTACAGCTCGTACTGCCGGCGGGCCAGATGCTCGAAGCCCGGCTCGCGCAGGGCGTACTGGGTCAGTTCGTAGGTGAGCATGTGCTCGTCGGGGTGGGCGCGGACGTGGTCCCAGTACGCCTGGAACCCGGCCCGCACGGTGTCCACCAGCGTGTCCCTGGGCTTCAGGGCCTCCTTCACCACCGTCACCGAGTGGTCGGTGAGGGTGGTGATCACGGACTCGACGAGGGCCTGCTTGGAGTCGAAGCAGTAGTGGAAGACGCTCAGGGACACGCCGGCCTCGGCGGCGATGGACCGGGTCGTCGTCTTCGCGACGCCGTCCCGGGCCATCGCCCTGATCGCCGCCTCCGTCAGCTGTCTGCGCCGCTCGGCCGACGGCATGCGTGCCATGTGTGTCCTCGGGTCGGGTGCGTCAGGCGCTGTGGACGCCCACTTCGTAGAGCGAGTATCCCCAGTCCGTGCCGCGGTCGAGGCCGTGTACGCGAACGTAACGGGCCGGTGTGCCGGTGAACTTGGCCGTGTCCAGGCCGCCGTCGCCGGAGGTGGTGGACCAGACGGTCTGCCAGGTGGAGCCGTCGGTGGACAGCTCGATCTGATACGACTTCCCGTACGCCCGCTCCCAGTCCAGCGTCACCCGCGAGACCCGGTTGGTGGAGCCGAGGTCGACCTGCCACCACTGGTCGTC
Organism: Streptomyces sp. NPDC047081; assembly: GCF_040643775.1. Classification (NCBI taxonomy): domain Bacteria; kingdom Bacillati; phylum Actinomycetota; class Actinomycetes; order Kitasatosporales; family Streptomycetaceae; genus Streptomyces; species Streptomyces sp. NPDC047081. The sequence continues at coordinate 333,483 of NZ_JBEYUY010000002.1, read as the reverse complement.
GCTCCAGTCGCTGGCCCAGCGGGTGGAGCCGTCACCGTCGACGGCACGGCCCGGCTGGTAGCTGGTGAAGGGGTTCGACTCCGACGAACTGGCCGTCGCCGCCCGCCCGCCCGCGAGATTCACCGAGGCCTGGTGCTGCTCCGTCGCACCCCACGTGTCGAGATAGGACTCGGCCCCCCGGAAGAGGTCGTCGACCACGTCCTGGCCGCCGACCTTGCGGATGTCCTCGATCCAGTCCGGGATCATGCCGACCATCGCGGCGCCGTCGGTGTTGAAGTCGAAGGTGCGCTCACCACTGGTCTGCTTGTCGATGACGGAGCCGCCGTCGACGCTCTTGAAGGGGTACGTCACCTTGTTCGCCGCGTCCGCGCCGCGCGGGGCGGGGTGGTCGCCGATGCCGTTGAAGTCGGTGCCGAAGCCGTAGCCGACGCCGTACTTGTCGCGCAGTGCCTTGGTGCGGGCGGCCTCCGCGACGAAGCCCTCGGAGCCGTGCATGTACTGGGCGACGAAGCCGCCGAGGGAGTAGACCCGCTCGGTCCAGTTCAGGTCCATCCAGCTGTGCGAGGAGAGCACGCCGGGGTAGGAGTCGGCCTCGAAGATGTCCAGCGCCTGGCCGACGGCCTTGACGCTCATGTGGTCGATCTCCAGCATCATCTTGCGCTTCTCCATGGCGTGCACGGCGTACTCGCCGAGTTCGGTGAGCCCGCGCTTGTTGCACTGCGCGTCCGAGTCGTACGAGGGGACGTCCACGCCCGCCGGCAGGTCGTCCTCCGCCTCGGAGGTGGCGTTGCCGATGGGGTTGTCGTGCTGCGGGCCCGTGCACTTCTCGGTCTGCCAGAAGGTGCCGGTGGACAGGAACTGCCCGACGTTGATGGCCGTTCCGAGGCCGCCCGAGTCGAAGCGGACGCCGCACAGCGCGTTGTCGAACTTGTGGCACAGGAACATCGAGCGCACGCCGAGCGAGTAGAGCTCGTCCAGCCCCTTGTCGATGTCGGCCTTGCTGCACTGCGGGATGTCGAGGATCTGCTTGCAGCCGAAGGGCTCGGAGGTCTCGACACCGAGGATGACCGCGAGCTTGCCCTGCTTGACGACCTCACGGGCCTGCGCGCTGTCGGTGACGATCCGGAACCAGCCCTTGCCGGTGCCGCCGTACATCTTGTCGATGTAGTCCTGGAGTGCGTACGTCATCCTGGCCTGCAGCCGGATCGAGGTCATCTCGTCGCAGCTGCGGTCCTTGAAGGGGTAGACCGAGCAGATCACGCCGTTGGTGACGAGGTCGTTGACCAGCACGCGCTGGCCGCCGCGCCAGGCGCGCTCGACCCAGGCGTAGTAGTTGGCCTGATGGGTCATCGAGTCGTACGCCGGCCAGTCCTTGAAGGTGGGCCAGCCCACCGGGTCGTGCTTGCCGTCGCCGCCGTGGGTGATGTAGTCGAAGATCGCGAGCGTGCCGTCGGGGTAGTGCTCGGGACAGTCCTTGAGCGCGTCGGCGACGCCGGCCTCGGAGAACACCTTGCCGCAGATCAGCCGCCCGCCGAAGGCCTCGTTGGAGAACAGGTGGTTGTGCGCGTCGACGAACCCGCGTACTTCACCTGCGGAGTTGGTGCCCGTGAAGGGCTCACCCGTGACGTTGACCTGGACGTCCGGGGTGGGTCGGGCAGTCGGGTTCCACCAGTCGGTGCCGGCCGCCGAACTCGGCGTGGGGCCGAGGACCACGGCCAGCACCAGGAGGAGCAGCGACACCACGGTGACGTTCTTTCGTCTGCGGTACGAGCGTCGGGTCTGCGTCACTGCCCACGTCCCTCGGTCGGGGGGATCGCGCGGTTGACCAACCCATGAGGTTGTCATGACCTGCGCAAGATATGCGACGAGGATCGGGGCAGGTGCCTTCCGAGTCAAGGGTCCGGGACGCTTGACCTGATAACGCCGCCGGAATCGTCAGCCCTTCACCGCCCCGGAGGTGAGGCCCTGGACGATGTGGCGGCTGGCGAAGGCGAACAGCAGCATCGTCGGGAGGATGGTCAGGACCGCCGCCGCGGACATCGAACCCCAGTCGATGTTGAAGCTGGAGATGAAGCCGTTCAGCGCCGTGGGGACGGTCTTGTTGCTGTCGCTGTTCATCAGCGTCACCGAGAGGAACAGCTCGTTCCAGCAGTTGACGAAGTTGAAGATGAACGCGGCCACGATGCCCGGCCGCATCACCGGGAGCAGCACCCGGAACAGCGCCCCGAACCGGGACAGGCCGTCGATCATCGCGGCCTCCTCCAGCGCGTCGGGGATGTTCTCGAAGAAGCCGCGCAGCATCACCGTGCAGAACGGGATGCAGACGGCGATGTAGACGAGGATCAGGCCGAGGCGGTTGTCGACCAGCCTGAGGTCGGTCATGAGCAGGTACAGCGGGCCCAGCGCGATGAAGGACGGGATCATCTGCGTGACCAGGGCGGCCATCAGCAGGGCGGACTTGGTGCGGAACTCGAAGCGGGCCAGGACGTAGGCCGAGAGCATCGAGATCGCGGTGGCCACCGCGCCGGCGACGGTCGCGACGAGGAGGCTGTTGGTGAGATAGGTCCCGAAGTCGGCCGTACCGAACAGGCCGCTGTAGTTCTCCAGGGAGAAGTGTTCGGGCCAGTAGGCGATCGGGAAGCGGAAGATGTCGCCGGGGGCCTTGAGCGAGGTGATGGTGATCCAGTAGAGCGGGAAGACGGTGAACACCAGCCACAGGCCCAGGAACGTGAACCTGGCGGTCCGGCCCGCCGCGGTCTCCTTGCCGATCATGCGGCGGTTCCCTTCTTCTCACGGGTCGCCATGAGGAAGAACACGGCGAACACCAGCAGCGCGGCCACCACGAGGAGGCCGAGCGCGGAGGCCCTGCCGTAGTCGCCCTGCTGGGTGATCCGGATCATCCACGTGGTCACGATGTGCGTCTCGTTGTCGGGCCCGCCGCCGGTCATGCCGAAGATCAGGTCCGGGAAGTTGAAGATCCAGATCACGCGCAGGAGCACGGTGAGGGCCAGCGTGGTGCGGATGTAGGGGATGGTGATCTGGAAGAGCGTGCGCGTCTTTCCGGCGCCGTCCAGGGCCGCCGCCTCGTACAGCTCGTCGGGGATCGACTGGAGGGCGGCCAGGATCATGATCGCGAAGAAGGTCACGCCGTACCAGATGTTGGCGACCAGCACCGCGGCCATCGCCTTGTGGGGGTCGGCGAGCCAGGCGACCGGCTCGTCGATCAGCCCGGCCTTCTGCAGCAGGTCGTTGACGACGCCGAACTCGCTGTTGAACAGCCAGCGGAAGAGGATGCCGATCAGGAATCCGGAGATCGCCCAGGGGAAGAAGACCAGCGCCTGGTAGAGACCGCGGAACGGGAAGCGGCGGCGCAGCCACAGCGCGAGCGCGAAGCCGATCACCAGCTGGGGCACGATCGAACCGACCACCCAGACCGCGGTGTTGGCCAGCACGGTGCCCCAGGCGGGGTCGGCGAAGACATCGCGGAAGTTCTTCAGGCCGACCCACGAGGTGTCGGTCAGATCGGTCAGCTTCCAGTTGCGGAAGGCCATCTGACCGCCCGCGACCATCGGGTAGTAGGTGAAGACGGCCACGAAGACCACGGCCGGGGCCAGGTAGGCGGCCACGGTCAGGCCCCGGCGGGTGGTGAACTCCCGCTTGCGGACGCCCCCTTGGGCCTTGCGGGGCCCACCGGGTGCCCGTGTCCTCGTCGCCTTCGTCGGTGTGGAGGTGACGGACATGTCTACTGCTCCTGCCGCCACTTCCGGGTCCAGTACGCGTCCCAGCCCGCCAGCAGCTTCTTGGGCGTCGTCTTGCCGAGGATGAGCTTCTGCACGTCGGCGTCGGACTGCTGCTGCCACTCGGTCCACCAGGTGACATCGCGTGGCTGGGTGACGACGAGGTACTTGTCCGGGTGCTCGGTCATGGTGACGTAGCTCGACCAGGGACCGGTCCGGTAGAAGGAGTCGCTGGTCGCCGACTTGAGGATCGGGACCAGGCTGTTCTTCTTGGTGAACGTCGTCGACGCCTCCCCCTCGGACAGGAACTCCACCAGCTTGACCGCCGCGGCCTTCTGCTTGCTGCCCTTGGCGACGCCCCAGCCCGCGGTCGCCAGCGGCTGGACGGTCTTGCCACTGGGGCCCGCCACCAGCGGGGCGGTGTCCCACTGGCTCTTCGTGATCGACTTCGACTGCGAGACCGTGGCGATCACCTCGGGGTCCTGCAGCAGGAACGCGGTGGAACCGTTGGAGAAGGCCTCCACCATCTCCGGATAGCCCCAGGAGACCGACGACTTGGGCGACCCCTGCTTGAACAGCTTGAGGTAGTTCTCCATGGCGTCCAGCGCCTCGGGCGCGGAGAAGATCGTACGGCCGTCCTTGAGCTTGAAGCCGTTGGCCGGGTCGACCTGGTCGGCGAGGTAGGCCTCGATCGTGGCGGTGGCGTTGCTGTCGGCGTTGGCGCCGCCGCGGAAGGCGTAGCCGTAGCGGCGCTTGGCCGGGTCGTTGATGGCGGAGGCCTGCTGCAGGAGCTCCTCCCAGGTGGCCGGCGGCTTGCTGAAGCCGGCCTTCTTGATCAGGTCGGTGCGGTAGAAGAGGCTCAGGCCGTAGAAGCCGTACGGGACGAAGTAGGTGTGTCCCCTGGCGTCCTTGGCGGCCTTGACGGCGTTCTCCGTCATGGCCTGCCAGCCCTGCCAGGCGGCCAGGTCCTGCTTCATGTCGTGGAGCCAGCCGTTGTTCGACCAGGGTCCGACGGTGATGTCCCGCACCTCCAGGACGTCGACGCCGCTGCCGGACTGGAGCATCTGCTGGATCTTCTGGTCGGCCTGTTCGGTGGGCGGGGAGATCAGGTTGACCTTGATCTTGGGGTTGCGCTGCTCGAAGTCGGCTATCAGGTCCTTGAGCAGGGCGGTTCGGGTGGGGTTGGTCAGGCTCTCGACCATGTTGAGGGTGACCGTGCCACTCGCGCCGGGGCTCATGGTGGAGCAACCGGTCAGAACCGTCGCGGCGGCGCTGCCCAGCGCGAGAACTGCCGTCCTTCTTCTCATCGTGCTGACCTCTTCCCTGAGTTCTCTCGGGCCCAGTCGCCGAGGACGGGGACGCACTCCTCGGCGAAGTACTCGTAGTCGGCTGCGGTGTTGTAGACGTGGGCGGACAGGCGCAGATAGCCCAGGCCGGCGAAGCTGGTGAAGGCCGCCTCGACGGCCAGCTCGTGGGCCACGCGGTCGCGCAGTGCGTCGGCCTCGACGCGGGAGGCGGCGAGGCCGTCGGGGAGACGGACCAGACGCATGCCGGGGACGGGCATGCCGACGTCGACCGGTCTGCCGTCGCCGGTCAGGCGGGCGAAGGCGGCGCCGATCACGTGCGCGCCGTAGTCCGCCAGGTCGTCCATGTAGCGCCGGGCGGCGGGCCAGCCCCAGGTGCGCTCGACGAGGTCGAGGGCCGTGGGGGCGGCCAGGTAGGCGGTGGCGTCGACGGTGCCCTGCTGGTCGAAGCGGTCCGGGTAGGGATCGGCCGCGCCCCACGAGTCGATGAGGGGGTACAGGCGGTCGCGCAGCGGGCCGCGGGCGACGAGCGACGCCGTGCCGCGCGGGGCGCAGCCCCACTTGTGCAGGTTGCCGGTCCAGAAGTCGTACGTCGCGTCGGCGAGCGGCGTGGCGAGGAGGCCGGGCGCGTGCGCGCCGTCGACGAGCAGCGGGACCTCGCGGCGCCTCAGCTCCGCGCCGATCCGCTCGACCGGCAACCGGCGGGCGGTCGCCGAGGTGATCTGGTCGACGACCACCAGGTCGGTGGCCTCGCCGACCTCGGCGAGCACCGCCTCGTAGGCCTGCTCCTCGTCCGCGTCCAGCGGCACCCGCGCGGTGCGCACCCGGCCGCCCCAGCGGCGGGCCAGCCGCTCGGCCCCCATGGTCACCGCGCCGTAGCCGTGATCGGTGACGACGATCTCTCCGCCACGGCGCCGGTCGAGCGCGGCGTACACCACGCTCGCGCCGGCGCTGGCGTTGGGCACCAGCGCGAGGTCGCCCGCGTCGACGTCGAGGAAGGCGGCGAGCTCGATCCGGGCGGCGGCGATGCGCTGCGGCAGGGCCGGGAACCACACCACGGGCGAGCGTTCCATCTCCGCGCGCAGCGCCGCCTGCCGCTCCTGCGCCACCAACGGCACCGCTCCGAAGGAGCCGTGGTTCAGATGTCTGAGGGCCGGGTCCAGCGACCACGCCCCGGCAGCGGGCCGGCCGTCCGTCAGCAGCAGGGGGCTGGGCGCGACGGCCACCTCGGTCTCGCTCACTTGACTCCACATCTGCTGAGCCGGAATGCCCCCGAGACATCGGACTGCCTCCGTGACACATATGATGAGTCGGCATACTGACACGCGTTTTTCGCGGCCGACAAGGGCTATATGGTGAAAGTCATCAGATGACTTCGGGTGGATACATTGAAGACATCTGATGACTCGGCTCGATACAGTGCGCGAGGGCGGCGACAGCGCCGGTCCGTCAGGTGAGTGAGGACGAGGGGTCGGATGTCCGCAGTCTCAGCAGTCGACAAGGCGTTCCACGGCCTACGGCACATGATCGCGTCGGGCCGTCTGGGGCCCGGCGAGCGCATTCCGCCCGAGGGCGAGCTCTGCGAGGAGCTGGGGGTCTCCCGGGGATCGCTGCGCGAGGCCGTGCGGATGCTGGCCGCGCTCGGCGTCATCGAACCGCGCCACGGCTCCGGCACGTACGTCTCCCAGCTCAGGCCGGAGGACGTCATCGGCAGCCTCTCCCTCACGCTCGAACTCCTGCCGCTGTCCGGGCTGCTGGAGGTCTACGAGATCCGCCGCGTCCTGGAGGCCCATGTCGCCGCGCAGGCCGCGGCCCGCAGCACCCCGGAGTCGGTGCGCACGCTCTTCTCGCTGATCGAGGAGATGGAGGCCACCACCGACCCCGCCAAGGCCTCCGAACTGGACCACCGCTTCCACGCGGAGATCGCCCGCGTGGGCGGCAACCCGACGCTCGCGACCCTGCTCGCCGTCTTCCGCGCCCGCTCCCGCAAGTACCAGGTCTTCACGCTGCCCGAGGGCCCGCGGATGCGCGCCAAGAGCGACGAGGACCACCGCGTCCTGGCCACCGCCATAGCCGACCGTGACCCGGTCGCGGCGAGCGGCGCGGCCCAGGCGCATGTCGCCCAGACGGAGCGCTGGCTGCGCGCGCTCATGCCGCCCGTGGAGGAGGAGCAGGGCGCGGACGCCCGGACGAAAAACGATTGACGCGCGCCGGTGCCCGACGGTCGGATGACACCCCATGAGCTCACGGCACCTGCACACCGTCGACGACGACCTCGTACGGCGGCTCGTCGCCGGCCGGTTCCCGCGGTGGGCGGAGCTGCCGGTGCGGCGCTTCCCGTCCGGCGGCACGGTCAACGCGATGTTCCGGCTCGGCGACGACATGGTCGTGCGGCTGCCGCTGGTTGCGGGCGGCGCGTCGGACGTGGCCCTGGAGCGGGAGTGGCTGCCGCGGCTCGCGCCCCTGCTGCCCACGGCTGTCCCCGAGGTGCTCGCGGCCGGGGAGCCCGCGGAGGGGTTCCCGTGGCCGTGGTCGGTGTACCGGTGGCTGGCGGGGCGTAATCCCGAGGCGGGGGCGTTGAGCGAGCCCGTGCAACTGGCCCTGGATCTGGCGGAGTTCGTGAAGGTGATGCAAGGCGTGGGGCTGCCGGGCGCGCCGCGGGCCCACCGGGGCGGGCCGCTCGCCGAGCTGGACGCGGAGACCCGTGGCGCCGTCGAGGAGTTGCGCGGGATCCCGGAGGAGGGCGTCGACTGCGATGCGGTGATCGCCGTGTGGGACGACGCGTTGCGGGCGCCGGGCTGGGACGGGGATCCGGTGTGGTTGCACGCGGATCTGATGCCGGGGAATCTGCTGGTGGAGGCGGGACGGCTCACCGCGGTGATCGACTTCGGGTGCATGGGAGTGGGCGATCCGGCCTGTGACCTGTTCCCGGCGTGGAACCTGCTGAGCGCCGACGCTCGGGCGGTCTTCCGCGAGGCGCTCGGCGTGGACGAGGCGATGTGGCGGCGCGGGCGGGGGCGGACGTTGTCGCAGGCGGTGATCGCGCTGCCGTACTACCGGAAGACGAACCGGTCGATGGCCGACAACGCGAAGTTCGTGGTCCGGCAGGTGCTGGACGGGAGCTGAGGGGTCATCAGCGCTCGGCCAGGACAACCGCCTTGCGGATACCGGGACTTGCGGTGGCGACGACCGCCACGAGCAGGCTGAGGCCCGACAGGGCGAGGACGGCGGCCCGGGGACCCACGGCGTCCAGCAGCGCCCCGGCGATCAGCGATCCGAACGGAATGGCGCCCCAACTCACCAGCAGGACAACGCTCTTGACGCGGCCGAGCAGGTGGTCCGGGATGACCTTGTACTGGTAGCCGACGGCGACCACGTTCCACACGGGGTTGACGAACGCCATGACCGCCACCAGCGGGCCGAGGGCCTGCGGGGTCGGTACGGCGGCGATCGGGACCAGCAGTGCGAGCCACAGCCAGGTCGCACCGATCACCACGGCCCTGGGCGGGAGCCGGCGCTGTATCCAGGGCGCGGCGAACGCCCCGGCGAGTCCCCCGCAGCCGAAGAAGCCGAGCACCGCGCCGGTGACGGCGGCCGACGCGCCGAGATGGCGGGCCAGCACGATCACCACCAGGGTCAACGCCTGGAACATCACGTTGGTGAGGGCGGAGCAGCCGACGGTTACCCGGATGAACGGCTGCCCGACCAGCCACCGCACCCCGGCTCCCACCTCCCGCCACCAGGGTCCGGCCGGCTCCGGACGCCGGACCCGCAGGTCCACGCGAATGAAGGCGAGGGTGGCGAAGGAGGCCACGTACGACAGCGCGTCGGCCAGGAAGGGCAGGGCGTGCGAGACGCCGTACAACAGACCGCCCAGGGGTGGACCGGCGAGACCCGCGCCGCGGGACTTGGCCTCCTGCTGGGCGAGCGCCGGGGTCAGCTGCTCGGGGCTGACGAGCGAGGGCAGCACCGACTTCTCCGCCACGCTGAAGAAGACGAAACAGGTGCCGCCGACGAACCCCGCGACCAGCAGTTGGGTGTAGGTCAGCCGGTCCAGCCACAGCGCCACCGGGATGCTGCCCAGCGCCAGGACGCGGACCGCCTCGCACCACAACATGACGTGCCCGCGGTCCAGACGGTCGAGGACCGCACCGGCGGGGAGGTAGAAGAGGAGATACGGCAGGGTCGCGACAAACCCGGCGACACCGGCCCGGCCCGGTGAGCCGGTCATGGCCAGGACGATCAGGGGGACGGCGACGGCGGACGTGCGGGTGCCCAGAGTCGAGAGGACCTGTCCGGACCACAGGAGGACGAAGTCCCGGTTGCGCCACAGGGATGGGGGCGCGGCCTGCGCGTCCCGCGCGACGGGCCCGGCATTCGTCTCCGCCACGGGCCCTCAACTCTCGTATGCCCCCGGGGACTACGTCAGTCTGGCGGCCACGGCGTCCAGGATCCAGTCCAGGCCGGTCGCGAAGGACGTCTCGGCGTCCACGTCCGTGCTGTCGTGCACGAACCTGGTCAGCGCGGGGAATCGGCCCGTGGCCAGCATTCTCGTCACATGCGGGCCGGAGGCGCGCCGCCAGTCGTCCTTGGACAGGCCGGTGGCGCGCTCGGCCCGCAGGCTCGCGATCTCGCGCCTGATCGCACCGGTGACGTAGGCGCTGACGGTCTCCACGGCGCGCATGACGGTGTCGATGTCGGCGAGGCCGTCGAGGGCGGCCAGCTTGGCCTCGGTCACAGCGAGGCCGTTCGGGCCCAGGGTCGGCCGGCCGCCGAGCAGGTCCCCAAGCCATTCGTGCCGGAGAACGGTCCGCCTGGTGCGGTGGGCGAGGACGCGCTGCGCCTCGCGCCAGTCACCGGGCCGCTCCTCGGGAAGGATCTCGGCCTGGACCTCGTCCACCATGAGGTCCAACAGCTCCTCCTTGGTGGCGATGTATCCGTACAGCCGCATCGGGCCGGCGTTCAGACGGGCGGCTACCTTGCGCAACGACACCGCCTCGAGGCCGCCCTCGTCGGCCAGAGCGATGGCGGCGGCGACGATCCGCTCCCGGTCGAGCGGCACGGGGCGAGCCGACGGCTCCGGCCGGTCCCACACAGTCATGGACACATCGTACTGTTGTGATACGTCGTATCGCTGAAATACAGTGTATCGACATGAGACATCGTATCGCCGTGGTCGGAGGCGGCCCGGCCGGCCTCACCTTCGCCCGTGTCATGCACCGCCACGGTCACCCCGTCACCGTCCTCGAACGCGATGCCGGGCCCGACGCCCGTCCCCCCGGCGGCACACTGGATCTGCACGAAGGGCTGGGCCAGGTCGCGCTGGACAAGGCGGGGCTGCTGACGGAGTTCGAGGCGCTGTCGCGCCCCGAGGGACAGGCGATGCGCATCCTGGACACGGACGGAACCGTCCTGCGCGACTGGCGGCCCGGTCCGGACGAGCGGACCAATCCCGAGATCGACCGCGGGCAACTCCGCGACCTGCTGCTCGGCCCTCTCGACGTGCAGTGGGGGCGGGGCGTGACGCGTGTGGTGCTGGGGACCGGGGACGGCGCACGGGTCGATTTCGCGGACGGGCGGCAGGAGACGTACGACCTCGTGGTCGGCGCGGACGGCGCCTGGTCCCGGGTCCGCCCGGCTCTCTCGCCGGTGACGCCGCACTACACCGGCGTCACCTCGGTCGAGACCTCCCTGGACGACGTCGACACCCGCCACCCCGACCTCGCACAGTTGATCGGCGACGGCTCCTTGGCCGTGTACGGCGTGAACCGCTCCCTCACCGCCCAGCGCAACAGCGGCGGCCATGTGAAGGTGTACGCCAAGTTCCGCGCGCCGCTGGACCGGCACTCGGACCTGGATCCGGCCGACGCCGAGGCCGTACGGTCAAGGCTGCTCGCCCTGTTCGACGGCTGGGCGGCTCCCGTCCTCGACCTCCTGCGCCGCGGCTCTTCCTTCGTCCACCGCCCCCTGCACGTGCTGCCCGTGTCCCACACCTGGCCCCATGTCCGCGGGGTGACGCTGCTGGGCGACGCCGCCCATCTGATGCCCCCGCTGGGCGTGGGCGCGAACCTCGCGATGCTGGAGGGCGCCGAACTCGCCGAGGCCGTCGCCACCGGACCCGGAGATCTGGACGAGACAGTCCGCGCCTTCGAGGAACGGATGTGGCCGAGGGCCGGGAAGTGGGCGCAGATCACGACGGCCGGTCTGGAACGCCTGGTGAGCCCCGACCCCACCGAGGCCATCGCCCTCTTCGACCAGGTCCAGGCGTAGTCCGGTCAGTCCACGGGCCAGGTATGTGCGGGTGCGTTCAGGTGCATGAAGTCCTTGTACGTCGTGGTCATCCGCCGCAGTGCCTCGCGGCGGTCCGAGGTCGCTGTCTTCTCCAGGTGGTGGACCGTCTCGGCCTGCCACAGGGCGCCGTTGCGGGCGGTGACGCAGCGCTGTTCGATGATGCCGAGCATGGGTTCGCGCCAGGTCGCGTCGAGGCCGGCCAGCTCCAGGCCGCGGTGGGCCAGGGGCAGCAGGCGCCGCAACACCAGTTCCGTGACCGGGACTTCGCCGACGCCGGGCCAGTAGAGGCGGGCCTCGATGCCGTCGCGGGCCGCGGTGTGCAGGTTCTCCTCGGCGACCGAGAAGGACATACGGGTCCACACCGGGCGGTCCTCGTCGACCAGGGCGCGGGTCAGGCCGTAGTAGAAAGCGCCGTTGGCGATGATGTCGGCCACGGTGGGGCCGGCGGGCAGGACACGGTTCTCGATGCGCAGGTGCGGTCCGCTGTCGGTGACGGCGTAGACGGGGCGGTTCCAGCGGTAGATCGTGCCGTTGTGCAGGGTCAGTTCGCCCAGCTGCGGGACGCCTCCGGCGTCGAGGGCCTCCTGCGGGTCCTCGTCGTCGCACAGCGGGAGAAGGGCCGGGAAGTAGCGGACGTTCTCCTCGAACAGGTCGAAGACGCTGGTGATCCAGCGCTCTCCGAACCACACCCGGGGCCGTACTCCTTGAGCCTTGATCTCCTGCGGGCGGGTGTCGGTGGCCTGTTCGAAGAGGGGGATACGGGTCTCGCGCCACAGCTCCTTGCCGAAGAGGAAGGGCGAGTTGGCGGCGAGGGCGATCTGCACGCCCGCGATCGCCTGGGCCGCGTTCCAGTAGTCCGCGAATTCCTTGGGGGCGACCTGGAGATGGAACTGCGTGCTGGTGCACGCGGCCTCGGGCGTGATGGCGTCGGCGTACATCGACAGCCGATCCACGCCGTCCACCCTGATCCGCAGGTCCTCGCCGCGGGCCGCGAAGATCTGCTCGTTGAGGAGCTTGTAGCGGGGGTCGCCGGACAGGGCGGCCTCGCCGACGTCCGTCTCCCACAGGGTGGGCAGGATGCCGATCATGATCAGGTGGGCGCCCACGGCGGCGGCCCGCTCCTCGGCGTGGTTGAGCGCGTCGCGGATCGCCTGCTCCCAGGCGCCGGGTCCGCCGGTCGTCAGTTCGCGGGGCGGGACGTTGATCTCCAGGTTGAAGCGGCCCAGCTCGCTCGACCAGGCCGGGTCGGCGATCGCCTGGAGCACCTCGGTGTTGCGCATGGCCGGGCGGCCCTCGCCGTCCACCAGGTTGAGCTCGATCTCCAGCCCGACCTGCGGGCGCTCGCTCTCGAACCCGGACTCGCGCAGCATCTGCGCGAGCACGTCCAGGCAGGTGTGCATCTTGTCCCGGTAGCGGCGGCGGTCCTCCCGCGTGAACACCAGGGCAGGCACATCACGTCCCATCGGGCCCTCCCGAGTCCCCTCGGCGGTCACCTCTCGTCCCAGAGTCCCACCACCCGCACACCCCGGACAAGGCGTACCGCCTGTGCTGAACTGGGTCGACACCACGAAGGGGCACAGCCGATGAGCAGACCGCAGTCCGAGTTCCACCGTCCCGCGGCGCCCTGGCAGCGGCCGCCCGGGGCTCCCGAGGGCGTCTGGGAGCAGTTGCTGGCCGAGGATCCGCAGACCGGGGACGCGACCGTGCTCCAGCGGTACGAGCCGGGGACGGACACCAGCGCGCAGGGGTCCGTGCGGCACGACTTCCACGAGGAGGTCTACCTACTCGACGGCTCCCTCACCGACCTGCGCCTCGGCGAGACGTTCACGGCGGGCATGTACGCCTACCGGCTTCCGGGCATGGAGCACGGGCCGTGGACGAGTGCGGAGGGCGTGCTGATGCTCGTCCGGCGGGCCCGGTAAGGCATAGACCAATCCTGCGATTGGCATGGACCTGTTCATGATCAGTGGTTATGCTCGGCCGCGCACGCGATGAGAGCGCTCTCAGAGTTCTGCCTGTTCCACCCCCACCTCGCTGGAACAACGAAGGGGCACTCCCTTGAGACGCACAACAGCCATGCGCACCGCCCTGTCCGCGCTCCTCCTCCTCGGCACCTGGGCGACTGCGAGCGCGTTGCCCGCCTCCGCCACCGACTCCCCCGCCCACACCGCGAAGACCGCGGAGCCCGCGTCCGGCGCGCTCGTCTCCGCGATGCAGCGCGACCTCGGCCTCACCAAGCACCAGGCACTGGCACGGCTCGCCGCCGAGAAGACGGCAACTGCCGTGGAAGCGAAGGCGAAGCGGGCCGCCGGGTCCGCGTACGGCGGCTCCTGGTTCGACGCCGGGAGCGGAAAGCTGACGGTCGCCGTCACCCGCGGCGCGAACACCGCGGCCGTCCGCGCGACCGGCGCCGCCGTACGCCTCGTCGAGCACAGCGCACGGGAGCTCGACGCGGCGAAGGCCCGTATCGACAAGCTGTCCGCACCCAAGGGCGTCGGCAGCTGGTACGTCGACCCGAAGGCCGGCTCGGTCGTCGTGAACGTCGTCGCCGCATACCGCTCTGACAACGATGTCCAGGCCTTCCTGGCCCGCGCCCGCAAGGCGGGCCCGGTCGAGGTGCGCCAGACCGACCACGCGCCCGGCACCCTGGCCGCCGGAACCGTCGGTGGCGACCCGTACTACACGGGCAACGTCCGCTGTTCCATCGGCTTCTCGGTGTACGGCGGTTTCATCACCGCCGGGCACTGCGACCAGCACACCGGCGCGGTGTACGGCTGGGACGGCTCGTACGTCGGCAACTTCCAGGGCTCCTCGTTCCCGGACAACGACTACGCCTGGGTGAACGTCGGCAGCGGCTGGTGGACCGTGCCCGTGGTGCTCGGCTGGGGCACCGTCTCCGACCAGTTGGTCCGCGGCTCGGCGGAGGCTCCCGTGGGCGCCTCCATCTGCCGCTCCGGCTCGACCTCGCACTGGCACTGCGGCACGGTCCTGGCCAAGAACGAGACCGTCAACTACAGCCAGGGCGCGGTGTACCAGATGACCAAGACGAACGTGTGCGCCGAGCCGGGTGACTCCGGCGGCTCGTTCATCAGCGGCGACCAGGCGCAGGGGGTCACCTCCGGCGGCTGGGGCAACTGCACCTCCGGCGGCGAGACCTGGTTCCAGCCGGTCAACGAGATCCTCAACCGGTATGGGCTGACCCTGCACACGGCCTGACCTCCGACAGAGCCCCGGCTCCTGCCGCGCGACCCCGCGGGAGGAGCCGGGGTACTCGTCACTGCCCGGTCCACACGGGCCGGCGCTTCTCGGCGAAGGCGCGCGGCCCCTCCTCCGCGTCCCGGGAGGTGAGAACGGCGCGGTAGTTCGGCATTCCGGGCCCGCGCAGGGCGGCGAAGGCGTCCTCCATCCGCAGGCCCTCAGCGCTGCGCGTGATCTCCTTGATCGCCGCCGCCGCCAAAGGCGCGCTCCGGCAGACCTGCCGAGCCAGGGCAAGGGCGGCCTCAAGGACCTGGTCGCCGGGGACGACCCGGTTGACGAGACCCCAGCGGGCCGCTTCGGGAGCGGTCATACGGCGCCCGGTGAGCAGTAGTTCGGTGGCGATCGCCCGGGGCAGACGGCGTGGCAGACGCAGGGCGCCGCCGGAGTCGGGCACCAGTCCGAGCGTGGCCTCGGTCAGGGCGAACTCGGCGTGTTCCGCGGCCACGATCAGGTCGGCGGCGAGCGCGAGCTCGAACCCGCCGCCCAGCGCGAGGCCGTTGACGGCGGCGATCACCGGCTTGTCCAGGGCGAAGAACTCGGTCAGGCCCGCGAAACCGCCCGGCCCGTGATCGGCGTCCACCGCCTCTCCCGCCGCCGCGGCCTTGAGGTCCCAGCCGGCGCTGAAGAACCGCTCTCCCGCGCCGGTGACGATGCCGACCCGAAGCCCGGGATCGGTGTTCAGCCGCTCGAACGCCGCGTACAGCGCGCGGCTGGTGGCGACGTCCACGGCGTTGGCCTTCGGCCGGTCGAGGGTGACGACGAGGATGCCGTCGTCGGCGGTCAGCCGTACCGGGCGGTCGTGCTCAGGCATGGGGCGGCTCCTCCTGCGCGGGACGGACGAGTCGGATCAGTACGTCGGCGGCGACGGCGCCGTGGCCCTCGGGGAGGACCAGGAGCGGGTTGACGTCCAGTTCGACGAGGTCGGCCGCGTGGTCGCGCGCGTAGGCGGCGATGGCGGTCACGGCGTCGACGGCCGCGTCGACGTCGGCCCTGGGGCGCCCCCGGTATCCGTCCAGCAGTGGCCGGGTCTTGAGGGAGGCGAGCGCCGTGCGGATCTCCTCGGGCGTGGCCGGGAGCAGCAGGGTCGCGGTGTCCCGGAGGAGTTCCACGAGCGTTCCGCCCGCGCCGAGGGTCAGCGCCGGGCCGAACTGGGGGTCGTGGTGCACTCCGACGATCAGCTCGGCGACGGCGCCCCGCACCATCCGCTCGACGAGGAAGCGGTCGGGAAGGCCGCGCCGGACCATGTCCTCCGCCGCCTCGCGCACCTGTCCGGGGCCGGTGAGCCCCAGCCGGACGGCTCCGGCTTCGGTCTTGTGCGTGAGCGCGGCGGAGACGGCCTTGAGGACGACGGGAAAACCGAGTTCATCGGCGCGCAGGACCGCTTCGTCGACGCCGGTCGCCGACGCCGACTCGGGGATGCGCAGGCCCCGGGCGGCCAGGGCGCGTTTGCCCTGCCACTCGTCGAGTGTCCGGGTCGTGCCGGGGTGCAGCGGTGTGTGGGCGGCGAGCGGCCGGATCCGGTCCGCGTGCTCCCGCGCCGCGCCGACGGCCGCCGCGGCGGCCACGGCGTCCAGGCACTCGGTGAGGCCCTGCATGGGGGCGATGCCTTCGGCCAGCAGGCGCCTGCCGGTCGCCTCGGGCAGCCCTTCGGGGAGCGAGCCGACCAGACAGGTGGCGCGACGCGTGCTGCGATGCGCCGCGATCAGGGCGTCCACGGCCGTGTCCCAGGCCGAGGTGTCGCCGAGGTCCGGTTTCGGCAGGTCCAGGATCAGCAGCTGCGCGTCGAACCCGGCGTCCAGGACCGCCTCGTAACACTCCGTCAGTTTTGGTCCGTCGCCCCAGATGTAGGTGTGGTAGTCGAGGGGGTTGGCGACGGTGACGCGGTCTCCGAGCACCGAGCGGAGTCGCTGTGCCGTGCGCGGCGGGAACTCCGGGAGGGTCAGTCCGCGCGGCTGGGCGAGGTCGGCCACCAGGGAGGCCTCGCCGCCGGAGCAGCTCATCGAGGCGATCCGCGTGCCGCGCGGACTCCCGTGCACGGCGAGGAACTTCAGCGTCTCCAGCAGCCCCGGGAGGTCGTGCACCCTGGCCACTCCCACGCGCCGGAACAGGGCGTCGTACAGGGTGTCGGAGCCCGAGAGGGAGCTGGTGTGGCTGAGGGCGGTGCGTGCGCCGAGCGGGGAGCTGCCGGCCTTCAACGCGACCAGGGGGACGCCCTGTTGGAGCGCCTTCAGCGCGACCCGGGAGAAGCCCGGCACGTCGTCGAGGCCCTCGATGTGGAGGCCGATGGCCGTCACCCGTGGGTCGGCGAGGAGTCCCTCGACGAGTTCGTGCAGCCGGAGGACCGCCCCGTTGCCGACGGTGATCAGGTACGACAGCGGCAACGAGCGGCGGTGCATGGTGAGGTTGAGGCCGATGTTGCCGCTCTGGGTGATGACGGCGGGGCCGCGCGGGGTGCGGGTACCGCCGTGCCGGTCCGGCCAGAGGGCCGCGCCGTCCAGGTAGTTGAGGAAGCCGTGGCAGTTGGGGCCGACGACCGGCATGGCGCCCGCCGCCGTCACCAGGAGCCGCTGCAGCTCGGCGCCCTTGCCGCCGGACTCGGCGAAGCCGGACGCGTGGCAGACGGCCCCGCCCGCACCGCGCCGGGCCAGGGCCGCGACCACGTCGACGGTGGCCTCGCGCGGTACGGCGACGAAGGCCGCGTCGGGTGCCTCGGGCAGGGAGTCCACGTCCGGGTGGCAGGGCAGCCCCTCCAGGGTGCGGCGCGTCGGGTGCACGGGCCACAGGGCACCGTCGTAGCCGATGCTCCGGCACTGGCGGATCACCTCGGCGGCGTGCCGGCCGCCGAACACGGCGATGTGCCGGGGGGAGAGGAGTCGTCGCAGCTCGCGGGGGCGGGTGGGCGGTGAGGCGTGGTCGGCGGCGAGCGATGTCATGTCCGTCCCCTCAGGCGCCGTACGGGCGCAGCAGGGCCCGCGAGATGATGTGCCGCTGGATCTCGCTGGTGCCGTCCCAGACGCGTTCGACGCGGGCGTCGCGCCAGTGGCGTTCGACGGACGTCTCCTGCATCAGGCCCATGCCGCCGAAGATCTGCACGGCGTGGTCGGTGACCCGGCCGAGCGCCTCCGAGGCGTGCAGCTTGGCCATCGCGGCGTCCTGGTCGGTCATCCGGCCGAGGCTCAGTTTCCAGGCCGCCGAGAGGGTCAGCAGTTCCGCCGCCGCCAAGTCGGTGGCCATGTCGGCGAGTTTGAAGCCGGTTCCCTGGAAGCGGCCGATGGGCTGTCCGAACTGCTCGCGTTCGGCCGCCCAGCGCACGGCCGACTCGAGCACGCGCTGCCCGCGGCCGACGCTGGTCGCGGCCACGGTCAGCCGGCTCGCGCCGAGCCACTCCCCCATCAGCTCGAACCCCCTGCCCTCCTCCCCCAGCAGCTGTCGCGCCGGTATCCGGCAGTCGGTGAAGGTCAGTTCGCACTGGTGGTAGCCGCGGTGGGAGACGCAGGCGGAGCCGCGGCGCACCTCGAAGCCTGGGGTGCCCTTGTCGATCAGGAAGGCGCTGATCAGGTTGCGCTCGCCGCGTGCGGTCCGCTCGGTGCCGGTGGCGGCGAAGAGGATGACGTAGTCGGCCGTGTCGGCGTGGCTGATGAAGTGCTTGGTCCCGTTCACGACCCAGTCCCCATTCACGCGCAGCGCCCTGGTGCGCATCGAGCGGACGTCGGAACCGGCGCCGGGTTCGGTCATGGCGAGGCAGTCGTGGCGTTCGCCGCGCACGGTGGGCAGCAGGTACGTGTCCATCTGGTCGCCGGTGCAGCCCTGGAGGATGTTGCTGGGGCGGGCGACCAGCATCTGCAACGCGTAGGAGGCGCGGCCGAGTTCGCGCTCGGCCAGGGTCAGGGAGACCGGATCGAGGCCGCCGCCGCCGAGTTCCTCGGGCATGTTGGGGGCGTAGAGGCCGGCGTCGAGGGCCTTCTTCCTGATCTGCGCGGCGAGTTCGGCGGGCACGTCGTCGAGGCGCTCGACCTCGTCCTCGTACGGATACAGCTCGGCCTGGACGAAGGCGCGGACGGTGTCGACGACGAGGTGCTGCTCGGGGGTGAGCCCGAAGTCCATGGAACCTCCTGCTTGTTCCTTCGAGTCACGGTCCGGAGGGCTTGTGCGGGATGCCCATCACATGGCCGACGGCCCCGGGCACGGGCAGGCCGGCGTGTGCCGCGCGGGTGGCGGTCAGCCGCTCGGCGAGGAAGCCGGGGAACGGCGTGACCCGTCCGGCCTCCGTGTCGACGTGCAGCAGCATCTGTTCGGCGGTGGCGAGCAGGCCGCCGGACGTCTCGTGGTACATGGCGTGGAAGAGGTGGAGCCGCTTGTCGTCGACGTCGAGGATGTGCAGTGTGAGCCGCAGCGGGTCGCCCTCGGCCGCCTCGCCGAGGTGGTGGAGGTGGGTCTCCGCGGTGTAGAGGGAGTGACCGGCGGCCCGGTAGGCCTCGTCGACGCCGACCCAGCGGAAGAAGGCGTCGGAGCTGTCGCCGAAGACGAGCAGGAAGCAGGACTCGCTGAGGTGACCGTTGTAGTCCACCCAGGCCGGGGAGACGGTCGTGCGGTGCGGGGTGAGCGGGGCGGGGATCGCCGCCTCCGGGTTCCAGCCGCCGTGTTCCCGGCCCTCGTACGGGGTGACGATGCCGTGGCTCATCGGGCGGCCTCCTCGGCGATCGCGGGCAGGGCGAGGTAGCACAGGTCGCGGTACTGGCGGTCCGCCCAGGCGTCTCCGTGCGGCCAGGCCGACGTCTTCACGACCACTACGCGCCGGACCCGGTCGACGTACACGAACTGTCCGCGCATGCCGTCGGCCGTCACCCGTCGCCCGGCGGAGTCCAGGGGCCACCAGTGGTGGCCGAATCCGGCGTGTGTGGTGATCGTGCTGGGCAGTCGGCCCGGGGCGAGGAACGGCTGCCCCGGCCGGCTGGAGGCTTCGATCCAGTCGGCCGGCACGAGCGGTCGGCCCGGCGTGCCGCCTTCGATCTGCAGCCACCCGAGGCGGGCCCAGTCGCGGGCCGTCGCCGCGAGCGCTCCTCCCGCCATGGCGGTGCCGTCCGCGTCCAGGCCGACGAGGGCTGGGTGTTCGGCGCCGAGGGCCTGCCACAGCCGGGTGAGGTGGGTGGCGAAGTCGAGGCCCGTGGCGCGTTCGCGCACCCAGTCGAGGACGAGCGAGTCGGCGGTGCAGTAGGTGAAGGAGGTCCCGGGCGGCCGGCAGGGCGGGATGCGCGGCAAGTGCTCGCGCAGGAGGCCCGTCCCTTCGCGCACGCAGGCGACGAGCCGGGAGGCAGGTGACTCGGGATCGCGGTGGTCCTCCTCCCACTCCACCCCGCTGGTCATGGACAGGAGTTGACGGACCGTCACCCGCGCGTATCCGCTGCCGGCGAGTTCGGGGACGAACTCGGTCGCCGGCGTGTCCAGGTCCAGGTCGGGCACCTGGCCGGTCAGCAGCGCGAGCGCCGACTTGGTCGCCGAGTTGCCGAGCAGCCGGTGCCCGGGGGTGACGCCGTGGAAGTAGCGCTCGTGGACGAGGGTGCCGTCCACGATCACGACCAGCGCGGTGGTGTGCGTGAGCGCCAGGAACTCGTCGAGGTCCATGGTGCGTCCGGCGCCCGTGATCCGGGCGGACAGCGGGCGTACGGCGGTGGGCCAGGGGGCGGGGGTCGCGGACGCCGGGACCTCCGTGCTGTGCGGGTGCTGCGGCTCGCGCAGGGTGTCGACGTCCGGCGCGACGGCGGGCCCGGTCATGGGGTGCCCTCCCCGACGGGTTGTGCCGAGACGTCGCCGCGCCCCGGTGTGTCGGCGAGCAACTGCCGTGTGTACGCGGCCGAGGGCCGGTCCAGTACGTCGGCCGTCGGGCCCTCCTCGACGATCCGGCCGTCGCACAGCACGGCCACCCGGGTCGCGAGGGAGCGGACGAGGGCGAGGTTGTGGGTGACGAACAGCATCGACAGGCCACGGTCGGCCCGCAGTTGCTCCAGCAGGCTCACGATCGAGGCCTGGACGGAGACGTCGAGGGCGGAGGTCACCTCGTCACAGATGAGGAGTTCCGGTTCGCAGGCCAACGCCCGTGCGATGGCGACGCGTTGACGTTCGCCGCCGGAGAGGCGGTCGGGTCGGAGGTCGTGCACCGAAGGCGAGAGCATCACCTGGCCGAGGAGCTCGTGGACGCGCCGGGTGGCGTCCGCTCCATGGGCGAGGCCGAACAGCTCCAGGGGCCTGCGGATGATCCTGCCGACCGTCATCCGGGGGTTGAGGGCGAGGTACGGGTTCTGGAAGACGTACTGGACGGCTTTGCGCAGTTCGCGGCTGCGCTGCCGGGCACCGGGCGGCAGCGGCTGTCCGTCGAAGGTCACGGCGCCGCCCCACTCCTCGTGGAGTCCTCCGACGGAGCGCGAGAGGGTCGACTTTCCGCTGCCGGACTGGCCCACGACGGCCACGCACTCGTTCCGGCCGATGTCCAGGTCGATGCCGTGCAGGATGGGGCGGGATCCGTAGCGGGCGGTCAGGCCGCGGACGGAGAGCACCGGGTCGGGGCGGGTGCCGGTGCCGGCCGGGGCGGCGACCGTGAACTCCAGCGGCCGGGACCGGACATGGTCGGCTCGGCGGCACCGGGCCGACACCGCTGCGCCGTCGACGGCGTCCGGGCTTCCGATCGCGAGCAACTCCGGCTCGTGTGCGGCGCATTCGGGCTCCGCGAACGCGCACCGGTCGTGGAAGCGGCAGCCTGCGGGGCGGCGGCCGGGTGACGGTGTGCCGCCGGGGATGCCCGCCAGGACGCGGGGCTCGGTGACGCTGGGGACGGCAGCCAGCAGGGCCCGGGTGTAGGGGTGGGCCGGCGTGGTGAAGACGCGCTCGCGCGGGCCGAGCTCGACGATCCGGCCCGCGTACATCACCGCGACCCGGTGGGCGAACTCGGCGACCACGGCGAGGTCGTGGGTGACGTACACCGCCGCCACCGCGTGCCGGGCGCACAACTCCCGCACGGTGGCGAGGACATGGGCCTGGGTGGTGACGTCGAGGCCGGTCGTCGGCTCGTCCAGGACCAGCACCCGGGGTCGCAGCGTGAACGCCATCGCGATGGCCACGCGCTGGAGTTGGCCTCCGGAGAGCTGGTGCGGATAGCGGCGCAGGAACTCGTCGTCGTCGGGCAGCGCGACCTCGGCGAGCACTTCGCGCACCCGTGCCTCGCGCTCGGCCGGGGTGCCGGCGTGGTGGACGTCGAGCACCTCCCGGATCTGCCGGCCGATGCGCATGACGGGGTTGAGGGAGGCCGCCGGGTCCTGGGGTACGTACGCGACTTCGGAGCCGCGGCGGCCGCGTGTCTCAGCGGGCTTGGCACCGAGCAGTTCGCGTCCGTCGAGGAGGACGGATCCGGAGTCGATGCGGGCGCCGCGGCGGGTGTGGGCGAGCAGGGCGGTGGCGATCGTGGTCTTGCCGCTGCCGGACTCGCCGACGAGGGCCAGGATCTCGCCCTCGGTGACGTCGAAGGCGATGTCGTCCACGACGTCGGGGCCGGTGCGGCCGAGCACGATCCGCAGCCCGGAGACGGAACAGGAGGGGCCGGCCGGGGCGGTGGTCGGGGTGGTCATGAGCTCGCTCCCTTGTCGAGGCGGGCCGCGGCGCTGCTGCGCGCGCTCATCGGCTCGCGTCCTTGCCTTCTGCGGCGCCCGCTCCGGCCGCCGCCCGTGCGATGCCGTCGGCGATGAGGTTGGTGCCGAGGGCGAGGACCGCGATGGCCAGGACGGGGGCGAGGATCGCCCAGGGCTGGACGGCGAGGGCGAGGCGGTTCTCGTTGATCATGAGCCCCCAGTCGGCGGCGCTGGGGTCGGAGGCGAAGCCGAGGAAGCCGATGGAGGCGACCAGGCCCACCGAGTACGTCAGGCGCAGCCCCAGTTCGGCCAGGAGCGGGGCGGTCATGTTGGGCAGGAGTTCGGCGAACAGGATCCGGGACCGCTTCTCGCCGAGCGCCTCGGCGGACTGCACGAACTCGCGGGTGGCGAGGCCGGTCGTCATGCCCCGGGTCAGCCGGGCGACGCGCGGGGCGTGCGAGACGCCCACCACGACGACGACCAGCCAGCGCTCGGGGCCGGCCACCGACAGGAGCACCAGGACGAGCACGATCTGCGGGAAGGCGAGCACCACGTCGCAGACCCGCATGACGACCTCGTCCACCCACCCGCGGGCGTATCCGGCGACCAGTCCGGCCGCGACGCCCAGGACCATGCCGAGCAGGGTGGCGAGGACGGCGGTCACGACGACCCAGTTGCCGCCCGCGAGCAGACGGCTCCAGACGTCCTGGCCGAGGTAGTCGGTGCCGAGCAGGGCGCCGGGCGCGGAGTCCGAGTACGGCGCTCCGACGATGTCGTTCTCGCCGTGCGGGGCGAACAGCGGGCCCAGGAAGGCGACCGCGGTGACCAGTGCGGTGAGCAGGATGCCGACCCAGGTGCGGCCGGCGGTGAGGGCCCCGCGCAGGCGCGGCCGGCGGGCGGGAAGCGGTACGTCGAGTACGGCGGCGGTCATCACCGCACCCCCGTTCGGAGTCTGGGCGTCACGAGGATGGTCAGGACGTCGGCGATCAGGTTCACCACGACGTAGACGGTGGCGACGAGCAGGGCCAGCGCCTGGATGACCGGCACGTCGCGGTTGCGGACGGCGTCCACCAGGGCGGTGCCGATCCCGGGGTAGAGGAAGAGGCTCTCGACGACGACAACTCCCCCGGCGAGCCAGGCGAGTTGGAGCGCCATGACCTGGATCGCGGGAACGACCGCGTTGCCGAGGGCGTGCCGGCCGACGGCCCGCCGCTCGGGCACGCCCTTGAGGCGGGCCATCTCCACGTAGTCGCTCTCCAGGACCTCGATGAGACTGGCCCGCAGGATGCGCGCCACGTACGGGACTACGGCCAGGGTGAGCGTGGCGACCGGCAGGATCATGACGACCGGGTCCGTCCAGGGGCTGCCGGTCCAGGACACGGCGACCGAGGGCAGCCAGGTGAGGACCACGGTCGAGAAGAGGGTGACCAGGAGAATGCCGATCACGAACTCCGGGAGCGCGGCCGTGCCGAGGAGCACGACCTGGATGACGTGGTCGACGGCCGTGTCGCGCCGGCGGGCGGAGTAGAGGGCGATCAGCGCGGACAGCGGGGCGATGATCACGGCGGAGACCGCGACCAGGACGGCGCTGTTGACGATCTTGCCGCCGATGAGGGTGGACACCGCTCCCTTCGTGGCGAGCGAGGTGCCGAAGTCACCGGTGAGGACTCCGCCGAGCCAGGAGAAGTACTGGTGGACCGCGGAGTGGTCGAGGCCGAGTTGGCGGCGCAGCGCGGCGAGGCGCTCGGGGGTGGCGGAGCGGCCGAGGATCGCCTGGGCGGGGTCGCCGAGCAGATGGGTGGCGGTGAAGACGAGCAGGGAGATCAGCCAGAGGGTGAGCAGCGCCAGTCCGACTCGGCGCAGCAGCCACAGGGTCCAGGTGCGGGTCGCGGAGGAGGCGTCGTCGCGGCGGTCGGACCGGACCGTCGCGGGCAGCGCCGCGGCCTCAGCCGCCGACCGAGACATTGCGGAACTCGTAGTCGGACAGCGGGAGGTTGCGGTTGGGCGTGAAGCCGGTGACGTTGGCCCCGTAGGCGTCGACCTGGTTCTTGAACCCCCAGATGATGTGGCCGCCGCGCTCGTACTCGATCCGCTGTGCGTCTTTCAGGAGTTCATTGCGTCTGCTCGCGTCGAATTCGCGGCGGGCCCGGTCCATGAGG
Organism: Streptomyces sp. NPDC047081; assembly: GCF_040643775.1. Taxonomy (NCBI): domain Bacteria; kingdom Bacillati; phylum Actinomycetota; class Actinomycetes; order Kitasatosporales; family Streptomycetaceae; genus Streptomyces; species Streptomyces sp. NPDC047081. The sequence goes on along the minus strand of NZ_JBEYUY010000002.1, from coordinate 309,118 downwards.
GTGTTGAACTCCGCATCGTTCCAGTGGGTCTCGTTGTACGGGGAGGTCTTGAGGGACCCGGCGTCCACCTGCGGCAGGTAGTTGCGGGTGAACCAGTAGTCCTGGGCGAAGGGCCAGCTGAGGTAGCGGTCGCCGTAGAAGGTCGCGGAGTCGGTGATGCGGACCTTGACCTTCACCCCGGCGCCCTTGGCCTGCTGGGCGAAGAGCTGGGCCGCCTCGATGGAGCCGGAGCCGATGCCGGTGGAGGTGACGAGCTCGACGGTGAGGTGCTCGTGTCCGGCGGCCTTGAGGAGGGACTTCGCCCGGCCCAGGTCCTGGACGCGCTGCGGGAGTTGCTTGTCGTAGGCGACGTCGAAGGGGGCGTAGAGGTCGTTGCCGATCCGGCCCTGGCCGCCGAGGACCTGGCTGACCATCTGGGGCCGGTCGACGATGAGCCGGAAGGCCTGGCGTACCCGCACGTCGTCGAAGGGCGGGGTGTCGACGCGCATCGTGATGGGGTTCCAGGAGCCGGTCTGGGAGATCAGCACCTGGCCGCCCTGCTTCTCGATCATCTTGATGTAGGCGGGCGGGAGGTTGTCGATCGCGTCGATCTGCGTGCTCAGCAGGGCGTTGATCTTCGCGGTGTCGTCGGGGAAGTCGAGGATGTGCAGCTCGTCGAGATATGCCGGGCGCCGCCAGTAGTTGCCGAACCGGCGGAACGTGGACCGGTCGCCGGGCGCGAAGGACCCGTACACGAACGGCCCGGTGCCCACCGGCCGCTTGACGTCGAAGTCCGCCGGGACGATCCCGAGGCTGTACTGCGCGAGCAGGTCCTCCAGCAGGGCGTACGGGTACTTGAGCGGTATCCGTACGGTGGTGGCGTCGACGCGGCGCAGGGCCCCCGCGTCGATCACCGAGAGGCTGGTGGCGCCGGCGGTGGGTGCCTTGGGGTCGACGATGCGGCGCATGGTCGCGATGACGTCGTCGGCGTCGAGGGTCTTGCCGTTGTGGAACTCGACGCCGGGGCGCAGCTTCAGCAGCCAGGTCCTGCCGTCCTTGGACGGTTCGATGGACTCGGCGAGCAGGGGTTCCAGGCGGTAGTCGGCGTCGTGCCGGAACAGCGGTTCGTACAGGTTCACGACGCGTGCCTGGTCGGGGTAGGACAGCGGGCTGTGCGGATCGAGGGAGTCCTTGGCGCTGCCTCCGCTGACGCCGACCCGCAGGGCACCGCCGCGTACCGGCCTGCCGTTCGTGGTGGTGACGCCGTTCGTGGCGCAGGCGGTGAGCAGGCCGGCGGCGGGCAGGGAGGCGGCGAGGAGGGCGCCGCCACGGAGGAGGTCCCTGCGCGTCATCGCGTGGGGAGGGGAATGGGTGTCGGGCATGGCTGGCCTCGCCTTCGGAGCAAGACGTTCAGATCGCAAGACGTTCGAGACGTTCATATGACGCGATGGCCGCACGGATGGTGAGAAGATAGGGATGACGGTGAGGTAGGTCAAGGGGTACCGTCCGCCGCCCGCTACCGTCGATCACACGGACAACCGCCGGAAGCCGAGGAAGAGATGCGTATGTCGAAGGCCGAGAGCACCGCCGACACCAACGACTCCCCGACGGCCGCGGAGGGCGGCGGCACCTCGGGCAAGGTCCAGTCGCTGGAGCGGGCGATCATCCTGCTGCAGGCGACGGCCGACAGCGCCCCGGACGGTGACACGGCCTCCAACCTGGCCGCCCGGTGCGACCTCAACCGCGCCACCGCCTGGCGGCTGCTGTCCACGCTGGAGCAGTTCGGGCTGGTGGAGCGCAGCCCGGTCACCAACCGCTACACGATCGGTTTCGCGGTGGCCCGGATGGCCTCGGCGGCCGGTTTCGACGGACTGATCCGCCGGGCGCACGGCACGCTGAGCCGGGTCAGCGAGCAGACGGGCGAGACCGCGAACCTGGCCGTGGTGCAGCAGCTCGGGCTGACGTACATCGACGAGGTCACTCCGCCGGTCGTGCTGAGCGCCAAGTGGCTGGGCCGGCAGGTGCCGCTGCACGCCACGTCGACCGGCAAGGCGCTGCTGGCCTGGCTGCCCGAGGAGGAGGCGGAGGCCCTGCTCGCCGGGCCGCTGGACGCCTTCACGGACACCACGGTCACGGACCGGGCGCGGTTGCGGGCCGAGCTGGTTCAGACGCGGGAGCGCGGATATGGCGTCTGCGTGGGCGAGTTGGAGCGGAACCTGTACGGCGTCTCCGCTCCGGTGCTCGGCAGCCGCGGCCGGCCGTTCGCGGTGGTCAGCATCTGGGGACCGCAGGACCGGGTGCCCGAGTCCCGCTTCACGACGCTGGGACCGCTGGCGCGCGCGGCGGCGGACGAGATCGCCCGGGCGGCACAGGCGCTCTGACGCCCGTCCCGGTTTCATAATGTGCGACGTGCGCACGCATCATGAAACCAGGGTCTTGCTGCTGGGGCCTGTGCGCGGTTACGGTCGTGGAGTCTTCGTCGCCCGCCTCCGTCCCGAGAGGAACCGCCGCGACCATGAATCAGGACGTCATCATCACCTGCGCCCTCACCGGCGCCGGTGACACCGTGCGCAAGAGCCCGCACGTGCCCGTCACCCCCGAGCAGATCGCCGCCTCCGCGGTGCAGGCCGCCGAGGCCGGTGCCGCCGCGGTCCACATCCACGTACGCGACCCCGGGACCGGGGCGCCCTCGCGCGATCCACGGCTGTACCGCGAGGTCGTCGAGCGCATCAAGGAGACCGGGACCGACGTCGTCATCAACCTCACCGCGGGCATGGGCGGCGACCTGGTCATCGACCCGGACGAACCGCTGAAGCAGCTGCCCGGCACCGATCTGGTCGGCGGCCTGGAGCGGCTGCCGCACGTCGAGGACCTGCTGCCCGACATCTGCACCCTGGACTGCGGATCGCTCAACTTCGGCGACGGCTCCAACCTCTACGTCTCCACGCCCGACATGCTGCGCACCGGCGCCAGACGCATCCAGGAGCTGGGCGTGCGACCGGAGTTGGAGATCTTCGACACCGGTCACCTGTGGTTCGCCAAGCAGCTGCTCGCGGAGGGACTGCTGGACGAACCGACCGTGTTCCAGCTGTGCATGGGCATTCCGTGGGGCGCGCCGGCCGATCCCGGGGTGCTGCAGTCGATGGTGAACATGCTGCCGGAGGGCGCCCAGTGGGCGAGCTTCGCGCTGGGCCGGATGCAGATGCCGTGGGTGGCGCAGTCGATCCTGCTCGGCGGGCATGTGCGCGTCGGCCTGGAGGACAACCTGTACCTCGGCAAGGGCGTCAAGGCGACCAATGCCCAGCTGGTGGAGCGTGCCGTGACGATCGTCGAGGCCTTGGGGGCACGGGTCGCGACTCCCGACGAAGCCCGTCTCAAGCTCGGTCTGAAACCGCGCGGTTGAGACGCCGCTCCCCCTCCCCCACCTTCAAGGAGCCGTAGATGACGGAGACTTCCGCCCCTGAGGACGTACGCCGTGTCGCCTGCGTCGGCGCCGGAGTGATCGGCGGCGGCTGGGTCGCCCACTTCCTGGCCCGTGGCTACGACGTCACGGCCTGGGACCCGGCCCCCGACGCCGAGGCCCGGCTGCGACGCCTCGTCGAGGCCGCATGGCCCGCACTCGAACAGCTCGGGCTCGCGCCAGGCGCCTCGACCGACCGCCTCACGGTCACCGCGACCCTCGAAGAGGCCGTCGCCGAGGCTCAGTTCGTCCAGGAGAGCGCCCCGGAGAAACTCGACCTCAAGCGTGAACTGCTGGCGAAACTGGACGCCGCGACGCCCGCCGGAGTCGTCATCGCCTCCTCCACGTCCGGCTACCCGATGACCGACATGCAGACCGAGGCGGTCACACCGGGCCGGCTGGTGGTCGGTCACCCGTTCAACCCGCCGTATCTCATCCCGCTCGTCGAGGTCGTCGGCGGCGAGCGGACCGACCCGGAGGCGGTGCGGTGGGCGTCCCGGTTCTACGAAGTGGCGGGCAAGTCGGTCATCACCATGGACCGCGAGGTGCCCGGCTTCATCGCCAACCGCCTCCAGGAGGCGCTGTGGCGGGAGGCCCTGCACATGGTCGCCAGCGGTGAGGCGACGGTCCGCGACATCGACCTGTCCATCACGGAAGGGCCGGGTCTGCGCTGGGCGGTCATGGGCCCGATGCTCACCTTCGCCCTCGCGGGCGGCGAGGGCGGGATGGCCCACATGCTCGACCACTTCGGTCCGTCCCTGAAGTCCCCGTGGACGCGTCTGGAGGCCCCCGAGCTGGACAAGGCGCTCTACGACGCGGTCGTGGCCGGCTGCGACGACGCCGCCGACGGCCGTACGATCGCGGATCTGGTCGCCGAGCGCGACCGGGGTGTGATCGCCGTCCTGCGCGCCACCGGCCGACTGCCCGGGGAGGGCACCGAGTGAATCCCGACCCGCCGCGGCTTCCGCTGTACCGCGACACCGTGCGCCCGGAGTGGATCGACTACAACGGCCATATGAGCGAGGCGTTCTACGTCCTCGTCTTCGGCTTCGCGACGGACACGGTGATGGAGCTCATCGGCGTGGACGCCGACTACCGCAAGAGCACCGGCTGTTCGATGTACACGGTGGAGTCCCATGTCCGCTATCTGCGGGACGTCCCGGAGGGTGCCCGACTCGCCGTACGGACAAGGGTGTTGGGCGCGGTCGGGAAGAAGGCGTGGTTCACGCACGAGATGTACGTGGGCACGGAGCCGGCACCCGATGCCGACCCGGTGGCCACCATCGAGCTGCTGCTGCTCCACGTCGACCAGAACGCCGGCCGGGCGACGCCGTTCCCCGAGCCGATCCTCGACACCCTCGACTCCCTGACCGAACAGCCCCCTTCGTGGACAGGACGCTCGGTCGGAGCGCCCTGAACCCGTCCAGCCATCACCGAATTCCTACCCGAGCCAGGCCTTGACCTTGTCCGGATTGGCGTCGACCCACTTCTTGGCCGCCGCCTCCGGCGACATCTTGTCCAGCGCGATGTACCTGGCCACGGTGTTCTGGTCGGTGTTGGTCCACTTGAAGTTCTTCACCAGGTCGTAGGCGGGGCTGCCGGACTTGGCGAACCTGGTGCTGACGATCTTGTCGAGGTCGAAGACGGGGTAGTCGCAGGCGACCTTCGCCGGGTCGGCGTCGCAGCCGGCCGTGTGCGCGGGAAGGTCGATGTGGACCAGCGGTACCTCCGAGAAGAACCACTGGGGTTCGTAGAAGTAGCCGATCACCCATTTCCTGTTCTTCTCGGCGTCCCGGAAGGCCTGGATGAGCGCGGTCTCGCTGCCCGCGTACACCACCTTGAAGTCCAGCTTGAGGTTCTTCACCAGGGCCGCGTCGTTGGTCTGGTAGGACGGGTCGCCGTCGAGGAGCTGGCCCTTGCTGCCGGATTCGGAGGTCTTGAAGTTGGCGGCGTACTTGTCGAGGTTCTTCCAGTCGGTGATGTCCGGGTACTTCTTCGCGATCCACGGCGGGATGTACCAGCCGATGATGCCCTTGTTGCCGGTCTCACCGAGGTCGACGGCGGTCTTCTGCTCGGTGATGTACTTCTTCTTCAGGTCGGCGTGGCCCCAGTTCTCGAGGATGGCGTCGATCTCGCCGGTCTCGAAGCCCTGCCAGCCGATCTCCGCCTTCAGGTTCTTCTTGACGACCTTGCAGCCCAGCTTCTGCTCCGCCACATAGCCGACGACGGCCGCGTCCGCCTCGTAGCCGACCCACGGGTTGACGGCCAGGCTGAAGGTGCCGCACTTGCCCGAACTCCCGTCCGCCGCGGCCTCGTTGTCGCCGACCTTCGCGCCGCCGCAGGCGGTGAGGGCGAGGCCGAGCACGACCATTCCCGCCGCGCCGGCCCGCCACTGCCCTGTTCGTTCCGCCATGGTCCTGCTCCTTGGTCGAAAGAGGGTCACGTCATGTCCGCGGCGCACCGGAACCCCACGTTGCCGGTGGCCGAATCGGGGAACAGGCCCTGCCTCGCGGCCACCCGGTAGCGGCGGCAGTAGGAGGCGTGGCACAGATAGGAGCCGCCCTTGGCGACCCGCTGCCGTCCGTCACGGGAGAAGGTTCCGGCGCACCACTCCCACACGTTTCCGGTGGCGTTGTACAGGCCGAAACCGTTGGGTTCGTAGGCGTCGACCGGGCAGGTGCCGTACCAGCCGTCGGCCGTGGGGTGGCGGTGCGGGAAGTCGCCCTGCCAGACGTTCATCCGGGCTCGCCCGCCCGGTTCGAACTCGTCGCCCCAGGGGAACGCCTTGCCGTGGAGTCCGCCCCGGGCGGCGCGCTCCCACTCCACCTCCGTGGGCAGGCGTTTGCCGGCCCAGGCGCAGTAGGCACGGGCGTCGTCCCAGTCGACGTGCACGACCGGGTGGTCCCGCCGGTCCTGCCAGGTGGAGTGCGGTCCGTCGGGGCGACGCCAGTCGGCGCCCTCGACCTGACGCCACCAGGGTGCGCCCACCACGCCCCGAGTGGGCGGGAAGTCGTCGGGGAGCAGTCCGGCGAAGACGAACGACCAGCCGGTCCGCTCGGCGAAGGTACGGTGGCCGGTCTCGTCGGCGAAGCGGGCGAACTGCTCGTTGGACACGGTGCAGGCGTCGATCCAGAAGGCGTCGACGCGTGCCGTGCGTACCGGGCCCTCGCCGTCGGCGGGGTAGGCGAGCGCGTCGTCGCTGCCCATGAGGAACTCGCCGGCGGGGACCGCCACCATGCCCTCGGTGCTCGCGAGGCGGTCCCCGGCCCTGAGAGCCGACGGCTGCCCCGCGCCCCGACCGCCGGACGGCGCACAGCAGTTCACTGGGCCCCCATCACGCGTCGGTGCAACCCGCCGTCGAACTCGGCCTGTTCGCCGGCCGCGGCATCGAGGTCGATGCGCACGGTGTGCACGGTCCCGGTGAACTCGTTGTCGAGGACGGGGTAGTCGTCGGTCACCGGTGTGCTGAGGTCCACGCCGACGTCGAGCGTCTCGTCGAAGGAGAAGTAGTACGGGATGGTCTGCTCGACCCGGCCAACGGCCTGCCGTTCGCCGTCCACCAGGAGCGTGGCGGTGCCGCCCTTGCCGAGCCCTCCACCGTCGTAGGCGAACTCCAGCCGCACCTCGTGACGTCCCGGTGTCAGGGGCCGGTCGGCGCGCACGGTGTACAGGCTCATCCCGAAGCAGTTGTAGACGTAGGCCGGTCTTCCCTCGGTGACGTACAGGGACCAGCCGCCGAAACGGCCGCCCTGTGCGATGAGCACGCCCTCGGCCGGGCTTTCGGATGTCCCGGGTGTCTCGATGTCCGCGGTGATGCTGTGCGAGCGGTTCTTGATGTTGGGAGTGGTCTCCTCAGTGAACCGGCGCATGCCGCCGCGGTAGGTCACGGAGGTGCGTTCCCCGAGCAGGTCGACGCGTCCGGCCACGGCGGGGTTCTCCCGCTCGGTGACACGGTCGTCCAGCGGGAAGACCTGGTACTTGGCTGCCTCGATGAGGAACAGGTCCTGCAACCGGCGCAGTTTCTCCGGGTGTTGGGCGGCGAGGTCGTGGGCCTGGCTCCAGTCCTCGGTGAGGTCGTACAGCTCCCAGACGTCGTCGGCGAACCGCTTGTTCCCCTCGGGGACCATCTCCCAGGGGATGCCGTGCCGGGTGACCGCCATCCAGCCCTCGTGGTAGATGCCCCGGTTGCCGCACATCTCGAAGTACTGCGTCCGGCGGTGCTCGGGTGCTTCGGGATCGGCGAGCGTGCGCCACATGCTCGTGCCCTCGACGGGCTGCTGTGTCACCCCGTCGACACTGAACGGCGCCGGGACGCCCACGCAGTCCAGGATCGTCGGGAGTACGTCGATGACGTGGGAGAACTGGTGGCGCAGGCCGCCGGGTTCGGCGACGCCCCGCGGCCAGTGCAGGATCATGCCGTCGCGGGTGCCACCGAAGTGCGAGGCGACCTGTTTGGTCCACTGGTAGGGGGTGTTGAGCGCCAGCGCCCAGCCCGCCGGTGCGATCGGGTAGCTGCGCGGGCCGCCGATCTCGTCGAGGTGCTCGATCATCTCTTCCGGGTCGTCGACGATGCCGTGCCCGAGGCGGTGTTCGACGATCGTCCCCTCGATGCCGCCCTCACCCGAGGCGCCGTTGTCGCCCAGGATGTAGAGGATCAGCGTGTCGTCCAGCTCGCCGAGTTCGTCGAGGGCGTCGAGGAAGCGGCCGACCTGGACGTCGGCGTGTTCGGTGAACCCGGCGAAGGTCTCCATGAAGCGGGCGGCCAACCGACGCTGGTTCCCGGTGAGTTCGTCCCAGTGCGGTACGCCCTCCGCCCAGTTCGCGAGTTCCGCGTCCTCGGGCACGACCCCGAGTTCCTTCTGCCGCTCCAGGGTGAGTTCGCGTTGCCGGTCCCAGCCGTGGTCGAAGCGCCCGCGGTACTTCTCCTGCCACTCCGGGGCGACGTGCAGCGGTGCGTGTGCGGCGCCGAGGGCGAGGTAGGTGAAGAACGGGCGGCCCGGGGTCAGGGTGCGCTGGGTGCGTACCCAGTCGATGGCGTGGTCGACGAGGTCCGCGGAGAGGTGGTAGCCGTCCTCGGGGCGGCGGTCCGGCTCGACGGGGGTGGTGCCCTGGTAGAGCAGGGGGTACCAGTGGTTCATCTCGGCGCCCATGAACCCGTAGAAGGTGTCGAAGCCCTCGCCGGTGGGCCAGCGGTCGAACGGGCCGACCGCGCTGATCTCCCGGGGCGGGGTCTGGTGCCATTTGCCGAAGGCGGCCGTGCTGTAGCCGTTGCCCTGCAGGATCTGCGCGAGGGTGGCGGCGCTGCGCGGGCGGAAGCCGTTGTAGCCGGGGGCCGCCGTGGTCATCTCGGTGGTGCCGCCCATGCCCACCGAGTGGTGGTTGCGTCCGGTCAGCAGGGCCTGGCGGGTCGGCGAGCACAGGGCCGTCACATGGAAGCGGGTGTAGCGCAGCCCGCCCTCGGCGAGGCGTTCCGCGGCGGGCATCTCGCACGGTCCGCCGAAGGCGCTGGAGGTGCCGAAGCCGAGGTCGTCGACGAGCACGATCACCACGTTCGGGGCGCCCTGCGGTGGCGGGACCGGGCCGATGGGCGTGAAGGCCGTCGCCTGCTCGTGGACGTCCATCGCGGTCGTCAGGGGCGGACGGGAGTCGGGGCGGGGAAGAATGTGCCGTCCGGCGTCGAACTCAGTCATGCATTTCTCCGTTCCGGGCCGCCGGGAAGATTTCACAAACTTTTCGCAATGCCGCATCAAAGGCGCAACACAAGGGGACTTCCGGCCGTTTCCGCCGATGGCTCAGCAAAAATGTCATTCGGCGTCGACGCAGGTCAACAAGGTGCGGAGAATTGCCCTGGACCGGTTTTGAATGAAGGCGGTAGAAAACTTCTATACGGCCAGATCGACGAAGGCCTGAGCGGCCGGCGACAGCGGGCCCGACCGCCAGACCAGGCGCCCGTGGCGCAGCAGCCGGGGGCGGTTGGAGAGCATGCGGGCGCCGCGGAGTCCGGCGTCGCGGGCCATGGAGGCGGGCAGCAGGGAGGCGCCGACGCCCGCGAGGATCAGCGGCACGATCATCGCCCGATGCGCGGTCTCCACCACGATGCGCGGTGCGACGCCGAGCGCGGTGCACACGTCGTCCACGGCCACCCGGGTCTCGGTGCCGGGCGGTGTCACGATGAGGTCCAGCGCGGCCAGTTCGCGCGAGGTGATGGTGTCACCGGGCGGATGCGGGTGGTCCGGGGGCAGGACGACGTGCATCTCCTGCGCCGGCAGGTCGATGCCGCTCAGGTCCCCGGTGGGCACGGAGGCGTCGACCAGACCGAGTTCGCAGCGCCCGGCCGCGACCATGACCGCCACGGCCGCTCCCCGCTCCGGGTCGACCACGCGCACGGAGACCTTCGGGTGGGCGCGGTGGAAGCGCCCGAGCATCCCGGCGAGCGGATCGACCGAGAGCGTCGTCTGCGAGACGACATCGAGCCGGCCGCCCTCCAGGCCGAGGACCTCGCGCACCAGGGAGCCCGCCGTGGCGAGGTCGCGCAGGACCTGCTGGGCCGGGCGGACCAGCGCCTCACCGGCCGCGGTGAGCGCGACGCCGTGCGGCAGCCGGTGGAAAAGACTTCCGCCGCATTCGCGCTCCAGGGTCCTGATGGCATGGGAAAGCGACGGCTGTGCCACATGGAGCGCGATGGCCGCGGCCGTGAACCCGCCGTGTTCGACAACGGCGATGAAGTATTCCAGCTGACGTCGTTCCATCGGGTCTCCGTGAATTCCGGGACACGTTATCACCGGTCCGACGGAGACCCGATGCCCGTCATACGTATTCCGTTGCCGCGTCCAGTATCCAGTCGGTGAGATAGCCGGCGAAGGAGGATCGCACGAGCACCCAGAATCCTGCCCTGGGTTCGTCCCGGGCGACCAGGACGACCTGGGTGCGGCCCAGGGTGGTCTGGGCGCAGCGGCCGGGGGCGAAGGCGCGCGGGTGCAGGTCCAGTGAGCAGCCGTGCGCGAGGAGGTCGCGGGCGTGCTCGCCTGCGACCAGGAGGGTCGTGCGCTGGGCGGAGACGTCGGTGACGGACACCGGCTCGTCCCCGGCGGCCTCCCTGATCCGGCTCTCCAGGTCCCGCTCGGATCCGGGCGGCGCGACCAGCAGCCACTCGTCCGGGCCGAGCCACAGCACGGTCAACTCTCCGGCGCGTACGACGGTGTTGGGCTCCAGGGGCAGTTGCAGGCCCAGTGCCAGGCCGACCGCGTCGGCAGCCGCGCCCTTGGCGTCGAGACGGACGTCGAGCTGGGTCAGGAAGGGGAGTTCGGCCAGCCGTACCGCTCCCTGGGAGCTGCGGGTCGCGGCGGCCAGCCGTCCGGCGGCGTGCGCCAGGGGGCTGCGGGGCCGGGCGGTGAGTGCGGTGTCAGCCATCGCGGCGGGCTCCCTCGGGGTCGTAGAGGACGGGGCTTGCGACGGTCACCGGGACCAGCCGGTCGCCGACGGGGGCGTACAGGCGCTCGCCGATGCGCTCGCGGCCGCCCTTGATCAGGGCGAGCGCGAAGGTGCGGCCGAGGGCGGCGCTGCGGTAGCTGGAGGTGACGTGGCCGAGCATCGGGACGGGCGGGGCCGGAAGCACGCTGTCGGCGACCAGGTGAGTGCCCTCGGGCAGGAAGGTGCCGGGGTCGTCCGGGAGCAGGCCGACCAGGTGCTTGCGGTCGGGGCGGACGGTGTCGGCGCGGGCGAAGGAGCGCTTGCCGACGAAGTCGGGCTTCTTCTTGGAGACCGCCCAGCTCATGCCGAGGTCCTGCGGGGTGACCGTGCCGTCGGTGTCCTGGCCGATGATCGGGTAGCCCTTCTCGGCGCGCAGGACGTGCATGGTCTCGGTGCCGTACGGGGTGATGCCGTACGGGGCACCGGCCTCGTACAGCGCCTCCCAGAGGGTGAGGGCCTCCCACGGCGAGACGTTGATCTCGTAGGCGAGTTCGCCGGAGAAGCTGATCCGGCAGACGCGCGCCTCGATGCCGGCGACGGTCGTCTCGCGCCAGGCCATGAACGGGAAGTCGTCGTTGTCGACGGCCAGTTGGGGTGCCAGTGCGCCGAGGACGGCCCGGGACTTCGGGCCCACCAGAGCGACGGTCGCCCACTGTTCGGTGACGGACGTGCAGTGGACCTTCAGCTCCGGCCACTCCGTCTGCAGCCACTCCTCCATCCAGTCCAGTACGGCGGCCGCGTTGCCGGTCGTCGTGGTGACCAGGAAGCGGTCCTGGGCGAGACGGATGACCGTGCCGTCGTCGAAGACCATGCCGTCCAGGCGGCACATCACGCCGTAGCGGATCATGCCGACCTTCAGGGTGGACATCATGTTGGTGTAGAGCCGGTCGAGGAAGACGGCCGCGTCCGGGCCCTGGACGTCGATCTTGCCGAGGGTGGAGGCGTCCATGAAGGCGACGCTCTCACGGGCGGCGGCGCACTCGCGCAGTACGGCCGTCTCCATGTCCTCGCCGTCCTGGGGGTAGTACCAGGGGCGCTTCCACTGGCCGACGTTCTCGAAGAGGGCGCCGTGGCCGACGTGCCACTCGTGGAGGGCGGTGGTGCGCACCGGGTCGCTCAGCGCGCCCCGGTCGCGGCCGGCGAGGGCCGCGAAGGAGACGGGGGTGTAGGGCGGGCGGAAGGTGGTCGTGCCGAGCGCGGAGATGTCCACGCCGAGCAGTTCGGCGACGATGCCGCTGGCCAGCACGCCGGAGGTCTTGCCCTGGTCGTTGGCGGTACCGGCCGTGGTGTAGCGCTTGGTGTGCTCCACCGAGCGCATGCCGGCGCCGGTGGCGCGGGCCAAGTCGTCGACGGTGACGTCGCGTTGGAGGTCGACGAAGCGCGGGGCGCCTTCGCGGCCGGGGACGCCGAAGACGTGCATCGGCGGGGTGGGCCGCGGCTGGGCGGGGACCTGCGGGAGGCGGACGGCCTGCGGGGTGTAGCCCTCGGCCTCCATGGCACGGGCGCCGGCCGCCGCGCCCTGGGCGAGCACCCCGGGCAGGTCGAACACGCCGGCCGCGCTGCCCGCGACCTCGACGGCCTGGCGGCATGAGTCGGGCACGAAGGTGCCGAGTTCCTCGTCGTGCCGGAGCTTGCCGCCCGCCTGGCTGAACAGGTGCGCCACGGGGTTCCAGCCGCCGGAGACGAGCAGCAGGTCGGCGGCGAACTCGCGCCGGCCCGTGGTCTCCCCGTACGGCGCGACGGCCACGGCGGTGAGCCGCTGCTCGCCCTCGGTACCGATGACGGCGTGCCCCGGCAGCACCTCGATGCCGGCCGCGCGGGCCCGGTCCGCCCACTCGCCCGGGTCGGGGCGGGTGTCGACGATCGCGGCGATCTCCACGCCGGCCGTGTGCAGGTCCAACGCGGCCGCGTACGCGCTGTCGTTGGTGGTGAACACGACCGCGTGGCGGCCGGGGAGGACGCCGTGGCGGTTCACGTACGTGCGGGCCGACGCGGCCAGCATCACGCCGGGGCGGTCGTTGTCCGCGAAGGCGAGGGAGCGTTCGTGGGCGCCGGTGGCGAGGATCACCCGGCGGGCGCGGATGCGGTGGACGCGTTCGCGGGAGACGTGTTGCGGGGCCGCTGCGCCAAGGTGGTTCGTGCGGCGTTCCACGGCGAGGAGGTGATTGTCGTCGTAGTAGCCGAAGACGGTGGTACGGCGGAGGATGCGGACGTCGGGAGAGGCCTCCAGCTGGGCGGTCGTCTCGCCTGCCCAGTCCGGGAGTTCGCCGGTGCCGGAGAGACTGCCGCCGAGCTCGGCGTGGTCGTCGGCGAGGACGACCCGGGCGCCGGTCTTCGCCGCCGCTGCCGCCGCGGCGAGGCCGGCCGGGCCCGCGCCGACGATCAGCAGGTCACAGTGCGTGTGTACGGCGTCGTACCGGGCCGGGTCCGGTTCGGTGGCGAGGCGGCCCTGGCCGGGGAGGCTCGATGCGACCAGGCCGTCGTAGAGCTCGACGGTGGTGGCGGGGAGCATCGGCTCCGGGAAGGGGGCCTCGATCTGGACGACCGCGTTGGGTTCCTCCGGGCCGGCGGAGAAGATGCCGCGGGGGCGGCCGAGCTTGATGCTGGTCGCTGCGGCGATGACGCCGTTGGCCAGGAGGGCGGAGGCTAGGGTGTCTCCTTCTACGCCCTGGTATTCGGTGCCGTCGAAGGTGAAGGTGAGTCGGCGGGTGCGGCGCCGTGCCGGGGGCTCCGCCCCCGCGCCCCCGATCGGCCCTGAAGGGGCCTCGTCCTCAAACGCCGGACGGGCTGAGGGTGCTGGACGCGGCTGAGAAGTGACCGGAACGGCTGAAGAATCCTCCCGGCGCTCAACAGTCCCCGGACGCTCCTCCCCCGCCCGGTACACCGCCATGATCTCGTTCGTCGACGTGTCGCGTACCGCGTTGAACCAGCGTCGGCAGCCCGCCGAGTGGCTCCAGCGTTCCGCGAACGGGCCCTTCGGGTTGGCCCGGAAGAAGAGGTACTTGGCCCACTCCTCGTCGGTCAGGGTCGACGGGTTCTCCGGGTACGGCACGTGGGCCTGGCCGCCGTAGTGGAACTCGGCCTCGTCGCGCGGGCCGCACCACGGGCAGGGGATCAGCAGCATGTCGTTCGGCTCCTTGGGGATCCCTAGTGGGCCACCGCGGCCGCGCCGTGCTCGTCGACGAGCGCGCCGGTGGTGAAACGGTCGAGCGAGAAGGGGGCGTTGAGGGGGTGCGGGGTGTCGTGCGCGATGGTGTGGGCGTAGACCCAGCCGAGACCGGGGGTGGCCTTGAAACCGCCCGTTCCCCAGCCGCAGTTGAGGTAGAGGTTGTCCACGGGGGTCAGGCCCACGATCGGTGACGCGTCGGGGCTGACGTCGACGATGCCGCCCCAGGTGCGCAGGACGTGGGCGCGGGCGAAGACCGGGAAGAGCTCCAGGGCCGCCGACATCTGCTCCTCGATGATGTGGAACGCGCCCCGCTGCGTGTACGAGTTGTACGCGTCGATGCCCGCGCCCATCACCAGCTCGCCCTTGTGCGCCTGGCTGACGTACACATGGACGGCGTTGGACATGACGACCGTGGGGTGCACCGGTTCGAGGAGTTCCGAGACCAGGGCCTGCAACGGGTGGCTCTGGAGCGGGAGTTCGATGCCGGCCATGGCGGCGAGGACGGAGGTGTGGCCGGCTGAGCAGAGTGCCACCTTGCCCGCCGCGATGGGGCCCAGGCTGGTCTGGACTCCGATCACTCGGCCGCCTACCACGTCCAGGCCGGTGACCTCGCAGTTCTGGATGATGTCGATGCCCGCGGCGTCGGCCGAGCGGGCCAGGCCCCAGGCCACGTGGTCGTGCTTGGCGATGCCTGCGCGGGGCTGGTAGGTGCCGCCGAGGACCGGGTAGCGGACGTCCGGGGAGGTGTTGACGATCGGACAGACCTCCTTGACGCCGTCCGCGTCCAGCCACTCGGCGTCCACGCCGTTGAGGCGGTTCGCCTCGACGCGGCGGACGCTGTCGCGGACGTCCTGGAGACTGTGCGCCAGGTTCAGCACGCCCCGCTGGGAGAAGAGGATCGGGTAGTCGAGCTCGTCCGCCAGGCCCTCCCAGAGCTTGAGCGCGTGCTCGTAGATGCCGGCGCTCTCGTCCCAGAGGTAGTTGGAGCGGATGATCGTGGTGTTGCGGGCCATGTTGCCGCCCGCGAGCCACCCCTTCTCCAGTACGGCGACGTTGGTGATGCCGTGGTTCCTGGCGAGGTAGTGGGCGGTGGCCAGGCCGTGTCCGCCGCCGCCGACGATGACGACGTCGTACGAGCGCTTCGGCTCGGGTGTGCGCCACAGCCAGTCGGGGTGTTCGGGGAGCTCGGCGCCGGGGGTGCGGGGGCTCATCGGGCGTCTCCGGCTTCTTCTGCTGCCTGTGACAGGTGCGGGTAGAGCGGGTGCTTGGCGGCCAGCGCCTCGGTGCGGGCGCGCAGGGCCGCGGTGTCCGGTTCGGGTTGGAGGGCGAGCGCGATCACGTCGGCGACCTCGGTGAAGTCCTCTTCCGTGAAGCCTCGCGTGGCCAGCGCCGGGGTGCCGATGCGCAGGCCCGAGGTGACCATGGGCGGGCGCGGGTCGAAGGGCACCGCGTTGCGGTTGACGGTGATGCCGATCTCGTGGAGGAGGTCCTCGGCCTGGCGGCCGTCCAGCGGGGACTCCCGCAGGTCGACGAGGACCAGGTGGACGTCCGTGCCGCCGGTCAGCACCTTCACTCCGGCCACCGCGGCGTCGGGCCGGGTCAGCCGCTCGGCCAGGATGCGGGCTCCGGCCAGCGTGCGGGCCTGGCGCTCGGCGAACTCCGGGGAGGCGGCGACCTTGAAGGAGACCGCCTTCGCGGCGATGACGTGCTCCAGCGGGCCGCCCTGCATGCCCGGGAACACCGCCGAGTTGATCTTCTTGGCGAGGTCGGCCTCGTTGGTGAGGATCACGCCGCCACGCGGGCCGCCGAGGGTCTTGTGGGTGGTCGTGGTGGTGACGTGGGCGTGCGGGACGGGGCTCGGGTGCAGCCCGGCCGCGACCAGGCCCGCGAAGTGCGCCATGTCGACCATCAGCAGGGCGCCGACCTCGTCGGCGATCCGGCGGAAGGCGGCGAAGTCCAGCTGCCTGGGGTACGCCGACCAGCCCGCGATGATCATCTTGGGCCGGTGTTCCTTGGCGAGGCGCTCGACCTCGTCCATGTCGACCAGGTTGTCGGTCTCGGACACGTGGTACGGCACGACGTTGAGCATCTTGCCGCTGTAGTTGATGCGCATGCCGTGGGTGAGGTGGCCGCCGTGCGCGAGGTCGAGGCCGAGGACGGTGTCGCCGGGCTGGAGCAGCGCGAAGAAGACGGCGGTGTTGGCCTGGGCGCCCGAGTGCGGCTGGACGTTGGCGAAACCGGCCCCGAAGAGGGACTTGATCCGCTCGATCGCCAGCCGCTCGGTGACGTCGACGTGTTCGCAGCCGCCGTAGTAGCGGCGGCCGGGGTAGCCCTCGGCGTACTTGTTGGTCGCGACCGAGCCCTGCGCCTCCATCACGGCGGTGGGCGCGAAGTTCTCGGAGGCGATCATCTCCAACGTGGACTGCTGGCGGTGGAGTTCGGCGCGCAGCGCCTCGTGGACCTCGGGGTCCAGCTCCGCCAGGGGGGTGTTCAGCGCGTTCATACGGCGTTCGCGTTCCTCTCGGCGGCCTCGACGACGTTGGCGAGCAGCATCGCCCGGGTCATGGGGCCCACGCCTCCGGGCATCGGGGCGATCCAGCCGGCGACCTGGGCGGCCTCCGGGTGGATGTCGCCGACGAGGCCGTTCTCGGTGCGGGTGATGCCGACGTCCAGGACGGCCGCGCCGGGGCGCAGCATGTCCTTGGTGATCAGTCCGGGTGAGCCCGCGGCGGCGATGACGATGTCGGCCTCGCGGACGTGCCAGGCCAGGCCCTTGGTGCCGGTGTGGCAGAGGGTGACGGTGGCGTTCTCGGAGCGGCGGGTGAGGAGGAGGCCGATGGGCCGGCCGACGGTGATGCCGCGTCCGACCACGCAGACGCGGGCCCCGGCGATCGGCACCTCGTACCGGCGCAGGAGTTCGACGATGCCGCGCGGGGTGCACGGCAGCGGCGCCTCTGTGCCGAGGACGAGCCGGCCGAGGTTGACGGGGTGCAGTCCGTCGGCGTCCTTGGCCGGGTCCATGCGGGCGAGTACGGCGTTCGCGTCCAGGTGCGCGGGCAGCGGGAGCTGGACGATGTAGCCGGTGCAGGCGGGGTCGGCGTTGAGCTCGTCGACGACGTCCTCGACCTGCCGCTGGGTCGCGTCGGCGGGCAGATCCCGCCGGATGGAGGCGATCCCGACCTGCGCGCAGTCGCGGTGCTTGCCGGAGACGTAGGCGTGACTGCCGGGGTCGTCACCGACGAGGACGGTGCCGAGGCCGGGCGGGCGCCCACCACCGACGGTCAACTTGGCGACGCGCTCGGCGAGTTCACGCCGGATGGCGGCTGCGGTGGCCTTGCCGTCGAGGAGTTGTGCGGTCACCGGCGTTGCTCCTTCTTCGAGGTCAGCCACGGAGGCGGGACATCGTCGGGTCGAACAGGGGCTCTTCGGCAACGACCGCCTCCACGCGCTCGTCGAAGTACCCGATGTGCAGTACGGTCCCCGGCGCGGCCACCTCCGTCGGCAGCCAGGCGTACGCGATGCCCTTGCCGATCGTGTAGCCGTACGCGGCGCTGGTGACGTAGCCGACGGCGCGGTCGCCGTCGTACACCGGCTCCTTGCCCATGACGACGGACCGTGGGTCGTCGATCGTCAGGCAGGTGAGGCGGCGCCGGACGTCGGTCTTGCGGCGTTCCAGCGCCGCCTTGCCGATGAAGTCCTCCTTGTCGAGCTTGACCGCGAAGCCGACGCCGGCCTCGTACGGGTCGTGCTCGTACGTCATGTCGGTGCCGAAGGAGCGGTAACCCTTCTCCAGGCGCAGGCTGTTGAAGGCGCCGCGCCCCGCGATGATGCCGCCCAGCGGTTCGGCCGCCGCCCACAGCGTGTCCCAGAGCTTCTGGCCCAGGTCGGCGGTGGTGTACAGCTCCCAGCCGAGCTCACCGACGTACGAAAGGCGCATGGCCGTCACCGGGACGGACCCGATGTTGGCGCGCTTGGCGCGGAAGTACTTCAGGCCGTCGTTGGAGAAGTCCTCGTCGGCCAGGGGCTGGAGGACCTTGCGGGCGAGCGGGCCCCACAGGCCGATGCAGCAGGTGCCCGGTGTGATGTCGCGGACCTGGACCGTGCCGTCGGCCGGCAGATGGCGGCCGAACCAGTCGAGGTCGAGGTTGCCGTTCGCGCCGACCTGGAAGAGGTCGCGGGCGAGCCGGGCCACGGTGACGTCGCTGCGGATGCCGCCGTCGTGGTCGAGGAGCAGGGTGTACGTCACCGAGCCGACCGACTTGGCGACCTTGCCGGTGACCAGGCGCTCCAGGAAGTCCGCGGCGCCGGGGCCGGAGACTTCGAGGCGCTTGAGGGCCGTCATGTCGTACAGGGCGACGGTCTCGCGGGTGGCCTGGGCCTCCGCGCCGACGATCGGCGACCAGAACTGCGCCGCCCAGTCGTTCGGGGTGGGGATCGAACGGCCTGTCACCAAGGGCGCGTTGGCCTCGTACCACTGCGGGCGCTCCCAGCCGTTCGCCTCCAGGAAGAACGCGCCGTGCTCCTGCTGGCGGGCGTGGAAGGGGCTCTTGCGGATGGGGCGCGGGTCGCCGGAGGGCTGGAGGGGGTGGAGGATGTCGTAGACCTCGACGAAGTTCCGGCAGTCGCGGGCCAGGACGTACTCCGGGGTGAGCTGGTGCGGCTCGAAGCGGTTGACGTCGCACTCGTGCAGGTCGAAGGAGGAGCAGTAGCCGTCGACCAGCCACTCGGCCATGGCGCGGCCGACGCCCGCGGAGTGGGTGACCCAGACGGCCTCGGCGACCCAGAAGCCCTTGACGTCCGGGGACTCGCCGAGGAGCGGGAAGTTGTCGGTGGTGAAGGAGAACAGGCCGTTGATGCCCTCCTCGACCTTCGCCTCCTGGGTCGCGGGGAGCAGGGACTGGGTCTCGGTCCAGGCGGGCGCGAAGTCGTCCTCGGTGAACTCCAGGACGGAGGGCATCTGCTCGGCCTCGTCGAACGAGAGGATCTCGTCGGCGGTGATCGGCATGGGGCGGTGGCCGTAGTAGCCGATGCCGATGCCGTCGAAGCGGTCGCGGTAGTAGAGGTCGGCGTCCTGGTGGCGCAGGATCGGGCGGACGGCCTCCTCGGTCTGCCCGGCGAGCGCGGGGATCGGTCCGGTCCACGCGAGCTGGTGGGCGAGCGGGGTCAGCGGGAGGTTCATGCCGGCCATGCGGGCGATCTTCGGGCCCCAGATGCCGGCGCAGCACACGACGATGTCGGCTTCGAGGTCGCCCTTGTCGGTGCGGACGCCGGTGACCTCGCCGTCGGCCTGGAGGATGTCCAGGACCTCGTGGCGGGGCAGGAAGGTCACCCCGCGCCCGGTGGCGCGGCGGATCTGCGCCTCGACGGCGAGGACCGCCTTGGCGAGGCCGTCGGTGGGAACCAGGAGTCCGCCGAGGACCTTGTCGCGGTTGACGAGCGGGTGCTGCTCCAGGCACTCGTCGGTGGTCAGCAGACGGGCCTCGATGCCCCAGGCGGTGATCCAGCCGTGGCGGCGGTGCAGTTCCGCGAGACGCTCGGGGGTGGTCGCCACTTCGAGGCCGCCGACCTGGAGGAAGCAGGGCTTGCCGTCGACGTCGAGGGAGCAGAACTTCTCGACCGTGTAGCGGGCCAGCTCGGTCATCGTCTTGGAGGAGTTCGTCTGGAAGACCAGGCCCGGGGCGTGTGAGCTGGAGCCTCCGGTGGCCGGCAGCGGGCCCTGGTCGACCACGGTCACTTCGGTCCAGCCTCGCGCGGAGATCTCGTCCGCGAGGGCCGCTCCCACGACGCCCGCTCCGATGATCACCACTCGGGGTCCCGCCATCGCCGCACCTCCGAAATCAAAACCGGCCAGTTGCTTCGTACGCAACGCGATTCAGGTTGCGCAACTCAGCGTGCCTGTCCCGGGGAGGGGGTGTCAAGGGGTCCGTGACGTCGGAAAACGCCCGGAAACATGGGCCCGGACACGGCAATGCCCGGCGGGCGGCACGCGAGGACGCGCACCGCCCGCCGGGCATGTTCGACCGGTCTGCCCGACTCGGCTACTTGAGCCAGGCGTCCACCTTGTCCTTGTTGGCGTCGACCCACTTCTTGGCCGCCGCCTCGTCCGACAGCTTGTCCTGGGCGATGTACTTGGCGACCTCGTTCTGGTCGTCGTTCGTCCAGTTGAAGTTCTTCACCAGGTTGTAGGCGGGGCTGCCCGACTTGGCGAACTTCGTGCTGACGATCTTGTTGAGGTTGTAGACGGGGTAGTCGCAGGCGACCTTGGCCGCGTCGGCGTCACAGCCGTCCTTGTAGGCGGGCAGGCTGACCTTCTTCAGCGGGACCTCGGAGAGGAACCACTGCGGCTCGTAGAAGTAGCCGATGGCCCACTTCTTGTTCTTCTCGGCGTCCCGGAAGGACTGGATGAGCGCGGTCTCGCTGCCCGCGTACACCACCTTGAAGTCCAGCTTCAGGTTCTTCACCAGGGCCGCGTCGTTGGTGACGTACGACGGGTCGCCGTCCAGGAGCTGGCCCTTGCCGCCGGACTCGGAGGTCTTGAAGTTGGCGGCGTACTTGTTGAGGTTCTTGTAGTCGAGGATGTCGGGGTGCGCCTTGGCCAGCCACGGCGGCACGTACCAGCCGATGATTCCCTTGTTGCCGGTCTGGCCCGCGTCCACGGCGGTCTTCTGCTCGGTGATGTACTTCTTCACCAGGTCGGCGTGGCCCCAGTTCTCCAGGATCGCGTCGACCTCGCCGGTGCCGAAGCCCTGCCAGGCGATCTCTTCCTTCAGGTTCTTCTTGTTCACCTTGCAGCCGAGGCTGTGTTCCGCGACGTACGCGACGACCGCCGCGTCGGCCTCGTAGCCCACCCAGGGGTTGACCGCGAGGTTGAAGGTGCCGCACTTGCCGGAGCTGCCGCCCGAGCTGCCCGAACCCGAGGAGGTGTCGCCGACCTTCGCGCCACCGCACGCGGTGAGGGTGAGGCCGAGGACGGCCAGGCCGGCCGCGCCGGCTCGCCAGTGTCTTGCCATGGTGTCGTGCTCCTTTAAGCGCTCGCGCGTCGCGCCGCTGCCTGAGTGATCCGGTCGAACATGACTCCGAGCAGTACGATGGCGAGTCCTGCCGCCAGCCCCTTGCCGTACAGCTCGCCCTGCGAGAATCCGGCCACGACGTCGTAGCCGAGAGCGCCTGCTCCTACCAGGCCGCCCACAACAACCATCGACAGCACGTAGATCAGGCCCTGGTTGGTCGCGAGAGTCAGGGCACTGCGTGACATCGGCAGTTGGACCTTGGTGATGATCTGCCAGGTGTTGCACCCGGCGGAGGTGGCCGCTTCCACGGTGGTCTCGGGCACGGCCCGGATCCCGTCGGCGATGATCTTCATGGCGACGGGCGCCCCGTAGACGATCGCGGCGACGATGGCCGTGAAGCGGGTGGCGCCGAACAGCGCGAGGAACGGCACGAGATAGACGAACGGCGGCATGACCTGGGCCGCGTCCAGGGTGGGCCGGATCGCCCGGTCCACCAGCATGCTGCGGCCCATCCACACGCCGAAGACGACGCCGAGGATCATCACCAGCACGGTGGCGACGATCGTGGAGGCCAGCGTGGTCATCGCGTCCGACCACACACCGGTGGCGACCAGCAGGCCCACGCACACCGCGGTGGTGACCCCGGACTTCCAGCCGCCCAGCACCACCGCGAGCGCGACCAGCACCGCGCCGACCAGCCACCACGGGGAGTCGGTGAGCAGGGTCTGGAACGGGTTGAGCAGGCCGTTGGTGATGACGTCGCGGACGGTGTTGGTCAGGCCCGACAGATGGTCCTGCGCCCAGTTGGTCGCGGTGTCCGCGGCGCTCGCGATGTGGCTGCCGACGGTGCCGTCGCCGGGGAAGTCGGCCGCCCACAGATAGGTGTGCGAGAGGTAGACCAGGACCGCGGTGACCGCGGCGCCGGCGCCCAGCAGGGGGCGGCGCCACTTCGTGAAGTCGTGCGTGGACCTGCGGGCGTTCTCCTCGCGCGCGGCGGCCGCGGTGGTGACCCGGTCGAGGACGATCGCCATGACGACGATGGCGAGGCCCGCGTTGAAGGCCGTGCCGACGTCGAGGGACTGCAGCGCCTGGATGACGTTGGCGCCGAGGCCGGGTGCGTTGATCAGGGCGGCGATGGTGACCATGGCGAGGGCCGCCATGATGGTCTGGTTGACGCCCATCACCACGGTCCGCTTGGACATCGGCAGCAGGACCTTCAGCAGCGACTGGCGGCGGGTGGCGCCGAGGGAGTCGGCCGCCTCGACCGTCGTCCCGGAGACGTTGCGGATGGCGTGCGCCGTGATGCGGATCGTCGGCGGGGCCGCGTAGATCACGGTGGCGATGGTCGCGGAGGCGCCGCCGATGAGGAAGAACAGGGTGAGCGGCGCCAGGTAGACGAAGGTCGGCATCGTCTGCATGAAGTCCAGGAAGGGCGTCATGATCCGGTTGAACCGGTCCGACAGACCGGCCCACACACCGAGCGGGATCGCGAACAGCAGCGCCACGAACACCGCGGAGAGGGTCAGGGCGAGGGTGTCCATGGACTCCTGCCACAGCCCCTGGAGCCCGAAGAAGGTGAAGCCGGCGACGGCCAGCAGCGCGACCCGCCAGTTGCCCACGGCCCAGGAGACGTAGCCGGCCAGGCCCACGACGCCGAGCCAGCCGATCTCCGGGACCGGGCGGGTCCCGGACGGCTGGGAGATCAGGTGCTGGATGAAGGTCACCAGGTTGTCGATGACCAGCCGGATCTCGTTGAAGAAGTACAGGAAGAGCGGGTTGGAGTTGCGGTTGGCGCCGATGGAGTCGTTGAAGTCGTTGATCCAGCGGTGCAGATCGGTGAGGTCGGCGGCCGCCAGGGACAGCGTCTGCTTGCCCCTCAGTACGGCGAACAGCACCAGCCAGACGACGAGGATCGCGCCGATCACCATCCAGCGGCTGACCTTGCGCTCGCTCTTGACGGGTGGCGCCGGTTGCGCGGCCTCCGTCTGCTCGGGTTTCTCTATGGCGACGGTCATCAGAGGGCGCCTTCCTGCCCCGCGACCACGGCGAGGATCTCCTCGTCGCCGACGATGCCGAGCAGCTTGCCGTTCTCGACGACCTTGACCGGCTTGTCCGCCGCCAGGACGACCCGGGTGGCCTCCTTCACCACCACGTCCGGGCCCAGTTCGGGACCTTCCAGGTCGTCGCCGTCCTCCGGCGCGCGCATGATCCAGCGCAGGGTGAGGACGTCACCGCGCGGCACGTCCTTCACGAACTCGCGTACGTAGTCGTCGGCGGGGGCGCCGACCAGTTCGTCGCCGGTGCCGCACTGGACCATCTTGCCGTCGCGCATGATGAGGATGCGGTCGCCCAGCTTGAGCGCCTCGGAGAGGTCGTGGGTGATGAACACCATGGTCTTGCCGACCTCGTGGTGCAGCCGGATGACCTCGTTCTGCATGTCGCGCCGGATCAGCGGGTCGAGCGCGGAGAACGGCTCGTCGAAGAAGAGGACGTCCGGGTCGCCCGCCAACGCCCTTGCCAGGCCCACGCGTTGCTGCATGCCGCCGGAGAGCTGGTCGGGGTAGGAGTTCTCGTAGCCGGACAGGCCCACCAACTCCACGACTTCCAGGGCCCGTTTGGTGCGCTCCGCCTTGCCCATGCCGCGGATCTCCAGGCCGAAGCCCACGTTGTCGACGACCCGGCGGTGCGGCAGCAGCCCGAAGTGCTGGAAGACCATGGAGAACTTGCTGCGGCGCAGCTCGCGCAGATGCTTGTCGTCGCACTGGCGGATGTCCTGGCCCTCGAAGACGACCTCGCCGGAGGTCGGTTCGATCAGCCGGGTCAGACATCGCACGAGGGTGGACTTGCCGGAGCCGGACAGGCCCATGACGACGAAGACCTCACCGGGCGCGACCTCGAAGTTGACGTCGCGTACGGCGGCGGTGCATCCAGTGCGGTCCATGAGCTCGCGGCGACTGAGCCCGCACAGCTCCTCCGATTCCGGCACCCGGTCGGCCTTCGGCCCGAACACCTTCCACAGATTGCGCACGGATATGACCGGAGTGCCGTCCGAGTCCTGGGGCGTGCCGCGCCGCTGCGGCACCTCGGTCTGTGTGGGGGTCACGATCGACCTCTTTTCGGCGTTCAGCCGCGGAACCAGAGCTGCGGCCGGGGTTGGATGTTCTGCCAGACGTGTTTGGGCTCTCGGTATTCGTTCAGGCCGGTCGGTCCCAGCTCCCGGCCCGTGCCCGAGTGCCCGAAGCCACCCCATTCGGCTTGCGGTACATAGGGGTGGTAGTCGTTGATCCACACCGTGCCGTGGCGCAGCCGCCGGGCGACCCGCTGGGCCTTCCCGGCGTCCTGGGTCCAGACGGCCCCGGCGAGTCCGTACTCGGTGTCGTTGGCGATGCGCACGGCGTCGTCCTCGTCGGTGAAGCGCTCGACGGTCAGCACGGGCCCGAAGGACTCCTCGTGCACCACGCGCATGTCCTGCGTGCACTCGTCGAGGACGGTCGGCGGGTAGTAGTGGCCGCTCGCGAGCGCCGGGTCGTCGGGGCGGGCGCCGCCGCAGCGCAGTACGGCGCCTTCCGTGAGGCCGGCGGCGACGTACGCCTCGACCTTGGCGAGGTGCTGGGCGGAGATCAGCGCGCCGGTCTCGGCCTCGGGGTCGAAGGGCCCGCCGAGGCGGATCTGCCGGGCACGCCGGACGACCTCGTCGACGAACCGGTCGTGCAGGGAGTCCTCGACGATCAGCCGGGCGCCGGCCGAGCAGACCTGCCCGGAGTGCAGGAAGACGGCGGTGAGGGCGAAGTCGACGGCGGTCTCGAAGTCGGCGTCGGCGAAGACGACGTTCGGGTTCTTGCCGCCGAGTTCCAGCGCGACCTTCTTCACGGTCGCCGCCGCGGTGGCCATGATGCGCTTGCCGGTCTCCAGGCCGCCGGTGAAGGAGACCATGTCGACGTCCGGGTGCTCGGAGAGCGGGGCGCCCACCTCGGGCCCGGTGCCCAGGACGAGGTTGGCGGCGCCGGCCGGCAGTCCGGCCTCCTCCAGGGCCCGCATCAGCAGGACGGAGGTGGAGGGGGTGAGCTCGCTGGGCTTGAGGACGATGGTGTTGCCCGCGGCGAGCGCGGGGGCGACCTTCCAACTGGCCTGAAGCAGCGGGTAGTTCCACGGGGTGATGAGCCCGCACACGCCGACCGGCTCGTACACGACCCGGCTCACCGCGTCGTCGCGGCCGGTGTCGATCACCCGGCCCGCGTCGGTGCCGGCGAGGCCGCCGTAGTAGCGGAAGCAGGAGACGACGTCGGCGATGTCGTACTCGCTCTCCACCAGCCGCTTGCCGGTGTCCAGCGACTCGGCGCGGGCGAACTCCTTCGCGTCGCGCTCGATCAGGTCGGCGGTGCGCAGCAGCAGGGCGCCGCGCTCGCGCTCGGGGGTGTGCGGCCAGGGACCCTCGTCGAAGGCGCGGCGGGCGGCGGCGATGGCCGCCTCGGTGTCGGGACGCGTCCCTTCCGCCACGGTCGCGCTGAGCGAGCCGTCGGCGGGACATCGGATCTCCCGGCGGCCTCCGGCCACCGGTTCCCGCCATTCACCGTCAACGTACAGGTCTGCCACTGGCCAAGCCCTTCAGCCGAAATACGTTGCGCATCGTGCATCCAATTGCTTGTGGTGGAACACCCTGGCGAATGACCGGACAATCGTCAAGGGGTTGGCGGATGACGATTTCACCATGCGAGCAGTTACCCGCCCGCCCTTGACCCAAGGCGCGCCCCGAGCCGACCATGTTGCGTATCGCTCACCCAGTTGTGCAATACGCACCGACGGAGGCCGCATATGTCCCCTCGACCTCAGCCCGGCCGTGAGTTCGTCCTCACTCTCTCGTGTCCCGACAGCGCGGGTCTGGTCCACGCCGTGAGCGGCTTCCTGGTCCGCAACTCCGGCAACATCCTGGAGAGCCAGCAATTCGATGATCGTCTCCAGGGACGTTTCTTCATGAGGGTCCACTTCGACGTTTCCGATCCAAACGCGAATCTGGAAAATCTGCGTTACCGGTTCGGTCCCGTCGCCGAGGCCCACCACATCACCTGGACCCTCCGGGACGCCTCGACACCGACCCGGACGCTGATCATGGTGTCCAGGTTCGGCCACTGCCTGAACGACCTGCTGTTCCGGCAGCGCACGGGCTCCCTGAACATCGAGATCCCCGCGATCGTCTCCAACCACCGGGACTTCGAGGGGCTGGCCGAGACCTACGGCATCCCCTTCCACCACGTCCCGGTCACCAAGGACACCAAGCCCGAGGCGGAGGCGCGCCTGCTGGAGCTGGTGCGCGAGCTGGACGTCGACCTCGTGGTCCTCGCCCGCTACATGCAGATCCTCTCCGACGACCTGTGCAAGCAGCTGGAGGGTCACGCGATCAACATCCACCACTCCTTCCTCCCCAGCTTCAAGGGCGCGAAGCCCTACGACCAGGCCTACGACCGGGGTGTGAAGCTCGTGGGCGCGACGGCGCACTACGTCACCTCCGATCTGGACGAGGGCCAGATCATCGAGCAGGACGTGGTCCGTGTGGACCACTCCCTCGACCCCGGCGAGCTGGTCACGGTCGGCCGGGACGTCGAGGCGCAGGTGCTGGCGCACGCGGTGAAGTGGCACAGCGAGAGCCGGGTGATGGTGGACGGCAACCGCACGGTGGTCTTCCGCTGACCGACCCACCAAGGAGGGGCGGACCGGGATTCCCCGGCCCGCCCCTCCTTGTATACGGGGATACGGGGACAAGGCGATACAGCGATACGGCGGTCAGCCGCCGAGCCGGTCGAGCAGCGCCCGGCGCCACCGCTCCGTCTCGGCGATCTGGTTGAAGGTGAACAGGTGCAGCCCGGCCACGCCCGCCGAAGGCGCCGTGAGAGCCGGCTCCGCGCGCTCCAGCAGCCGCTGCGGCGAGTAGCCGCCCGGCGCCGCGAACCGCAGGAACCAGGACGCGTGCTTCGTCAGGAACCGCGTCGACTCCCCCACCCCGATCTTCGTCGCCATCGCCAGCAGCTTGGTCCGCTGCACGGGCCCGGCGACGCCCACGTACACGGGCAGGGTGACGTCCCGGCGCCGTATGCGCGCGATCCACTCCCCCAGTACCCGCGGGTCGAAGCAGAGGTTGCTCACGATGTACGTGGCGTGCGCGCGCTTGTCCCACATGGCCTGGACGGTGACGTCGTCGTCGATGAGCGGATGGCTCTCCGGATAGCCGGTGATGCCGACGTGCGCGAAGGGGCCGCCCAGCTCGGTCAGCGTGCGCAGCACCGGCAGGGCGCCGTCGTAGGCCCCGGCCGGCGGGTCCGCGTCGCCCGCCGGGACGAACACGTCGTCGACGCCCGCCTCCCGGAGCCGGGCGGTGACCTCCTTGACGTGCACCTCGTCCCGCAGCAGCCGCGCGGGCACGTGCGGGACGACGCGGTAGCCGTGCGCGGCCAGCCGCTCGGTGAGGCCGAGCGTGGGCTCCAGGCCCTTGACCGGCGACGCGGTGACCGTGACGACGACATCGCGAGGGACATGCGCGAGGACCTTGTCCTCGGTGGCCTTCGCGGGCAGCACCTCGTAGCGGACGCTCTCCAGCAGCGCCCGTAGCCCTGTCGCGGCGGCCAAGGTCTACCCCGCCTGCTTCTGGGCGTCGCGGTGGCGGTAGTACGCCGCCTTGGACGGCGCGAGGGGCTCCTTGCCGAGGATCAGGTCGGCGGCCTTCTCGGCGATCATCATCACCGGCGCGTAGATGTTCCCGTTGGTGACGTACGGCATGACCGAGGCGTCCACCACGCGCAGGCCCTCCACGCCGTGCACGCGCATGCTGGTGGGGTCGACGACGGCCGTCTCATCAGTGGCGGGGCCCATCTTGCAGGTGCAGGACGGGTGCAGGGCGGTCTCGCCGTCCTTGGCCACCCAGTCGAGGATCTCCTGGTCCGTCTCGACGGACGGGCCGGGCGAGACCTCGCCGTCGTTGTAGGGGGCGAGCGCGGGCTGGTTGAGGAGCTTGCGCGCGACCCGGATGGCCTCGACCCACTCACGGCGGTCCTGCTCGGTGGAGAGGTAGTTGAAGCGCAGCGCCGGGTGCTCGCGCGGGTCCTTGCTCTTGATCTTCACCGAGCCGATGGCGTCCGAGTACATGGGCCCGACATGCACCTGGTAGCCGTGGCCGCCGGCCGGCACGGAGCCGTCGTAGCGGACCGCGATGGGCAGGAAGTGGAACATCAGGTTCGGGTAGTCCACGTCGTCGTTGCTGCGGCAGAAGCCGCCGGCCTCGAAGTGGTTCGTGGCGGCCGGGCCCTTCCGGAACAGCCACTGCAGCCCGATGAAGGGCGCCCGCCACTTCGCCAGGTACGGCTGCATGGAGACGGGCTGCTTGCAGGCGTACTGGATGTACACCTCCAGGTGGTCCTGCATGTTCTCGCCGACGCCCGGCAGGTCGTGTACGACGTCGATGCCGAGGGCGCGCAGCTCCTCCGCGTTGCCGACACCCGAGAGCTGGAGCAGCTGGGGGGAGTTGATGGCGCCGCCGCACAGGATGACCTCCTTGGCGCGGACCTGCTGGAGGGCGCCCTTGCCGCGCTGGTACTCGACGCCGACGGCCTTCTTGCCCTCGAAGAGGACGCGGGTGACCAGGGCGCGGGTCTTCACGGTCAGGTTGCGCCGCTTCCTCGCGGGCTTCAGATACGCCTTCGAGGCCGAGAGCCGGCGGCCGCGGTGGACGTTGCGGTCGAACTTGGCGAAGCCCTCCTGCCGGTAGCCGTTGACGTCGTCCGTCGGGGCGTACCCGGCCTCCTCGGTGGCCTTGAGGAAGGCACCGAAGAGCGGGTTCGTCGCGGGACCGCGCTCCAGGACGAGGGGGCCGTCGTGACCGCGGAACTCGTCGTCCGGATCGGCGGCGAGACAGTTCTCCATCCGGCGGAAGTAGGGGAGACAGTGCGCGTAGTCCCAGGTCTCCATCCCGGGGTCGGCCGCCCAGCGCTCGTAGTCCATCGGGTTGCCCCGCTGGAAGATCATGCCGTTGATGCTGCTGGAGCCGCCCAGCACCTTGCCGCGGGCGTGGTAGACGCGCCGGCCGCCCATGTGGGGCTCGGGCTCGGACTCGTACTTCCAGTCGTAGAAGCGGCTGCCGATGGGGTACGTCAGCGCCGCGGGCATCTGGATGAAGACGTCCCAGGGGTAGTCGGACCGGCCGGCCTCCAGGACCAGCACGCTGTTCGCCGGATCCGCGGAGAGCCTGTTCGCCAGTGCGCTGCCGGCCGAACCGCCGCCGACGATGACGAAGTCGTATTGCAGGGGAGCCATGGTGCCTCGTCTCGCTCGCGCCGTCGATACGCGACGCATGCTAATACCAGTAGCGCTATACGCACTAGGTTGCGAGCAACGCAACTTACAAGGCCATCGTTTCGCCCCGGTTACCTGCGGCGGTGCGGCTCGCCGGGCTCAGACCTGCGAGAACGGCAGCGCGGATACGTCGGTGCGCCGCCGGTCCGGCTTGAAGGGCAGCGCCGTCACCGTCGCCCTGACCTCCCGCTGAGCGGTGCCCGGCCGCCCCCACAGCACCACCACGTCCGTACCGGGCGCCGCCTGGGCGGGGTCGATCACGCACAGGGAGATGGTCGACCGCAGGTTCACGCTGACGGTGCGGCCGGTGGACACGCCCACCCGTCGTCCGCCGGCGAGCACCTGGTCGAACACCGGGCCCCGGCCGCGCGGGAGCTCCATCGGGTCGGGCAGGTCGCCCCCGCCGAACGGCGCGGCGAGGATGCCGGCGACGTCCTCGGCGTTCCAGCGCAGGCCCACGAGGGTGCGCTGCGGCTCACCCTTGGCCGCGTCGGCGGCCAGCGCGTCCCGGCCCTGGAAGTCGCGGTCGGGGACGCCCTTGCGGAAGCCCCAGCCGAGCTCTCCCGGCTTGCGGAAGTAGTCGGTGACGCCGCCCTCCGGCACGAAGCTGCCGCCGGGGGTGCCCCTGCGGAACTGCCTCGGTGCGCCGGGCGTGAGGATGGAGGCGGGGAGGTAGTCGAGGCCGTTCGTGGCGATGCCGGCCTCGATGTGCTGGACCGGCTGGGACCTGAGCCCCAGCTGCCGGATCCCGAAGCGTTCACCGCCGGCGACGGTGGCCGACCAGATCTCGTTGCCGTGTTCGGTGGGGCCGTGCAGTTCGTAGCCGAGCTCGCCCGAGATGCCCGTGCGCAGGACCCGGACCGGCACTCCCCCGATCTTCGACATGCGGCTGCGGCTGAAGGTGATGTCGCGCAGGCTCTCCCCCGTCAGTGCCTCCAGCGTGTCGAGGGCCGCCGGACCCTGGACGCCGAAGATGAAGCGGTCGGGGCTGACGTCCTGGACCTCCGCGTCCCAACTCCCCTGGCTCAGCTGCCAGATGAGCCAGTCCCCGCTGCCGGCCGTGTAGAGGAACTCCTCCTCGTCCAGGCGGCACACGATTCCCTCGGAGGCGACCCAGCCGTTCGGGTCGAGCTGGACGTGGTGCTTGATCTGGCCGAGCTCGAAGCGGGACAGGTCCCGCATGCCGAGCCAGCCGAGGAAGGCCTGCGCCTCCCGGCCCCGGACGACGACCTTGTGCAGGGACGACCAGTCCCCGATGTAGCAGGAGGTGACGTGTGCACCGCACTCCTCGACCCAGTTGGTGTATTCGAGCGGCAGCAGCGTCTGGGCGAAGTAGCCGTAGGCGCCAGGGGCGTTGCTCCTGTCCTGGGCGGCGGCGGCCGGGCTGAAGTACGGCGGCCGTTCGGCGACGAAGGGGGCGTCCTGCAGCCGCAGGACCGCTTCGTAGGTGTTGCGCTGTGCCTGGGCGATGTCCATGGCGGTCTCCATCCGGTGACGAAGAGGAAGGTGAATCGATTAAGCGAGAGGGGTGATGGGGTGCGGCTCGCCGCAGGCTGCGGTCAGACGGACGCGCGGGCCACGATGTGGCCGGGCACGGGCGCCAGTCCCCCGCTGTCGATGCCGAGCGCGTTGCGCGCGGCGATCCGGCCGAGGATCTCGGCGTCGATGTGCACGGTGGTGAGCGCGGGCGTGGACAGGGAGCCGTACTCGGTCTCGTCGAAGCCGATCACGGCCACGTCCTCGGGCACCCGGCGTCCCAGGTCCCGGCACGCGGTCAGGGTGCGCAGGGCGATGTCGTCGTCGAAGGCGGCAACGGCGGTCACGTCCGGGTGCGCCGACACGAACGCCTCGACGGCGGCCGCGCTGGCCTCCCGGGGCCGGGGCACGACGAAGCGCTCCAGGGGCGGCAGTCCCAGCCGCCGGGCCGCCTCCCGGGCGAAGCGGAGGCGGGCCTCGGTGAGCGGGAACTCGTGGTCGGGCAGGGCCATGGCGATGCGGGTGTGTCCGTGTTCGGCGAGGTGGCCGATCTGCAGTGCCGCGTTGGCGGCGAACCCGTTCTCCCAGTCCTCGGGGGGCTCGACTCCCTGCATGTAGACCTCGCCGAGCCGCAGCACGGCCCGCGGCGCGATGGCGTCGAGGATCTTCTGCGTGGACTGCGGCGCACCCTGCCCGTGGCGGACCAGGAGGACGTGGTCGTGTTCGGCCAGCTCCTCGTCCAGGCCCTGGACGTAGCTGCGGGAGAAGTTGCCCTCCATGCCGTGGTCGACATGGAGTACGACGATGCGCGAAGAGCCCTCGCGCAGTGCGCGGGCGATGCCGTGGACGACGTAGCCCAGGTCGTGGGCGGCGTCCAGGACCCGCTGCCGGGTCGCCGCGGAGATCGTCTGCCGTGGGTCGTCGTTCAGGACGAAGCTCACCGTCGCCCGGGACACGCCGGACGCCTTGGCCACGTCGTTCAACGTCACCCGGCCTGAACGGCCCATCCCGGCACACTCCTCTAAAACGATCAAGCCTGGAGGACCAGCCTACGGGACCGGATCCGGATGTCCCACCGACGCGATGGCCAGCAGCCGGCGTGCTTTCAGCTCCGTCTCCTCCCATTCCCGCTCCGGCTCCGAGTCCCAGGTGATGCCGGCTCCCGTGCCGAACCTCAGGAGCCCTTCGGCGCGGTCGATCCAGAAGGTGCGGATGCCGACGGCCAGTTCGCCCCGCCGGCGGTCGGCGTCGACCCAGCCGATTCCGCCGCAGTAGGGGCCGCGGGGTGCCGTTTCCAGCGCTCGGATGATGCACAGGGAACTCTCCTTCGGTGCGCCGGTGACGGAGCCGGGCGGGAACGTCGCCGCCAGCAGCTCCGGCCAGCCCACGCCGTCGCGCAGTCGACCGCCGACCGTGGAGACGAGGTGGACGAGGCCGGGGTGCTTCTCCACGACGCACAGGTCGGGCACCGTCACGGAACCGGTGGCGCAGACGCGGCCGAGGTCGTTGCGGACCAGGTCGACGATCATCACGTTCTCGGCGTGGTCCTTCTCCAGCAGGTCCGCCTCGGTGCGGCCGGTCCCCTTGATGGGGCCCGACTCCACGTACCCGCCGTCGCGGCGGAGGAAGAACTCCGGCGAGGCGGTGGCCACCTCCACACCGTGGTCCGGCAGCCGGATGACACCGGCGTACGGCGCCGGGTTGTGCCGGGCCAGGAGCCCGGCGAGGGCGGTCAGGTCGGCACCGGGGTCGACGGGAGCGGACAGGACCCGGCACAGGTTCGCCTGGTAGACCTCACCGGCCGCGATGTGCTCGCGGATGCGCTGCACTCCCGCGGTGTACGCGGCGCGGTCGAGCGAGGTGGACCAGGAGCCGGGCGGCGGTCCGTGCCACGGCGCCGCCGGGATGTCGTGGTCCGTCGCCGGCCGTACGTCGCGGAAGCGGGCGCAGGTCAGCCGGCCCTCGAAGTCGGCCACCACGGCCCAGAAGCCGTCGGAGTCCAGGGCCGAGGGGTCGCTGGTGACGTCCACGAGACCGGTGGCGAGCCGTCCGCCGAACAGGGCCATGGGCGGTGGTCGCTCCATCGCGTGCCTCCCGTCGATGTCCGAAGTGGGCCTACGCCGCAGCGGTCACGCCGCCACGGCCTCGCGTTCGGCGCCCCACCGGGCGGCGTACAGCGTGTTGACCAGCAGCATGGCGATGGTCATGGGACCGACGCCGCCGGGGACCGGGGTGATGCGGTCGGCGATGCCGTCGAGTTCGGCGGAACGGACGTCGCCGGTCAGTCCGGAAGGTGTGCGGTGGATGCCGACGTCGATGACGACCGCGCCGGGGCGGACGTGTTCGGGGCCCACGAGCCCGCGGACACCGGTGGCGACCACGACGATGTCGGCGGGGCGGGTGACGCTCGCGAGGTCGGTGGTGTGCTCGTGGGCCACCGACACGGTCGCCCCGCGCCTGAGCAGAAGCTGGGTCAGGGGCTTGCCGACGAGCTCGCCCCAGCCGACCACCGCGACCTTCGCTCCCCTGAGCGGGATGTTCTCGGCGTCGAGGAGTTCGAGGACGCCGCTCGGGGTGCAGGGCCGCAGGCCGCGTTCGCCGCGGGCGAGGCGCCCGGCGCTGGCGGTGGTCAGGCCGTCGACGTCCTTGGTGACGGGGATGCGGTTGATGAGCGCGATCCCGTCGAGGTGCGCGGGCAGCGGGAGTTGGAGCAGGATGCCGGAGACCTGCGGGTCGGCGGCGAGCGCGTCGATCACCGCGGCCACGTCGTCGTGGGTGGCGTGGCCGGGCAGATGGCGGTGGAAGTCGCGCATGCCGGCTTCCTTGATGGCCCGGCGTTTGGCGGCGACGTACACGGCGCTGGCCGGGTCGTCGCCGACGAGGATGGTGGCCAGGCCGGGGACCGTCCCCGAGAGCGCGGCGGCGGCGACCTCGGCGGCGACCTGCTGACGGATACGCCGGGCGATCCGGGTGCCGTCGATGGTGGTTGTCATGGTGGCGAACCGTTTCTCGGGGCTGGCCCGGTCAGGCGAAGACGATGGTGTGGTTGCCGTCGCGGATGACCCGGTCCTCGGCGTGCCACAGCACCGCCCGGGAGAGCACCGCGCGTTCCACGTCGGCGCCGCGGCGGGTGAGGTCGGCGGCGGTGTGGGCGTGCGTGACGCGGACGACGTCCTGCTCGATGATCGGGCCCTCGTCGAGGTCCTGGGTGACGTAGTGCGCGGTCGCGCCGACCAGCTTCACGCCCCGCTCCTTGGCCTTGGCGTAGGGACCGGCGCCGATGAAGGCGGGCAGGAAGGAGTGGTGGATGTTGATGATCGGGACGCCGACGTCCTCGATGAACGCGCCGGAGAGGATCTGCATGTAGCGGGCGAGGACGACGAAGTCGACGTTGCCCTTCAGCAGCCGCAGGTGTTCCGCCTCGGCCGCGGACTTGTCGGCGCCCTGGCACGGTACGTGGAAGAAGGGGATGCCGAACGACCGCACCTCCTCGGCCACATCGGGGTGGTTGGAGATCACCATCGAGACGGTGACCGGGAGTTGGCCCTGCCGGTGGCGCCAGAGCAGGTCGAGCAGACAGTGGTCGGACTTGGACGCGAAGATCGCCACCCGCTTGGGCACCGACAGGTCGCGCAGGGTGTAGCTCAGCCCGAACCCGTCGACCAGCTCCTTGTCCAGGTCCTCCCGCAGCGCGGGCAGTTGGGCCTGGAGGCTGTCGAGGCCGAAGACGGTGCGCTGGAAGAAGGCGCCGCCCTGCGGATTGTCGGAGTACTGGTCGAGGGAGACGATGTTGGCTCCATGACCGCTGAGCACCGAGGTCACGGCCGCGACGATGCCCGTCGCGTCGGCGCCCTGCACGATGAGCGAGGCCTGCTGCGCGGTCGCCCTGCCCGTCGACGTACGGGCCGGGGCGGTCTGCGTGAGGGTCATGCCGCACTGTCCTTCCGGAAGCGGGCGGCCCACTCGGAGGTGGCCCTGAGCCCGCCGAACGTATAAAAGTGGATCTTCAAGTCGCCGTGCAGGACCGGGTCGTGGGCCGCGGCGAGGTCGCGCAGGAAGCGGTCGGGACCCGCGGTGCCCATGAGGTTGGTCAGCGAGAACCCGTACTTCCTGACGACCGAGGCGCTGGTGCCGACGCCGAACCGGGCGGCGTACGACATGAGCCGGCGCACTCCGGCCGGGCCCGGCACGCCGATCCTGATGGGGACCGGGATGCCGCGGCGCCGGACCTCCTCCACCCAGGCGAGCACCGGGTCGACGTCGAAGCCGAACTGCGTGATGACGCCGCCCTCCAGGGGCTGCGCGGCGAGCGCCTCGTGTTTGCCCTGCAGCGCGGACCACAGCGTCTGGCCGTCGATGGCGGGGTGGCCTTCCGGGTATCCGGTGATGCCGACGTGCCGTACGCCGTACTCCTGCAGCAGTCCCGTGTCGATCAGGGACAGCGAGTCGGCGTAGGGGCCCTCGGGGTGCGCGGGGTCGCCGCCGACGAGGAAGACGTTCTCGGAGGTGCCGTCGGCCTGCAGGCCCGCGAGGAACCGCTCGAAGTCGTCGCGCGAGCCGAGGCGGCGGGCGGATATGTGCGGTACGGGCACGAAGCCGAGCCGCTTGACCGCTCTGGCCGCCGCCAGCCGCATCTCCAGGTCCTCGTTGCCGAGGAAGGTGACGTTGATGCGGGTGCCCTGGGGGATGGAGTCGCGGGCCTCCTCCAGTTTGGGGACGTCCTTCCCGGTCATCTCCAGGGAGAAGTCCTCGAGGAGTGCGGTGCCGACCGCTGTTCGTACCGTGTCGGTGGGGTTCATCTCTTGCGTCTCGCTTTCTCGCCTGCCGGGCCGGGTCCACGGGCCCGGCCCGGGGCACCGCACGCGGACCCGTCGACGTGGCGGTGACGTCGGAGGGCGGGTCCGGGCGGTGCGGTGGGCGGTGGATGTCAGCGGTCGTGGCGGTAGAGGGTCCGCGCGTGCTCGTTGAAGGGCGACGGCTGCACGGTGGCGCGGATGCGCGGGAAGCCGAGGTCCGCGTCGGCGTCGGTGCCGGAGCCGGGGTGCTCGCCCCAGACGACGGAGACCTCGGTGCCCGGCGCGGCGTGCTCGGCGTCGATCAGGGTCTGCGCGAGGACCGTGCCGACCGGGTCGATCGAGGCGCTCTGCATCGTCGTACCGACGAGACCGGTGGCGGACTCGACGCGGTGCCGGGCGTAGGAGAGGACGAAGCCGGGGTCCTGGCCCTCGCCGAGGACCGTGCGCACGTCCTCGGGGTCGAGGACGAGGGTGACCTTGCTGCGGCGCGGCTCGTCCTTGGCCTTCAGCAGGGCGTCCCGGCCCACGAAGTCGTGGGCGAAGTGGATCAGCTTGCCGTAGCCGAGCTCGTACGGGGAGACGTAGTAGTCCTCGATGTCCTCCGAGAAGTAACTGCCGTTCAGCGGGCGCTTGCCCTCGATGCCGAACAGGGGCAGGTACGCGCGGTATTCCGCGAGCTCGGGGTCGGTGTAGATGCCGGGTACCGGCGAGGGGATCCAGCCGCTCTCCACGCTCGGCGTGGCGTACGCGAGCGCGCCGACCTGGATCAGGCCGAGCGGCTCGCCCGCCTTGAGGAACGCCTCGTGGACGTAACCGGCGTGCTCCCACGGGCCGATGAACTCGAAGCCCGCCTGGCCGGCCATGCCGTGGCGCAGCGCGCGAAACGCGCGCCCGTCGAGGGTGACCGGGGTGGAGTGGAAGAACTTCGTCTCCGGCAGCGGCCCGCCGAAGACGTTCTCCACCAGCTCGGCCGCCAGCGGGCCCTGGATCTGGTAGCGGAACAGCTTCGGGTCGCCGCCGCCGGGGCGGAAGGCGGAGGAGGCGTCGGTCTCGAAGGCGACGTCGTAGCCGCCCTTCTCCGCGTGGTACTGCACCCAGTGCTGGGCGGCGGGGATGCCGCTGAGCAGGTACTTGTTCTCGCCCTCGCGGGCGAGGATCCCGTCGGTGACGATGTGGCCGTGGCGGGTGACCGGCACGTACTGCTTGGCCTGGCCGATCGCGAACTTCTCGAAGTTGTTGACGCCGTGGTCGGCCAGCACCCGGGTGGCGTCCGGGCCTTCGATCCACATGTCGTACATGTGGTGCGAGAGGTTGAGCAGGGCCACGCCCTCGTGCCAGGCGGCTTGCTCCTGACGCCAGCCCGTGTACTCGCGCTCGACGACCTCCGGCGTCCACGGCTCGGCGTTCGGCTGCCACAGCAGCCTGATCGGCGATCCGGCCTTGTCGATGCCGTCCTGAAGGGAGGGGATTGCCATTGCGGCTCCTTGTTCTGCGCTGAACATCGGATGAGCTAGATCGATTTAGTTGACTACAGGAGTGGGCCGACGGGCGGCTGGAGCGACTCAAGGGGGAACTAAAACGATCTAGCGAACGCTACCAAACACCGCCCGGCCCGGCTAAGGCCCCGGGCGTGCAACCTTTATGTGCAGTCCCGGTACTCGACATAGGCGGCCGCCATGCGCACCGCGTCGAGGCTCGCGCGCACGTCGTGCACACGGACGCAGAACGCGCCCCCGGCAGCGGCGAGCGCGGAGACGGCGGCCGTCGCCACGTCACGCTCCGCGGGCGGCACCTCGCCGGCGCCCGCCTCGGCGAGGGCAGCGCCGATGAACCGCTTCCGCGACGCGCCGACCAGGACCGGAAAGCCCAGCTCGCGCAGTCTGCCGAGGCCGGCCAGCAGGGCCCAGTCGTGCTCGGCCCGCTTGGCGAAGCCGAGTCCGGGATCGAGGGCGATCCGGGACGGGTCGACCCCGCCCTCCGTCAACTGCCAGACACGCGCGCCGAGTTCGGCCATGACCTCGGCCACCACGTCGTCGTACCGCGCGTACCGGTCCATCTCGCGGCTGGGCGCGCGCCAGTGCATGGCGATGTACGGAACGTCCGCCGCGGCGACGGTCCGCGCCATCGCGTGATCGCCCAGGCCGCCGCTGACGTCGTTGACCAGACGCGCGCCCGCCTCGACCGCGGCGCGGGCCACGGGTGCGTGCATGGTGTCGATGCTCACCCACACCCCGGCCCGGGCGAGTTCGCGGACCACCGGAAGGGTTCTGGCCAGTTCCTCGTCGAGGCAGACGGGCCGTGCTCCGGGCCTGGTGGACTCGCCGCCCACGTCGACTATGTCCGCGCCCTGGTCGGCGAGTTCCAGTCCGCGGTCGATCGCGTGGCGGATGTCCGCGTACAGGCCGCCGTCGGAGAAGGAGTCGGGCGTCACGTTCAGGATGCCCATCACCAGGCAGCGGCCGGGCCGGGGCAGTCCGTCCGGGGGTGCGAGGGTTCCGGGCCGCTCGGGAGCGGCGCTTTCCATGGTTGGCATCAGCGGCAACCTCCTTGATCCCGTGTCCCTCGGGAAAGGAATGCTAAATCGATTGAGTGGCGAGGGTACTAGAGATTGCTTAATCGTTCTAGTTCCGGATTGTGACTGCTCGTCCGACCTGCCACGGGACCGGGCCCGTGGGTCCGGCGGGCGGGTGCGCGCAGCGGGCGCGGTCCCTCGGGGCGCCGGTGCTGAAGGTGTCGTCGGGGCTCTGGAGGTGGATGTGTCCCTGGTGGGCGACCACGCCGGCCACCGGTTCCCCGCGGAGCCGGGCGACGACGTAGGCGGCCGCCATGCCGGTGACGTCCCTGATCGTGCCCATGGGCAGCAGGGAGCGGGTCTCGGCGATGGCCTCGTGCTCGCCCGCCCTGATCAGCACCCGGGTGTGGGCGGCGACGCCGTGCGCGGCGATGGCGACGGCGATGTTGTCGAGGTCGTCGGAACCGACCGCGGCGAGTGCGCGTGCGTGCCCGAGCCGCAGCCGCTCCAGTACCTGGCGGTCGACGCCGTTGCCGGTCATGACGGGCACGCCGAGGCTGCGGGCGAGGCGCGCGGCGGAGGCCTGCGGGTCCCGTTCGACGCCGACGACCGGCACGCCCAGGGCGCGCAGTTCGACGCACAGCCGCATGCCCACCTGCCCCATGCCGACCACGATGACGTGCCCGGAGCGCGGCAGGGTCCGCGGTCCGACGAGGCCGATCAGTCGCGGACCGAGCATCCGCTCCACGGCTCCGGCGGTGAACAGCGCGGTGAACGCGACGGTGCCCAGCATGGCGAGTGCCGCCAGCACCTGGTATCCGTGGGCCTCTTCCGGGGCGACCGCGGGGCCGACGCCCGCGACGACGCGTGCCGCGTCGAAGAACGCCTCCGCCGGGGGCCGGCCGTGCCCGACCAGCCAGGTCCAGTCGGCGGCGAGCACCGCGAGCACGGCGAGCATGCCGACGACCAGCAGACGGGTGCCCGCGTCGTGGGGCCGCAGCTGCCGCAAGGCCCAGCCGGCCCGGTCCCGCCACCGTGCGCGCGGCCTGGGCTGCCAGTCCTCGGTGCGGAGGGTGTCCTGGTCTTCGCGGACGGCCCGTATCCGGTCCCCGTGCCGCTGCACCGCGACGACGGCCGGGTCCAGACAGGGGCCGGCGAGGGCCGGTGCCACGAGGTCGGCGGGCGAGGTGACCGCGCACTGCGGCAGCAGGCGGCCGAGTTCGTCGGCCACCGTGCGGTCGAAGACGGTGGCGACCAGCGGGGTCGTGGGCGAGAGATGGGCGACGGCCAGGGCGTAGCGCAGGGCGGCCACGTCGTCGTGCAGGAGGACGGCGACGCCGCTCGGGTGCCTGGCCAGCGCGGCGCGGAGGTCCTCGTCACGGGGCCGTGCGAGGTGTTCGGCCGTGTGCGGCCCGTCGTGCAGGGTGGCGCAGACACGGCTCGCGAGGTGCGTCTCGCCGATGACGACGTAGTGGTGGGGGGTTTCGGATCGTGCCGGGTACGTGGTCACGGTCATGGATGTCCTGCCGTAAGAGGGCTGGGAAGGAGTCCTCGCCACGTCCGGGCAGGCCGAACACCGGGTCGGTGTGCGGGTCTTCGGTGTGCGCCCGTCGTCGATGGCGCCGGGCGGTCGCTGAGGGCGAGGGCGTTCGATCACTCTTGCGGTAGGGCGATGGTAGGGGTGCCGGGCGCACGCCGCGCGGGATTTAATCTTGCGTGCGCTCGGCCGACGGGTCCCCGGGAGCGAGCCCGGGGACCCGTGCCGTGACGAGGGTGCCGTCAGTGCTTGTCGCTCGCGAACGGCCTGCGGGAGATGGTCGCGCGGATGGTGGTCTGCGCGTGCCGCTCCACGGTGGGGTTGGCGGAGCCGCCGTCGGGTTCGCCCCAGACCAGGTCGACCTCGCGGCCGTAGCCCACCTCGTCCGCGTCGATCATGCAGACGGAGATCCAGCCGCGGACGTTGGCCGAGTAACTGCACAGCGTGGACAGCCCGATGAGCCTGCCGTCGGCCTCGACGCGGTCGAACTGGGAGGCCGAGTAGAACGCGGCGGGCGTCTCGATGTACTTGAAGCGCCGGTCGCCCTGCTCGTACATGCTCGCGTAGACGCGGGCGACGTCGTCACGGTGCCAGGACAGCCACACCTTCTTGCGGTGCTTGCGTCCGCGCATCGCCTCCAGGGCCTCGCGGCCGATGAAGTCGTGGTCGAACTTGAGGATGTGGCCGTAGCCGAGGTCGTACGGGGTGACGTAGTAGTCCTCGACCTTCTCCGGGACGAAGCTGCCGCCGGTCGACAGGTTCGCCTCGAAGGTGCGCGCGCCCAGCCACTCGCGGTACGGCCTCATGCTCTCGCCCGAGTAGACGGCGGGCACGGTGGAGGCGATCCAGCCGGATTCCGTGGCGACGGAGGCGTAGGCGCGGGCGCCCACCTGCCGTATCCCGTAGGGCTCGCCGGCCTCCAGGAGCGTGTCGCGGATGCCGTCGATGTCGGCGTAGGGGCCGAAGAACTCCAGGCCGGGGAAGCCGGACATTCGGTGGTTGAGGGCGGTGACCTCGTACTTGCCGATGTTGAAGCGGCCCATGGAGAAGAAGGGGATGTCCGGCATGGGGCCGCCGTTGACGTCCTCGAAGATGCGGGCCGCGTGCGGGCCCTGCAGCTGGAGGCGGTAGAACTCGCGGCCGTTCCGGTTCTGCGCGGTGCGCTCGTCGCGGCGGAGGGTGACGTCGTAGCCGCCGGTCTCGGCGTGGAACTGGACCCAGTTGAGGGCCGGCGGCCGGCCCACGAGCCGGACCAGGTTGTCGGCGAGGCAGAACAGGATGCAGTCGCCGATCTGGTAGCCGTCGTGGTTGACCGCGATGAACTGCTTGGCCTGCATGGGGCCGAAGCCCTCGAAGCTGTTCGCGCCGAGCTCGGAGAGCAGCCGGTAGCAGTCCGGGCCCTCCACGGTCAGGTCGGTCATGTGGTGGGAGAGGTCCATCAGCGCGGCGGTCGTACGCCAGCTCTCCTGCTCGTCACGCCAGTTGGTGAACTCGGCGCGGATCGGGAAGGGGTACGCCCCCGACCGCCCGCCGCGCAGCAGCCCCAGCGGGCCACCGGCCGCGCGGATCTCGTCCTCAAGGTGTGCCATGTGCTTCCTCCATGTCATGCCGGCGCAACCGCGCGCGCTTCAACAGCGGGTGGGAAGTGGTGCGGCGGGCATCCGGACCGCCGCCCGGGCAGCGGGTGCTCCCGTGGGCCGGCGCGTCCGGGTGGACGTCCGCTCGGTGAAGGTCTTTCGGCTCGATGTACGCATGCGGTACGGCAGGGCAGCGCCCTGTCCCGCAGCGGTACCGTACAGTACAGTACCGATCGCAGGAGGGCAGGACAAGAGGCGGTGCGCGAGCGGTCGGAACGGACCGGTACCGGCGCACCCACCAGGACGGGAAGCGGCTTATACGATGTCGACCGTGCAGAGGATGAGGGCGGCGGACCGGCGGAAGCTGATCCTGGAGGCGGCCGGCGAGCTGTTCATCGCCAAGGGCTACTCGGGTGTCTCGATGGAGGACGTCCTGGCCAGGGTCGGCGGCTCGAAGGCCACGCTGTACCGCCACTTCACCGACAAGGCCGCGCTGTTCCAGTCCGCGGTGGAGACCCTGTGCGACGAGTGGTCCGAGCCGGTCCACTCCTTCAGGCCACCCGACGCCGACCTCGCCACCACCCTCATCGCCCTCGGCGGACACTTCGCCGACCTGGTCCTCACCCCGCAGGCCATCGCCCTGCACCGGCTGGTCACCGCGGAGTCGGAGCGGATGCCGGAGGTCGGCCGGGCCTTCTTCGAGCACGGCCCGGCCACCGGCCAGGGCATCCTCGCCGGCTATCTGCGCCGGGCCCACGAGGCCGGCGAGATCAGCGTCACCGACCCACTGAGGGCCGCGGCGCAGCTCTACCAGGCGATGCTGGGCGACGCACAGATGCGGCTGCTGACGAACTCCCCGCACAAGCCCGACGACGCGGAGGTCCGGGAGAGCATCGCGGCCGCGGTCCGGGTGTTCCTGCACGGCGCGGCCACGCGGCCCGCCGCGCCGGCCTCGAACGGCGTCAGGAAGTAGTACGGCCCCGGCCGGCCGCCGGGGCGATTCCTCACCCTCGCGCCCTCAGCCTCGCGTCCTCGCCCTCGTGCTCGCCGGAGTCTCTCTGCTAGCGTCGAACTTAATCGTTCTAGCCAAGCGAGAGCTCCAGTACCTCGCGACTCATGTGCCGCACGGCCGGAGGGACGCCCGAGCCGTGGCCGGCTGGAGGACTTCCATGGACCGCATGCTTCTGATGCGCAGTTTCGTCACCGTCGCGCAGCTCGGCAGTTTCAGCGGGGCCGCCCGGGCACTGGGCTCGTCCGGCTCCCTCGTCTCCCGCCATGTGGCGGAGCTGGAGCGGCAGATCGGCGTACGCCTCGTCAACCGCACCTCCCGCTCCGTGAGCCTGACCGAACCGGGCCTGCGCTACTCCGAGTTCGCCGCCCGCATCCTCGCCGAGGTCGACGCCGAGGAGGCCCTCATCGGGCAGCAGCACGACCGCGCGGAGGGCACCCTGAACGTCATCTGCCCCAAGTGGATCGGCAGCCTCGACGTCGGGGACGCCATCGCCGCCTTCGCCGCCGCGCACCCGAAGATCGCCGTACGGTTCGAGCTGGGCGGGCTGTCGGAGCGCACGTACGACTTCCTGGACAGCGGCTTCGACGTCGCCCTGCACACCCGTGACCTGCGGGATTCCCGGGTGCACCTCAGGAAGATCGCCTCGCTTCCCTTCACCCTGTGCGCGTCCGAGCGGTACGTGAAACGGCACGGCACGCTGGACGACCCCGGCGACCTGGCCGCACACGACTGCCTCGTGCACGTGAACGAGCCCGTGTGGCGGCTCGGGCACGGGTCGACGTCCAGCCTGCACAAGATCCGGAACGTGGCGTTCTCCTCGAACTCCTACATCGCCCTCCAGAAGGCCGCCGTCCAGGGCCGCGGCATCGCCCTGCTCCCCCAGCGGTCGGCGTACGAGGACCTGGTCTCCGGCGCCCTCCAGGTCCAGCTCCCCCGGATCCCCGTCCCGGACCGCCCGCTGTACGCGATCTACGGTCCGGGCCGGAGCGTGCCGCGGAAGATCGTCATCCTGCTGGAATTCCTCACCCAGTGGTTCAGGGAGAACCCGATCCCCGCGCTCGTGGCGTGAGCCGGTCGGGGGTTGCCCGTCAGTTCGGCAGGCTTGCCCAGAAGGCGAGGTCGTGTTCGGCGGCGAAGTCGGCGGTGACCTTGGAGCAGGCCGCCGGGGGCCGGTTGCTCGACGGGGCCGTGTCGCAGGCCTTCAGGGACAT
This sequence comes from Streptomyces sp. NPDC047081, assembly GCF_040643775.1. Taxonomy (NCBI): domain Bacteria; kingdom Bacillati; phylum Actinomycetota; class Actinomycetes; order Kitasatosporales; family Streptomycetaceae; genus Streptomyces; species Streptomyces sp. NPDC047081. The sequence goes on along the minus strand of NZ_JBEYUY010000002.1, from coordinate 265,572 downwards.
CAACCTCCCTGTCGTCGCGCTGTACTTGGGCCAGGCCGGCGTACGTGCCCCGTTGGGGTCGCCGTCGGAGGCGAACCGTCCCCAGTACGTGATCATCTGGTGGGACAGCTCCAGCTGGTCGTCGTCGTAGGGCATGGTCTGGCCGAGGTAGTCCCAGATGTAGCCCAGGTCGTCGACGTGGATGGCGCCTCCGAAGGGGAAGTCGCGTGCCGTCTCGCTCTGCTGCTGGATGCGGTAGATGGAGGTGAAGTGCGGGGTGTCGCTCTCGGCGAACTCGTAGGCGTAGGTGGGCGTCCACCTCGACAGCGCACCGAACAGCTGCTGGCGCGTGTAGGAGGTGGAGCCGTTCTGGACGGCGGTCCAGGCCTCGCCCGGAGTGTCGTACGCGCTCAGCGGGTACTCCGCCAGGACCTTGTCGGCGTTCGCACCGTAGGTGGCGCGCACCTGCTGCTCGTACTGGGCGGCGGTCATGGGGGTGCCGAGGTAGTCGTAGTTCTGGAAGGTGAACAGGCCGCGTTCGCTGTTGGTCTGACCGAGCATCACCGGGACACGGTTGAAGTTCCCGGTCTGTACGGCGGTCGCGGGGTTCACCGGGAAGGCCGTGCCGCCGACGGACGGTGAGACGCCCGCCTTCTTCTGCGCGGCGAGGAGCTCGGCCGCCGGTTCGGCGCGCAGGCAGGCGAGGACGTCGGAGGCGGTGTCGCAGCCCACCGCCTTCACGAAGGCCGCGCTCTGCGCCTGCCCCGCGGCCGCCGTCTGCAGGCTGCAGCCGCCGCTGACGATGACGGCGTGCGTGAACAGGCCCTTGGCGGTGGGCGAGGCGAGCTCGTCACAGACCGCGCTGCCGCCGGCGGACTGTCCGGCGATGGTCACGTTCTTCGGATCGCCGCCGAACCGGGAGATGTTGGAGTGCACCCAGCGCAGGGCGGCCTGCTGGTCGAGGAGCCCGTAGTTGCCCGGGCCGTTCCCGCTCTCGGCCTGCAGTTCGGGGAGGTTGAGGAAGCCGAGGGCGCCGAGGCGGTAGTTGACGGTCACGACGATCGCGCCGGTCTGCCCGACGAACCTGCGCGGGTCGGTGTCCTGGCCCGCGCCTCCGGTGTTGCCGCCGCCGTGGATCCACACCACGACAGGAGCGTCGGCCTTGGCACCGTCGGGGACGTACACGTTGAGGGCGAGGCAGTCCTCGCTGGTGATGATCTTCTCGTAGCCGGGGTCCCAACCCGAGTTCTGGGCGCACCGGTCGGCGAAGGCGCCGCCGTCGCGCACGCCCGGCCACTTGGCCACGGGCTGCGGGGACTTCCAGCGGTTACGGCCGACGGGATCGGCGGCGTACGGGATGCCGAGCCACTGGTCGTAGCCGGTCCGGCCGACGCCGCGGACCTTGCCCGAGTCCGTCTGCACCACCAGTGAAGTCGGGCGCGCGGAGGCGGCGTTGGCCTTGAGGGCGTCGGCGGCGACCGGGGACAGCAGACCCAGGCCGAGCACGCCGACCGCGGCCAGGGCGACGGCGAGTCTGCCGGACGGTTTCGTTCTGATCATGGTTCCCAGCTCCTGACTCTGCGATCGGGAACGGTGAACTGCGGTGGGGGCGCGAAGACTTGTGGGTGCGAACGTAACCGCCCGGCAATCTTGTGAGCAATATGTGTTACGAGATTTCCCACAACCGGGCCCATGATTGTCCAACAATCCAGTGCGGCGCCGCTGTTGGCTTCCTGAGAATCAGATCTGCTTCCTGCACACACCTTGCAGTCGTGCGTCGACGGCGTTACGTTCCCTGGAGTTCTTGTCGGACAATCTCGTGACCGACCCCGCGAGTCGGCCCCTCTGGAGGGCCGGCCCACGCATCCAACCGCGGTCGAGGAGACCATGGATGTCGAACACTCAGCGCGCCTCCCAGACCGAAGCCCTCCGCTTCGAGAACGTCACCCTGGAGTTCCCGGGCAGCCACCGACCGGCGATCGAGGACGTGTCGCTGCGGATCGACCGCGGCAAGTTCCTCGCCGTCATCGGTCCCAGCGGCTGCGGAAAGAGCACCCTGCTCAACCTCGCCGCCGGCCTGCTCACTCCGTCCGCCGGGCAGGTGTACTTCGGTGGCGAGCCGGTCACCGCCGTCAACTCCGAGGCGGCGTACGTGACTCAGCAGACCAACCTGCTTCCCTGGCTCAGCGTGAAGGCCAACATCGGCCTGGCACTGAAGTTCCGGAAGGTCCCGAAACAGGAGCGCGAGGAACGCATCGCCCACTGGATCGGACTCGTCGGACTCACCGGGTTCGAGGACCACTACCCACGCGAGCTGTCCGGCGGTATGCGCAAACGCTGCGCGATCGCGCGGGCGCTGATCTACGACCCCTCCATCGTGCTGATGGACGAGCCCTTCGGGCCGCTGGACGCCCTCACCCGGCTCAACCTCCAGCAGGAACTGCTCCATCTGTGGGAGGAGCAGCGCGGCACTCTCGTCTTCGTCACCCACGATCTCAACGAGGCCATCTACCTGGCCGACGAGGTCATCGTGATGTCCGAGGGGCCCGGCACCGTCCGGCGCGTCCTTCCCGTCCCCTTCGAACGCCCGCGCACCATCGGCTCTCTCGTCGAGTCGCGCGAGTTCGCCGAGATCTACAACGACTTGTGGGGCCTGTTCACGTCCGACATCCGGTCGTCGGACGCCGCATAGCCATCGCGAAACGAGGGTGACGCCTTGATACCGATCGCGGAAGAGATCACCGTACCGAGCCCGCCGAAACGCGTGTGGGAGATCGTCTCCGACCCCGCCGCCGTCGTCTCCTGCATCCGCGGCGCCGAACTCGGCCGGGCGCACGACGACGGCAGCTTCGACGGGTCCCTGGTCGTCGGGTTCGGGGGGATCCGGGTCAGGTTCTCCGCCCGGGTCGCCCTGGAGCTGGACGAGTCCGAGCGCTCCGGCCGTCTCACGGCGCGCGGCCGGGACGGCCAGGGTGCCACCCGTTTCACGAGCACCGCCGTGTTCCAGGTCGTCGAGGACCCGGCGACGGGCGGCTCGCGCGTGACGACGCACGGCGAGGTGAGGCTCTCCGGAAAACTCGCGCCGCTCATCGAATCCGGCGCCGGGGCCGTGGTCACGCGCATGGCCAGGGACTTCTCGGCCGAGCTGATCGAGCGCTGCGCCGAGCCCGAGAAAACATCAACTGGCTTTGCTCAAGCAAGAGTTGACGTGAGGTCAGCAAGACGGCCACTGCTTCTCCGGATCAAGACCTGGTGGTCGCGTCTGCTATCCGGCAAGGGGGCCGCCCGTGACAGTACAACGGCTCAATAGGGTCATCGCCGGCCTGGCGGCCGGACAGCACGTGTTCGCGTGCTTCGCCCCGGCCGAACCGGCCGCCGCGATCGAGTTCTCCACCACCGACTACGACGCCCTGGTCTTCGAGATGGAGCACAAGCCCTGGGACGTCGTCGCGCTCCGCGACAGCCTCCAGTACCTCCTGAACCGGCGTCGGATCGCCGACGCCGAAGGCCTCACCCCGCTCGTCCGCATCCCCGCCAACGGCGCCGAGAAGGCCCAGTGGCACGCCAAACAGGTTCTCGATCTCGGCGCGTACGGCGTCGTGTGGCCGCACATCGCCACCGTCGAGGAGGCGCGCAACGCGGTCGCCGCCTGCCGCTACCCCTCGCTGCCCGACCACCCGCGCCACGAACCCGCCGGGCTGCGCGGCGACAGCCCGGCCGCCGCGGCCCGCTACTGGGGCCTGACCAACCAGCAGTACTACGCGAAGAGCGATGTGTGGCCGCTCGATCCGGACGGGGAGATCCTCGTCGCGCTCATGATCGAGGACCAGCTCGGCGTCGCCAACCTGCCGCGCATCCTCGACGAGGTGCCGGGCGTCGGGCTCGTGATCGTGGGCGAGGGCGACATGAGCCAGGAGCTCGGCATCCCCCGCCAGTACGACCACCCCCGCATGGCCGAGAGCAAGCACCGCGTGCTGGACACCTGCCACGCGCGGGGCGTCGCCGTGGGCCACCCGCACGTCACCGCCGACAACGTCAAGCAGGTGCTCGACGACGGCTACCGCTTCCTGATGTCGGCCCCGGTGCGCAGCTATCCGGGGCTGGAGCTGGGCCGTTCCCTCACGGGCCGCGGCTGACCCCGGACCACCCGACGTTCCTAAGGACACCCATGCTCATCGACTGCCACGGCCACTTCACGACGGCCCCGCCCGCGCTCGGCAGCTGGCGGGAACGGCAGATCAAGGCCTACGAGGAATCCTGCGCCCGCCTCTCCCCCGACGAACTGCGCATCACCGACGACGAGATCCGGGCCGCCATCGAGCAGGGCCAGCTCAGGCTCCAGGACGAACGCGGTGTCGACGTGGCGCTGTTCTCGCCCGGTGCCGGGAAGATGGCCCACCATTACGGCGACGAGGAGACCAGCCTGGTCTGGTCCCGGGTCAGCAACGACCTGATCGCCCGCGTCTGCGGTCTCTTCCCCGGCCGCTTCGTCGGCGTGGGCCAGCTGCCCCAGTCGCCCGGCCACGCCCTCGCCTCGTCGGTCCGCGCCTGCGCCGCCGAACTGGAGCGCTGCGTCGGCGAGTTGGGCTTCGTCGGCTGTCTGCTCAACCCCGACCCGTCCGACGGCTACTGGCAGGCTCCGCCGCTCACCGACAAGGTCTACTACCCGCTCTACGAGAAGATGGCGGAGCTCGACGTCCCGGCGATGCTGCACGTCGCGATGTCCCGGAACCCGGCGCTGCAAGGCACCTGCGCCCACTACCTGGCCGGCGACACCGCCGTGTTCATGCAGCTGTGTCTCTCGGATCTCTTCCGGGACTTCCCCACGCTGAGGTTCGTCATCCCGCATGGAGGCGGCGCCGTGCCCTACCACTGGGGCCGCTACCGCGGCGCCATGCAGGACCAGGGCCGCCCTCCGCTGGAGGAACTCGTCCTGGACAACGTCTTCTTCGACACCTGCGTGTACCACCGGCGCGGCATGCAGCTGCTGGTGGACGTCCTCCCCGCCCGGAACATCCTCTTCGCCTCGGAGATGATCGGCGCCGTCCGCGGCATCGACCCGGAGACCGGTCACCGCTTCGACGACACGAAGTACCTCCTCGACCGCGTCGACACGCTCACCGACGAGGACCGCCGGCTCATCGAGGGCGGCAACGCCCTGCGGGTGTTCCCGCGCCTGAAGAACGTCCTGGAGAGCAACCCTTCGGAAGGGAGCCCGAGTTGAAGGCCTACGAAGCGCTCGCCGAGGCGTTCGTCCAGGAGGGCACCAGCGATGTCTTCGGCATGATGGGCGACGCCAACATGCACTGGATGAACGCCCTGGCCCGGCGCGGGGTGCGGCTGTACGAGGTGCGCCACGAGGGCTCCGGGCTCGGCATGGCCGACGGCTGGGCGCGCGCCGCCGGCCGGCCCGGTGTCCTCACCACGACCAGCGGGCCCGGCGTCACCCAGCTCGCCACCTCCATGGTCGTCGCCGCGCGGGCACGCACCCCGCTCGTCGCCTTCTGCGGCGAGACCGCCTGGGGCGACCGCACCGCCGCCCAGTACCTCGACCAGAGCCGCTTCGCCGCCGCGATCGAGTGCGGGTTCGTCCATCTCTCCCGGGCGGAGCAGGCGGAGGAGGCCGTCCAGCAGGCCTTCTACCTCGCGCGCACCGAGTCCCGCCCGGTGATGCTCAGCGCCCCCATCGACGTACAGCAGCACGAGTACGGCGACGGCCTGGACGCCCTCCCCTACACACCGTCCACTCAACTGATCGACCAGCAGCGGCCGTTGCCCGATCCGGCCCGTGTCGCCCGCGCCGCCGACATCGTGCAGGCGAGCAAGCGCGTCGTGATCATCGCGGGGCGCGGGGCCCGCCGGGCCGGTGCCGGGGAGCAGATCCTGCGTCTCCAGGAACGCACCGGCGCCCTGCTGGCCACCACCCTCCAGGCGAAGAACTGGCTGTACGACCGCACCGAGCACCATGTCGGCATCTCCGGCCTGTACGGCGACCGGACCGCGATGGACCTGCTCCAGGAGGCCGACTGCGTGATCGCCGTCGGAGCCAGCCTCAACCACTACACCACCGAGCACGGCTACCTCTTCCCCGAGGCCCGGTACGTTCAGATCGACACCGCGGAGCACCTGGTCATGGGCAACGGCGCCACCGCCGACTGCTACCTCCGCGCGGACGCGGTCACCGCGCTGACCGAGCTGGAGCGGGAGCTCGGCCGGCGCTCGGTCCGCGCCGAGGGCTTCCACACCGCGGAGGTACGCCGCCGCCTTGCCGCCCCCGGGCAGGAACCCGGCGGATACGTGAGCGAGCCGGGCCGTATCGACCCGCGCGAGGCGATCCGGGTCGTCGACGCCGAACTCCCCGGCGAGATCGGCCTCGTCCTGGGCAGCGGTCACCAGACCGACTTCGGCACCATGCTCTTCCAGCGCTCGCGCGAAGTCGTCTCCAACTACGGCATGTTCGGGGCCATCGGCCAGGCTCCGCTGCTCACCATCGGGAAGATCGTCGCGGACGGCGGACGGCCCTCCTTCGTGGTGGAGGGGGACGCCAGTTTCCTGATGCACCTGCCCGAGTTCGAGACGGCCTGCCGCTACGGCATCCCGGTGCTCGTCGTCGTGATGAACGACGAGGGCCTGGGCGCCGAGTACCACAAGTCGGCCGCCAAGGGCCTCGATCCGGAGCTGGCCGTGATCCCGACACCGGAACTGGGGCCGGTCGCGACCGCCCTGGGCGGCTCGGGTGCCACCGTCCGTACCACCGACGAACTGCGCACCGCCCTCGCCGAGTACGTGCGCGATCCCCGTCCGACCGTCGTCGACGTCCGCATCACCCGCAGCGTGCGCAGCGTCCCTTACCGCCGTCTGCTGTTCGGCGAGGACGTGTGAGGAGGGAGGCGAACGTGACGCACAGGACGCTGTCGGTGCTGCTCGGCGACTATCCGCACACCCGCCTCCTCAAGGACGGCACCCTTCCGGTCGAGGGCGCCGACTGCCGCTTCCCGACGGTCGCCCCGCTGTACCCGGCGTTCGCCCGGATGGTGCGCCGACTGGAGTTCGACGTCTGCGAGATGGCCCTCGCCACCTATCTCCAGGCGCGCGAGGCCGGCGTACCGGTGACCCTCCTGCCGGTCGTCATGATCGGCTCCACCCACCACCGCTCGCTCACCCGCCTGCCGGACGGACCCGCACTCGATCCACGGCGGCTGGCCGGACAGCGCATCGGCGTGCGCTCCTACAGCCAGACCACCGGCTTGTGGGTGCGGGGCGTCCTGCGGGAGGACTATGGCGTCGACGCCTCGGACATCACCTGGGTCACCACGGAGGAACCCCACGTCGCCCAGTACCGCGAGCCGGCGTTCGTCGAACGGTCCTCGGCCGGGAGCGTGCCGCAGCTGCTGCGCTCGGGCGACGTGTCCGCGGCCGTGCTCGGTCCCAGGGCCGTCGGCGTCCAGGGCACCCCTCTGGTCCCCGTGATCGAGGACGCCGAGGCCGCGGGTGAGGCGTGGGTCGAACGGCACGGCACAGTGCCGGCGAACCACCTGCTCGTGGTGCGCGACGACGTCCTCAAGTCCGCGCCGGACGCGGTGACTTCGCTGTACCGGGCGCTCGCGCGGGCCATCACCGTCACCTCGGGAGAGCACGACGGGGCACCGGCCGGGCGTGCGGTCGCCGCGGGCTGGAGCGACTCCCTGGCCCGGTGCCTGGAGATCGCGGCCCGGTACGCCCTCGAACAGCGGGTCGTCCGTACGCCCGTCGACCTCGCCCGCATCGAGAAGGACGCGGCGTTCCTGGCCGCCTGACCACGGAGAGGAGGAACGAGATGGGACTGCGCGAACGCGGTGCCGCGCCCACCCGCGAACCGTCCGCATGGACGCCTGAGCTGCTGGCCAAGGTCGAGTGGCGCCGTCGGGCGGCCGCCGAGCCGTTCCGCGGGGTGACCGCACCCGGCGGCGTGCGGCCGGGCCTGTTCCCGCTCACCGCCACCGGCGCCGACACCACCGGCATCCGCCGTGCGACCGAGGACTACCTGGCCGCGCTGTCGCCCAAGGAACTCACCGAGGGCCTGATGCCCATGGACGACGTGTCCTGGCGGCACTGGGCCAACGGGGCCCGCTACTTCCTGCGCCACGGCCTGTGCCTGGAGGACCTCGACGACACCGGGCGTCGACGCGCCCTCGACATCGTCCGGGCTAGCCTCAGCGAGGCCGGGTTCACACAGATCGTCGACCTGATGCACCTCAACCTCACGATCGGCGAACTGCGCGGCGAGACGGACCTGCTCAACGAGTGGCTGTACTGGTTCACCGTCTACGGCGAGCCCGGGCACGGCGGCCCCTTCGGCTGGCAGCTCGACGGCCACCACGTGAACGTCAACTGCGTGCTCGTCGGGGACCACATGGTCCTCACCCCCACGTTCCTCGGCGCCGAGCCGGTGGTCGCCGAATCCGGGAAGTACGCGGGGACGACCGTCTTCCGACGCGAAGAGGCCCTGGGACACGAGCTGTTCGCGAGCCTTGCCCCACGTGAGCGCGAACAGGCCGTGATCGGCGAGGAGTTGCCGCCCGACCTGTTCGTCGGGGCGTTCCGGGACAACTACGAGCTCTCCTACGAGGGCGTGCCCCTGGGCACGCTGAGTGGCGATCAGCGGGCCATCGCACGGGAGTTGATCGCCCTCTACACGGACCGGGCGAACCCGGGCCACGCCCGCGTCCGCATGGACGAGGTCCTCGCCCACGAAGCCGACACCCACTTCGCCTGGATCGGCGACCCGGCCCCGGACGGCGTCTTCTACTACCGCATCCACAGCCCGGTGCTGCTCGTCGAGTTCGAGCACCAGGCCGGGGTGATGTTCGACAACGACGTGCCGTCGCGCCGCCACATCCACACCGTCGTCCGCACCCCCAACGGCAACGACTACGGCGTCGACCTCCTGCGACAGCACCACGAGCGCTTCCACGCCACCAAGTCCCAGAATTCCACGAGGAGTCAGTCATGAAGCTGGTCCTGGGCCGCGACGAGCTCGCCGCCGCGGCCAAGACGGCCGTGCGGGAGACCGGCACCCCGGTCGAACGGCTCGATGTGCGGCCGGTCCACAAGGCCTCCCGCGGCTTCGTCAACGACGCGGACGTCGACGTGTGCGAACTCGCCGTCGTGACCCTCCTCCAGGCCGTCGCCCACGACCGGCCGCTGGTCCTGCTGCCGGTCACCACGCTCGCCCGCCCCCAGCACCAGACCCTCGTCACCCTGGGCGACCTGACGGCGAGCGACGTCGAGGGGCGCACGGTCGGCGTCCGTTCCTGGAGCCAGACCACCGGCGTGTGGGTGCGGGGTTTCCTCGTCGAGCAGTACGGCGTCGACCTGCGCAAGGTCGACTGGCGGACGTACGAGGACGCGCACGTGGACGGCGCCGACGACCCCGACTGGGTCACCCGCGCTCCTCAAGGCGCCCGCCTCCAGGCGGACTTCCTCGACGGGCGCATCGACTTCGGGATCATGGGCAACGAACTGCCGGACGACGACCGTATCCGCACCGCGATCGCGGACGCGCGCGAGGTGGCCGCCGAGTGGTCCGCGCGCAGGGGCTTCACCCCCGTCAACCACGTCGTCGGTGTCACCGAAGCGGCCGCCCGCGAGCACCGCGACGCGGTCCTCGCCGCCTACGACGCCCTGAGCGCCGTCACCGGGGCCGACGGCTCCCACCCCGTCGGGTTCGCGGCGCTGCGCGGCCCGGTCGCCCAGGCCGCCGCCTACGCCCTGGACCAGGAAGTCCTCCCCCGCCCCGTCGACTTCGACGACCTGGTCGAGCGGTCCTGCACGGCCCTCGGCGTCGCCCCGGCCCGCCTCGGCGGCTGAGCGCGCCCGACCGACGTATCCGCAATCGCGTGAAAGGCAGGAGATGGAGAAGCTCTCGGTGGTCGTCGGCGACTACCCCCACGCACGGGCCCTGCTCGACGGCACCGCCTCCCTGGACGGCTATCTCGTCGAGGAGGTGCGGGTCCGGCCGGTCATCGGCGCCTATCGCAGGATGATCCGCGACCTGGAGTTCGACGTGTGCGAACTCGCGCCGGTCTCCTACCTGATGGCCCGGCAGGCCGGCGTCCCGCTCACCGCGATCCCCGTCTTCCTCAACCGCCGCTTCCACCACGGCGACATCCAGTGCGGCGCCGGCTCCGGCATCCGGACCCCGGCCGATCTGGAGGGGCGCCGGGTGGGTGTGCGCGCCTACTCGGTGAGCACCGGGGTGTGGGCGCGTGGTGTCCTCCACGAGGAGTACGGCGTCGACGTCGACAAGATCACCTGGGTGGTGGACGACGACGACCACGTGGCGGGCCGCGTCCCGCCGAACGTCGAGCGCACCACCGACGGCCGTTCCCTCGGCGAGCTCCTGCGCGCCGGTGAGATCGACGCCGCGTTCACCGGGAACGCGGGTACCGGCAGGGCGGGAGCGCCGCGCGCCGGCTGGACGACGGGCGGCACGACGGCCGGTCCGGCAGCGGCCGGGGGCGAGGGACCGTACCCCCTGTTCCCGCACGACGACGTGGTCGCCGCCGACTGGTACCTGCGTACCGGCGTCTACCCGCTGCACTCGCTGATCGCGTTCCGTGCCGACCTCGTGGAGCGCGACCCCGGCCTGCCGACCGCGCTGTACGCGGCGTTCGCGGAGGCCAAGCGACGGCAGCTGGCCGCCGACCCGCGGTGGACGGCCCTGCCCCGCTTCGCCCGCCAGGCCGGACAGGTCGGCGGGGACCCCGTCCCCTACGGCCTCGCCGCCAACGAACGCAGCCTGGCCGCGCTCGTCCGCCACTCCCGCGACCAGGGCCTGCTCGACGCCGGCTTCCCGGGCGAGCCGCGGGCGCTGTTCGCCGACGGCGAGTACCCGGACGCCTGACAGGAGCCGAAGCCATGGACATCGTCGACACCCACTGCCACGTCATCTCCGAGGACCGCGCCAGGTACCCGTGGTCCCCCCTCGGCGGCAAGGCGTCCGCCTGGGCCGCCTCCCGCCCGGTCACCGCCGACGGCATGGCCGCCCGCATGGACGAAGCCGGCATCGCCCAGTCCGTCCTCGTACAGGCCACCACCGCCTACGGTTACGACAACTCGTACGTGACCGACAGCCGCGCCCGCCGCCCCGACCGTTTCCTCGCCGTCGGCACCTTCGACCCGCTCGCGCCGGACGCGACCGCACGGCTCGGCGCCGCCGTCGGTGACGGCCGACTGGCCGGGGTGCGGCTGTTCACCAGCGGCAGCACCGTCCCCGAGCAGGGCGAGTGGTTCGCCGCGCCGCAGACGTACGAGTTCTGGCACGCGGCCGGCGTACTGGGCGTCCCGGTCTGCCTCCAGATGCGGCTGGGCCCGGCGACACGCCGGCTCGTCGAGGTCCTGGAGCGCTTCCCCGACGTACGCGTGCTCCTCGACCACCTCGGCTACCCCGACATCGCCGCCTCCCCCGGGCGGGCCGGCAAGGAGGTGGCCGAGCTCGCCGCCCATCCCGGCCTGTATCTGAAGCTCACCCACCGCAATCTCGAACCCCTCCGGGACGCCGGCGAGGAGGCCGTGGAGTTCCTCGCCCCCGTCGTGGAGTCGTTCGGCGCCGGCCGCGTCGCCTGGGGCTCGAACTGTCCGGCCGCCGAGCAGTCGCTCCCGGAACTCGTCGGCCTGGCGCGCGGCGTCCTGGCGCCGTTGCCCGCGTCGGCACGGGCGGAGATCTTCGCGGGAACGGCCCGACGGCTGTATCCGGCGCTCGCCGGATCGGGGCGCTGACGTGCGGTCGGCTAGGGTTCCCGCCGCGGATCTCATCCTCACGGGACACAGGGACGGTCAAGGTGCAGCAGGGCGACACCAGCGAGGTCGCGGGCGGGGCGAAGGCGTCGACCACCCGCTACAGCCAGGCGTACGACGGGCTTCGGTCGCTGCTGCTGTCAGGGAGCGTCGCCCCGGGCACGCGGCTGACGGAAGCGGATCTGACCAGGATGTTCAGCGTGTCGCGCAGCACCATGCGCTCGGTGCTGGTGCGCCTGGCCCAGGAGGGCTACGTCACCAGCGAGGTCAACCGGGGTGTGCGGACGAGGAGTTTCTCCGTCGAGGAGGCGGCGGACATCCTGGAGGCCCGCGAGACGCTGGAGTCCGCCCTGGCCGGGAAGGCGGCGGAGCGGGCCACCGACGAGGAGATCGCCGCCCTGCGGCAGACCCTGGCGGAGATGGAGGAGGCGCAGTCGCGCGGCGACCAGGACGCCTACTCGCGGGGCAACCGGCGCTTCCACCAGCAGATCAAGCAGGCCGCGCACCAGCACACGCTGGCCCGCGCCTACGACACGCTGCTCTATCCGCTGGTGATGCGCCAGTACCGCAACCTCTCCGCCCCCCATCCGCGGTCGGGGTCGCTGGAGGAGCACCAGGCCATCTTCCTCGCCGTCGTCACCCGCAACCCCGACGCGGCCGTCGCCGCGATGCGCCACCACGTCGGCTCGGCCCGCCGGGCACTGCTGCTGGACAAGCCCCCGGGACCGCCGGCCGGCTGACGGACGGCCCCTCGGGGGCGGGAAGGAGCCCCCGTGCGTGACGCCGCGCACACCGAGTCCGGCCCGGTCGAGGGCATCCGGGGCCGGGACCGCTCGGTCACCGTCTTCCGCGGCATCCCCTACGCCGCCCCGCCGGTCGGGGAGCTGCGCTGGCGCCCGCCGCGCCCGCCGCTGCGCTGGGAAGGGGTACGGCGGGCCGGCCTCTTCGGCCCCATGTGCCCGCAGGCACCCACCGACGCTGCCGCGACCGGCGTCGACGTGCCCATGAGCGAGGACTGTCTGAACCTCAACATCTGGACGGGCGCGGACTCGGCCGAGGAGCGGCGTCCGGTGCTCGTGTGGATCTACGGCGGCGGGTTCCGCGAGGGCACCGGCGCGCACCCCCGCTACGACGGGGAGAACCTCGCCCGCAAAGGGCTCGTCGTGGTCACCTTCAACTACCGGCTCGGCGCCTTCGGTTTCCTCGCCACTCCCGAGCTGAGCGACGAGTCCGGGCACGAGGCCTCCGGCAACTACGGGCTGCTCGACTGTGTCGCCGCCCTGCGCTGGGTGCGCGACAACATCGCGAACTTCGGCGGCGACCCCGGCCGGGTCACCGTCGCGGGACAGTCCGCGGGCGCCGGCGCGGTCAACTTCCTCGCGATGTCCCCGCTCGCCCAGGGGCTGTTCCACCGGGCGATCGCCCAGAGCCACGCCCGTCACGCGCGGGACCCGGAACTCCGTTACCTGGCCACCTCCTACCGGCTTCCGCGGGACGCCGAGGCCGCCGGCGTCCGGTACGCGCGGGAGCACGGCGCCCGCACCGCGCGGGAGTTGCGGGCCCTGCCCTGGCGGAAGCTGGTCGACGGCCATCATCCAGTCGACGAGGCGGTGCACACCGGTGGTACGGCCGGACCTCCGCTGTTCCGCCCCGTCGTGGACGGCTGGGTGATCCCGGCCGGCTACGAGGAGACATACGCCAAGGGCCTGCAGAACGACGTCCACTATCTCGCCGGGAACAACCTCGACGAGAGCGGCGCGGTCCCCGAGGCCGCCGTCGCCGCGCTGCGCACCGGCCGGCGGGCGACCCGTCCCGGGGCTCCGCCCGTACACCTGACGCTGCAAGCCCACCGGGCCGCCGCGCAGGTGAAGTTCGGCGCGCTGGCCGACGAGTTCCTACAGCTGTACCCGGCGACCACGGACGACGAGGCGGCGGCCGCCTCCAGCGCGGCGGCGCGGGACAACTCCCGTGTCTCCACGCACCTTTGGGGCACCGAGTGGGCCCGGCACGCCACCCGTCCCGTGCGCACCTACTTCTGGACCCACCGCGCCCCGGTCCCGGGGTCCGCGGTACGCCGTGCCGGACACGGCTCCGAGATCGACTACGTCTTCGGCAACCCGGTCCCGGGCACCCCGCCCTGGACCGACGAGGACCGCGCGATCGCGGAGACCGTCTCCTCGTACTGGACGAACTTCGCCGCCACCGGCGACCCCAACGGCCCGGGCCTGCCCCACTGGCCGGCCTACGCGCCCGACGCGGGCACCGTCATGGAGATCGGCGCGCACTTCCGCCCGATCCCCGTGGCCGATCCGGCCCGCACCGACTTCTGGATCCGCTTCTTCGGCACCCAACAGGCTTGGTGAACAAGGGAGTTCCCATGAGAAACCACACCGGGGCGCGGGCCCTCGCGCTGACGTCCGCCGCCGTGCTCGGCGCGGCCCTGCTCACCGGCTGCGGCGGCGGCTCCTCCTCGGTCGGCTCGGACGGGAAGACCACCGTCTCGGTCGGCGTCGGCGGCAACATCTTCGACCTGTCCATCCGCGTGGCGGAGCGGAACGGCTACTTCGACCGGCAGAACCTCAAGGTCAAGTACGTCACCCTCACCGCCGCGACCGGTACCTCGGCCCTGGAGTCGGGCTCGGTGCAGTTCCTCAACGACAGCCCGACGAACTTCCTCGCCGCCCTCTCCAAGGGTCTGCCGCAGCTCGCGGTCGGCACCAACGGCGGCGGCAACCCGCTCGGGCTGGTCGTCGGCAAGGACTTCGCCGAGAAGCACGACCTGACCGCCGACACCCCGGCCGACGACGTCGCGAAGGCCCTGGCCGACTCCACGGCCGGCGCCAGCTCGGCCAACACCAAAGCCGAGGCAGGGCTCTTCCTCAAGGCGCACGACGTCGACCCGGCCAAGCTGAAGTGGGTCTCGCTGCCGAGCCCGGCCGCGGACAAGGCCGCCCTCACCAAGGGCGAGATCGACTGGTTCGTCACCTCCGAGCCGATCCCGCTCCAGGTCCAGCACGACGGCGACGGCATCGTCGTCGCCGACCCGCTCAAGGTGCCCCAGTGGGCCTACGAGGACGCGGGATACGGCCAGTTGGTGGTGGTGAAGAAGAGCTACGCGAACTCCGACGCGGCCACGGTGAAGGGATTCGCCACGGCCGTGCAGCAGGCGACCGCGTACATCGCCGCTCACGAGAAGGACGAGAAGGTGCTCGGCGCGGCCCGCGAGACGATGCCGGGCGCACCCGACGACGTGCTGCAGAGCAGCATCGCCCAGGTCGAGTGGCCGCGGACCGACGAGCTGACCGACGCCGGCCTGGCGAAGACCGTGGCGTTCGTCAAGAACATCGGAGCGGTCCCGGACGCGAAGGTCTCCTCGGACGACTGGACCAACAAGTACCTGCCATGACCCGGCCCGACACAACCGTGAGGAGCAAACCATGGCGACCGCTACGGACAACGCCGTGACGACGTCCGCATCCGACACCGCCCCGGCCGGGCCGCCGCGCCGCGGGAACGACCGCTGGCGGGGCACGGCCACCGTGGTGCTGCTGCGCTTCGCGGTGATCGTGGTCGCCGTGGTCCTGTGGCAGGTGATGAGCGGCCCCGTCGTACCGGAGTACGCCGTCAGCAGGCCCACCGACGTGGCGCACGCCCTGTCCGGCCTGCTCGGCTCGCAGGCCGGGTGGACCGACATCAGGGTCACGGCCGTGGAGGTACTGGCCGGCTTCGGCCTGGGCGTCGCCGCCGGCACCGTGACGGGCCTGCTCCTCGGCTCCTTCCCGCTCGCGGGACGGGTCCTCGAACCGCTCGTCGCGGCCCTCAACGGCATCCCGAAGATCGCTCTCGCCCCGCTGTTCCTGCTCTTCTTCGGCATCGGCGCCTGGTCGAAGATCACGATCGCGATGACGGGCGTGGCCTTCGTGGTCTTCTACAACGTCTACCTCGGGCTGCGGCTGCGGGAGCGTGAACTCGTCGAGGTGGTCCAGGTGATGGGCGGGCGCAGGCACCATGTGCTCGGCTACGTGACCATCCCGACGCTTGCCGCACCGTTCTTCGCCGCGCTCAAGACGGGCGGGCCCCTCGCTATTCTCGGCGTCATCGGTGGCGAGTTCATCGCCTCCTCCGAAGGCGTGGGCCACCAGCTGTTCACCGCGGCCCAGAACCTCGACGCGGCGAGCGAGTTCGCGGGCCTGATCATCCTCGTGGCGATGACGCTCATCCTGAACGGCGCACTGACCGCGCTCGACACCTACGCCCTCAAGCGCCTCGGTCTCGCGGCGCGCCGCCGGACACCGCGCCCGGCCCCGCCCCGCTGACAGAAACGGATGCCCGATGAGCGATACCAGGCAAGTCCCCACCCGCAGAGCCGTGTTGGGCGCCGCACTGGCGGTCCCGCTGCTCACCGCCGCGCCGTCCGCCTCGGCGGCCCCGAGCCGAACCGAGGACCTCCTCTACGTCGGCACCTGGGGTGTGGGCCAGGTGCACGCGCTCCGCTTCGACCCGGTCCAGGGCACCCTGTCACCCCTCGGGCCGGTGGCCGAGGTCACCTCGAACTGGGTGGCCGCGCATCCGACCCACCCCGTCCTGTACGTCGCCGGCAGCGAACAGGGCGGATTCATCCGCTGGTTCGGCATCGACAGGGCCACGGGGGCACTGAGCCGACTCGGCGAGATCGCGACGGAAAGCGTGCCGACCGGCAGCGGCGGCCTCTCCTACATGGGCGTCGACCAGCGCTCACAGACCCTCCTGGTCGCGGACTTCGCGGCCGGTACGGCGGTGTCGGTCCCCATCGGCCGCGACGGTGAACTCGCGCCCCCGGCCTCCGTGGTCCAGGACACCGGCTCCGGACCGAACCCACGGCAGCAGGGACCGCACCCCCACCACGTGGTCGTCGACCCGAGCGGCCGGTTCGCACTGGTCGCGGACTTCGGCGCCGACCGGGTCTTCACGTACCGCTTCGACCGGACCACACGCACACTGTCGACGGGCACACCGGACGGTCCCGCCGCCTACGCCACCGCACCGGGTTCGGGCCCGCGCCGTCTGGTCTTCCACCCC
The DNA here is from genome assembly GCF_040643775.1 of Streptomyces sp. NPDC047081. Taxonomy (NCBI): domain Bacteria; kingdom Bacillati; phylum Actinomycetota; class Actinomycetes; order Kitasatosporales; family Streptomycetaceae; genus Streptomyces; species Streptomyces sp. NPDC047081. The sequence goes on along the minus strand of NZ_JBEYUY010000002.1, from coordinate 248,757 downwards.
GACGGCACCACGGTCTACCTCCTGAACGAGCTGACGGCGGACATCGAGACCCTGAACTGGCATGCGCGGCAAGGGTTATTGACGCTCCGTCAGACTCTCCCGACGAACGCGCCCGGCCACACCGGGACCACGAGCGCCGCGGAGCTGGCCATCAGCCGTGACGGCCGCTTCGTCTACATCTCCAACCGCGGCGACAACGCCCTGGTCGTCTTCTCGACGGACCGCAGGAGCCGGCTCCTCACGGAGGTCCAGCGCATCCCCTGCGGGGGCACCACACCGTGGAGCTTCTCGGTGCACAGCAGCGGACGCTGGCTGTTCGTCGCCAACGAAGCGAGCAGCACGGTCGACCTCTTCGGCATCGACCCGCGCTCCGGCCTGCTGACGGCCACCGGCACGTCCGTGCCTGTACCGAAGCCCGACTGCATCACCTTCTGCCACCACTGACGCCCAGCGTCTCACCGAAGGAGTAGTTCGACGAGCTCGGACCCGCGTTCCTCCTCCGGCCTCAGTCGGCGGTCCCGGCGACCGGACGGGGAGCCGGGACCGCCGCTTTCTCCGGCAGGTCGAGGCTGCTGCGCAGTCGTACCGGCTTGAGCAGGACGGCGGCGACGACGGCGAGTACGGCAGCGGCGGCGGCGAGCAGGAAGACCTGGGCCGTCGCGTCGCCGTAGGCGACCTGGACGATCTCGCGCATCGCGGGCGACTGCGTGGTGGCGTCGGTGCTGCCGCCGGTCGGGGTCACGCCCGCGGCGGCCGCGCCCTTCGCGATCTGGTCCTGGACGTGGCGGGCGAGGACGGCGCCGAGGACGGAGACGCCGATCGTGCCGCCGAGGGAGCGGAAGAAGGAGACCGTGGAGCTGGCGGCGCCGACGTCTTTCAGCTGGACGGTGTTCTGCACCATGAGGACGAAGTTCTGCAGTGTCATGCCGACTCCCATGCCGACGCACAGCATCGCCGCGCTCAGGAAGATCATGGGGGTCCGGTGGTCGATGACGCCGAGTCCGGCGCAGCCGGCCGTGAGGAGTACGGCGCCGGTGACGACGAAGGGCTTGATGTGCCCGGTGCGGCTGATGAGCCGGCCGGCGATGGTGGAGGCGATCAGGATGCCGGCCATCATCGGGATCGTCAGCAGGCCGGCCTCGGTGGGCGTGCGGCCGCGGCTGAGCTGGAAGTACTGGCTGAGGAAGACCGAGGCGCCGAACATGGCCGTGCCGACGGAGAGGCTGCCGAGGATCGCCAGCGCGGTCGTGCGCTGCCGCACGATGGCGAGCGGCACCAGCGGCTCGGGAGCGCGCGACTCGACCCACACGGCCGCGGCTATCAGGGCCAGCCCGCCGGCGACCATGACCGCGGTCTGCCAGGAGGCCCAGGCGAAGGAGTTGTCGACGAAGGACACCCAGATCAGCAGCACGCTGACGCCGGTGGCGATCAGGGCGGCCCCCAGGTAGTCGATCTTCACGTTCTCCCGGCGGAGCACGGGGAGGTTCAGCGTCCGCTGGAGCAGCAGGAGGGCGAGGACGGCGAGCGGCAGGCCCAGGAAGAAGCACCAGCGCCAGCCGAGCCACGAGGTGTCGACGACGACGCCGCCCAGCAGCGGGCCACCGATGGTGGACGTGGCCGTGACGCTGCTGAGGTATCCGCTGTAACGACCGCGTTCGCGGGGCGGGATCATGGCCGCGAGCACGATCTGCACGAGGGCCTGGGCGCCTCCCACACCGACGCCCTGCAGGGCGCGGGCGGCTATCAGCTGACCGGCGGTCTGGCTTATCCCGGAGGCCAGGGCGCCCAGCATGAAGAAGGCCATGGCGGCCTGGACCAGGGTCTTCTTGCTGAAGAGGTCGGCTAGCTTCCCCCAGATCGGCGTCGTCGCCGTCGTGGTGAGGAGCGTCGCGGTGACGACCCACGTGTACTGGGTCTGGGACCCGTGCACCGCCCCGATGATCTTGGGCAGGGCGCTGGAGACGACCGTACTGCTGAGGGTCGAGACGAACAGGGCGAGAAACAGGCCGCTGAGCGCTTTCAGCACCTGGCGGCGGGACGCGGGCGACAGGCCCGTGGGACTCGACTCGTTCACTGCGGTGCTCATCAACCGGCTCCAGGCGAAACAGCTCCTCGCTATACACGATGTATAGCGACATCGGTTCACCATACACCGCGTATAGCGGCGGGTTTCAGAGAAGGGCCCTCGGACCTGCACGGACGGTCCGGGCAACAAAACGCAGGCGGACTCTGCCGGGCAGCGCGACGCGACGGCGGCCGCGCTACGGGGAAGGTGGCAGGTCAGTAGAACTCGACGGTGTTGACACGGTTGAGCAGCTCGTGGCCGTCGAGGAGCCGGGTCGCGTTGGCGGCGAAGAGTTCGGCGATACGGCGGTCCTCCGCCGCATCGAGCGCTGCGGTGTGCGGGCTCACCAGCACGCGGTCATGCGTCCAGAGGGGGCTGTCGGCGGGCAGCGGCTCGGTCTCGAAGACGTCCAGCGCGGCGAAGCCGACCCGGCCGGAGTCGAGGGCGTGGACCAGGGCTCCCTCGTCGACGACCGTGCCGCGACCGACGTTGACGAGGGTCGCTCCGGGGCGCAGGGCGTCGAAGAACCGCTTGCCGAGGAGGTGTTCGGTCGCGTCCGTTCCGGGAAGCGTGTTGACCACGGCGTCCACGGTGGGCGCGACCTCCGTGATGCGGTCGGGGTGGATCACGGTGGAGACACCGGGGACCTCGACGTTCCTGCGGCTCGTGCCGACGACCGTCGCGCCCAGCGCGTGCAGCGAGGCGGCGACGGCCGCGCCGATACCGCCGAGTCCGAGGACGAGTACCGTCTGGCGGCTCACCTGCCCCATCGTCCAGCGGCCGCTCCATTGGCGGTCGCGCTGCTGGCGGTGAAGGCGGGGCAGGTTCTTGGCACCGGCGAGCACGCCGAAGGCGGCGAACTCGGCGAGTGGACGTCCGTGCACTCCTGCCGAGGTGGTGAAGGCGACCCTGCGGAGTTCCTCGTCGGTCAGCCCGGCGGCTCTGACCTGGCCGCCGCCGCCCGCGGCCATCGTGTGCACCCAGCGCAGGCGCGGGTTGGCGCGGACGGCGCGGGCCAGGGCGGCCGGGTCGATGTCGGGGATGCCGTACAGGGCGTCCGCCGAGTCGATGGCGGCGTCATAGGCACGCTGTTGTTCGGGGGTGCGTCGCCAGTGCGGGTCGCCGGCGAAGTCGGCGGGCCAGCGCATCGGAGGGAGGAGGGAGTGGTCGATCACCAGGTCGACACGCGGCTCCAGCGTCCGGACGAATGCGCGGAGTTCCGCGGACAGCGGCGCGGCGACAGCCACGCGCAGGCGGCCCGGAACCGCGTCCTCGCCGGTCATCGGCCGGCCGCGTTGCGCAGCGCCTCGACCTCGGCGTCGAGCGCCGCCTCGCGGGCGACGATCTCCTCTACGGCGGCGAGCGCCTCCTCGGCGCGATGCGGCGGGATGACGATGACTCCGTCGCCGTCCGCGGCGACGATGTCGCCCGGGTTGACCACGACGCCGCCGATCGCGACGGCCTCGCCGATCGTTCCCGGACCGTTCTTGAAGGGGCCGGCGGGGGTCAGGCCCCGGGCGAAGACCGGGACACCGAGCCGTTCGATGATCGCGGCGTCCCGTACGTACCCGTCGACCACCGCCCCGGCGGCGCCGTGCACGGCGAACCGTTGGGCGAGGTTGTCGCCGATGATCGCGCGGCCGTCGTAGCCGAAGGCGTTGATGACGAGGATGTCTCCGGGCCGGATGTGTTCGAGTGCGGCGATCACGGCCTTGTTGTCGCCGGCGACCGTGAGGACCGGGAGTGCCGTGCCGACGGCCCTGGCGCCGCTCCAGATGGGGACGATCCCTCCGTCGACGATGTTCAGCCGGTCGAGGGCGTCGCCGAGGTTGGCCACGGAATGGCCGCGGAACTGCTTGAGCAGGTGTTCGTCGACGCGTTCCCACGAGGGGTTCACGCGCACGTTGTCCTGGGTCATCGCCACTTCCCTCCGGTGGAAATGCGAAAGCTTTCGCGTTTCGCGGGGCCAGTTTGCATCCATCCGGATGACCATGCAAGGAGCGATGCGGAGGAACGACCGCCTCCGCATGGCCGAAACTCGCCGCGACGAACCTCCACCGGCCGTGGATTCCGCCCCCAAGTCGCCATAAAGACCTCGGAGTCCAAGGCGGAAGCACGATGGAAGCGGAAGGTTAACGTGAGGGCAACACGCATCCTTGACCACCGCCAGAATGCGAATCTATTCTCATTCGAGATTCACGTCGCAACTCGGCTCTGACGCCGTTCCGCTGTTCTCCCCCGCAGCCACGCAACTCCCCTGAGGCGCCCTCACCGGCCTCCCCTCATGACCCACGCGATCCTCAGGACACCGTCCCCGGAGTCCGCGACATCGAAAGCGAACGCGTATGGCAACGTCAGATCGGCTTGGCATTCCATCGGACCGTCACGAGGCGGCACCCCGGCCCGGGGCCGCCGTCCCGGCCGATGACAGGGTCGTCCGGAAGGCCACCGTCGCAGGCACGGTGGGCTCGTTCGTCGAGTGGTACGACTACGGCATCTACGGCCTTCTCGTCACCTACCTCGCCGTCAACATCATGGGCAACGCCGACAGCGGTGGGCTCTTCCTCACCAACCTCGGTTTCCTGATCAGCTTCCTGGCCCGCCCCTTCGGCAGCGTGATCTGCGGTTATCTCGGGGACAGGCTGGGGCGCAAGCGGCTGTTGGCCACCCTTCTCGTCCTCATCTCCGGCGCCACCGCCGCGCTCGGCCTCATCCCCTCCCGCGCCACCATCGGGATCGCCGCGCCCGCCCTGCTGGTCCTGCTCCGGATACTCCAGGGCTTCTCGGCCGGCGGCGAGGTGGCGGGCGCCATGTCGTTCGTCGGCGAGTACGCGCCGGACCGGCGCCGCAACTTCATGATGAGCTTCATCGCGGTCGGCTCGTTCGTGGCCCTACTGTTCGGCAGCACCCTCTCCGCCGTCCTCATCACCGCGCTCGGCGACGACGCGATGACCTCCTGGGCCTGGCGGGTGCCGTTCCTGGTCGCCGTACCGCTCGGTTACGTCGGTTTCTACATCCGCAGCCGTCTTGAGGAGACCCCGCACTTCACGGCCCTGCGCGAGCAGAAGAGCGTCGCCCGCAACCCGCTCAGGGAGGCACTGACCTCCAAGCGGCACCTGAAGGCGATCGCGCTCACCATCTTCCTGCCCGCCCTCAACGGCCCCGGCTACTACCTGTTGTTCGTCTACATGCCGACGTATCTGAAGACCTCGCTCGGCGACCACAACTTCTCGATGGTGCGGGCGCTCCTGGTCACCGCGTGCAGCCTGGTCGCCATCGTGATCTGCATCCCGCTCATGGCGCGGCTGTCGGACCGCGTCGGCCGCAAGCCCGTGCTCGCGATCTCGGCCGTCGCGATGGCCGTGGTCTCCTACCCGATGTTCCTGCTCATCACCACCGGCCGGTTCGGGCTCGCGTGCCTGGGCACCGTCGCGCTCGCGATCTCGTTCTCCGGCCACGCCGCGGTGGTGCACACCATGCTCGCCGAGATGTTCCCGACCAGCGTGCGCTACTCCGCGTACAGCATCGGGTTCAGCATCTCGACGGTCATCTTCGGCGGCAGCGCCCCGCTCGTGATGACCGACCTCATCGAATCGACGGGGTCCAACCTGATCCCCGCCTTCGCCTCCATGCTCACCGCCGTGATCACCTTGGTCACCGTGGCCTTCCTGCGGGAGACCAAGGGCCGGCCGCTCGAAGCCCACTGAACCGAACCGCACTTCGGGAGAACACACCATGTCATCCGGACACAACTCGGTAGCCGTCGTCGCCGACCTCGGGGAGAGCTTCGGCAACTACACGATCGGCGACGACGGAGCCCTGCTCGGTCTCGTCACCTCGTCGAACATCGCCTGCGGCTTCCACGCCGGCGACCCCCGCATCATGGACCAGACCGTCAAGGACTGTGTGGAGCGCGGCATCGAACTGGGCGCCCACCCGGGCTACCCCGACCTGGTCGGCTTCGGCCGCCGGCTCATCGAGGCGACCGAGGAGGAGATCCGTACCGACGTCCTCTACCAGCTCGGCGCCCTCGACGCCTTCGCCCGGGTGCACGGTGGCACCATCAGCCATGTCGCCCCGCACGGCCGGATGGGCTCGATCGCCCAGACCGACGCCAAGCACGCGCGGGCCATCACGGACGCCGTCGCCGCGTACAACAAGGACTACATCGTCATCTGCCAACGCGGCCTGCTCGCGGAGGAATCCCGCAAGCGCGGCCTGGAGGTCGGCTACGTCTTCCTCGCCGACCGCGGCTACGGCGACGACGGCTGGCCCGTTCCGCGCTCCCACGAGGGCGGACTGATCCACGACCCCGAGCTGATCGGCGAGCGGTCCGCGCAGGTCGTGAAGGAGGGCACCGTGCGCTCGGTCGACGGCAACGTGGTCCCGCTCGGCCATGACGCCGACGTCCTGTTGCTGCACGGCGACCACCCGAACGTCCTCGCCAACGGCACCGCGCTGCGCGCCGCGCTCGACGCCGCGGGCGTCCGGGTGACCGGCCTGCGCGAGGTTCTGGAGGACAAGGCGAAGAACGCGGAGGCGGCGCTGGCCGGCTGAGGGCCGAGCGCACCAGGCGATGACCACTGCACAGTACGGCGCCGTCACCGTCGAGCCCTTCGGGGACTCGGCGGCGATGGTGACCATCCCCCACACCGGTCAGGCCGCCCGCAGGGCGGGGATCGTCGCGTTCCGCGATCGCTTCCTGGCACACCGCCCGCCCGGTGTGCACGACGTCGTCTCCGGCCTCGAATCGCTGCTCATCGAGTTCGATCCGCTGCGGACCTCGTTCGAGCACGTGGAGTACGCGGCCCGGCTGGTGGCTCGGTGGGCCCCCTCGCCCTCGGACGGTCCGGCCGCCGCTCGACAGGTGCGGACGTTCGCCGTCCCCGTCGTCTTCGACGACGACCACGGCCCCGATCTGGCGTCCGTCGCCGAGGAGTTGGGCCTGGCCGCCACGGAAGTCGTCGAGGCGATCGCCGAGTCCACCTTCACGATCTGCCTCCTCGGCGCGGCGATGGCCCCGATGATGGACGGCCTCAAGGTCCCCCGACCGGTGCGCAGGCGGGCCGAACCCCGCACGGACGTCGCACCCGGCGCCGTCATGATCGCCGGAACCAACGCGATCATCCAGCCGTTCCCCGGCCCGACCGGCTGGCGGGTGGTGGGGCGCACCCCCCACACCATCGTCGACATCTCCCGGCCGGACCCGGTCTCCTTCGGCCCCGGCGACGTCATGCGCTTCGTCCCGGTCACCCGCGACGAAGCCGCGGCGCTCGACGCCGGGTTCCTGCTGCCGACGGCGGAGGGGGCCGCATGAGGACCGTGGCACTCGACATCACCGGCACCGGCTGGATCACCACGTTCCAGGACCTCGGCAGGTACGGCACCGAACAGCGCGGCGTGCCCACCGGCGGCGCCGCCGACCAGCACTCGGCGGCCGTGGCCAACCTCCTCGTGGGCAACCCTCGCGGCGCGACCCTCGTCGAGAACCTCGGCGGCGAGCTGGCCCTCGTACCCGACACCGACGTCCTGCTCGCGGTGACCGGCGGGCCCGCCCAGGTCAGCGTCGCGGGCTCGCCGGCCGACAGTTGGACGCCGCTGGTCGTGCCGGCGGGGCAAGAGGTGCGGATCCGCGGGGACATGAGCCGCGGCATGCGCACCTACCTGGCGGTGAACGGCACGCTGAACACCGAACGGCTGCTGGGCAGCGCGGCCCCGGACCCCCGTATGGGCTTCGGGCAGCGCATCGCCCCGGGCTCACGCGTCCTGCTGGAAACGGCGTTCCGGGGATTCCGGCACAGGCCGTTCGAGGCACCGCTGTTCCGGCTCCCCGTCCCCGTCCCGCGTTTCGACGACGGCCCCTGGACCGTCGACGTCGTCGCCACCCACGGCATCCGGTCGATCCCCGGCATCCGAGAACTGATCCAGGAGTCGGCGTACGTGGTCACCCCCCGCTCCGACCACGTCGGACTGCGGCTCGACGGACCTGTGCGCCACCCGGACACCGACACCGAGATCGTGTCGCACGGCGTGCCCATCGGAGCGTTGCAGATCCCGCACGCGGACGAGCTGATCGTCCTCGGCCGCTACCGCAGCCTGACCGCGGGCTATCCCATCGTCGGGGTCGCTGCCAGGGCGTCCCTGTCCCTGCTCGGGCAGGCCGGACCGGGACGGGAACTCCGGTTCCGCTGGGTCGACCGCGAGACCTCACTGCGTCGCCTCGCCCGTCGCGAGAGCGAGGTACGCGCGCTGGCGCACGCGGTGGCCGGGGCCTTCGGCGCCCTCGGATTCGATGCGGCGGCCTTGCCTATGGCGAACTGAGAATATATTCTCAATTGCAGGTGAAGTATCAGATCCTTGATGGAGGAGGCACGGTGACCACGTCGCCCGGCAGGACCGCGCTCATCACGGGAGCCGGCAGCGGGATGGGACGCGAGATCGCTCGGCTGCTCGCCCGCGACGGCGCCGCCGTCGCCCTGTTCGGCCGCAGACAGGACGCCCTCGACGAGGTCGCCGCCGCGATCCGGGCCGAGGGCGGGACCGCGCTCCCCCTCGCCGTCGACATCACCCGCGCCGACGACGTGACGCGCGCCCTGGACCGGGTGCGCGCCGAACTCGGCCCCGTGGACGTGCTCGTCAACAACGCGGGCGGCTCCTCGTCGGTACTCAACCCGCAGTGGCTGCCGCACGACGAGTGGCGCCAGGTCCTGGAGGTCAACCTCACCGCGGTCTTCCAGCTCACCCAGGCCGTCCTGCCCGACATGCTCGACCGCGGCACCGGAACCGTCGTCACCGTCTCCTCGCTCGCCGCCGTCAACCCCAACCTGCTCGGCGGCGCCGCCTACGGCGCGGCCAAGGCCGGCGTCCGCAACTTCATGACCTTCCTGCACAACACCTTCCGCAACCAGGGCCTGCGCGCGATCACCGTGCTGCCCGGCGAGGCGGACACCCCCATCCTCGACAACCGCGCCCGGCCCCCGGCGCCCGAGGAACGTGCCGCCATGCTCCAGCCCCAGGACGTGGCCGAGGCCGTCCGCCTGGCCGTCGCCCTGCCCCAGCGCGTCGTCCTCCAGGAGATCGTCGTCGCCCCCACCCGGCAGCGCGATGTGTCCGCCGACCTTGAGACCAGCCGCTGGGCAGGAGCGCCCGCGGGCGCCGCACCGCAGGCCTGACCACCCCACTGGAAGAAGAGGAGCGCATGCCGCCCACCATCACCACCCAGCCGCCGCTGTACGACACCGCCGACGCCGTCGCCCGGATCGCGGCCGCCTCCCGCCGCACCCAGCAGCCGCAGTCCCGCTCCGACCTCGTCTCGCTCGCGATGGGCGAACCCGGCTTCGACACACCCGAGCGGATCACCGAGGCGGCCCACGCCTCACTGCGCTCCGGACGCACCCACTACTCGCCGCTGCTCGGCGAACCCGCCCTGCGCGAGGCCCTCGCCGCGAAGCTGGCCGGCATCGCCCAGGCACCCGTGTCCGCCGCCGACGTCCTGATCACCCAGGGCGGCACCGCCGGACTCGCCGCGTCGATCCTCGGCATCGTCGACCCCGGCGACAAGGTGGTCGTACCCGACCCCACCTACTCGCTCTACGCCGACCTGGTCGCCATGGCGGGCGGCACCGTGGTCCCCGTACCACTCGCACCGGACCTGCACTGGGACCTCGACCGGCTGGCGGACGCCCTCACGGACGCCAAGCTCTTCGTCTTCTGCAACCCCGTCAACCCGACGGGTATCGTGCACGGCCGTGAGGAACTCGAAGCCCTCGCCGACCTGTTGGACGGTACGGCCACCATCGTCATCTCCGACGAGGCGTACGCCGACCTCGACTACACCGGCCGCCCGTTCACCTCGGCGATCGCCGTCGACGGCCTGCGCGAGCGCACCCTCTACTGCCAGACCTTCTCCAAGAGTTACGCCATGACCGGCTGGCGGGTCGGCTACCTCTGGGGGCCGCCGGAGCTCATCCAGGCGTCCGCGCGCGTCCACAACACCTTCAACGGGTCGGTCAACACGGTCGTCCAGGACGCCGCACTCGTCGCGGTCGAGAGCTGCGCGGAGGACGTCGCGCGCATGCGCGCCGCGTACGAGCAACGCCGAGAGATCATGCGTGCCGAACTGGCCACCATCCCCGGTCTCACCCTCAGCGCACCGGAGGGCGCCTTCTACCAGTTCCCGCGGTACGACCTCGGCCTGCCGTCGGTGGACGTCGTGGCGGCGCTGCGGACGAAGCACGGTGTCGCCGTGCGGCCCGGCAGCGAATTCGGGGCCCAGGGCGAGCATCACCTGCGGCTGTCGTACGCTGCCGCCCCGGAGGCCATCGTCGAGGGCGTCCGCCGGCTGGCCGACGGTCTCGCGGCCCTGCGATGAAGACAGACCCTCGTACCCCAAGGAGCCGCCCCATGCGCAGTGACACCGAGCGCAACCGCAGGCATCTCATCAAGGCGGCGGCACGGCTGTTCGAGAACTCGCCGACCCCGGTCAGCATCGCCGAGATCGCCAAGCACGCCGAGGTGTCCACCGCGACGGCCTACCGCCACTTCTCCTCCGTCGAGGAGATCCTGCACGCCTTCCGCGCCCAAGTGGGCTCCGAACTCAGGGACTTCAGCGCCGAGCAGACCACCCGCGGCCTGGTGAAGCTCGAAGCCGTCTCACGCAAGTGGGTCTCTCTCGTCCTGGAACACGGCGGCGCCATGGCGCAGATGCGCTCGCACCGCGGCTATCTCGAACGACTGCGGGAATCCACCGGCTACCTCGTCCCCCAGGCCGAGGCACTCGCCGAGCCCCTCCGCCAGACCACCGAGGAACTCGGCCTGGGCGACCTCGGCGACGAGGCGCTCTACCTGTGGAACGCGCTGTTCGACCCGCGCGACATCCTCGACCTCATCAAGAGCGGACGCACCGAGGAAGAGGCCGCCACGCGCCTGGTGGCCGCCCTGCGCGGCGCCTTGGTCGGCTGGGCGGCAGCAGACCGGCCGACCTCCGACTGACTCCGACCCACCCGACGGACACCCGACTGCTGCGGGCGCCGCCCCTGTTGTATCGCGGCCGGCCAGGACTCCCAGCGCCTCGTCGGCTCCCCTTGGAAGCACATGTGCGGCGGGCCGTGCCTGCGGGCCCGCTGCTCCTCCTCACCTGGGAGGTGCCGCTTTCGCGCGCATCATCACGCAGTCGAATTCCACCACCCGGCCTGTGGCGGGGTCGCGCGACACCGAGTAGATGCCGGTGATCTCGAACTCGGCGGCCTCGTACCGGGCCACGGCCTCGCTCATGCGTGGGCTGCCCTCGTACAGCCGTAGCAGGGCGACCTCCGACACCAGGCCCACGAAGTCCCAGATCCTGTCCCCGGCGCCGGTGAACACCTCCAGGTCGTAGCCCTGGGTGTCCATCTTGAGGAACGGGCGCGGATCTTCGATGCCCGCGAGGGCCTCGTCCATCACTGCGTCCAGGCGGCGGACGGGGACCTCCTCCGTGCGGGTGTCGGTGAACCGCTCGTAGCGGACGCGGCCGTAATCGCTGGGCGGGCGCAGCGAGTTCATGGTGTCCCAGCCCGTGTGGATGGAGGCGAGCGTGTTCTCGCGGCCCAGGGCGAGCCGGTGCACATGCCACTCGCGGTCGTCGGCGGCCGCCTCGGACAGTTGCCCGAAGGCGGCCGAGGTCGGTTCGAAGGACACGATCCGGCCCGTGTAGCCCAGTCGGCGCAGTTCCCGCCCGAACTGGCCGGTGTTGGCACCGACGTCGAACACGCAGTTCACGCCGTACAGGTCGAGCATCTCGCCGACGTGGTGGTGGCACAGGTACTCGGAGGCCAGCGACTGCAGTCCGCGTCCGCTGTGCTCGGCGTCCTCGTCGTAGACGAGCCGCGCGCCGTTCTCCCCCAGCTGCACGCTCCGCCATCCGCGCTGCCGGGCGACCGGACCGGTGATCAGGTCGAGCAGTTTTCGGCCGGCCGTACGCATTCGATCACCCATCCGTTCGATCACTCGTCGTTCACCCAGCGCATGAGCCGCTGCAGCGGATAGAAGCCGTCGTGCGAGAGGCCCGGGGGCATGCCGCCCGCCAGGCCCAGGGACACCACGCGCTGTACGCCGGCGCAGGCGATGGCGTCGCGCAGGTGCGCCTTGCGGGTGTCGGGGTAGACGCCGACCGTCTGGGTGACGACCCCGGCGTGGGTCACGGCCTCGGAGAGGTCGCCGACCGGGACGACGTTGACGATCTTTCCGTCGGGGTGGAAGTCCACCGGTTCCGGGGAGCGGATGACCAGCCCCCGGCCGTCGTACCCGCCCCACACCCGGTACTCGGGGGCCAGGGAGCGCAGTACGTCGATCTCCTCGCGCAGCGCCGTCGGCACCCTGGGGCCGGCCGCCGAGCTGAACTCCCGGGCGACGCCCAGGCGTTCGCACAGCAGGGCGGCATACCGGTCGACCTCGTCCAACGAGCCCTCGACGAACTGGAAGCGGCTGGCCACGCAGGCCTGCTGGTTGAAGAACGTGGCGTCGGCGGCGCCCGCGTCAGCGGCCTCGGCCAGCGTCCGCGGGGACTCGAAGGCCTCGCGGCCGATGAGCGAGATGGAGGTCTTCGGGTCGAAGGAGACCAGCTCGAATCCGGGGCCGACGTAGCGGAGCGCTCCGCGGATCGTCGCCTCGCCGCCCCAGGCGACCAGCTTGTCGAAGAACTGCGGGCGGAACAGCACGCTCTCCACCGCCGCGTCGCCGCCGCGCCAGTACACGGCGGAGAACGAGCGCACCACGGGGTGGCCGGGCGCCACCGCGGCCATGGTGCGCAGGATCGCGGTCGCGGTGAACAGGTCGTTCGAGGGCAGCTTGAGGAGGTTGACACCCTTGGTGAGGGCGCCGCGTACGACGGACATCGCGGCGACGCCGGGTGCGTTGCCCGCGATGATGTGGACCAGGCGGGGCGGGAACGCGCGCGTGGCCGCGATCCGGTTCCCGGGCAGCCGCACCTCGCGCCAGCCGTCGAGCACCTCCGCTCCGCCGAGCTCGTGGTCGATCTGTGCGTACAGGCCGGGGCGTTGGAAGCTGCGCCACAGTGCGGCGTAGGCGCGTTCGAGCACTTCGGCGGGGAGCGGGCTGACGCGGACCATGCGGTCCAGGGCTTCGGCGAGGAGGCCGTCGCGGTCGGCCTTCAGTGCCTCGCCCGTCTCGACCAGCAGGTCCACGATCTCCGCCGTGGGTACGTGGAAGGCGGGTCCGGGTTCGGTGCGGGGCCACACGAGGCGGTCCAGGTCGAGGGCTGGTGCGGTGAAGGCGGCAGCCGTGCGGCCGTGGTCGATGTGGGCGCCCTCGTCGACCTCGCCGCGGATGATGTGGACGACGGCCACCGGGCCTGCCGCGGTGCTGTCGAGGGTCGTACCGCTCATTCGTGGATCAGCCCCCGCACATAGGAGTCGAGTGTGGCAGCGCAGGTGATCTTGTCGTCGCCGCCGAGGTCGCCGTAGCGCTGGATGTCCGGCAGCACCGCCGGCCCCGGCCTGCCGCAGTCGCACTGCGAGAAGTCGACGAAGACCCGGTCGCCGCTGATCAGCCCGCCCCAGCGGCCTTCCAGTGAGACGTCCAGGAAGGCGAACCTGCCCTCCACGACGCCTTGTTCGGGGTTGAGCAGCGATTCGCCCTCCTGGTCGAGGACCAGGGGGATCACCCAGGGCGGTACGTGGTAGTTGCCCTGTTCGCAGGCGAGGCAGGAGCCCTGGAGCTCCGTCATGCCGTAGCTGCGCACCCTGCGGACTCCGGCGTAGAAGGCGGCGAACTGCTGCTGGTAGTCGTCGGGCAGGGCGCGGCCCTTGTTGCCGCCCCCGCTGAGCACGAGGGTGTCCGGGTGGAGGCTGCCGTCCGGGACGCCGCGGGCGCGCAGTGCCTGGATCAGGGCGAACTGCTGGTTGTTCATCCCTGCGATCAGCAGTGGCTCGGCACGGTGCGCGGCGATGTCGTCGACGATCCGGGTGACGGCCGCGTCCAGCTCCTGCTCGCGGGCCTCGGACGTGGTCTCGAAGGAGCTGATCTCGTGTGGGGTGGCGGTGCCCTCCGCCATCCGGCGGCGCAGCAGGGCGCTGCTCATCAGCTCGGACACCCTCAGCGGGTCCTCGGTCAGCAGGTGTGTCTCTCCGGGGCGCGCGAAGACGTCCGCGTGCCATCGGAAGCCGTCGATGGAGCGCATCGGGCCGCTCGCCGGTGCGAGGAGGTAGCCGCGGCGGGTGGGTTTCGGCGGCAGGGGGTCGGGCCAGCAGGTGAGGTGCTCCAGGATGTCGTGCAGGAAACTCAGGTCGCTCGCCGAGCAGTTGAGGAAGGAGACCTTCCCGGAGGTGCCGCTGGTGATGTACGGGCGGTGGCCGGCGGCCGTGATGCGTTCGGTCCACTCGTCGATGTCGCGTACGCCGTCGACGTCGACGTCTCCCGGTTCGAGGGCCGACACGGTGGTGTACCAGCGCAGCAGCCGGTCCCATCGGCCGGCGGTGATGAGGGAGACGGGGTACGACTTGTAGCTCGTGTGCGAGAAGAGGAGGGGGACGAGGTCGTCGAGGCCCTTGACCTCGCGGACGCCGGTCTCCTCCGCGCGAGTGCGCAGCAGCGGGATGCGCTCGCGGTGGGCGGCGAAGGCCTCGCGTGCGGCTTCGAGCTGCAACTCCCGCATTTCCAGGGCGGGTTGGTCGAAAGTGTCGCCGGACAGGACCAGGGATCGGATCTGCTCGCGTGCGCTTGCCACAACACCCTCCTCAATCAGTTGCATAAGTCGACTTCCGAGCGAGATACGACGACTCGACCGCGTCCAGGTTTCCGCGCAGGTCCTTCGGGGTGCCGGCCATGGCGACGCCGCCGCGGTGCAGCACGTACACGCGGTCGGCGATGTCCAGGACCTTGCGCACGTGCTGTTCCACCAGCAGCGCGCCGAGGCCGCGGTCGGCCGACTCGCGCACCGCGCGCAGCAGGCGGTCGACGACGAGCGGGGCGAGCCCGAGCGACAGTTCGTCCGCGAGGAGCAGCCTGGGGTCGCGGCTCAACGCACGTGCCAGCGACAGCATCTGCTGCTCTCCGCCCGACAGCATGCCCGCGCCGGTCCGCAGCCGTTTCTCCAGCTCGGGGAAGAGTTCGAGGGCCTGCTCGGTCGCCACTCGGCCGACCCGTAGGTTGTCCGCGGTGTCGAGGCGGGTGAAGACCGCCCGCTCGCCGACGTACGCCAGGCCCTGGCGGGCGCGGCGGTGCAGTGGTGTGCTGGTGGCGTCACCCAGCCAGCGCACCTCACCGGCCATCGGGGCCAGCTCGCCCGACAGCGCCCGGAGCGTGGTGGTCTTGCCGGCTCCGTTGGGCCCGAGGAGGGCGACGACCTCGCCGGGGCGGACCTCCAGGTCCAGGTCCCGTACGACGGGTTGGTTGCCGTATCCGGCGGACAGCGCGCGGGCTTCGACCAGGGGCTCGGTGTCGTGCACGGACGTCCTCCTTCGGTCAGCCGGCCGGTGTGGCCGTCAGTACCTTGCGGACGTCGACGAAGGTCGCTCCGGACTTCGCCCACTCGATCTTTCCGTCCCGGATGGTCAGTTCGGTGGCGGTGGTGTTGTGGATGCGGTCCAGGCCCTTGATCGGCAGGGCGGTCGACGCCTTCCAGGTGAGCGGCGGAGTGAGGCCGCCCGTGCTGATGCCTGCCGTGGTGTTCAGCTCCTGCACCAGGGCCTTCGCCGAGATCGACGGCAGCTTCCCGACGGCCTCGGTGAAGACCTTGAACGCCACCCAGGTCGTCTCGTTGGCGCCGTTGGAGGTGTCGATGTCCTTGTTGCCGGAGGCGGCCTCGGTGAAGTCCTTCCAGGCCTTGTCGGAGACCGGCGGGTAGTAGCCGGTGATCACGGCGCCCTCCAGCGGGCTGCCGCTTCCGCCGGTGCTCGCCGCCAGTTCCGGGGTGAGGTTGCCGACGACGCTGCCGAGCTTCGTCTTCGCGCCCGACTGCACGTACGACTTCACGAACAGGTCCGAGTGCGTGCCCAGGATGACGCTCACGCAGTCGCTGCCCTTGGTGGCGGCGGCGACCTGCGGGGCGAGGTCGGTGGCGGTGACCGGTACCTTGAGGTCCTTGGGTGCCGCCCCTCCCGCCGAGGTCACACCGAGCGTGAGGAACTGCGAGACGATAGCGGCGGCCGCGAGGTCGTACCGTACTCCGGAGATCTTCTTGCAGCCCGATTCCACCAGTTGCCTGCCGTGCTCCGCGAACACCGCCGGCGTACCACCGTTGACCGGGAACGACAGCGGGTTGGAGAACTCCGCCGCCGAGACGCCGGTCCCGCCGATGTACGGGATGCCGGCCTTCTGCAGGACGGGCATGTAGCGATCACCCGCGAGGCTGTACGAGCCCACCACCGCGACGACCTTCTCGGCCACCGCCTGCTGGGCGCACTTCTCGGCCTCGTCGGGGTCGTTCTTCTCGTTGCAGGTGAGCACCTTCAGCGGGCCGCCCTTGATCCCGCCGTTGGCGTTGATCCACTTCTCGTAGGCCTGGGCGGTGAGTCTGACCCCGGGCTGGGCGCTGCCCTGGGTGTCCTCCGGCGCCCAGACCATCACCTTGACCGGCGCGCCCTTCAGGGAGGAGGTCTCGCTCGTACTGCCCGAGTCCGATCCCCCGCAGCCGGCGACGAGCAGGGTTCCGGTCACCGCGAGACAGCTCGCTGCGGCACTTCTGCGTCGGCGTGAGTCGTTCATGGTCCCTCCGCGGGGCTCGTCGTCGAGTTGGCGAACAGCATGGGGTGCAATTTGGGGTTAGTGAAGTACTCTCGGCACAATTATTTAAATAATTACGCTGCCTGGCTTGCCCATGGGAGGCCCCCCGATGGACGACATCCTGCGTTTCGCCCTGCTCGGCCTGGGGCTCGGCGCGCTCTACGCGCTCACCGCGCACGGCATCGTGCTGGTCTACCGGGGCTCCGGCGTCCTGAACCTGGCGCACGGCGCGATCGGGATGGCCGGCGCGTACGTGCAGTGGGAGCTCGCCGCCGACCAGGGCGTGCCGTACTGGCCGGCCGTCGCGTGCGGGGTGCTCACCTCCGCGGTGCTGGGCCTACTCACCCATCTGCTGGTGATCCGGCCCCTGCGCAGGGCATCGTCACTGGCCCGGCTTGTCGGCACGCTGGCGGTGTTCATCGTGCTCACCGCGGTGGCCGTCAAACGCTACGGCGACAGCCTGCAGTTGGTGCCGGGCAGGCTGCCCACCACGCTGCTGACGATCGCCGGGGCCACGGTCTCCGAGGACCGCGTCTGGCTGCTCGGCATCGCGGTCGCCGTCACCGCGCTCCTGCATCTCCTCTACAAGCACACCCTGTTCGGCCTGGGCACCACCGCGGTCGCGGAGAACGAGCACGCCGCCGCCTCGCTCGGCTGGTCCCCGGACCTGATCGCGGCCGGCAACTGGGCGCTGGGCTCGGCGCTCGCGGGCCTGACGGGGATCCTGATCGTGCCGGTCATCGGCCTGTCGGTGACCGGTCTGACCACCCTGCTGCTGAGCGCGCTGGCCGCCGCCCTGGTCGGCAGGTTCTCGTCGTTCCCCGTGACTCTGGCGGGCGGCCTGGTCATCGGCGTGGTGCAGTCCGAACTGACCCGCTTCGGCACCGGCGTCACGGGGCTCGCCTCGTCGGTGCCCTTCCTCTTCATCGCGCTCGTGCTGGTCGCGCGCGGCCGGGCGCTGCCGCTGCGCGGTACCTTCCTGGACCGATTGCCGCAGCTCGGCACGGGACGGGTACGCCCCGTGCCACTGGCTCTCGCCGTCGCCGTCGGGCTGCTGCTGGTGAGCCTGTCCACGCCGCTGTGGGCCGACGCGATCACCAGCACCCTGGTGCTCTGCCTGATCATCCTGTCGATCATCGTGGTCACCGGCTATGCGGGTCAGGTCTCGCTCGCGGCCTACGCGCTCGCCGGCACCGGGGCGTTCATCGCCGGGCACGCGGCGGCCGACTGGGGCTGGCCGTTCGAACTCGCCCTGCTGGCAGGCGTGTTGGGCACAGTTCCGATCGGCCTGCTGTTCGCCCTCCCGGCGGTTCGTACCCGCGGAGTCAACCTCGCGATCATCACGCTCGGCCTCGGCACCACGCTGGAGGCGATGGTCTTCCAGAACACCGATCTCTCCACGACCCCGGGTAGCGACGGCATCGCCGTGGGCAGGCAGACCCTCTTCGGGATCAGCATCTCCGGAGTCGACCATCCGCAGCGGTACGCCGCCGTGGTGCTCGTGCTGTTCGTCGCCGCGACGCTCGTGGTCGCCAACGTGCGGCGCAGCCGAACCGGCCGTCGTCTGATCGCCGTACGGGCGAACGAACGGGCCGCCGCCGCCCTCGGCATCGACGTCCGCGCGGCCAAGCTCTATGCCTTCGGCCTGTCCGCGGCCGTCGCCGCGCTCGCCGGAGTCCTCACCGGCTTCCGCTCGACCTCGGTGGTCTTCTCGGACTTCGCCAGTTTCGACTCGATCACCGCGCTCGGTCTCGCCGTCATCGGCGGCGTCGGCTTCCTCGTGGGCCCGCTGTTCGGCGCCACGTTCGCCGCCGGCACGGTCGGCGCGCGTTTCGGGGACTGGGTGCTGCCCGGGCTGAGCGAATGGATGCCGCTGATCGGCGGGATCATCCTGGTGCTGACGCTGGTGGGCAACCAGGACGGCATCGGCAAGGAGGCCGGACGGCAGGCGGCGGGTGTCGGGCGCAGGCTGTTCCCGAAGCGCAGCGTCGTCGCGCCGCGAGAGGGGGAGCAAGCCGTCATGCCGGACGTCCCCCGCGCCACACCACTCCCCCTCCATGTCCGGGACCTGACCGTGCGCTACGGCGGTGTCGTCGCCGTCGACGGGCTGTCGCTGATCGTCGAGCCGGGCCGGGTCGTGGGTCTCATCGGCCCCAACGGTGCCGGCAAGACCTCCGCCATCGACGCCGTCACCGGCTTCACCCGGGCCGCGTCCGGGAGTGTGCGCCTCGGCGAGCGGGACGTCACCCGCGTGCCGGTGCACCGGCGGGCCGCGGCCGGGCTGAGCCGGTCCTTCCAGTCGCTGGAGCTGTTCGAGGACATGACGGTGCTGGACAACCTGTACGCGGCCTGCGACCGGCCCGGACGGTGGGCGTACCTCACCGATCTAGTCCGTCCCGGCAGCCGCCCGCTGCCCGCCCAAGTGCTGGTCGCAGTAAGGGAGTTCGGCCTGCAGGACAGCCTGGACCGACCGGTGGGAGACCTGTCGTACGGGGAGCGGCGGCTGCTGGCCATCGCCCGGGCGGTGGCGGCCTCGCCGTCCGTGCTGCTGCTGGACGAACCGGCCGCGGGGCTGTCCGACGAGGAGACACGTGAACTGGCCCGTCTGGTACGGCGTCTGGCCGAGGAGTGGGGCATGGGCGTGCTGCTCGTCGAGCACGACGTCGACATGGTCATGAGCGTCTGCGACCAGGTCGTGGTGCTGGACTTCGGACGCCGGATCTGCGCGGGTACGCCGGAACAGGTGCGGCGCGATCCCGCGGTGCGGGCGGCCTATCTGGGCGACCTGGAGCCGGAGGCACTGACCTGACACGACCGTGGGCCGGAGGCGCTCGGCAGCGCCTCCGGCCCACGCCGGGTGGTCCCTTTCAGGCGTCCCGCAGATCCGCCACGTACGGCTGATGGGACAGCAGTCCGCCGTCCACGCGCAGGGTGTGCCCGGTGATGAACTCCGACTCGTCGGAGGCGAGGAACACGACCGCCGAGGCGACGTCCTCCGGGCTTCCGAGACGGGGGGTGAGGTGATGGCGCAGCATCGCCTCGCGGATGGCGCCGTGCGCCGAACCGGCGCTCGCCGGCGTGACGATGAAGCCCGGCACGATGGCGTTGCAGCGCACGCCCTGCTTGCCGTACTGGGTGGCGACGTACTGCGTGAGGTTGATCAGGGCGGCCTTCGACGCGCCGTACGCGGGATTGCGCAGGTCGCCCGCGAGGCCGGAGCCGGACGAGGTGTTGATGACGGAGCCACCGCCCCGGGCGATCATGCGCGGGACGGCGGCCTGGATGGCGACCATGGTGCCGCGCAGGTTCACGCGCATGGTGACGTCCCAGATCGCCGGGTCGGCCTCGACGACGGCGAGGTCCTGGCGGGCCGCCAGGTGAGTGGCCGCCGCGTTGTTGTGAAGGACGTCGAGGCCGCCGTACGTCTCGACCGCCGTGGCCACCATGGCCCGTACGCTCTCCACGTCACCGAGGTCGACCGGGACCGCCGTCGCGGAGCCTCCGGCGGCGCGGATCTCCTCCGTCACGGCCTTGGCGCCGTCGAGGTTCAGATCGGCGACCACCGTGTTCGCGCCCTCGGCCGCCACCCGACGTGCCGTGGCGGCGCCGATTCCCGACGCCGCCCCGGTCACGACAGCGATCTTGCCGTCGAGTCGTCCCATGCCCCGACCGCCTTTCCTACTGGGTGAGTTCGCTGCCGACGACGGACACGAAGGACACGCATTCACCGGGTCCGCCCCCGAGGTTGTGGGTGAGGGCCAGCGAGCGCCCCTCGGCCACCGACTTCACCGTCCGCTCGGGCGGTGCCTCGCCCCGCAGCTGCAGCCAGGCCTCGAACATCATGCGCAGGCCCGAGGCGCCGATGGGGTGGCCGAAGGCCTTCAGGCCACCGTCCGGGTTGACCGGCAGCGAACCGTCCAGGTCGAACGACCCGCTGGTGACGTCCTTCCAGGCCTGTCCGCGCTCGGCGAAGCCGAGGTCCTCCATCAGCACCAACTCCGTTGGCGTGAAGCAGTCGTGGACCTCGGCGAGGGCGAGCTCGGTGCGCGGGTCGGTGACGCCTGCCTGCCGGTAGGCCTCCTGGGCGGAGGCGACGACCTCGGGGAAGGTGGTGAAGTCGTAGTCCGGGTCGAGGAGACCGTCCGCCGGGCCGGCGACGAAGGACAGCGCCTTCACGAAGATCGGCTTGTCCGTGTACCGGTAGGCGTCCTCGGCGCGTACGACGATCGCCGCCGCCGAACCGTCCGAGACCCCCGAGCAGTCGAACACGCCGAGCATGCCCGCGACGATCGGGGCCGACCGGATGCGTTCCAGCGGCACCTCCTTGCGGAACTGGGCGCGGGGGTTGCGGGCCCCGTTGACATGGTTCTTCCAGGCGATACGGGTGATGACGTCCTTCAACTCCTCTTCCGCGAGGCCGTACTTGGCGGCGTAGGCGGGGGCGAGGAGGGAGAAGTTGGCGGGGGCGGTGATCTCGCCGCGGCTGTCGTCACCCGCGCCCGGAATCGCGGTGCCGGACAGCCCTGACATGCCGGAGTCCTTGAGCTTCTCCACGCCGACCGCCATGGCCACGTCGTAGGCGCCGGAGGCGACGGCGTAGCAGGCGTTGCGCAGGGCCTCGGAGCCGGTCGCGCACATGTTCTCGACGCGGGTGACGGGCTTGTTGGGCAGGCGGAGGGCCCGGCTCAGGGTGAGGCCGGAGACGCCGGAGGCCTGGGTGCCGAACCAGAACGCGTCGATGTCGTCGAGGGTGATGCCGGCCGAGGTCACCGCCTCCCCCACCGCGTCGACCAGCAGATCGTCCGCCGAGCGCTTCCAGTGCTCACCGAAGGGTGTGCAGCCCATGCCGACGATCGCGACCCGGTCCCGGATTCCGTGCGAGCTCATCCCTGTGTCTCCTCGGTCTCGCCCGTGCGCACCGGCCGGGCCTTCCAGAAGTAGTTGTGGATGCCGGACGCCGTGACCGTGCGCCGGAAGGTCATCTCCACCCGGGCGCCGATGACGGCGTCGGCCTCGGTCGCGTCGGTGAGCTGGCAGCGGAACCGGCCGCCGCCGTCGTAGTCGACGACCACGACGAGCATCGGCGGACTCGGCGTGTGCGCCAGCCGGTCGACGGTGAACGTGGCGACCGTGCCGCGTACTTGCTCCATCGGCTCGTCGGCCATGGCATCGACGCTGTGGCAGCTCGTGCACACCCGGTCGGGCGGCAGATGCCGGGTGCCGCACTTCTCGCAACGGGCCGCGACGAAGCCGTACTTCCAGGCGGTGCGGCGGTGCGCGGGTGGCGCGTAGGGAGGTTCGGGGTCCGGACGGCGGGGCGGCTCGCGGTCGAGGAGGCCGCGCCAGGAGAGGTAGGTGGCGTACGGCATCGGGTCGCTGCCCGCGGCGATCTGCGCGGCGACCGGGCGGGGGCTGCGGTGGGCCGGGAGCGCGTCGGTGGTGCGGAACAGGAGGACTCCGGCACCGTCGCCGATGACCACGAGGGCGATGATCTCGCCGGGGGCGGCGCGGTCGAGGACGTCGGCCAGGAGGAGGCCGGGCTGGGCGGTGCCGGCGTTGCCGATCGCGCCGGTCAGGTCCGGGGTGACCACCTCGGGACGGACACCGGCCGTGCGCCGTACCGTCGCGCACGCGCGCGCGTGCAAGCCGGAGACGATGAAGTGGTCGATGGCGCCGCGCTCCAGGCCGGCCTGGTCTAGAGCGGCGGTCAGGGCCACGTCCGCGAGGGACACGTAGATCTCCTCGGCGAAGCGCTCCTCCCAGGTACGGGAGGCGGGCGCGCCCGGCAGCCGCCAGCGTTCGAGGATCTCGTCGCTGACCGTGTCGTGGGCGAGCAGCTCCGCCAGGACGGGTGCTCCGTCGCGGTGGCCGCCGAAGACGAACGCCGCGGCGCCGTCACCGCCCGCGACTTCGTCGCCGCCGCCGGGCAGTCCGGTGCGCAGGTCCGACAGGACGGCAAGGGTCGGCACCGGGGAGCGTGCCGCGGTGACCAGCGCGCCCAGGCCGGAGCGTGCGGAACCGGCCATGTCGACGGCGAGGAGGTGCTCGTCCAGGCCGAGTGCCGCGTGGACGGCGGTCGCGTTCGTCTTGTCGAGGTAGGCGGGCGCGGCGGTGGCGAGGAAGAGCTGGCCGATGCGGGGGCGCAGGCAGTCACGGGTCAGGGCGACGCGGGCCGCCTCGACGGCCATCGAGGTGGTGTCCTCGTCGTAGCCCGCGACCGCGCGCGTGCCGCGTCCCGCCGGCGTCCCCAGCGTGGCCGCCACATCGGCGCGGGCCAGGCGGTGGTACGGCACATGGGCGCCGTACGCGATCAGTCCGGCCATGTCAGTGCCCTCCCTTGGCAGTGATTTCGAAGATCGCGGCGAGGCCCTGGCCGCCGCCGAGGCACATGGTCTCCAGGCCGTAGCGGGCCTGGCGGCGGTCGAGTTCGCGCAGCAGGGTGGCGAGGATCCGGCCGCCGGTGGCGCCGACGGGGTGGCCCAGCGAGATGCCGGAGCCGTTGACGTTGAACCGCTCGAAGTCGGCCTCGGTGAAGGCCCATTCGCGGGTGCAGGCCAGGACCTGGGCGGCGAAGGCCTCGTTGAGTTCGATCAGGTCGATGTCGGCGAGCTTCAGGCCCGCGCGTTCCAGGGCCTTGGCCGTGGCGGGCACGGGGCCGATGCCCATCGTCCGCGGTGGCACTCCGACGACGGCCCAGGAGACCATGCGGGCCAGCGGACGCAGACCCAGTTCGGCGGCGCGTTCGGGGTGGGTGACGATGCAGAGTGCGGCGCCGTCGTTCTGTCCGCTGGCGTTGCCCGCCGTGACGGTGGCCTCCGGGTCCTGGCGGCCGAGCACCGGACGGAGCCTGGCGAGCTTCTCCAACGAGGAGTCGGAGCGCGGGTGTTCGTCGGTGTCGACGACCGTCTCGCCCTTCCGGGTCCGTACGGTGACCGGCACGATCTCGTCGGCGAACCGGCCCGCACGCTGGGCGGCCACGGCCTTCTCGTGCGAGCGCAGGGCGAGCCTGTCCTGCTCCTCGCGCGGGATGCCGTACTCGCGGCGCAGGTTCTCGGCGGTCTCCAGCATGCCCCCGGGAACAGGGTGGTTGACGCCGCCGGACGTGACCCGGCCGCGGGCGAGCCGGTCGTGCAGCGTCGTGCCCGCGCCGCGCACCCCCCAGCGGACGTCGGTCGTGTAGAACTCGGCCTGGCTCATGGACTCGACGCCCCCGGCGAGCACCAGGTCACCGGCGCCGGTCTGCACCTGCATCGCCGCGGTGATGATCGCCTGGAGCCCGGAGCCGCAGCGGCGGTCGATCTGGAGCCCGGGCACCTCGACGGGGAGTCCGGCGTCCAGGGCGGCGACGCGGCCGATGGCCGGGGCCTCGCCGTTGGGGTAGCACTGGCCCAGGAGTACGTCGTCGACGGCTGTGGGCGGGATTCCGGTGCGGTCCAGGAGGGCGTGGACGACGGTGGCGGCGAGTTCGGCCGCGGTGACGTCCCGGAAGGCTCCGCCGTAGCCGCCGACCGGAGTCCGTATCGGTTCGCAGATCACCGCGTCACGCATCGGTCATGCCTTTCGTCAGCGGATTCGGCGGGCTCACATGTACCGGCCGCCGGTCACTTCGACCACGGCTCCGGTGATGTAGCTCGCCATGTCGGAGGCGAGGAAGAGGACGACCTGGGCGACCTCGGCGGGCTCGCCCGCACGGCCCAGGGGGATCTCGGCGAGCTTCGCGTCCCAGGCGGCCGGGGGCATCGCCTCGGTCATGGCGGTACGGATCAGGCCCGGCTGGACGGCGTTGACCCGGATGCCCGCCTTCGCGAGCTCCTTCGCGGAGGCCTTGGTCAGACCGACGAGTCCGGCCTTGGCGGCGCTGTAGTTCGTCTGGCCGAAGTTGCCGACCTTGCCCGCGATGGAGGAGATGTTGACGATGCTTCCGCCCTGCCCGTGCGCACGCATGGCTTCGGCGGCGTACCGGGTGCCGTTCCAGGCGCCGGTGAGATGGACGTCGACGACGGCGCGGAAGTCGGTGAGGGCCATCTTGCGCAGGGTCGCGTCCCGGGTGATGCCGGCGTTGTTGACCATGACCCCGACGGGGCCGAAGGTGTCGGCGCAGTGGGCCACGAGGGCGGCCACCTCGTCCTCGTCGGTGACGTCGCAGCGCAGTGAGGTGGCCGACACTCCGTTCTCGGCAAGGCGACCGGCCGCCTCGGCCGCGGCGGCCCCGTCGATGTCGCCGAGGACGACGCGCGCGCCTTCACCGCCGAGGACGCCGGCGATCTCGTAGCCGATGCCCTGTGCGCCGCCGGTGACCACCGCGTTCCGGCCGTCCAGCAGTCCCATGTCAGCCCGCCTCCGGCTCGACGCTATTCCCTGTTAAATAGATAACCTATTATGCTGAAACAATCAATACAGCGATCAGCTGTGCGGGCAGGGCCGGACGAGGAGCGACCACAGGTGGACATCAGCTATCCCCCTCACACCGAGACGTTCCGCGCCGAGGTCAGGGCGTTCCTCGGCGAGACGCTGCCGCCGGACTGGAAGGGCATCGGAGCCCTGGACGAGGAGGAGGCCTGGGACTTCGCCCGGGACTGGCGCCGTCGGCTCGTCGAGCGCGGCTACCTCTCCCTCACCTGGCCGGTGCAGTACGGCGGTGGCGGCCTGTCCAAGCTGCACCAGGTCGTGCTGATGGAGGAACTCGCCCTGGCCGGCGTGCCGTTCGGGCTGCCGCAGGACACCTTCGGCGTGAAGATGCTGGCGAACACGCTGCTGCGCTGGGGCACGGAAGAGCAGAAGAGCCGCTTCCTCCCGCGCATCCTCAGCGGCGAGGACACCTGGTGCCAGGGGTACTCGGAGCCCGACGCGGGTTCCGACCTGGCGTCCCTCAAGACCCGCGCGGTGCTGGACGGCGACGAATGGGTGCTCGACGGTCAGAAGGTGTGGACCTCCGGCGCTCACCACAGCGACTGGATCTTCGTGCTCGCCCGCACGAACCCGGGCGCCTCCAAGCACCGCGGCATCTCCTTCCTCCTCGTGCCCCTCGACCAACCCGGCGTCGAGGTACGGCCGTTCCGCATGATGAGCGGGCAACTGCACTTCAACGAGGTCTTCTTCGACGGCGCCCGCACCCGCGCCGATCTGGTCGTCGGCGGCGTGGACAACGGCTGGGCGGTCGCCCAGAGCCTGCTGGGCGTGGAGCGCGGGGAGGAGGCGGCGACCAACCCGATCCTGTTCCGGGCCGAGGTGGAGCGCCTGGTGGAACTGGCGCGGCTGCACGGCAAGGACCAGGACCCGGTGATCCGGCAGCGGATCGCCTGGTGCTGGTCGAAGGTCGAGATCATGCGCTGCCTCGGCTACCGAATCCTCACGGGCTGGCTCAAGGGCGCCGAGCCCGGTCCCGAGTCGTCGATCGCCAAGCTGTACTGGAGCGAGTACCACACCGAGGTCACCGATCTGGCGATGGACATCATGGGCCTGCACGGCCAGGTGCCGGTCGGGCGGCCGCCGCTGCGCACCTACCGCACGGACGACCCCGGTGCCGCCAACACCTCGGGATCCTGGACGACGACGTACCTGATCGCCCGCTCCGGAACGATCTACGCCGGCACGTCCCAGGTGCAGCGCGACATCCTCGCGGAGAAGGTGCTGGGCCTGCCGCGCGAGCCCCGGCTCACGAGTCGGTAGGCCGCGTGAAGTGGCCGAGTTCCGGGACCGGGCGCGGGCCGGGTCCCGGGGTCCAGCCCGCGTCGATCTTGCGCAGGCCCACGCCGTTCGGTGCCCAGATGTGGCAGCTGTCGAGCACCCAGGCGGTGGCACGCGGGTCGTGGGAGCCAGGGCCGGCCGCGCGGTTGCGGGCCGAGATGGCCGACTGGACGACGGCCGGGCCGAGCGCCCGGGTCAGTTCGTACAGGTGGGTGCACCCGGACACACCGCGGAAGCGTTCCTGGATGGCCCGGTTGTAGCCGGCGGCGACGCTGAGGCCCACCAGGCCGTCGAAGGCCGGCGCGATCCGCGGGCACTCGGCGTGCGGGAAGTCCTTCATGCCCGCCTCGGCTGCCACGATCGTCATGTCCGCGAGGCGCACCCGCACCGCGAGCACCATCCTGTGGACGACACCGCCCGGTGGCTCCTCCCAGGAACGCTCGTCACGCAGTTCCGCCTCGACCGAGATCTCGCCGTCGCCCTCCTGGTAGGCGGTGACGGTGATCGTACGGCGGTGCAGCGGGAGCTCGGCTCGGGTCATGACGAGGCCTCCTCGAGCTCCGGCTCGCCCTCCCCCAGCGCCGGGAAGACCGGCACGCGGCGCTCGATGAAACTGAGCACGCCCTCGCGGTAGTCCGGGGCCTGCTTCGCCGTGGCCAGCAGGGCGGCGGCGCTCTCACGGCTCTCGGCGAAGGTCCTCGCCTGGTCGTCGGCGAGCTGCCGCTTGATGAGGGACATCGCGTACGGGCTTGCCGAGCGGGCCAGTTCGGTCGCGTAGGCGAGTGCCCGCGGGAGGAGTTCGTCCGGTTCGGCGAGGCGGTTGACGAGGCCCATCGACAGGGCCTCCGTGCCGGTGACGCGGCGCGAGGACAGCAGCAGGTCGGCCGCGTTGCCGTAGCCGACGAGCCGGGGCAGGATCCAGGACACACCGTCCTCGGCCACGAGCCCGCGTGCGCTGAAGGCTGCGGCGAACTTGGCGTGCGGTACGGCGAACCGGACGTCGCACATCAGCGCCTGGTTGAATCCGATGCCCGCGCAGGCGCCGTTGACGGCCGCCACGACGGGCTTGGGGAAGGTCATGGGGCGGGTACGAGGGGGCAGCCGGCCGGTGGGCCATGGGCGGGCGCCGGACGAGGCCCCGTCAAGCACGCTCATGTCCATCCCGGGGCAGAAGCTGCGCCCGGCGCCGGTGAGCACCACCGCCCTCACCCGGGGGTCCGCCTCCGCCCGGTCGAACAGCTCGTTGTAGAGCAGCTCCATCTCCAGCGTCCAGGCGTTGTGCCGCTCCGGTCGGTTCAGGGTGAGGAGCATGACCCCGTCGTCGGTGAGCTCGCTGAGGATCACCGGAGTCGCGTTCTCGGTCGTCGAGGTCATCGAGGTCACTCCCACGGGCCTTTTCGACTTTATAGGTAGATGAATCATCTATATACCAGACGATACCCGGGGCGCCAGACCGAGTCCGGTCAAGAGATGATCAACCATCCCTTGACCTGGTACCCTCGATGCACTAAGACGATTCATTTTGCTATATGAGGAGCCCATCGTGGCCGAGGCAGCCCGCGCAAGTGAAACGGTGGCCGTGCCCGCACCTTCCCGCAGCCGCGTCGGACGCCAGGTGCGGGTCCCGAAGACCGCCGAGCTGGTCGCCGCGCACCTGCGCCGCCAGATCGTGCGGGGCGAGCTGAAGCCGGGCGACGCGCTGCCGCCGGAGTCGGGGCTGATGGAGCAGTTCGGCATCTCGCGGCCGACCCTGCGCGAGGCCTTCCGCGTCCTGGAGTCGGAGTCGCTGATCACGGTGCGCCGCGGCGCGCACGGCGGTGCACGGGTCAGCGCACCCGACGCGGAAGTGGCGGCCCGCTTCGCCGGCCTGATCCTCGAGTACCGCGGCGCCACCCTGGGCGACCTCTACCGCGCGGCGGCCCTCATCGAGCCGCCCTGCGCCCGCCAGCTCGCCACCAAGCACACCCCGGCCGACATCAAGCGGCTGCGCGACGCGGTGGCCGCCGAGAAGGCCGTGCTGGAGGACCCGCTGGCCCTGGTCGAGGCGCAGGACACCTTCCACGCCCTGCTGGTCGAGCTCACCGGCAACCAGACCCTGATCCTGCTGTGCGGCATGGTGCGCAACATCATCGACCGCGCCAACGCCTCGTACACCGCTGCCGCCACCGACGCCGAGACCCAGAAGGCGCAGGCCCTCAAGGGGCACCGGGCACACGTCCGGCTGGTCGGCCTGATCGAGTCGGGCAAGGCGGACGAGGCCGAGAAGCTCTGGCAGCGGCACATCTCCAGCGCGGACGACGTCGTGAACGCCGCCGGGCCGAAGACCGTGCTGGAGCTCATCGACTGACCCGCGGGCCGCGTGAGCGAGCCTTCCCTCGTGAACCCCTTGCCTTCGAGAAACAGTTAGATAATTATAGAAGGCGTACTGAATAGCTCCTGGGGTCCGGAGGCGACGGCCATGGCCGAACAGCGCAAGCGCATCTTCGACTGCGACCAGCACATGTACGAGGAGCGGGACTCCTTCACCCGCTACCTCCCGAAGGAGTTCCTCGGCGCGGCGGTCGCACCGGTGACGCTCCCGGACGGGCGGGAGGTGATCCTCGCCGGCGACCGGATCGTCGTATGTCTGGAACCCGAGTTCGGGCAGGTCTACCGTCCCGGTTCGCTGAAGGAGATGCTCAAGGCGATGGCCTCGGGCAATCCGGAGGAGACGTACCAGTTCGAGCCGATGCACGAGTCGTACCAGAACCGCGAGGCCCGGCTGCGGGTCATGGACGAGCAGGGCCTGGACCAGAGCATCATGTATCCGGGCGGCTGGGCGCTGGTCGCCGAGGAGTACGTGAAGGGCGTCGAGCCGCTCTACGCCAACTACCACTCGTTCAACCGGTACATGAACGAAGTCTGGGGCTTCGACCACCAGGGCCGCATCTACGCACCCGCCCTGCTCTCCCTGCGCGATCTGCCCAGCGCGGTCAAGGAGTTGGAGTACGTCCTGGAACAGGGCGCCCGCTTCATCCTGCTGCCCACCGGACCGGTGTACGGCCGCTCGCCGGGCGACCCGTACTTCGACCCGTTCTGGAAGCTGGTCAACGAGGCCAAGGCAAGCGTCTGCTACCACATCAGCGAGTTCTACTACAACTCGCAGGTGGCGCCGTCCTGGGGCTTCGACCCCCACCCGATCCACTTCCGGATGTCGGCCTGGCAGTGGCAGAACACCTACGGCCAGCGCCCCATCGAGGAGACGCTCTCGGCGCTCATCTTCGACAACCTCTTCGGCCGCTTCCCCGACATCAACGTCCTGGTCTCCGAGTTCGGCTCGGAGTGGGTGCCGCACTTCGTGCGCCACATGGACAAGAGCCGGGGCATGGGCCGCAACGGCCCCTGGATCGGGGGGCAGTTGGACGAGCGTCCCAGCCAGGTGTTCCGCAGGCACATCCGCGTGGTGCCCTACCCCGAGGACGACATCGTGGACGTCGTCCGGCGGCTCGGCTACCACGAGTCCATCGTCATGGGCTCCGACTTCCCGCACGCGGAGGGCCTGGCCGAACCGGCCGACTTCCGCAAGCTCATCGCGGAGCTCGACGAGTCCGCCCAGGACGACATCATGTTCAACAACGCTCAGCAGCTGATCAGCCGCTGAGCGTCGTCCGACCCCGCCTGGCGGCGGGCCCGGTCACTCGGACCAGGCCCGCCGCCAGGTTCGCGATGTCGGTCAGCAGGGCGGTCCCGTGCGGGGAGTGGTCGTAGCCGGCGAGCGGGTAGCCGTTGCACAGGCAGGCGAAGGACAGGCCCGACTCCGGGTCCATGAAGCCCAGTTGGTACGCGGCTCCGGCGCTGCCGAAGAGGGCGGGTGAGCCGCTGGATGGCAGGTTGCTGCCCGCGTCGGGGCCGGCGACCGTCACGAACAACCCCATGCTGGTACGGCGTTGACCGCCGCCCCCATAGATCTGCTCGCCGTAGGGATGCTCGGTCAGCCGGATCCGGATCCCCTCGGCCACGGCCTCCGGCTTCCACAGCCCGGAATGGGTCAACGCCTGGAAGTACAGGGCGACATCGGCCGCGGTGGCGACCAGGGCGTGGCTCGGCTCCCCGGCCGCCAGGACCTTCGGGTCGGACAGGTACCACGGTCCCCAGGGGTCGGGTTCCTGGTCGTCGGCGGTGCGGTCGGTGGCGAGCATCGGGGCGACGCTGCCCGGCTGCCGGTCGACCGGCACCCCCAGCTCGATCGATGTCAGGCCCAGCGGCCGTACGATCCGCTCGTGCAGGTAGTCGGCGAAGGCGAGACCCGTCCGCCGCTCGACGATCTCGGCGATCAGCCAGGCCGCCGAGGTGAGATGGAACTGGAAGCGACTGCCCGGCGGATAGTCCAGCCGCCACCGCCCGAAGGCGGCGAGCCGCAGCTCGCGGTCCAGCATCTTCGGATGGCCCAGGGGGGCGAACGGGAAGCCGGCGGTGTGCGTGAGCACCTGCTCGACGGTCACCTCTTCCTTCCCGTGCGGGGCGAACTCCGGGATGATCGCGGCGACCTGCTCGCCGACATCCAGGAGTCCGTCGCCGATCAGCTTCCACACCACCCCCGCGACGATCGACCGTCCCACGGACTGCAGGACGTACCGGGTGTCGGCGGCGGCATCGCCGTAGGTCTCGAAGGCCACGAGCCGTCCGTCGTGCGCGACGGCGACCTGCGCGGACGGCAGCGGACCGTGCTCGACCTCCCGGCGGATCCGGCTCAGCAGGGTGTCGAGTCGCTGCGGGTCGACCTTGTCAGGCACTTGTCTCTCCTTCGTACGGCTCCCGCAGGCGACGCCGTACGACCTTGCCGTTGGCGTTGCGCGGCAGGTCGTCCACGAACCACCAGCGGACGGGGACCTTGAACCCGGACAACCGGGCGCGGGTGTGGCTCCTGAGCAGCGCGGGATCCGGTGGAGCCGCGGGATCGGACGGCACGACGAAGGCGACGACGGTCTGTCCGAGCCGCTCGTCGGGCACGCCGGTCACCGCCACGTCGGCCACGCCCGGGTGCGCGGCCAGGACCGTCTCGACCTCCAGCGGGTGCACGTTCTCGCCGCCCCGGATGATCATGTCGGTGCTCCGGCCGAAGAGGTGGAGGTAGCCGTCCTCCGTGGTCCGGCCCAGGTCGCCGCTGTGCAGCCAGCCTTCGGCGTCGGTCCGGAAGAAGTGGCCGGCGCGGGCGTGGATCTCGCCGATGCCGTCAGGCCCGGCGCCGGCGACCCTGATCTCGACCCCGGGGGCGGGCCGTCCCACCGACCTCAGCAGCTCGGTGCGTCCCGCGACCGCTTCCCGGTGGTCCTCGGGGGTGAGCACGCTGATCGGCGAACCCTCGGTCTGGCCGAACATGTTGAGCATACGGACGCCCGGCAGCGCCTCGTACGTCCGTCGCAGAGTGCCGGGGCGCACGGGCGCGCCCCCGTACTGGAGGGTCCGCAGGGTCTCGTGCCGTGCCTGGCCCGCGGCCAGCAGGGTCTCCAGCATCGCCGGGACCATGCTGGTGTGTGTCGTGCCGAGGTCGCGCAGCAGGGTCCAGCCCTCGACGGTGAACCGGGGCAGGCCGGTGATCAGGGCGCCGGCCGCGAGGGCGACGGCGATGTTGCCGAGGCCCGCGATGTGGTGGAAGGGTGCGCTGCCGCCGTAGAAGCTGTCCGGGCCGAGTTCGCACAGCAGCCCGTTGACGCGGGCCCGGGCCGCCAGCCGTCGCTGGGTCATGGGGACGGGTTTGGGCAGACCGGTGGTTCCGGAGGTGTGCAGGACGGCGGCGAGTTCGTCGGGCAGGGCGTGCAAGGGCCGTGTGCTGTGGGGCAGTTCGGGCACGGTTGCGACCCGTCGGCCGGAGAGATCGGCGACCTGTGCGGCGAGACCGGCGAACTCGGGCTGTGCCAGCAGGACTTGGGCCGGTATCCCGTCGACCACGGCGGCGATCTCGTGCGCGGTCGTCCGGACGCCGAGTGGCGCGAGCGGGTGGCCGGATCCGGCGCCGCCGATCACCAGCGCGAGGGCGTCGGCGGAGGTGGCGACCAGGGCCGGGACCGGGACGCCGGGCTCCAGGCCCAGCGTGTCCAGCCAGTCGGCCGCGCCGGCCGCGCGGTCGAGGAGCTCGCGTCCGCTCCAGGTCAGGTCGCCGAAGCGGACAGCGGGGCGGTCGTGGTCGTAGGCGCGGCCCACCATGGCTGTCCAGGTGGCGTCCACTGCGTCGGCCATCCGCTCCGGGCCGCCCTCTCGCGCCGCTTCGGCCACCCGCATCGGCCCGTCGTCCGACGACGAGCTGTCCGGTCGCTCCACCCCGACGCCCCGCACCGGCCCTGTCTCACGCGCCGTCCCGCCCCCGGCCTCCTGTGCGGCGGCCACCGGTTCACGGCTCCAGGCGGGCCGTCGCGGTGCCGGTGACCACCTCGGCGCCGTGCTGGTTGACGGTGCGCAGGGTGAAGTGCGCGACCGGGCCGGCGTCCGTGTCGTCGATCGACTCGACGACCGCCGTGGCGGTCAGGGTGTCGCCGGGCCAGACCTGGGCCCGGAAGCGCACGCCGTAGCGCAGCAGGGACTCGGGGCCCACCCACTCGGTCAGGACCCGGCCGGTCATGCCCATCGTCAGCATGCCGTGGGCGAAGACGCCGGGGTATCCCGCGGCCTCGACGGCGAACCGCTCGTCGGTGTGCAGCGGGTTGAAGTCGCCGGAGGCGCCCGCGTACTGCACGATCCGGGTGCGCTTGAGATCGCCGACGAGGACACGCTCACGGGTCTCGCCGACCTTGATGTCCGCGGTGCTCAGGCTCATCGGGCGTCCTTCGGGGTGGCGGGGCCCTCGGGTACGACGGCCACGGTCACGGCGCTGACGACAGGCTCGCCGTCGGCGTCCAGGTACTCGGTGATGCGCTCACTGAACAGCAGCCGGCCGCTGCGGCCCTCCTTCTCCCAGCTGCGTCCGGGAACGGTGTGGGCGTGGAGCGTCTCGCCGGCCCGCACCGGGCGGTGGTACTCGAAGTGCTGCTCGGCGTGCAGCCCGCCGCCGCCCTCGGCCATCACTCCGGGGCCGCCGCCGGACCCGAACCACTCCTCGTCCGGCTTGGGCCGCAGGTGGTAGTCGGGGTCGTAGTGCGCGCTCGCCATGGTGAAGGTGGGCGGGGCGACGGCCGACTCGCCCTGATAGGCGGGGTGTTCGTCGCCGATGGCGCGGGCGAACATCATGATGTGCCCGGCCTCGACGGGGAACGGCTGCCCTGTCATCGTCAAGAACCTCCTTGGTCGGTGAGGCGGTCGGTACGGCAGGAGTCAGTACGGCAGGAACGCGTCGCGGGTGGCCTCGTCCGGGTCGAAGTCCACAGGCAGGCCCTCGAACTTCGGCTCCCGCTTCTCGGTGAAGCTCGCCACGCCCTCGCGGAAGTCCGGCGAGCCCGCGAAGAACTCCATGGCGGAGTAGGAGCGGGCGAGGGCCTCGGTGAAGGTGCGGTCCAGGTCGCCGTACACCTGGTGGCGTACGACGGCCACGGCGCGCGGAGAGCAGTTGCGGGCGATGTCCCGGGCGTAGGCGCGCGCCGCGCCCAGCAGGTCCTCGGGTTCGACGACTCGGCTGACGAGGCCCAGCTCCTTTGCCTCATCGGCGTCGAAGACCCGGCCCGACAGGAGCAGGTCCAGTGCGTTCTCCAGGCCGATCACGCGCGGCAGGACGTACGGCAGGTTGTACTCGCCGGCCAGGCCGCGCCGGGTGAAGGCGGTGGTGAAGCGGGCCCCGCGGGCGGCGAAGCGGACGTCGCAGATCAGGGCCTGGATCAGGCCGATGCCCGCGCAGGCGCCGTTGACGGCGGCGATCATCGGCTTCGGCAGGTTCCGCCTGCTGTACATGGGGACGCGGGCATGGAGGTCGAGGGACTGGCCGGGCCTGGCGTTCTGTTCCAGGCGCTGGACGTCCATGCCCGGACAGAAGGCCCTGCCCGCGCCCGTGACGATCACGACACGGACGGCCGGGTCCTGCGCGGCCTCGTCGAGGAGCGCGAAGAAGCGGCGCTCCATGGGGATGCTCCAGGCGTTCTTGCGCTCAGGCCGGTTGAGGGTGACGGTGGCGACGCCGTCCTCGTCCACCTCGTACAACACCAGGTCGTCCTGGGCGGGCTCTTGGGGCATCGCGTCACTCCTCCGTCAGCGCTTCTATGGGGTCTCCGACGCCGAGCCGCTCTCCGGAGATGGTCACCACGACCTGGCCCCGGGCACAGACGCGTCCGTCGGGCATGCGGACGTCGACATCGGCGAAGTGCAGCCGATGGCCGCGCCGGACGCAGCGCGCGTACGCGACGGCCTCCCGCCCCCGGGCGGGCGCCAGGTACTGCACGGACATCGACACCGTGCTGAGCCGGCTGCCCTTGTCGAAGTCGTGCCCGGCGATCACGGCTCCCGCGCCGGCGGTGTCGATGAGCGCCGAGATGACCCCGCCGTGGAAGACGCCTTCGTGCGCGGAGAGCGCCTCGGCGTAGGGCAGGGCCATCTCGATGCCGTCGGGGTCCCAGCGCAGCACCCGCATGCCGCAGCCGCGGTTGAACTTCACCCCGCGCTCCCAGCGGGCCCTGAACCACTGACGCCGTTCGCGCTGTTCCTGGTCGGTGAGGCGCCTCGCCGCGACGGTCATCCGTACGACCTCCGGTTCACACGGTGCAGGCCTTGAGCCATGGACGTATTATTTATATAACTCATTCATCCATTTTCATAGAGGGAGACCTTCGATGCCGTCGACCGCCCTGACCGGGATCCGCGTCCTCGATCTGTCCCGCATCCTCGCCGCACCCCTGGCCACCCAGATGCTGGCCGACCTCGGCGCCGATGTGATCAAGGTCGAGCGGCCCGGCGCGGGGGACGACTCACGGACGTACGGGCCGCCGTTCGTCCCCGGCACGGACACCGCCGCCTTCTATCTCTCCTGCAACCGCAACAAGCGTTCGGTCACCGTCAACCACGCCACCGCCGAGGGACAGGAGCTGATCCGTGCGCTGGCCTCGCGATCGGACGTGCTGGTCGAGAACTTCCGCGTCGGCACGCTGGCGAAGTACGGCCTCGGCTACGAGAGCCTGCGCGAGATCAACCCCCGGCTGGTCCATCTGTCGGTCACCGGCTTCGGACAGACCGGCCCCTATGCGCGGCGGCCCGGCTACGACGGCATCTTCCAGGCCATGTCCGGGATGATGAGCGTCTCCGGGCACCCCGAGGAGCCGATGAAGGTCGGGATCAGCATGGTGGACATCCTGACGGGGCTGTATGCCGCCACGGCGGTGCTCGCGGCACTGCGCCACCGGGACGCGACCGGGGAGGGCCAGTTCATCGACCTCTCCCTGCTGGACTGCGGGCTCGCCTCGCTCTCCCACTTCGCGATGAACTACCTGGTCTCCGGCGAGGTGCCCGAGCGGCGCGGGAACGGCGGGTACGGCGGGATCCCGTCCCAGGCCTTCATGTGCAGCGACAGACCGCTCTTCCTCGTGGCCGGCAACGACAAGCAGTTCGCAGCGTTCTGCGCGGCGGCCGACCGCACCGACCTGCTCCAGGACCCCCGGTTCGCCACGACCTCGGCCCGTATCACCCATCGCGCGGAGATCCTTCCGGTCCTCCAGGGCATCCTGCGCACCCGTACCCGGGACGACTGGCTGGCCGTACTCGACGAACACGATGTCCCCGCGGGGCCGTTCAACGAGCTGCCCGAGGTCTTCGCCGACCCGCAGATACGGCACCGGGAGATGCTGGTCGAGGTCGACGGGCTGCCCCTGCTCGCCAACCCGGTCCGGTTCTCGGCGACCCCCGTCGGGGAGTACGCCCCGCCGCCCGCGCTCGGCGAGCACACGGCCGAAGTCCTGGGCGAGTTGGCGGAATTGACGGAGGATCAGGTCCGAGACCTGCAGGGCCGAGGCATCATCTGACGCACGGCCCCCTACCCGATGAGGGTCCGACCACCCTCCAACATCAGCGTCGCACCGGTCAGATAGGCCAGGTCATCACTGACCAGCGCGGCCACCGCACGCCCGATGTCCGTCTCCGGGTCGCCCATCCGCCCGAGCGGGATGGCGGACATCACGCGTTCGGCCTTCTCCGGATGCGCGGCGAAGAACTCCTCCGCCGCCGGGCTCAGCGCCGCGGGACAGACCACGTTCACGCGGATCCCGTACGGGCCCCACTCCCGCGCGGCCACCCGTGTCAGCCCCCGGATCGCCTCCTTGGCCATCGCGTACGCCGCGAAGGTCGCCTCGCCCTGCACCGCGGCCGAGGAGCCGAGGTTCACCACGCTGCCGCGACTCGCCCGCAGCTGCGGCAGGGCGGCCTGCATGGCGTGGAAGGCCGCCAACGGACCGCTGCGGTAAGCGAGTTCGACATCGTCGTACGACGTCTGCTCCAGCGGGCGCCGCACCGAGCTCTGCGCGTTGTTGACCAGGACGTCCAGTCGGCCGAACTCCCGTACCGTCTCGGCCACCATCCGGTCGACGTCGGACCGCTCGCCGACGTCCCCGACCACCGTGAGCGCCCTGCCGCCGCGCCCCGCGATCTCCGCGGCGGTGTCCTTCAGGGTGCGTTCGGTACGGCCGGTGATCGCCACCGCCGCGCCCTGTGCCGCCAGCGCGAGCGCGATGCCGCGGCCGACTCCCTGACCGCCGCCGGTGACCAGCGCCGTCTTCCCCGAAAGCCGTGCCATCACTTTTCCTTCCAGAAGTCCGTCCAGGTGGGAAACGCCTCGGGCAGCGCGGGCCGGCCGGCACCCTCCCAGCCCTCGAAGCCCACCTGCTGGGGGCGTTCGGTCACGTCCGCCGCGTACCAGTGCTGTTCGCGGCGCCGGGAGAAGTACCACTCGCCGTCCACGCGCGCGTACTCGTCGAGGTAGCGGATGGCCATCACGATCCACCGCTCCCCCACTTCGTGCTCTGCGCGGCAGTAGACGGAGCCGGTGGCCGTGTCGGGGCCGGTGAACTCGACGCGGTGCCCGCAGAGTTGGTGGATCGACCGGTGGAAGCCCCGGACCAGGGGCTCGATGTACGCCAGCAGCGCCTCCCGGCCGCGACCGCGTCGGCCCATGTCGACGTCGGGCCGGAAGCAGCCCACCCAGGCGTCGAGGTCGCGGGCGTCCACGGCGAGCGCGTAGCGGACGGGCAGTTGCCGGATGGCCAGGTGCGACTCGATGCGGTCGAGGCGTTGCTCCAGTGGTGTCATGGCCGGGGTTCCTTCGGCAGACCGAGGAGCTGCTCGCCGATGATGTTGCGCTGGATCTCGCTGGAGCCACCGTAGATCGTCTCCGCGAGGGACAGCAGGAAGGAGCGCTGCCGCGTGTCCAGGCCGTAGTCCTCGCCGACGACCTGCCCGGCGGGGCCCGCCAACTCCTGGGCGAGATGACCGAGTTGCTGGTGACGTGTGGAGGCGTACAGCTTGGCCGTGGTGGCCTGGGCGCCCGGGGTGCGGCCCGCGGTCAGTTCGGCGAGCGTGCGGAGGTTGGTGGTGCGCATGATGCGTACGGAGATCCAGGCGTCGATGATGCGGCGGCGCAGCATCGGATCGTCGAGTGCGCCCCGTTCCCGGGCGAGGTCGATCAGCGACTCGGCCTCCCGTTCGAAGGTGAGCTGCTGGGGCAGGAGTGTGGTGCCGCGTTCGATGCCGAGGGTGGCCATCGCGGTGCGCCAGCCCTGGCCGACCTCACCGACGACCATGTCCGCGCCGGTACGCACGTCGGAGAGGAACACCTCGGCGAACTCGTCCTGGCCGGCGAGGTTGCGGATGGGGCGGATCTCCACGCCCGGCTGGTCGGTGGGCAGGAGCAGCATGGTCAGGCCCTTGTGCCGGACCGAGTCCGGGTCGGTGCGGGCGAGGACGTAGAGCCAGTCGGCGTGCATACCGAAGGACGTCCACACCTTCTGGCCGCTCACCACCCACGCCTCGCCGTCCCGCTCGGCGCGGGTGCGCACCGAGGCCAGGTCGGAGCCGGCGCCGGGCTCGCTGAAGCCCTGGCCCCACAGTTCCTCGACGGCGAGGATCGGCGGCAGGAACCGCTGCTTCTGTTCCTCGCCGCCCACCTTGAGCAGCATGGGGCCGAGCAGGTCGAGGGCGTTGCCGGTGGCCCGGTAGGGGGCGTTCGCGCGGGCGTACTCGTACTCGAAGACGATCTCCTCGAGGAGGCCGAGCCCGCGTCCGCCGTACTCCCCCGGCCAGCCCACGCCCAGCCAGCGGCCCCGGGAAAGTTCACGGTCCCAGGCCAGGCGGACCTCCCAAGCCGCGCCGTCGGTGGGGCCGCCGACGCCCCGGTGCTCGGCGAACTCCCCCACCAGATGGTCCGCCAGCCAGTCCCGCAGCTCCTCGCGGAAGTCGCGCACGGCGGGTCCGAAGTCCAGCTCCATGTCTGTCTCTCCCTGATCCCTGGGATGCCTCAGATGCCGAGCCGGGTGGCCAGCAGTTCCCGGTGGTACGACGGTGAACCGAGCAGCACCTCGGAGCTCTTGGCCCGCTTGAAGTAAAGGTGCGCGGGGTGCTCCCAGGTGAAGCCGATCCCGCCGTGGACCTGGATGTTGTCGCCGGCGACCCTGGTGAACGCCTCCGAGCAGAAGGCCTGCGCCAGGGCGGCCGCCACAGCGATCTCCGCCTCCTCCCCGGCGTCCAGCGCCCACAGCCCGGCGTAAGAGGCCGAGCGGGCGGACTCGATCTCCACCAGCATGTCGGCGCACTTGTGCTTGACCCCCTGGAAGGAGCCGATGGGCCGCCCGTACTGGACGCGGATCCGGGCATAGTCCACGGCGGCGTCCAGAGCCGCGGCGGCTCCGCCCACCTGTTCGGCGGCCAGCAGGACGGATGCGGTGGCGAGGGTGCGTTCGAGGGCGGGCCACGCCGTGCCCTCCGCGCCCAGCAGGCGGGCGGGGGTGTCGTCGAACCGCAGTCGGGTCTGTTTGCGGGTCTGGTCGAGGGTCGGGAGCGGCGTGCGGGTGAGGCCGTGTGCGTCGGCGTCGACCGCGAAGAGGCTGATTTCTGTGGAGGTGCGGGCGGCGACCAGGAGCAGGTCGGCGAGGTGTCCGTCGGGGACCCAGTTCTTCGTGCCGGTCAGCCGCCATCCTGCGGGGGTGTCGCGTGCAGTGAGGCGGACGGCGGGCTCGTCCCAGCGGCCGCTGTCCTCGGTGAGCGCCAGGGTGGCGATCCTCTCGCCGGAGGCGATGCCGGGCAGAAGGTCGTGCCTGGCCTGTTCGTCG
Organism: Streptomyces sp. NPDC047081; assembly: GCF_040643775.1. Lineage (NCBI taxonomy): Bacteria > Bacillati > Actinomycetota > Actinomycetes > Kitasatosporales > Streptomycetaceae > Streptomyces > Streptomyces sp. NPDC047081. The sequence goes on along the minus strand of NZ_JBEYUY010000002.1, from coordinate 209,085 downwards.
TCGCAGCGCAGGAGGGCTTCGGCGGCCAGGGCGACGGTGGCGAAGTAGGGCCCGCACAGCAGTGCGCGGCCCGCCTCCTCGAAGACGATGCCGAGGTCGACGTAGCCGAAGCCCGAGCCGCCGTACTCCTCCGGCACGGCGAGCCCCTGCAGGCCGAGTTCGCCGGCCATCCGCCGCCAGACGACGGGGTCGTGACCCCGTGGGTCGGCGGCCAGGCGGCGCACGGCCGCCTCGTCGGAGTGCTTGGCCAGGAAGGACCGTACGACCTTGCGCAGTTCGTCCTGTTCCTGGCTGAAGGTGAAGTCCATGCCGAGCTTCCCGTCCTCGGTGCGACGCGTCTGCCGATCGCTTGCCGCTCTCCGCTCGATACAGTTAGATAATTATAGTATCCACACTGAATACACCAGGAGCGTGACGTGACCGATCTCTACGCCCCGTTCACCAGCCTGACCTTCGAGCGGCCCGTGCCCGGCGTGCTGCGCGTCGTGCTCGACGCCCCCAACCTCAACGCGGTCGATCCGCGGATGCACGGCGAACTGGCCGACATCTGGCCGGTGATCGACCGGGACGAGCAGACCCGGGCGGTGCTGGTCCAGGGGGCGGGCCGGGCGTTCTCCGCGGGCGGGACCTTCGACTCCATCGAGGCCATGACCGAGGACTACGCGGTACGGGCCCGGGTGATGCGCGAGGCACGGGACATGGTGTACGGCGTGATCAACTGCTCGAAGCCCGTCGTCTCCGCGATCCACGGGCCGGCGGTCGGTGCGGGGCTGGTCATCGGCATGCTGGCGGACATCTCGATCGCCGCCCGCACGGCGAAGATCGTCGACGGGCACACCCGCCTCGGGGTCGCGGCGGGTGATCACGCGGCCATCTGCTGGCCGTTGCTGTGCGGTATGGCCAAGGCCAAGTACTACCTCCTGACCTGCGAGGCGCTCACCGGCGAGGAGGCCGAGCGGATCGGGCTGGTGTCGAAGTGCGTGGCCGACGAGGAGGTGCACGCGGAGGCGCTGCGCGTGGCGTCCGTGCTGGCCACCGGTCCCGCCAGCGCGATCAGCTGGACCAAGCGGTCCCTCAACCACTGGTACCGCGCCGCCCAGCCGATCTTCGAGGCCTCGCTCGGGCTGGAGTTCCTCGGGTTCGCGGGCCACGAGGTCGTCGAGGGGCTGGCCGCCCACCGAGACAAGCGCGCCCCGGACTTCGCGGGTGTCGCGGACAAGCACCCGCTCGACCTCTGACCACCGTACGAAGGGAACCGACCATGGTGCCGGAGCAGAGCACTACCGAAGCAGCCCCGCTGGTACGGGGGTTGACGTACGAGGAGATGCCCGTCGGGCAGGTCTTCCGGACCGCCCGCCGGACCGTCACCGAGACCGACCTGGTCAACTTCGTGACATGGGGCGGCTTCACCGAGCCGCTCTTCTGGGACGCCACACACGCGGCGGAGGGCGGGTACACGGGTCGGCTGGTCCCGGGCGGGCTGACGTACTGCCTCGCCGAGGGGCTCGTCCTGCAGACGAACGTCCTCCATGGCACCGGACTCGCCTTCCTGCACATGGAGTTGGACGTGCTGGGACCGGTGTACGTCGGCGACACCCTGTACGCGGTCGTCGAGACCACCGGCTGCCGCCCCTCCGGCAAGCCCGGCCGGGGCGTGGTGACCAGCCGGATCACCGTGCGCAACCAGCGGGACGAGGACGTCCTTGTCTACTGCCCGGTGCGGCTGATCCGCGGCCGGGAGTACGAGGCTCCGGCGCCCTGAGTCCGGGACACGAGGGTCAGCCCGGTCCCGGCGCCCGCGGCCGGAACGGCGGCGAACGCTCCCGTGTGCACCCAGTCCGACGGCATCGTGGGCCGCGGAGCGAGTTCGTGGTCCGGGATCGCCATCGCGTACAGGCGGGTGTAGCGGAACTTGGCCTCCAGGTTGTCGAGGACCGACCAGTACTCGTACCCGCACACCTCGATCCCGGCCGCGATGAGCCCTGCCAGCCAGGAGAGCCGGGCTCGCAGCAGGGCCCGGCGGCGGGTGTCGTCCCGGTGGCCCGTGTCGTCGACCAGGTCCAGGTCGCCCATGCCGTTGTCGACCACGGACAGCGGAGGCAGCAGGTCCCCGTACTGCTCGCACAGGCCGGCGACGGCGTCGGCGAGGCCTTCGGGGATGATCGGCCAACCGTAGGCGGTCGTCTCGACGTCGTCGAAGGGGACGATCGCGAAGCCGAGGCCCATGAGCAGGCGGTTGACCTCGTTGAGGGCGGTGCGGCACTTCGTGGTCGGCAGGACGCGGGGCAGGTTCTCCGGTGCCGTGACCCGGAACGGGGTGTGCCAGGACAGGCCGAGCAGGTCCTGGGGGGTGCTGATGATCTCCAGGTCTCCCGGGCGTACGCAGCCGGTGGCCGCCACGGGGGCGATCTCGTCCTCGGTCACCATGTGCTCGCCGAGCAGCAGGGGGTCGAGGAAGAGGCGGTTGGTCCAGCTCTCCAGGCGCTCCAGGGCGAGCCGGTCGTAGGGGTCGTCGGTGGCCGGGTAGCCACCGACGAGGGTGACCGTCGTCCCGATGCGGCCGGTGACACCGACGGACCTGAGTGCCTGGGTGGCGAGTCCGTTGGCGAGCAGGATGTGGTGGACCGCGGGCAGCCCGGCACGGCCCGCACCGCGGCCCGGTGAGTACATTCCGGCCACGTGGCCCGCGAGCGTGGGACCGGCCAGGTCGGTGGAGGTGATCCAGCGTTCCACCCGGTCGCCGAGGCGGCGGCCCAGTTCGGCGGCGTACGTGGCGAAGTGCTCGGCGGTGTCGCGGGCGAGCCAGCCGTCGGCGGAGTCCAGCCAGGGTGGCAGCGTACGGTCGAAGAGGGTGACAGCGGGCCGCGTCCCCAGTTCGAGCAGCGTGTCGAGCGCTTGCTCGCAGCGGTCCAGCGCCTTCCGGTCCCACCTGCCCGGGCCGTCGGGCTGGAGCTGCGGCCATCCGGTGACCATGCGGTGCGTGTCCGCGGTGACACCGAGCACCTGCCGGATGTCGTCGGTCCACTGCCGGAAGTGCCCGCCGCGCTCCGGTGGAGGCGGCGGCGGGGCCGCGATGGTGTCCGCGGTGGCGACCCCCCAGTCGACACCGCGCAGGGATTCATGCAGGAAACCATCGCTCATGGTTACCGTCCAGGCGGTCAATGGTTTAGCGCATTCAACTGAATGTCCGCCGACGGGACGCTAACACTTCGAGCAAACTACGACAATGTTTCGGCCAGATCTCGCCATGATCGGTCCGTTGAGGTTTCCGGACACCATGGCCGGCAGGGTCTCGGTCGTGATGCGGCCGGCGAGGGGCTCGGCCCCGAAGAGTTCGCGCATAAGTCGGAACCGTAGTAGTTCGGGGTGATCGTGAGAGGGGCCTCGGGGTCGGCGGAGGTGATGTGCAGGCTCCCCTCGGCCGTCGGGCGCAGGACGGACACCCCGGGATCCTCGGAGAGCCGGTTGGCCAGCACGCATCCGGCCGAACCGGCGCCCACGACGACGTAGTCGTACGTCGAGATCACGCCTCCCGGCTCTCGGGTGCCGGCTCCCCGAGGGGGCGGAACTCCTCGTCCTGCCACCAGGGATAGACGGGTGGCATGTCCTTGCTGACCAGGCCCGGGAACTCGGGGGGGCGCTTGGCGAGGAAGGACTCGACTCCCTCGACGGGGTCCGGGCCGCCGCCGATCTGGCTCATGATCCGTGAGTCGAGTCGGTGCGCGGTCATCGGGTGCGGCTCGCCGAGCATCCGCCACATCATCTGGCGGGCGAGGGCGACCGAGACCGCCGAGGTGTTCTCGGCGATCTCCCGGGCGAGTTCGTACGCAGCGGGCAGCAGCTCCTCCGGTGGGTGGACGGAGCGGACCAGACCGGCCGCCAGCGCCTCGTCCGGGCCGAAGACGCGGCCCGTCGCCACCCACTCCATGGCCCGCTGCATACCGACCGCCCGTGGCAGGAACCAGCTCGCCGCCGACTCCGGCACGATGCCGCGGCGCGCGAAGACGAACCCGAACTTCGCCTTCGTCGACGCCAGCCGGATGTCCATCGGCAGGGTCATGCTGGCCCCGACGCCCGCCGCCGGACCGTTGATCGCCGCGATCACCGGCTTGGTGCTGGAGAAGACACGCAGGGCGACCCGGCCGCCGGTGTCCCGGTGCCAGGCGCCCGCCTTGCGGTGGTCGAAGGACGAGCCGCCGGAGCTGACATCGGCGCCCGCGCAGAAGCCTCGTCCGGCGCCGGTCACCACGATCACCCGTATGCCGTCGTCGGCGTCGGCCGCGTCCAGGACGTGGAGCAGGTCCTGCATCATCCGCGGGTTGAAGGCGTTCAGCTTCTCGGGCCGGTCGAGAGTGACGGTGAGGATCCGGTCCGCCGCCTCGGCCCGCACGGTCTCGTACTGCTGCTGTGGCATACGCGTCCTCCGTCACTCCACGGACCGGTTCCCAGAAAGCTTAATTAGTTATAGCATTCAACTCTAACGACTGATCCTGAACGATGGCGGTGGAGATGACGGATCTGGTGGTGACGGCCGTCGGCCCGGTCCGGTTGGTCGAGTTGAACCGGCCGGAGCGGCTGAACGCGATGAGCGAGGAGCTGCACACCGGCCTCGCGTCGCTGTGGGACGAGCTCGCCGCCGATCCAGAGGCACGGGTGATCGTGCTCACCGGGCGCGGCCGGGCGTTCAGCGCCGGCGGCAACTTCGACATCATGACCCGGGTCCAGCGCGACAGCTCCTTCCGGGAGCAGCAGGTCGAGGAGGCCCGCAGCATCGTCACGGGCCTGGTCCGCTGCCCGCTGCCCGTGATCGCAGCTGTCAACGGCCCTGCCGTGGGCCTGGGTTGCAGCCTGGCCCTGCTGAGCGATCTCGTGCTGATCGCCGACGACGCCTACATCGCCGACCCGCACGTCCAGGTCGGACTGGTCGCGGGCGACGGCGGCGCGTACGTCCTGCCGCTGCTCGTGGGCCTGACCCGGGCGAAGGAGCTGCTGTTCCTGGGCGAGCGGGTCGGCGCCGGGGACGCCGTCCGGCTGGGCATCGCCAACCGTGCCGTGCCCAAGGACAAGCTGATGGACGAGGCGATGGACCTGGCCGGCCGGCTGGCGGCCCTGCCCGTGCAGGCGTTGCGCGAGACCAAGCGCGCGGTCAACCGGCACCTGGAGCAGGCCCTCGACACCGTGATGGAACCGGCTCTGCTCGCCGAGCGCGACACCATGCACGCACCGGATCACATCGCCGCCGTCGAGCGGATCATCGCCGCACGCGGCCGCCGCTGAGCCGGAGAGGAGACACTCGGATGGACTTCGCGTTCAGCGAGGAGCAGGAGGAACTGGGGCGCACGGTAAGGGCGTTCCTCGCGGACACCTCGCCCGAGACCGAGGTGCGGCGCCTGATGGAGACCCCGGAGGGCTTCGACCGGGCGCTGTGGCGTCGGATGGGCTCGGAACTGGGTCTTCAGGGGCTGGCGGTGCCGGAGGAGTACGGCGGCGCCGGGTGCGGGCCGGTCGAAGTGGGCGTGGTCATGGAGGAGATGGGCCGTGCGCTGCTGTGCGCGCCCTTCCTGTCCTCGGCCGTGCTGGCGACGACCACGCTGTTGCGCTGCGCCGACGAGGAGGCCCGCAAGCGGCTGCTTCCGGGGCTGGTGTCCGGCGAGCTCGTCGCGACGCTGGCCCTGACCGAGGACTCCGCCCGCTGGGACGCGTCGGGAGTACGGCTCACCGCCCGTGAATCCGCCGGGCGTTGGGCGCTCACCGGGCACAAGACGTTCGTTCTCGACGGCGCGACCGCCGATGTCGTCCTCACCGTGGCCCGTACCGACGACGGGATCGGCGTCTTCGTGGTCGACGGTGACGCACCCGGCCTGACGCGTGAGCCGCTGCCCACGATGGACCCGACCCGCCGGCAGGCGCGCCTCGACTACCACGACGTACCCGCGACCCGGCTTCGTACGCACCGCGACGGCTGGGGCCTGGTCGGGCAGGTCCTCGACCGGGCCGCCGTCGCACTGGCCGCCGAGCAGGTGGGTGTCGCCTCCCGCGCGCTCGACATGGCGGTGGAGTACGCCAAGGTGCGGCACCAGTTCGGGCGGCCCATCGGCTCCTTCCAGGCCGTCAAACACCTCCTGGCCGACGTCCTCCTGGAGGTGGAGTCGGCGCGTGCCGCCGCGCACTACGCGCTGCTCGCCGCCGAGAACGAGGCCCCGGACCTGCCCGCCGTGGCAAGCCTGGCCAAGGCCTTCTGCTCCGACGCCTGCCTCCGGGCGACGGCGGAGAACATCCAGGTCCACGGCGGGATCGGCTTCACCTGGGAGCACCCGGCCCACCTGTATCTGAAGCGGGCCAAGACATCACAGTTGCTGTTCGGCGACCCCGCGTACCATCGCGAACTGCTCGCACAGCGCATCGGGTTGAACACGGGCACGGACTCAGTCCCGGTCGAGGGAGCGGCATGAAGGTCGACGGCAAGCTCAACGTGTGGAGCACCACCGAGGTCGTGGAGGAGGCGAGGCACCACGAGAAGGCCGGCTACGACGGCCTGTGGGCCTCGGAGTCCAAGCACGACCCGTTCCTGCCGCTGCTGTTGGCCGCCGAGCACAGCGACCGGCTGGAGGTCGGCACCGCCATCGCGGTGGCCTTCGCCCGCTCCCCCATGCAACTCGCGTACACCGCACACGACTTGCAGACATACAGCGGCGGGCGGTTCTCGCTCGGCCTCGGCAGTCAGATCAAGCCGCACATCGAGCGGCGGTTCTCGATGCCGTGGAGCCGGCCGGCGGCCCGTATGCGCGAGTACGTGAGCGCGCTGCACGCCATCTGGGACGCCTGGAACGAGGGCGAACGCCTCGACTTCCGCGGTGACTTCTACTCGCACACGCTGATGTCCCCGTTCTTCTCTCCGCCGCCCGCGACCGGCGGGGCGCCCAAGGTCTTCGTGGCCGCCGTCGGGGAGACCATGACGCGGGTGGCGGGCGAGGTGGCGGACGGGCTGCTCGCGCACGGCTTCACCACCGAGCGGTATCTGCGCGAGGTCACGCTGCCGACCGTCGAGGCCGGGCTCGCGGCATCGGGCCGCGCCCGCACCGAGTTCTCCGTCTCCCACCTGCTGCTGACCGCGACCGGCCGCACCGAGGAGGAGATGGCCCGTGCCGTGGAGGGCACCCGGCAGCAGATCGCCTTCTACGGCAGTACGCCCGCCTACCGGGGCGTGCTGGAACTGCACGGCTGGGGTGAACTCGGCGACGAACTGCACGCGTTGTCGACCTCCCGGCGCGAGGACAAGTGGGAGGCGATGACCCGGCTCGTCGACGACGAGGTCCTGCACACCTTCGCGGTGGTGGCGGAACCGGAGCGGGTGGCGGGCGAGATCCGACGCCGGTACGGGGCGCTGGTCGACCGGGTGTCCTTCTACACGGCGTACGAGACCGACGCCGAGGTGTGGGAGCCGATCGTGCGGGAGCTGCGCGACAGCTGACGGGTCAGCCGAGCAGGTCCAGGACCGTGGTCATGGACCTGCTCTGCAGCAGATAGTCCTCGGCCTCCTGGAGATGGAGGCGCCACAGCTGCTCGGCGGCCTCGGCGCGGCGCGCGGCGACCAGCTCGACGAGCGCGCCGTGGGCACGGAAGCCGCGGCGGTTGGCCCGGATGTTCTCGGGGCTGCCGGCGTCGAGGTCGACGTGCGACCAGTTGGCCTGGTCGATGATGTGCCGGACCATGCCGTTGAGGACACCGAGCGTCTCGTTGCCCGCGAGTTCCACGACGAGGGCGTGGAACTCCATGTGGGCGCGGATGAAGGCCGACGGGTCGTCCATGAGCCGCTCGGCCTCGGCGACAGCGGCTCGCAGCCGCTGAAGGTCCTCGTCCGTGCGCCGCGCCGCCAGCAGACCGGCACACGGCGCCTCGATCACCGTACGGGCGTCGTACACGTCTTTGAGAGTCGTCCCCCGGTACTCCAGCACCACGCCCGCGTACCGCGCGGCCACGGTGCCCTCCGGGACCTGCACCCGCGCTCCGCCCCTGGCGCCCCGGCGCACGTCGATCAGCGACTCCGACTCCAGCACCCGGAACGCCTCGCGCAGGGTCGGCCGGGAGACCGCGAACTCCTCCATGAGCGCCGCCTCGGACGGCAGTGCGTCCCCCTCGGCCAGTTCGCCGCGCACGATCATCCGGCGCAGTCGTGCCGCCACCAGCTCGGCCATCTTGGGGACGCGTACGGGCGTGCTCGCCACGGCGTCCACCTCCGCCCTCAGTGAGTGTTCTCCGGTACGAAGTACGGCAGCGCGATCTCGTCGGTGAGGGCGCGGAAGTCCACGCGGACGCGCAGGCCGATGACGACGTGGTCGGGGTCGCCGGCGTCCACGTGCGAGAGCAGGGTGCCCCCGCCGTCGAGGTCGACGACGGCCAGCGCGAAGGGCGTGTCGAAGCCCGGGCCGGGCGCGCGGTGCACGACGGTCACCGAGTAGACGGTCCCCCGGCCCGCGCTGGGCACGTACCGCCAGTCCCGTGACATACAGCCGGGGCAGGCGGGCTCGGGGACGAAGAAACGCAGCCCGCAGGTCGGGCAGTGCGGGACGACGAGTTCACCGCGCCGAGCGGCCTCCCAGAACGGCCGGGTCAGGTCGGTCGGGACAGGCACCGGCCGGCTCATCGCATCCTCCCCAGCACGCTCATCTCGTAGTGCTGCGCTCCCGAGCCGGCGTTGCCGACGACCGCCAGCTCCGCGCCCTCGACCTGGTGCACGGCCATGCCGCGCAACTGCCGTACGGCTTCGACGACTTTGAGCGTCATCTGCTGGGTCCCGTTCCACGCGTACGACAGACAGCCGCCGTCCGGGTTGACGGGATGCTTGCCGCCGACGGCGATGGCGCCGCTCGCGGCCAGCGGTCCGCCCTCCCCCTCCCCGCACAGCCCGAGGATCTCCAACTGCCTTATTACTTCAAAGGAGTTGGGGTCGTACAGAGAGAAGACGTCCACGTCGTGCGGGCTCACCCCGGCCATCGCGTACGCGCGGGTCGCGGCATCCCGGCCGAGTCCACCGACCTCGCGGTGCAGGGCCGGATTGGCGTACGCGGCCTGGTGGTACTCCATGCCGCCGCCCAGTACGGCGACGGGTGGCTGCGGCAGGTCGCGGGCCCGCTCCGCGGTGGTCACCACCAGCGCGGCGCCACCCTCGCCGACGATGCAGCAGTCCAGCAGGTGGAACGGGGTGGCCACCAGGCGGGAGGCGAGCACGTCCTCGGCGGTGTACGGACCACGCCCGTACATCATCGCCTCCGGGTTGGTGGTGCCGTTGTTGCGGATGGTGGCGGCGACCTCGGCGAGCTGCCGGGAGGTCGTGCCGTACTCGTGCATGTGCCGGGCGGCCACCAGCGCGAACTGGGCGACGACATAGCTGCCCCACACATCGGCGAACTCCAGCGGGACACCTGCCCCGACCGGGCCCGTCCCGCGGGAGACCAGCTTGCAGCCGCCGACCACGACGGTGTCCGCGAACCCGGCCCGTATCGCGGCGGCCGCCTTCAGCAGGCCGCGCGAGCCGGCGTTGTCGAGCATGGAGTCGCTGGTCCAGCTCAGGTCCCGGCCGAGCATGCGCGCCCAGGAGCTGCCCTCGCCGGGCACGCCGCCGGGGCCGGGCCAGTCGACCTGGGCGCCGTCGACGTCCGCCGGGGTCAGCCCGGCGTCCTCGACGGCGCCGCGCACGGCTTCGAGGGCGAGATCCATGGCGTCGCGGTGCGGCAACGACAGCGCCTGCTCGGTGGCGTACACCCCCACCACGACGGGCTGTCGGCCGTCCATCACGGCCTCACCGCCCCGCGCCGAGCGTGTCGCCGCCGGGATAGCCACCCCCGCCGAAGCGCTCGTCGAGCGCCTCATAGTCCTTCGCGTGGTCCTTGGTGCGCGGCAGCGCGTCGACGAACTCCACCGTCTTCGGCTTCTTGTACGAGGCGATCCGCGACCGGCAGTGCTCGATGACGTCCGCCGCCGTGACCGGCTCGGCGTCCGGGTGCAGCACGACGACCGCCTTGACGTCCTGCGCCCAGCGCTCGTTGGGCACGCCGATCACCGCGGCCTCCTTCACCGCGGGGTGCGCTTCGATGCAGTTCTCGACCTCGGCCGGGAAGATGTTCTCGGCCGCCGACTTCAGCATGCGCGTGGTCGTGCCGAGGAAGCTGATCGTGCCGTCGCTCTCGCGCCGGCCGAGGTCGGTGGTGTGCCACCAGCCGATGCGGAAGCGCTCCTCGTTGATCTCCGGCCGGTTCCAGTAGCCGAGGTGGACGAGGTCGCCGCGGACGCAGATCTCGCCGATCTCGCACTCCTGACCCCGCTCGTCGAGGATGCGTACGGCCGTGAAGGGGCCGGGGCGTCCCGCGTTGCCGGTGCCCGTGCCCCCGTACGCGCCCGTCACGGCGAAGCCGGTCACCTCGGTCTGCCCGTAGCCGCGGCCCTCTCCGCCGCCGTTGCGGGTGAAGCGGCTGGTGTCGGTGGGCACGGTGCCCTGCCACAGGGGTGCGGCGACGCTCGCCCGCAGGTGGGAGAGGTCGTGCCCGGCCTCGCGGTTCAGCTCGACGAGTTGCGCGATGGTCGGCGGCATCAGATAGGCGTGGGTGCACCGCTCCGCCGCCAGGAGCGGGAGCAGTTCCTCGGCGACCACGCGGCGCACGATCACGTTCTTGCCGCCGTGGACGAAGGCCGGGACGCCCCAGAACTGGTAGTTGCCGATGTGGAACATCGGTCCGGCGCCGAGGAAGGCGGTCTCCGTGCCGATGTCTCCCATCCAGGCCGAACTCGCGCCCATGGCAAGGAGGTTGCGCTGCGAGAGCATCGAGCCGCACTGCCGTCCGGAGATCGCGGCGGTGTAGATGACCAGCAGCGCGGAGTCGGGGTCGACGTCGACGGCCGGGTCCTCGGGTGAGCCGGAGGCCAGGAAGGACTCGTAGGAGTCGGGGCCCTCGGTGTCGTGTCGCAGCCACAACGCCCCGTGGTCCGCGCCCAGTTCGGCCCGCGTCTTGCTGACGGTGTCGCCGATCTCCTCGTCCTGCCAGACGATGACCTTGGGGGTGAAGTCCTCGACCGCGAAGGCCATTTCGGGGGCTGCCCAGCGCCAGTAGCCGGGGCAGACCATGGCGCCGATCTTCGCTACGGCGCCCAGCAACTCCCAGATGCGGAAGGAGTTCTGGCCCAGCCACAGGATGCGGTCGCCCGGGCCGACTCCGGCGTCCGTGAGGGCGTTTGCGAGTCGGTTGGTGCGCTCGTCGAGCTGTGGCCAGGTCAGGCGGATGTCGCCGTCGACGAGGGCGACGCCGTCGGGGTAGGACCTGCGGTGTTCGCGGATGATGTCGCCGAACGTCAGGCGGCGGGCGGGATTCACGGTCGATGGCTCCTGTGGGATCGCGTCAGACGCGGGCAACGCCGACGCCCTTGACGTGGATGAACTCCTCCAGCCCGGCCCTGCCGCCTTCCCGTCCGAACCCGCTGATGCCGACGCCCCCGAAGGGCGTGGCAGGTGAAGTGATCGGGTTCGGGCCGGGGTTGACGTAGACCGTGCCGGCCTTCAGGCGCGGCACCAGGCGGTTGACGCGGGCGATGTCGCGGGACTGGATGTAGGCGGACAGGCCGTACTCGGTGTCGTTGGCGAGGGCGACGGCTTCGTCCTCCGTGTCGAACGGGGTGAGGGCGAGGACCGGGCCGAAGATCTCCCGCTGGGCGAGGTCGCTGCGGTTGTCGACGTCGGCGAAGACGCTCGGGGAGACGAACCAGCCGTCGGATTCGATGCGTTCACCGCCGGACACGAGGCGTCCCGCGCCGTCCTCGACCGCCTTGTCGACCATGTCCTGGACGCGGTCGCGGGCGGCCCGGTCGATCAGGGGCCCGATATAGGTCGTCGGGTCGAGCGGGTCGCCCACGGGCAGGTGGGCGACGACTCCGGTGGCGCGCGCGACGACCTCGTCGTAGATCGGGCGCTCGACCAGCAGGCGGGTCGGCAGCGCACAGCCCTGGCCGGTGTTGCTCATGGCGAAGGCCACGCAGTAGGGCACGACGGTGTCCAGGTCGGTGTCGGCGAAGAGCAGGTTGGCGGACTTGCCGCCCAGCTCGAACAGCACGGGCTTGAGGCTCCGGGCGGCGGTCGTCATGATGCGGCGCGCGGTGGCGGGACCGCCGGTGAACGAGATCTTGTCGACACCGGGGTGCGCCACCAGCGCCTCGCCCGCGTCGCCGAGTCCCGTGACGATGTTGATCACGCCGTCGGGGATGCCCGCCTCGCGGGCCAGGTCGGCGAAGAGCAGGGCCGAGTACGGGGTGGACTCGGCCGGTTTGACGACCACGGTGTTCCCGGCGGCGAGCGAGGGCGGGACCTTCATCGCCAGGGACAGGGCGGGCGAGTTCCAGGTGATGATGTGGCCGATCACGCCGTACGGCTCGGCGAGGGTGTATTCGACGTTCTCGTGCGGGCTGTAGGCGGCGCCCACCATGCCCTCGATCTTGTCGGCCCAGCCGGCGTAGTACTCGGTCCACTCGGCGACATGAGGTCCGACGTTCTCGGCCCAGCCGCCGATGCAGACGCCGTTCTCCAGCGGGCAGATCGCCGCGAAGTCCTCGATGTGGTCGCGGATGAGCTGCGCGAAGCGGGTGAGCAGGCGTCGCCGCTCGGCGGGCCGCATGGGTCCCCACACCTCGAAGGCCTGCCGGGCGGCGGCCACGGCCCGGTCCACTTCGGCGGGTCCCGCGAGCGGGATGCGGGCCTGGACGAGTCCGGTCGCGGGGTTGATGTGCTCGTACAGGCCACCGCTCGCCTCGTCTAGGTCCTTGCCGCCGATGACGAGCCGAGGGCGCGGCAGGTCCTGTTCGGCCCGTTCCTGGTGCAGCTTCACGTCGACCGTGACCACGGTGCCTCCCGGAGCCCGCTGCCTGACCTACCGTACAGCTTAAATAGATAACCTATTTAGCCGAACCAATCAATGCTCCGCACCGACCCGGCGGGGCTCTCACAGTCCGAGCGAGCGCCCGATGATCTCCTGCATGATCTCCGAGGTGCCGCCGAACACCCGCTGCACCCGGCTGTCCCGCCAGATGCGGGCGATCTCGTACTCGTTGACGTAGCCGTAGCCGCCGAAGAGCTGCATGCAGCGGTCGATGACCTCCCAACCGGTCTCCGTGGTCCAGTACTTGGCCGCGGCGGCCTCCTCGGCCGTCAACTCGCCCTCGAACAGGGCCATGATGCAGCCGTCCAGATGAACCCGGGCGACCTGCAGCCTGGCCTTGATGTCGGCCAGGGCGAACCTGTTCGCCTGGAACTGCCCGATGGGCCGGCCGAAGGCGGTGCGGTCCTTGGCGTACTCCAGCGCGCACCCGAAGGCACGCTCGGCCGAGGCGAGTGCGGCGACGGCGATGGCGAGCCGCTCGGTGGGGAGGTTGCCCATCATGTGGTAGAAGCCGCGCCCCTCCTGCCCGATGAGGTTCTCGGCGGGGACGCGGACCTCGTGGAAGAAGAGCTCGGCGGTGTCCTGGGCCTTCATCCCGACCTTGTCGAGCTTGCGTCCGCGCTCGAAGCCCTCGGCGCCGCGCTCGACGACGATCAGGCTGATGCCCTTGTGCCCGGCGTCCGGGTCGGTCTTGCAGGCGACGATGACGAGGTCGGCCAGGATGCCGTTGGTGATGAAGGTCTTGGAGCCGTCGATCACCCACTCGTCGCCGTCCCGGCGGGCGGTGGTGCGGATGCCCTTGAGGTCGGATCCGGCGGCCGGCTCGGACAGCGCGAGTGCGCAGATCGTCTCGCCCGCGATCACTCCCGGGAGCCAGCGGGCCTTCTGCTCGGGGGTGGTGAGGTGCATGAGGTAGGGCGGGACGACGTCGTTCTGCAGACCGAGCCCGATGCCGACCGCGCCCGTGGCCGCCATCTCCTCGGCCATGATCGCGTTGTAGCGGAAGTCCCAGATGCCCTGTCCGCCGTACTCCTCCGGGAATTGCCAACCGATGAGTCCGGCCTTGCCCGCGGCAACCCACGCGGCGCGGCTGACTTGCCCCTCCCGTTCCCACTCCTCGACATGCGGGGCGCATTCCCGCAGGTAGTAGGAGCGGGCGGTCTCCCGGAACAGGTCGTGTTCCTCGCTGAAGATCGTACGGCGCATGCTCGACTCCACTCCTGCACTCTACATCTCGCTTATTTAGCTGAAGTAGTTATACGATATCGCTGTTTTTACGGCTGGGTGAAGGAGGGCGCGTGAGCGTACGGGACAAGGTGGCGCTCGTCACCGGGGCGGGGCGCGGCATCGGCGAGGCGATCGCCGAAGCGCTGGCCGCCGCGGGGGCCTCGGTCGCCGTCTGCGATCTGGACGCCGAGGCCGCGGGCAAGGTCGCGGCACGACTCGCCGAGCGGTACGCGGTGCGCGCCACCGGAGTCGGCGCGGACATCTCCGACAGCGCGGCCGTGCGCACGGCCGTGGAGCGGGTCACGGCCGAACTCGGCCCGGTGGACGTGCTGGTGAACAACGCGGCCGTCGACGTCATCGGCCGCTTCGTCGACAGCGACGAGAAGACCTGGGACCGGATCATCGCGGTCAATCTGCGCGGGACGATCACCATGACCCGGGCGGTGCTCGACTCGATGATCGAGCGCGGCGGCGGCCGGATCGTCCACATCGCCTCGGACGCCGGGCGGGTCGGCTCCTCCGGCGAGGTCGTGTACTCCGCGACGAAGGGTGGCGTCATCGCCTTCGGCAAGGCCCTCGCCCGCGAGGTCGCCCGGCACGCCATCACCGTGAACACCGTCTGCCCCGGCCCGACCGACACCGCGCTGCTCGGGCAGGTCGCCGACTACAGCCAGAAGATGTACGACGCGACCGTACGGGCGATCCCGCTGCGCCGCGTCGCCCGGCCCACCGAGATCGCCGGCGTGGTGGCCTTCCTCGCGTCCGACGACGCCGCCTACATGACCGGGCAGACGCTCTCGGTCAGCGGCGGCCTGACAATGGTCTGAGGTGGGCTGCGTGCTGCGTGTCGAACTCCGGGACCGGATCGCCGTGTTGACCCTCGACCGGCCCGGGCGGCTCAATGCCGTCGGCTCGGAGACGGTGGACCGGCTCACCCGGGTACTGGACGACATCCGCGACAACGACGACGTACGCGCTGTGATCGTGGCCGGATCGGGCCGGGCCTTCTCGGCCGGTGCCGACCTGGGCGAGATCGAGTCGTTCACCACCCCCGGGCAGTTCCGGGCCTTCGTGGGGCGGTTGACGGACGCGTTCGCACTGCTGGAGGAGTTCCCCAAGCCGTCGGTCGCGGCGGTCCACGGGTTCGCCTTCGGCGGTGGTCTGGAGCTCGCGCTCGCCTGTGACCTGCTGGTGGCGGAGCGCGGCACCAGGCTCGGCCTCCCCGAGATGAAGCTGGGCGTCCTGCCCGGTGCGGGCGGGACGCAGCGGCTGCCGCGCCTGATCCCGCCGGCGATCGCCAAGCAGATGATCCTCACCGGCGAACCGATCGAGGCGGAGCGCGCATGGCAGCTCGGCCTGGTCAACGAACTGGCCGAACCCGGCGGAGCCCTCGCCGCCGCCGAGAGACTGGCCGCCGGAATGGCGGCCGGCGCACCGCTCGCACTCGCCGCCGGCAAGCGGCTGATCGACCACGGGCTCGGCATGGACCTGGAGACGGCGATCGCCTACGAACGCGAGACCGTCTCGGTGCTGTTCTCCACCGAGGACCGGGCCGAGGGGCTCAAGGCCTTCCGGGAGCGTCGTCCTGGCGAGTTCCACGGCGTGTAGGCGTCCCTACGTATCTGGAGGTGGGCCGTGCGGCCACTGGAAGGCTATTCCGTCGTCGAGTTGGGCATGTGGGTGGCCGCCCCGGCCGCGGCGACCATGCTCGCGGACTGGGGTGCGGACGTGGTGAAGGTGGAGGCGCCGACCGGCGACCCCAACCGGTACACGCTCCGGCACGTCGGCCAGGACATCGACAGCGCGCCCCCGTTCGAGACCGACAACCGCGGCAAGCGCGGGATCGTCCTCGACCTGCGTTCGCAGGAGGGCAAGGACGTGCTGGAACGGCTGCTGGAACGGGCCGACGTCTTCGTCACCAACCTCCGCCCGGGCGCGCTCGAGCGACTGGACCTGGCCCCGGACGCATTGCGGGACCGCCATCCCCAGTTGGTCGTCGGCACACTGACGGGCTACGGCTGGACGGGAGCCGAACGCGACCGCGCCGGATACGACGTCTCCGCCTTCTGGGCCCGTCCCGGCATCGCCGCCATGCTCAACCCGGCGGACGAACCGCCCCCCGGCATCCGGCCCGGACTCGGCGACCGCACGGCCGCCGCCAACCTCGTGGCAGGCGTGCTCGCCGCGCTGCTGCGCCGCGAACGCACCGGCGAGGGCGGCGTGGTGGACGTGTCGCTGCTGCGGTCCGGGACGTACGCCAACGGCAACGACCTCGCCCTTCAGAACTTCTTCGGCAAGCGCGGCCGTACCCGCCACCGCACCGAACACGAGTCCCCGCTCTACAACTGCTACCGGGCCGCCGACGACCGCTGGTTCTGGCTGGTCGGCCTGGAGGGCAGCCGGCACTGGCCCGGCGTCCTCAAGGCGCTCGGTCGCGAGGACCTGTCGGAAGACGAACGGTTCGCGACCGGCAAGGCCCGGCGCGGCCACGTACGCGAGCTGATCGCCGAGTTCGACGAGGAGTTCGCGAAGCGGCCGCTGGCGGAGTGGGCGGCCCGCTTCGACGCCGAGGGCGTGTGGTGGGCGCCCGTGCAGACCCTGGCGGAGGTGTCCGCCGATCCACAGGCGGAGGCCGTGGGGGCGTTCGTCGAGCAGCCCGGGATGGGCGACGCGCCGCCGCTGAGGACGGTGGCGACTCCCGTGAGTTTCTGGGGAGTCGACGAAAAGCCGCGGGCCGGCGCGCCGACCCTGGGCGAACACACCGACGACATTCTCGGCGAACTCAACTGACCTGCATCATCCGCTGCTTTGGAGGTAAGGCGTGGGCATCCTGGACGACAAGGTCGCCATTGTGACCGGCGGCGGCAGAGGCCTGGGCCGGGCGCACTGTCTGGCGCTCGCCGAGGCCGGCGCGACCGTGGTGGTCAACGACCTCGGCTCGGGCGTGCACGGCGAGCGGACCGGGGACTCCCCCGCCGACGACGTGGTCGCCGAGATCACCAAGCTGGGCGGCAGGGCGGTCGCCAACCACGCCTCGGTCACCGACTGGGCGGCCACGGAGGCGATGGTGGCGGAGACGGTCGCGGAGTTCGGCCGGCTGGACGTCGTCGTCAACAACGCGGGCATCGTGCGCGACCGCATGCTGTTCTCGATGACGGAGGCCGAGTTCGACGCCGTGATCGCGGTGCATCTGAAGGGCACCTTCGCCCTCACCCGGCACGCGTGCGCGTACTGGCGCGAGGCGTTCAAGCGGGGTGAGCGCGTCACCGGCCGGGTCATCAACACCACGTCCGGAACAGGCCTGTTCGGCAACCAGGGACAGTCCAACTACGGTGCCGCGAAGGCCGGGACAGCGGGGCTCACCGTCCTCACGGCCCTGGAGATGCGCAAGTACGGTGTCACCGCCAACGCCATCTCACCGATCGCCGCCACCCGGATGACGGACGGCCTCGACGTCGGCGCGTCCCTCGCGGCCACCGACGACTTCGACCCGCGCGATCCCGCCAACGCCTCCGGGGTCGTGGTCTATCTGGCCTCCGACAGCGCGGCCTGGCTGACCGGCCAGGTCCTGCGCATCGAGGGCAACCGGCTCAACCGACTGCAGGGCTGGACCGTCGCCGCGGTCCACCCCAGCCGGTCGGGACAGGCCCTCACGTACGACGAACTCGTGGACGCCGTACCGCAGTTGTACGGAGTCGCACCCGCGGGCCGGGCCACCGGGGCGGGCCAGTGAAGAGCCACGACGCCGCCGCGCTCGTACTCCGGACCACCCTCGGCCCCATGCTCTTCGCCCACGGCTGGAACAAGGTCGCGGGGCCGGGCGGGCTGGAGGGCACGACGGGCTGGTTCGAGGCGCTCGGCCTCCGGCCTGCCGCCGTGCACGCCCGGATGGCGGCCGGGACCGAGATGGCGGCGGGCGTGGGCATCGCCCTCGGCGCGGCGGGTCCCCTGCCCGCGGCGGCGGCCGTCGGACTGATGACCGTGGCGGCCCGGACCGACCACCGCGGCAAGGGCTTCTTCGTCTTCAAGGGCGGCTGGGAGTACGTCGGCGTGGTGGGCGGCGCGGCCGTCGCCCTGGCGGCACTCGGCCACGGCCGGTACTCCCTCGACGGGCTGCTGCGCCGCGAACGGGCGGGCGCCGGACCGGCGTTGCTCGCCGCCGGACTCGGCACGGCGAGCGCGGCGGCCCTGCTGGCGGCCTGCTACCGGCCGCGGCGCAGGCCGGACGAGACACAAACGGATCACTAGGTAAGGGAGTCGACATGGACGCGGCTGACTTCAGCGACGTGCTGTCCGAGGTCCGGCGTTTCGTCCGGGAGCGAGTCGTGCCGCTGGAGGCGGAGATCGACGCGAAGGACGAGATGCCCGCGGACATCCGCGAGGCGGCCAGGAAGATGGGGCTGTTCGGCTTCGCGCTGCCCGAGGAGTACGGCGGGCTCGGGCTCTCGATGTACGAAGAGGCCCGGTTGATGTTCGAACTCGGCTACACGACACCGTCGTTGCGCTCCATGTTCGGGACGAACAACGGGATCGCCGGGCACGTCCTGATGGTCGGCGGCACGGCGGAACAGAAGGCCGAGTGGTTGCCGAGGATCGCCTCCGGTGACGTACTGGCATCGTTCGCGCTCACCGAGCCCGAGGCGGGCTCGGACCCCTCGACGCTGACGACACGCGCCCACCGGGACGGTGACGACTGGGTGGTCAACGGCGCCAAGCGCTACATCACCAACGCCCCCCTCGCCGACGTCTTCATGGTCTTCGCCCGCACCGACCCCGACGCCCCCGGCACCCGCGGCATCTCCACCTTCCTGGTCCCCGCCGGTACTCCGGGTCTGACCGTGGCGCCCCGGGACCACAAGATGGGCCAGTTCGGCGCGTGGACGGCGGATGTGTACTTCGACGACGTACGCGTCCCATCCTCCGCCCTCGTCGGCGGTGCGGCCGGGCTCAACCGGGGCTTCGCCACCGCGATGGGCTGTATCGCGCACGGGCGGGTCCATATCTCCGCGCTGATGGTCGGCATGGCCGAGCGCTTGGTCGACGAGTCGGTCTCGTACGCCAGCACGCGCAAGCAGTCCGGAAAGCCCATCGGCTCCTTCCAACTCGTCCAGGGCCTCATCGCCGACTCGCAGACCGACTACTACGCCGGCCGGGCCACGGTCCTGGAGGCCGCCCGCGCCTTCGACGCGGGCACCGACACCAAGGTCGGCCCTTCGTGCGCGAAGTACTTCGCGAGTGAGATGGTCTGCCGGGTCGCGGACCGCGCGGTGCAGGTCCACGGCGGGGCGGGCTATATGCGCGGGGTCGCCGTCGAGCGCTTCTACCGTGACGCCCGGTTGTTCCGCATCTACGAGGGGACCAGCCAGATCCAGCAGGTCATCATCGCGAAGGCCCTGCTGGGCGAGGCGGCCCGGGGCTGAGCGGTACACGGACCGAGGCCCCGGGGATCCGCCGATGCCCCGGGGCCTTCTCGTCGGCTCGCCGCTCAGATGCCGAGCCGGTCCAGCAGCCGCTCGTGGTAGATCGCGGGGCCTCCGAAGAGCAGCTGCGACGACTTGGCGCGCCGGAAGTACAGATGGGCCGGGTGCTCCCAGGTGAAGCCGATGCCGCCGTGGACCTGGATGTTCTCCATGGCCGCGAACATGTACGCCTTGGAGCAGCCGGCGTGCGCGACCGCCGCGGCGACCGGGAACTGCGCGGAGCCCTCGGCGGCCAGCCGCGCGGCCTCCCGTGACGCGGCCTCGGCCAGTTCGACCTGGACCAGCATGTCGGCGCACTTGTGCTTGACCGCCTGGAAGGAGCCGATCGGGCGGCCGAACTGGTGCCGGGTACAGGCGTGTTCGGTGCTCATCTCCAGGCATCGGCGGGCTCCGCCCGTCTGCTCGGCGGCGAGCCCGACCGAGGCCAGGTCCAGTACGCGGGCCATGATGCGGCCGCCCGCCCCGTCCGCGCCGACGAGGGTCGCGGGCGCCGCGTCGAGGGTCAGCCGGGCCATCGCGCGAGTGGCGTCCAGCGTCTCCATGGGCTCGGCGGTCACGCCCGTCGCTTCCCTCTCCACGGCGAAGAGCGCCGGCCCGGCGACCGTGCGGGCGACGACGAGGACCAGATCCGCCGTCGTACCGTCGAGGACGAAGCACTTGCGGCCGCTCAGCCGCCACCCGCCGTCGCCGTCCGGCAGGGCGCGTGCGGTGATCAGTGCCGGGTCCCAGGAGCCGTTGTCCTCGGCGACGGCGAGGGTGGCCGTGGTGCGTCCGGAGGCGATGCCGGGGAGGTGGCGTGCGCAGGCCTCCTTGTCGCCGGAGGCCAGCAGGGCCTGGGCGGCCAGGAGGACGGTGGCGAAGAAGGGGGCGCAGAACAGGGCGCGGCCCATCTCCTCCAGGACCACGCCGAGTTCGACGAGCCCGAAGCCGTCGCCTCCGTACTCCTCGGGGATGGCAAGGCCCGGCAGCCGCAGCTGGTCGGCAGCCTGCGCCCACACTTCGACATCGAAGCGCGGTTCGCTCTCCATGAGCTTGCGTACGGCTTCCTCGGGCGACTTGTCCTCCAGGAACTCCCGTACGGATGCCCGGAGTTCCCTCAGCTCGCGCTCGTCCACGGTCATGCGCGTGCCTCCTTCGGCAGACCCAGGACCCGTTCCGCGAGAATGTTCTTCATGATCTCCTCGGTGCCGCCGAGGATCCGCAACGCCGGTGTGGCCAGCAGGAGTTCGGACCAGGAGTACATGCCCCACCTGCCGGTGTCGGCGATGATGCGGGGGCCGAGGCATTCGGACACGAAGTGGGCGGCCCGGGTGAGGTTCTGGCCGTACATGAGCTTGGCGACGGACCTCTCGGGGCCGGGGGCGATGCCGGCGCGCAGGGTTCGCCGGGCTCGGTCGTTGAGGTAGCCGGTGGCCATCGCGTCGACGAGGAGTTCGGCGAGGCGTCCGCGCAGGGCGCGGTCGTCCCAGGTCCAGGTGGCGCGCATGAGCGCCGACAGGTGCTGCGGGGACAGGGCCGCGGCCACCGGACCGGCACCCTCGCCACCGACCGTGTCGCGCTCGTTCATCAGGGTGGTCAGGGCGACCGTCCAGCCGCCGTCGACCTCGCCGAGGCGGTGGTCGTCGGGGATGCGGACGTCGGTGAGGAAGACCTCGTTGAAGTCGGCGCCGCCGGTCATCTGGCGCAGCGGCCGGACCTCGACGCCGGGCGCGTCCATCGGGACCAGGAAGGCCGTGATGCCGCGGTGCTTGGGCGCGTCGGGGTTGGTGCGGGTCAGTGCGAGGCCTATGTCGCTGTGCTGGGCGACCGAGGTCCACACCTTCTGCCCGTTGAGCACCCAGTCGTCGCCCTCGCGGACGGCGCGGGTGGCCACGCTCGCCAGGTCGGATCCGGCGCCGGGCTCGCTGAACAGCTGGCAGGCGATGGCGTCTCCGCGGTACATCGCGGGCAACCAGCGTTCCTTGACGGGCGGTTGGGCGTGGGCGAGGATCGTCGGTCCGATCATGCCGAGGCCGACCACGCCGAGGACGCCGGTGTCCGGGACGTCGTACTCGGACTCGACGGTGTCGTAGAGCAGCTCGTGGACGGGGCTCAGGCCCCGGCCGCCGTACTCGGGTGGGCCGGTGATCCAGCCGAAGCCGTTCTCGTGGCGGATCCGCTGCCACGCGCGCGCCCGCCGCACCTGCTCCGCCTCCTCCTCGGGCGGCAGGCTGCTGAAGTACGCCATCGAGTCGTCGCCCTCGCCCCAGGTGACGGCGGCACGGTCGGGCGCCTTCGCCACGTGGGCGTCGAGGAAGCGGCGCGCCTGGGCGGCGAAATCCTGCGTTTCCTGGTCCATTGCGGGGTCCCCTGTGCTTTCAGGTCGAGAGGATCGTCACCGCCGACGCGCCCGGCGCGCCGTACAGGTGGGTGTAGCCGACGCGGGGGGTGCCGGGGATCTGCCGGGTCCCGGCCGTGCCGCGCAGTTGGAGGACGATCTCGTGGATCTGGCGCAGTCCGGACGCGCCGATGGGTTCGCCGTTGCCGAGCAGGCCGCCGTCGGTGTTGACCGGGAGCCGGCCGTTGATCTCGGTGGCGCCCTCGGCGATGAGACGCTCCTGTTCGCCGTCCTTGCAGAGGCCGTTCTCGGCCATGTGGATGATCTCCGACCCGGCGTCGGTGTCCTGGAGCTGGGCGACGTCGACGTCCTCGGGGCCGATGCCCGCGAGCTCGTACGCCGCACGGGAGGCATCCACAGTCGGGCTCGCGACCGGCTCTCCGGCGGGGAAGGAGGGGCTCTGCACCTCGAAGGCGCCGAGCCTGCGGCTGCGGAGGGCGGTGGAGCGGACTCGTACCGGCTTTCCGGTGTACTTGTGCGCCTGGTCGGCGCGGCACAGGACGATCGCCGCCGCGCCTTCGTCCGGGCCGCAGTACATGTACTGGCGGAGTGGGTAGTTGAGGACCGGCGAGGCGAGGATCTCCTCCGGAGTCAGCGGAGTTCGGCGCCAGGCCTTGTCGTTGCCGGCCGCGTTGCGGAAGTTCTTGGCGGCCACCCGGGCGAGCGTCTCGTGGGAGATGCCGTGGTCGTGCATATAGCGGTTGATCTTCATGCCGAAGAAGTGGGTGGTCAGGAAGAGGCCGGTCTGTCCGTACCAGGAGGGGATGCCCGCCACGGACGGATCGGCCGCGAAGGCGCCGCGCGGGTGTTTGTCGAGGCCGATCGCGATGGTCAGGTCGTGCTCGCCGGTCTCGATGGCACGGGCGGCCGACGCGATGGCCGTACCGGCTGTGGCGCAGCCGTTGAACACTCCGCGCAGTGGGATACCGGTCAGGCCGAGCCGTCCGACGATGGCATCCGGGTTGGCGACCTCGTAGCTGCCGATGTAACCGCCTTGGATCTGCGGCCAGTTGACGCCCGCGTCGGCCAGCGCGAGGCGCACCGCGTCCGCGCCCATGTCCAGCGCCGGCTTCCCGGGGAAGCGTCCGAAGGGGTGGAGCCCCACGCCGATGATGACGGCCTCGGTCACGGTGTCTCCTCGTCGGCCGGGGTGAACGCGAAGGTGACGACCTCGGTGCCGTCGTCCCGCACGGTGTAGGGCACGAGTGTCAGCCGCATCAGCTGACCGATCCGCAGCTGGTGCGGGTCGGGTTCGGTCAGCCGGGCCTCGACCAGCAGCTCGCCGGGAAGCTCGACATAGCCGACCGCGTAGGGCTCGAAGTCCACCGGTCCGTCGTACGGCGGGGACGGTGGGCGGAAGTCCTGGGTGGTGTACGTCCACAGCGTTCCGCGGTCCGCCAGCAGGCGTTCCTTCGACTCGGTGCTCGCGCACCGCACACAGTCGGGGGCGGCCGGGAAACTCACCAGGCCGCAGTCGGCACACTCGGAGCCGATGAGCCGGAGCGGGTTGTCGGCGCCGGGCGGCCAGGTGAACAGGCCTTCGGCAACAGGGCGTTGCGTCGTCGTCATCTCACGCCCCGTTCCGATTGCCGAGGGCGTCGGCGTTCGGTGCCGCCTTGGCCACCAGGTTCGGCACCACCGAGGACAGCTCGTCGAGCGTCCAGCGGGTTCCGGCGCTCGCACCGGGGCCGTTGACCCAGCCCTCCAGTACGGTGATCTTGTTGCCGACGACGCCGAACACCCGGCCGGTGACCTCACGCGACGCCGCCGAGCCCAGCCAGACCACGAGCGGCGCGATGGCCTCCGGGGTGAGGTCCTGGCTCTGCGCCGCCCGCCGCATCATCTCGATGTCGTCGGTGAGGCGGGTGAGCGCCGTGGGGGCGATGGCGTTGACCGTCACGCCATAGCGGGCGAGTTCGGCGGCCGCGATGATCGTGAGGCTTGCGATGCCGGCCTTGGCCGACCCGTAGTTGGACTGTCCGGGGTTGCCGAAGATGCCGGACGGGGAGGTCGTGTTGATCACCCGGGCGTCGTTGCCGTGACCGGCCTTGGCGCGCTCGCGCCAGTGAGCGGCCGCGTGGTGCAGGGTGGCGAAGCTGCCCTTGAGGTGGACGGCGAGCACGCTGTCCCAGTCCTGTTCGGTCATCGACACGATCATCCGGTCGCGCAGGATGCCGGCGTTGTTCACCAGCACGTCCAGGCCGCCGTAGGTGTCCACGGCCTGCCGGACGAGGCGGCCGGCGCCGTCCCAGGTGGAGATGGAGTCGGTGTTGGCGACGGCCTCGCCGCCGGCCGCGACGATCTCGTCCACGACGGCCTGCGCGGGTCCGGCCGAGGCGCCCCCGCCGTCACGCGCGCCACCGAGGTCGTTGACGACGACCTTCGCGCCGTGCGCGGCGAACGCCAGGGCATGTGCCCGGCCGATGCCGTTGCCGGCTCCGGTGACGACCACGACACGGCCGTCGACCACTCCTTCGGACATCCTCAACTCCTCGGTGACAGTGGTTGGTCGGCTCGGACCTCGGTGAACAGCACGCGCGGGTCCGCGCTGCCGCAGGCGCACCGGCTGGCGACGACCCGGCCCGGGACACCGAGCGGGGTCTCGGGCAGGGGCGACGTGCGCTGGTCCCCGGCCGCCACGAACAACTCCCCGTCGCGGTCGCCGACCCGCCATTCGGCGGCGTTGACGTGCGCGCCGCTCCGCTCGGGACACTCCAGGGCGAGGGCCGGTCCGACGGCCGAGAACAGACCGGCCGGCACGCCCACGGCGCGCAGCATCGGGACGGCGGCGGGCCGGGCCAGGACGACGGACGTCGGCCGGAACATCTCGCCGATGTCGACGGCCCCGGCGAGTCCCTCGAGAGTCTCGGCGGACAGGCCGATCACCGCGTCCGGCCGCAGTTCCCGGTGGAAGACCGAGGTGCGGCGGTGGTCCCAGCCCATCGCCTCGGCGATGCCGTACGTCACCCGCAGCGACTTCAGTGCGCGGATCACCGCGTGTCCCCAGAAGCCCTCGAAGCCGGAGGCCGTCAGCAGCGCCCGCTGTCCGGCGGCGAGGCCGTGCTCCCGCAGCCGTGCGGTGACCCAGTCGGCGTCCCTGGCGAGTTCGGCCCAGGTCAGTTCCGTCTCCCGGGTGCCGTCGGCGGTGCGGAAGGGCACCAGGTAGGCGAGTTCGGGGCGGTCGAGTTCCCCGGCCCGGGCCAGGGTGTCGGCGCGGGCCATCAACTCTTCACCACCCGGGGGAACTTGGCGACGCTGGTCATGGTCTTCAACAGGTCCTCCTCGGTGCGCATGTCGAGCACCGGCTTGACTCCGGTCCGCGTCCGCACGGCCTCGCCCAGCCGGCCGGCCAGGGCGTCGACATCTCCGGTGAGCGCGGGGTCGTAGCCGACGCGCAGCCGCAGTTCGTCGACCTCGCGGCGGTCCCGGACGATCTGGAACACCCCGGCCACCGTCTCCGGCTGGTCCTCGACGGCCTGCCAGATGTCCCGCAGGACCACGGATCGCCCCTGCACCAGCGTCTCGTCGCCGCGCCGCCCGGCCACCCACATCCGGGCATGGGTACGGCCGCAGCCGCAGGTGTCGCCGGAGAGGCGGACGAGGTCCTCGCTGCGGTAACGGATCAGCGGCGCGGCCCGGTTGTCCAGGTCGGTGGCGACCAGTTCGCCCAGGTCGCCCTCGGGGACCTCACGCCAGCCGTCCTCCCCGACCTCCACGCACTCCGCGAAGACGGTGTCCTCCCACAGGTGGAATCCGTCGTGCTCGCGGCACTCCCAGGCGGTACCGGTGTCGGCGGCACTGGTGTACTCGTAGACGTCGATGCCCCAGTCGTCGCGGATGCGCTCGCGCATCTTGCGGCTGAGGGGCTGCCCGGCGCACGAGGCGCCCTTGAGGGAGGAGAACGCCTCCTTCAGGTCCGTCTTCTCGGCCAGGTGCTCCAGCTCCACCATCTGCGGATACATCATCTGCAGATAGGCCGGCCGGTAGGTGCGCAGCGCCTCGACGACCTGGTCCATCTTCCCGATCCAGGTGTCGATCTCGATCACCACGGCGCCCAGCGCCTGGTAGCCGGGGTCCATCAGGTTGCGGAAGGTACCGGGCGGACTGAGCACGCGGTCGCCGGGCCTGAGGCCGAGTTCCCACAGGTCACGGACCTGCGCGGTGACCAGGGGCGGGGCGTCCTGCCAGATCTCGGCGAAGAACTCCGGGTCACCGGTGGTGCCCGAGCTCGACGACACGGAGGTCAGCTCTTCGGTCGGCACACAGAGCAGGCCGCCGAAGGGATCGCCGGTGCGGGCGCGACAGGCGCGCACCATGTCCTTGGTGATGAACGGTATGCGCTCGCGGAAGTCGTCCAGCGAGCGGATGTCCCGCGGGTGGACCCGGTGCTGGTCCCACAGCTCACGGTAGAAGGCCGAGTTGGCGTAGGCGTACTCGACGAGCTCCAGGACGCGTGCCTCCTGCCGCGCCCGCAGTTCCGCGCGCGGCATGGTCTCCACCTGGGGCTCGAAGTACCTGTCAGCGGTGTCCCTGTCACCGACCATGGCGCCTCCTCGCGGCTCGGTGCCCAGATCTTCCAGCTATCAGCGCAATCAGTCAACCAATTAGACGAATTAAACTGCACCCTCTCCCCTCGCCTTCCCTTCCGGCCCCCACCCATCTAAAATCGCTAACTGATTACATCCATTGACCCGAAGGAGCGGTATGTCGAAGATCTGGGTCAACTCGGGGGACTCCCACGTGATGGAACCCGCCGACGTGTGGACGGAGCGGCTGCCGGCGCGGCTCGGCGCCCGGGCCCCGCGCAGCGAGCGCGGCGAGAAGTACGAGATGCTCTACATCGACGGCGAGCGCATCGACCGCCAGCTCGGCGACTTCATGGACGCCATGCGCCCGCCGGGTGCCTGGGACCTGAAGGTCCGGCTCAAGGACCTCGACCAGGAAGGCGTGTGGTCCCAACTGGCCTTCCCCTCCATGGGGTTCTGGCTGGTCTCGATCACCGACCGGGAGCTCGCCCGGGAGACCGTACGGGCCTGGAACGACTGGGCGCACGAGGAGATCCTCAGCAAGAACAAGCGCGTGATCACCACGGCCTGCGTCTCGACGGCCGACATCGACGACGCGGTAGCCGAGCTGGAGCGGGCCGCTGAGATCGGGTTCAAGGCGATCTTCCTGCCGTGCTCGACCCGGGAGGGCGAGGAGTACGCCCTCGACCGCTGGGAACCGCTGTGGACCGCGGCCGAGCGAGCGGGCATGGTGCTCGGCTTCCACATCGGCACCGGCGCACAGAACGTCGTCTTCCGCGGGCCCGGCGGCGCGGTCGTCAACTACATGGAGACCACCTACCCGGGCATGCGGGTCGTGTCCCACATGGTCGCGGGCGGCGCCCTCGACCGCCATCCGGACCTGAAGATCCTGATCGCGGAGGGCGGCGCGGGCTGGGTGCCGGCCATCGGCGACCGGATGGACGAGGCGTACCGCCAGCACGGGATGTTCGTCCGGCCGAAGCTGAGCCGACTGCCCAGCGAGATCATCCGGCAGCAGGTGTACGCGTCCTTCCAGCACGACAAGAGCTCGGTGGAGATCGTCGAGTCGACCGGCTACCGCAACGTGATGTGGGGCGACGACTATCCCCACCTGGAGGGCACCTACGGCCACACCCAGGCCACGCTGCACGATCTGTTCGACGGCGTGCCGGTCGACGTCCGCGACCGTGTCACGCGCGGCACCTTCAACGAGCTGTTCGACCTGCCCGAGCAGACTCCGCAGGAGGCGGCCGTCTGAGCGGCGGCGGGACACCGTGACCACTCCCCCGTACCCCGAGGACCTGGAGCGGCCCGGACTGGTCAGGACCGGCCGGTCGACCTTCGTCCGGCCGGTCCGGCCCGAGGACGCCGACCGCCTGGTCGCCTTCGTCGGCAGCCTGTCCCGGGCCACCCTGGCCTACCGCTCCCTCGGCCCGGTGGTCCGCGCCCGCGACGACGTCATCCGGCGCGGCGCGCACGTGGACTACCTCAACGAGCTGGCGCTCGTCGCCCTGGCCGGCGACGAGATCGCCGGTCTGGTCCGCTACGTCCGCTCCCCTCAGGATTCGGAGCACGCAGAGGTCACGTTCACCATCCGGGACGACCACCAGAGCGAGGGGTTCGGCAGGCTGCTCCTGGAGCACATCGCGGCTGCCGCACGCGCCCGGGGCATTCGGGTCCTGGAGGCCGACGTCCTCGCCGACAACACCCGGATGATCAACGTGTTCCTCGGCTCCGGCTACCGGGTCGAGGCCGGGCCGCCGGGTCAGATCATCCACTTCGAGATCGCCGTCGACCCGCAGGCCCAGGCCGTGGCCCGGGCCGAGCGCCGCGAGCACACAGCGGTACGGCGGTCCCTGGAGCCCTTGCTCGAACCACGCTCGGTCGCCGTGATCGGCGCCAACCGCAGCCCCCTGACCATCGGCCACGAAATCGTGGCCAACCTGCTGCGGGGCGGCTTCGGCGGCAGCCTCTTCCCGGTCAACCCGCAGGCCGAGCAGATCGCCGGGCTACCCGCCCATCCCAGCGTCCGGGACCTTCCCGAGGCACCGGACCTCGCGCTGGTGGCCGTGCGGGCCGAGGCGGTGCCCGACGTCGTACGCGAGTGCGCCGAGGCCGGGGTCAGAGCCGTGGTCGTCGTATCGACGGGCTTCGGGGAGACCGGAGTCGAGGGGCGGTCGACGGAGCTGGAGCTGGCCCGTTTCGCCCGTACGTCGGGGATGCGGCTGGTCGGCCCGAACTGCATGGGCGTGGTCAACACGACCCCCGCG
The DNA here is from genome assembly GCF_040643775.1 of Streptomyces sp. NPDC047081. Taxonomy (NCBI): domain Bacteria; kingdom Bacillati; phylum Actinomycetota; class Actinomycetes; order Kitasatosporales; family Streptomycetaceae; genus Streptomyces; species Streptomyces sp. NPDC047081. Next base: position 180,288 of record NZ_JBEYUY010000002.1, on the reverse strand, counting down.
GCGCGGCTGGCCGCGACCTTCTCGCCGGCCCTGCCGACGCCGGGCCGGGTGGCGATGTCCAGCCAGTCCGGGCCGCTGGGGCTCGCGGTCCTCGACTTCGCCAAGCGGCTGCGGCTCGGCTTCTCCAGCTTCGTGTCGGTGGGCCACGCCGTGGACGTGTCCACCAACGACCTGCTGCGGTGGTGGGAGGAGGATCCTGCGACCTCGGTGATCCTGCTGCACGTCGAGACCTTCGGCAATCCGCGGCGCTTCGCCCGCATCGCCCGCCGGGTCACCCCGCGCAAGCCGATCGTCGCGGTCCACCCGGGCCCCGCGGACTCGGCGGTGAGTTCGCTGTTCGCCCAGTCCGGGGTGATCCGCACCAGCAGCCTCCAGGAGCTGTTCGACGTCGCCCTGCTGCTGGCCCACCAGCCTCCCCCGCCCGGCAACCGGGTCGCCGTGATCACCAACGCGGGCGGACCGGCGGCGTTGACGGCCGGAGCATGCGCGGCGAACGGCCTGCTCGTTCCCGCACTCGGTGAAGGCACCCGGCTGAGGCTCCGCTCGGCGCTCCCACCCCACGCGGACGTCTCCAACCCGGTCGACCTGTCCCCCATGGCCACGGCCGAGCACTACCGGCAGGCCCTGGACGCGGTGCTGGCCGACGACGGCATCGACGCGGCCGTCGTCCTGTTCATGCCGCCGCTCGCGGACAAGCCCGACGAGGTGGCGGAGGCGATTCTCGACGCGGCAGCGGGGCGGCCCGACAAACCGGTGGTGACGAGTTTCCTGGGCGGCGCGGGCGTCGCCGACCTGCTCCACCGGGACGAACTCGTCGTACCGACCTACACGTTCCCCGAAGCGGCGGCCACCTCCCTCGGTCACGCGGCGGCCTACCAGGTGTGGCGCAGCACCCCCGCCGGCGTCGTACCCGATCTCGCGGGAGTGGACGCCGAGCGCGCCCGGTCGCTGGCCGACGCGTGCGCCTCCGGTCCGGTTCCGGCGGCGGTGGCCGCCGAGTTGCTCAACGCGTACGGAATCGCCGTACGGCACACCGAACCGGGCCCCGGCCCGGACGCGTTCCTCTCCGTCGGCGCGGATCCGGTCTTCGGCCCGGTGGTCTCCTTCGGCCTCACCGGGGACTACGCCGACCTCATGGCGGACGTCGCACACCGCGTCACTCCGCTCAGCGACCGCGACGCCCGGGAGATGGTCCGCTCACTGCGGGCGGCCCCGCTGCTGGACGGCCGGGCGGGCGGCCCGGGGATCGATCTGGCGGCCCTTGAGGAGACCGTCCTGCGGATCTCGGCGATGGTCGACGACCTCCCGCAGATCGAGGCGCTGGAGCTGCGCCCGGTGCGGCTGCTGCCGCCCGGGCACGGGGTCGCCGTCGCGCAGGCCACGATCCGACTGGCCGACGGCAGGACAGGAGACGTACCGGCATGAAGGTGGGCATCTACTTCGATCTGCGTAACCCGCCGCCGTGGCGGCAGAGTTGGCCGCGGCTGTACGGGTTCGCCCTGGAGATGTGCGAGGAGGCGGACCGGCTCGGCCTCGACTCGGTCTGGTTCTCCGAGCACCACGGCTTCGAGGACGGATATCTCCCCCAGCCGCTCACCATGGCGGCGGCGGCCGCGGCCCGCACCCGCCGAGTCCGCCTGGGCACGGCGGTCGTCCCCGCACCGCTGCACGCGGCCCCCGAACTGGCCGAACAGGCGGCGATCGTCGACATCATCAGCGACGGGCGCCTGGACCTCGGGCTCGGCACCGGCTACCGGGTCCCCGAGTACCGCCTGTTCGGCGCCGACCTCACGAAGCGCTACTCCACGACTGACCAGCGGGTGCGGGAGATCCGCGGCCTGTGGGCGGAGGCCCTGGTCACCCCCGGCCCCGTCCAGGACCCCCTGCCGATCTGGCTCGGCTACCAGGGCCCGCAGGGCGCCCGACGGGCCGGCCGGCTCGGCACGGGACTGCTGTCCCTCAACCCGGCGCTGCTGACGCCGTACCGGGAAGGGCTCGCGGAGAGCGGATACGACGCCTCGATCGCCCGGATGCAGGGCTCGTTCACCACCTTCGTCACCGAGGACCCGGACGGCGACTGGCCCGTGGTGCGCAGGCACCTGGCCTACCAGTGGGACAGCTATCGCCGGTACCTGGTGGAGGGCACGGACCAGCCCGTCCCCCGCCCGATCGACCCCGAGAAGTGGCGGGCGACCGGACTGAGCGCGACCGGCGTCGGCCAGTTCCTCTACGGCACCCCGCAGGAGACCGCCGAGGCGATCAGGGCGTACGTGGCAGGGTTGCCGGTGGAAGGGGTGTTCCTGTGGGCTTCGCTGGCCGGGATGCCCGAGGAGATGGTGGCCCGCCAGGTCCAGCTCATCGCCGGGAAGCTGCGCCCGCTGCTTGCCGACGTCTGACACGAGGAGTTCCAGCATGTCGAGTACGGTCCCCGGCACCGGGCAGTGGGCGGGCGCGGACTTCCAGGAGCCGCCCCGGACGCCGGGCGGGGTGGCGCTGTGCGGTGCGTGCCGCGGGGCGGGTTCCTGCCGGCTGGGGGTGGAGCGCGAGCGGCTCGACGCGGAGGGTGTGGCCTGGTTCGAGCTCGCCTGCCCCCGGAACCAGGAGGGCGGGCCCGATGTGGCGCACGGCGGCTGGACGGCCGCGGTGCTGGACGACTGCCTCGGTCATCTCCCGCTGCTGCACCGGGTGTTGAGCGTGACGGCGGAACTGAGCGTGAGCTTCGTCAAGCCGGTGCCGGTCGAACGCCCGCTGCAGGTCCGCGCCTGGGTCGAGCGGCGGGAGGGCTCACGCTGGTACATCGCGGGCGAGATGGTGCTGCTGTCGTCCCGGGCCGTGCTGGCCCGGGCCTCCGGGATCTGGGTGACCCGGGACCCGGGCCACTTCGCGCGGCACGAGGAGTGGCTGGCCGAGCAGGAGGGCGACAGCCGGGATCAGTAGGACCGCAGTCCCATGCTGCGGGCGATTCCGTTGCGCTGGATCTGGCTGGTTCCCCCGGAGATGGTGGCCACGATCGACTCCCGGTAGCGGAAACTCATGACGCTCTCCGTCGAGAAGCCGTGCCCCGCGCAGACCTGCATCCCGAGCCGGGCGGCCGCCACGTAGGTCTCCGAACCCTTCAGCTTGGCCATCGAGCCCTCACGGGTGCACGGCCTGCCCTGGGCGAGCAGCCAGGCGGCACGGTACGCGAGCAGCCGTGCGGAGTCGATCTCGGTCTGCAGGTCGGCCATGGCGTGGGCGAGCGACTGGAAGTTGCCGACCGGGCGCCCGAAGGCATGGCGGGTGCGCGCGTACTCCAGCATCTCGTCGAGCGTGGACTGGGCGGCCCCGAGATAGCCCCCGCTGATGATGACCTTCTCCAACTCGATGTTGGAGAGCATGACCTTCCAGCCTTCGTCGCGCGGACCGACGAGATTGTCCTTGGGGACCAGGGCGTCATTGAAGAAGACTTCGTTGGTGCCCAGGATGTGCCGGGCGAGCGTCGGGGTCCGGCGCACCTCGACCCCCTGCGTCCCCGGGTCGACGAGCAGCAGGCTGATGCCGCCGTGCTTGGGCTCGCGGGGCCCGGTCCGGACATAGGTCGCGATGGTGGTGTCGGGGAGCCCGGCGCCGGTGCACCACGCCTTCTGGCCGCGTACGACGAAGTGTTCACCGTGGTCCTCGGCGGTCGTGCGGAGCGCCGCCGCGTCGGATCCGCTGTCCGGTTCGCTGAGGCCGACGGCGAGCCGGTGGCGTCCCGTCATGATCTGCTCGCGGATGAAGTCGCGCTGCGCCTCGCTGCCCCAGCGGAACACCGTGATCCCGGGGATGAGGACGCCGATGTAGCACATGGCGACGTCGAAACTGGCCCGCCCCAGCTCCTCGGCGATCAGGATCAGCTCCAGCGGCCCACCGCCGTCGCCGCCCTCCTCCTCGCCGAACGGGAGGGAGAACCACCCCAGGTCGGCCATACCGCGGAACAACTCGGGCGGTACGACGCCCTCCTCGTCCCACTGCTTGGCCTTCTCCGCCGGACACACGTCGGCGACGAACTGCCGTGCCGTCGCGCGCAACAGGTCCTGCTCGTCGGTCAGCCCGAAGTCCACGGCCACTCCTCGCCACCAGTCGGCTATTTATCTATCTAATTATTCTATGTTAGCGGATAGAGCGGTCGAGCGGCCCCGGATGGCGGCTGCGGCGATCAAACGCCGACAAGTTGCGGCACGCATCGAGGACAACCTCGGGGTCCCCCACCCGCCCCTCGAACAGAGCCGCGGAAAGAAGTACCGGTACTCCAAGGCAGCCAACGTGACCGGCATGAGCTGGTCACCTGGGCCCCTGACGGAAAGCCCTCGTACCGCCTTCCGTTTCCTCTTCCTCGTGGCTCGGTCCGGCCGCATATGCCAGGGGAGGTGCGATTGCTTGCGCATCCGCTCCCTCACCGACCCACAGGGCGATGAACAGCGCGGCGGTCGCCTCCAGGAGTCCCGCACGTTCGAGACCGCCGCCGGCCACAGGTTCACAGCCCACGTCCTGCACCAACTCGCGTACACGCCCGAGGGCCGTCTCGTCGTCCCCGCAGACCGGAACGGCCAGTGGCCGCCCATCGAAGACGGGCGGCCGCATGCGCCACACGTCTTCGTGGCAGAGGTTGAAAGCCTTGACCACGTGGGCTCCCGGTGCCGCCGTGGCAAGTTGCTGCGCGGCTGACGCGCCTCCTTCCGTCAGCAGCCGGAAGCCCGGCCCGACAGGGTTGGAGCAGTCGAGCAGCACCTTGCCCTCCAGGGCCACGTGCAGGTCCCGTACTACGTCTACTCCCACCCCAAAGGGAAGCGCGGCCAATACCACCTGGCCGGAGTCGGCCGCCGCGCGCAGACTGCCGGGCTTCGCGCCCCCTCCGATACGCGTCGCCAGCCGCTCCGCCTTGTGTGCGTCCCGCCCCCCGACGATCACGTCGTGCCCGGCTCGCACCCAGTGGGTGGCAAGCGCGTCGGCCATGTTGCCCGTGCCCAGGATGCCGATTCTCATCACGCGTTCCCTCTCCGTGCCCGCTTCGACCATTCACACCGACGCTAGACAGCCGTTCGGGCACCATTTGGTGCGTGACGACCGACGCCTTCCTCGCCGACTGCCGCGCACGCCTCGCCTTCGACCTGCTCTCCAACACCTGGAACGCCGTGGTGCTCTGGGCACTGCGCGACGGTCCCAGGCGCCCGGTCGAATTGCGGGAGCGGATCGGGGGCATCAGTTCCAAGGTCCTCACCGAGACTCTGCGCCGGCTTCAGTTCAACGGGCTGGTCGACCGGCAGGCAGACCCTGACGCACCATCACGGGTCGAGTACCAGCTCACCGCTCTGGGCCGGACCTTGCTGGCGCCCATCGACGCCGTTGGCGCATGGGCCTTCGAGCACGGCGATGAGGTTATGGCCGCCCAGGAAGCAGCATGCGCTCCTGGACCGCAGTCGCCGCCGGCAGACCAAGAACCTCGTAGTGGCTACTGGCCCACTACTTCGACATGACCACTTCTGACCAGAGCGACCAACTGTCTGGAGCGAGCCGCGCCGATACGCAGTTCCTTCCACAACGAGGCGCTGACCGTATCCGCTCCGCCCTGGCGAGCGAACTCCCGCTGGTGTACGTACGAGGCGTACGCGGCCACGCCCGCTACGACCAGAGCGCACAGTGGGCGGATCCAGGTGTCGGGGTCGAAGCGGCCGCCGGTGGCGGCACTCTCTTGCAGTGCACAAGGCATGCACACTTCGCCGGGAGCTCCCGGGAACTTGCAGGTAGAGGCGGCAAGCTCCCAGACGCATGATTCATCCCGTACCAAGGTAAAGGCCCTGGTCAGAGCCGCGAGGGTAAACGGCTCGCACCATACACGGCGTATGGTGAACCCATGAGCCGCTCCACCCCGCCGCAGACCGCCCCGCCCCGCAGAAACCTGCGTGAGGAGCAGAAGAGGCTCACCCACCGCCGGTTGCTGGACGCGGCCGTCTCGGTCTTCGACGAACTCTCCTTCCTGGACGCGCGGATGGAGGACATCGCCCAGGCCGCCGGGGTCACCCGGGCCACCGTCTACGCCCACTTCACCGGCAAGGCCGAGATCGTCGACGCCCTGGTGGAGCGCGTGTACGAGTTGCGGGAGGAGGCGTACGCGGAGCTCGCCGCCTTGCCGCAGTGGACCCGGGCCGGCATCCGGTCCTGGCTCGACGGCGCGGAGAGCCGGTGGCGGGAGATGGCGCCGATCCGCCGCGTCGCCAACGCGGCCGCACCGACGGCCCTGCGCAGCATCAACGACGGCCGCGCACAGTACGTCGAGGCGCACGAGCGCTATGTCGGCCTGCTCATCTCGGACCCGGAGCGCTGGCGAGGCGTCGACCCGGCGGAGGCCCGCCAGCGCGCGCTGATGGCGGTGCTCCAGACCGAGTCGTTCTTCTCCGCGTGGATCGCCGTCGGCCTGCCGGTGGACACGGCCGATCCACTGCACCTCCTGGCCGACTCCCTGGGCCACCTTCTCGGCCCCGCGCTGACGGACGCCTGAATCGACCGACACCTACTACTGGAGCCGGTTCAACCGGACGGAGCTGGGGTGAGGGGCAGCCCGGTGAGGCGCCGTCGCGATGGACGGGCTCGGACGGCGGGAGCGGATCCGTCGGACGTCGACTCCCTCCTGATGGCCCTTCGACTTCACGGGTCCCGCGCCGTTGCTGCCGACGACCGAACCGAGCCCCGGGTTCCCGACCACGTTCTGGATCAGCGAGGTCTCTGGCCGGAGTGGGCCAGGGACAGGACCAGGCGGAACGTGCAGCCCTGGCCTGAGGTGGTGTCGAGTTCGAGGCGGCCGCCGTGGCCTTCGGCGATGGTCGCGGCGATGGCGAGGCCGCTGCCGCCGTGGTTGCGGGAGCGGGCGGGGTCGGCGCGGTAGAAGCGCTCGAAGACGAGCTCGGCGTCGACCGGCGCAAGGCCTGGTCCCTCGTCGGCCACCTCGATGACCGCGATCGGGCGGCGCTCCGGCAACGGCGGTGAAGCCGCGGTGCGCCCGGGGCGGTCGGTGCCGCCGGTCGCCGGACCGGCCTCGGCCGTACCGACGCGGACGGGGATGCGGGTGCCCTCCGGGGTGTGGACACGTGCGTTGGAGAGCCCCCGGCGCCGAGGTGGGCGCGGGCGGGCCGGGTCGCCGCGTGCCGGAAGGTGAGGCGGCGGTTCGCCTCGGTGTTGGGCACGGTGAGGACGAGCAGCGAGATCAGGTTGGCGACGGCCGGTGACCACCAGCCGCGCATCAGCCAGTACAGCAGGGCCTGCCCGGCCGTGGAGACGGCACCGATCGCGAGGAAGCAGCCGACCTCCCACGACAGGACGCCGCGTCGGGCGGGGGGCGCGAGGACGGCGTCAGGGTGCTCGGCTGCCGGTGCGGGACGCGGTCGTACGTCGACACGGGCGCCGCCGGCCGCCTTGAGCCGTGCCATGCGCCACAGGCCCCGCAGGTCGTCGGTGGCGGTGCTCACCACGTCGACCCGGGTGTCGACCTCCTCCACCCAGTCGACCGGCACCTCGTGGACGCGCAGTCCGTTGTGCTCGGCGAGCAGGAGGAGCTCGGTGTCGAAGAACCACGCGTCGTCGCGGGTCACCGTCAGCAGCGGCCGGAGCACCTCGGTACGGGCCGCCTTGAACCCGCACTGGGCGTCGGTGAATCGGACACCGTGGGTCAGCCGGATGATGCCGTTGTAGCAGCGGGAGATGAACTCGCGACGCGGACCGCGCACGGTGCGGGCGCCGGGCGCCAGCCGGGAACCGATCGCGAGGTCCGAGTGGCCGCTGGCCAGCGGCGCGACCAGGGGGAGGAGTCCGTCGAGCCCGGTGGACAGGTCCACGTCCATGTAGGCGAAGATGTCCGCGTCACTGGCGCCCCAGACGGTGCGCAGCGCCAGACCGCGGCCCTTGCGGTCCAGGTGGACGACCCCGACGCCGGGGAGTTCACCGGCGAGACGCCGGGCGGTGGTGAGGGTCGCGTCGGTGCTGGCGTTGTCGGCGACGGTGATCCGCCAGGGGAAGGGGAATCCCTCGGACAGGCGGGCGTGGAGGGTGCGCAGACAGCCGGGCAGGGCCCTTTCCTCGTTGTAGACGGGCACGACGATGTCCACCGTGGCGATGCCGGCGTCCGGAAGAAGGGAACGATCAGCGGGCTGGAACGGAGCCGGCCGCTCCATACGGGCGGTCGGGTCGGTGAGGTGGGGGGTAGGAGTCATGGCTTCCTCAGGCATGAGGGGACGGCAGACTGCGGCTCACAGGCCCTGGTCCAGGGCCGCGGCCTCACTGTTGCCGTCCCGCCTGTGGGGGCAGGGGGAGAATTGCGAGAACTGACGGGGAGTCAGATCTATGGCCGAAAGCGCTCCCACGATTCACTGCGGACCCGAGCGCATCACCCGCCGGCACCACGAACTCGTGGGTCCCCGCTTGGGTCTTGCCGGTCGGCGCGTGCATTCGCCGACTCGGAGGCCGGGGAGATCTCGTAGCGAGGCAGATACGTCGCCACGAAGGCCTGGACGGTGGCCGCGGCGGGAATGGCGATGACGGCACCGACCGCTCCGAGCAGAGCGGCACCGCCGAGTACCGACGCGAAGGCGACGGCGGGGTGCACCTCGACCGTGCGGGCCGTGACGCGTGGTTGCAACAGGTAGTTCTCCACCTGCTGATAGGCGGTCGCGAAGACCACCACCCACAGGCCGTCGAGTGGTTCGACCGTCAGCCCCACGAGGGTCGGAAGTGCCGCGGCCAAGTAGGTTCCGACCGTGGGCACGAACTGCGATACGACACCTACCCACACGCCCAGAGCCACCGCGTACGGGATGCCGATGACGGTGAAGGCCACGGAGTGGGCGACGGTGGAGAACAGTGCGAGAAGGGCGCGGGAGTAGACGTAGCTGCCGGTCTTGGCGAGGGCGATCTGCCACGCCCGACGGGCCGCGGCCTGCCTCTGCGCGGGGAGCAGCGAGAGAGCACTGCGCCGAAGGCGCGGACCGTCGACGGTGAAGTAGTACGCGAACAGCGCGACGGTGAGCAGCTCGAAGACTCCGCCGATCACCGTCGTGGACAGACCCCAGACGTGGTCCGCGGCCTGCCGTGCGTACGACTCGATACGCGCGGCGTCGAACACCGGCCCCTTCGTGGTGATCTCGGTGTGAAACGTGCGGTTGGCCCAATCCACCAGGGAGCCGGCCAGTTCCGGCAGTTGACCGGACACCTCCGTGGCCTGGTCGATCAGCAGCGTCACCATCGCGGCGACGAAGGCGCCGATGGCCACGATCGTCATCCCGAACACGAGCAGTGTCGCCGTTGGCCGGCCCATACCGCGGGCCTGGAGCCGGCTCACCGCCGGTTCCATCACCATCGACAGGAAGAAGGAGATGAGCAGCACCGTGCCGAGGCCGAGGAGTTGGCGCGCGGCCCAGACGGTGACCTCGAACGCGGCGGTCAGGACAAGGGCGATGACGATCGCCTTGGGAAGCCACGGCGGCATGGTGGCCCGGACCTCCGGCGCGTCCTCGCGGCTGGTGTCCGTCCTCTCCTGCCTCTTTCGGCCCGGTCTTGTGTCACGTTCAGTGTTCACGGTGTCGTGGGATCCTTGTCGGCACGGCCAAGGTGTGAAGAGCCGGGGCAGGTGACGAGACCGGCGCCAGGCGTCGAAGCGCCGGGCGCCGGGCATCGGTTGGCGTTCTCAGACGAAACGGCGCAGGAACGTGAGGGCGGTCTCCGCGACTTCCTGCCAGCCGCTGTCGATGGTCAGCGCGTGCCCGCGGTTCGGGATCTCGGTGATTTCGGTGACTCCGGGGTTGTGCTGCTGCCTCTTGAAGGAGGCGTTGGCGATGGCCCAGGGCACGGTGTGGTCCTTCTCGCCGGAGATGATCAGCAGTGGGCCGCGGTCGGGGTTCTCGGTGTCGACCTTCGCCTCGGTCCACGGGTTGAAGTTCGCCGTCGCGGCCTGGAAGATCGGGGCGCCCGGTGCCGGTACGGCAAACGTCTCGAACAGGTCCTTGGCCTCCTCCTCGCTGACGGCGTTGGCGAAGGCGTAGCGGAACTGCTCGAAGGTGAGCGGCACGGCCCGGTGCCGGTTGGCCGGGTTGCTCAGCACGGGAGCGGACGCGCGGAGTGCGGAGACCGGCAGGGGCAGGACCCCGCGGAAGGGGGCCGGGTCGATCGCCACCGACGCGGCGGCGAGGCCGCGGCCGGCGAGGATCTGGGTGAGCAGCCCTCCGAAGGAGTGGCCGATGACGACGGGCTTCTGATCCAAGTTGCTGATCAGGCCTGCCAGATGGTCGGCGACCTGTCCGACGGTCTTGCCGGCGAACACCTCGGGATGGGTGTTGGCCTCCTCCACGGTCTCCGGGTCGTCCGGCCAGGACAGCGACACGGCGGCGTAGCCCGCCTCTTCGAAGTAGGCGGCCCACCGGTCCCAGCTGCTGGGCAGGAGCCACAAACCGTGGACGAACACGACGGGCGTCTTGCCGGACGCGTTGGCGGCTGCGATCTGCTGTTCATCATGTGCGGACATGGCTCTCACGCTAGGGAGGTGTCTCTCTCCTCGTGAGCGTCATATGACGGATCCCGTGACGTATTGCCGCCGGTTGCCATGCGGGCTCACGGTCGGGAGATTCCGTGCAGTGCGTCGCGCAGGGCCGCGCGGGAGCGGATTCCCAGCTTGGGGAAGACGTTGTAGAGGTGGGTGCTGACCGTACGGGGCGAGATGAACAGGTGGGCTCCGATCTCCTTGTTGCTCAGGCCGGTGGCGGCCAGTTGGGCGATCTGCAGTTCCTGCGAAGTCAGTGGGCCCGTGTCCGTGAGCGGGCGCGGGGCGGGGGTGCCGGCCAGGGCGTCGAGTTCCGCGCGGGCGGCTGCGGCCCACAGGCGGGCATCCAGCTCTTCCAACGTCCGTAGCGCGGCCGACAGTTGCTCACCTGCCATGGAGGCCGCGCCGTCCACTGTGTGGGTGCGCAGCCATCGGCCGTAGGAGAGTTGTACGCGGGCGCGGTCGAACGGGGCATGCACGTCCCGTCGTGCCAACGCCCGGCGGAACGAGCTGTCGGCCTGTTCCGCGGGGCCCGCCAGAGCGGCGGCCGCCTCGGTCAGCATGCCGAGCCGGGGCGAGAGTTCGGCGAGACCTGCACGCTGCGCCATCGCGACATGGGCACGCGCGTCAGCCCTTCTGCCGGTGTGGACGGCGGCCTCCACCAGGTCGTAGACGGACCAGATCGCGCGCGGGTTCAGCGGCGGGAGCGTGCCGGGCGGACTGACGAGGGAGCAGTTGTGGTACGCGGTCTCGTAGTCCCGCTGCCCGAGGGCAAGTAGTGCGCGGGCCTGCCAGGCGGAGACCTGGAGCAGCCCCAGGCGTCGAGGTGTGCTCCAGTCCAGGATGTCGCGGGTGATCGAGGCGACCGTGTCGGCGTCGCCCCGGACGGCAGCGGTCAGGGCCAGCTGCGAGGCCAGTCGGAATCCCGAGAGTCGGTAGCCGAGTTCCTCCGCGAGGGCCATACCGTCGCGGGCCAGGGACTCGGCCTCGGCGATGCGGCCGGCGAAGAAGGCCTCGTGGCCCAGCAGGATGGTGCCGTAGGACCAGTGGATGAACGTTCCCCCCTCCTGGGACCGCCGTGCGATCTTCAGCCATCGGTCGCGGTATTCGGAGGCCTCGTCGTAGTAGACGCTGACGATGGACAGCTGGGTGACAGGGCGCGGGCCGACGTCGTGCGGGAGGGCCGCGAAGGCCTCCCGGATCCGATGGTGGACCTCCAACGCCCGCTCCTGGGGCGAGTCGAGGGCTGTGTAGCAGAGGCGCACGTGGTCGGGAGCCTCCCCGGCGCGTCCGAGTACGTCGCGCCACAGGTCGGTGCGCTGGGCGTAGAACGCCACCAGGGCGAGCAGGAACTGGAGTTCGGCCATGACGTCGCGCGCAGAGGTGCGGGCCTCTTCGTCGTCTGTGTCCTGCTCGGCCTTGCGTAGTCCGTCGATCATCCTGATCAGCAGCCGGTGGGCGGCCGCCGCGTCGCCGTCGCGCTCCAGCAGGGAATACACCTTGGCGACGGCCGCCCGGGCCGTGTCGTGCGGCGAGGCCTGGTCCCAGTAGTCGTCGCTGACCAGCACGGCGGTGATGTCGAGGGCACCGGACTGGGCCGCGGCGAACGCGGCATGCGCCAGTCGCCGGTCACGCAGTGCCGGCTCGGGGCTGAGTTCGGCCGCCCGGCGCAGCGCGGTCACGGCCACTGCCCCGCTGCCGCGGCGCAGCGCTTCCTGGCCCGCCCGTTCAAGGTCCTCGGCCAATGCGGCGTCCGGCCCCAGAGCAGCGGCGATCAGGTGCCCGATCTGCCGTTCCGGCTCGCGGCTCAGGGCCCTCGCCAGGGCACGATGTGCCCGGCGTCGCTGACGGGGCCGGGACGTCCGTACGATCGCGGAGCGCACCAGAGGGTGCCGGAAGACCATGAGGCCGCTTCGCGGATCCACGCGTACCAGACCCGTCTCCTCAGCGGGACCGAGCGCGCTGTCGGCCGCCTCCATGCCGCCCGGGTACGCCGCCCAGATCGTGCGCAGCCCGCCCGTTCCCTCCAGGGCGGCGACCAGGAGCAGTTCCAGGGTCTCCGCCGGAAGGTCGCGGACCCTGGGGGCGAACAGCGCCTCCAGACGTTCGTCGACCGGCAGGGACAACGGCAGCGGGGCCTGCCCGGTGAACTGGTCCCGGGTCAGCAGCGTCGGCAGCTCCAGCAGCGCCAACGGGTTGCCGCCCGCTTCCAGGAGCAGTCGGTCCAACGCCCCCGGCGCCAGACCGGGGTGGGCCGAACGCAGCAGTGCGGCGGACGACTCCTCGTCAAGGGTCTCGATCCGGCGGCGTACGAGCCCTTGGCGGTCGAGGGCGTGGGCGGTGCCGGCCCGGACCGCGGCCAGCACGTCGACCGGAAGGCCGCGCAGCCGTCGGGCCAGGAACTCGAGGACGTCCGAGCTGGCCGGGTCGATCCACTGCACGTCGTCGATCACGACGAGGACCGGGCCCTCGTCGGCCGTGCGCCGCAAGGCTTCCAGGACCGCCACCGAGACCGCGAAGCGCTCGGGCGGGGTGCCGGCACGGGCCACGCTCAGGATCCGCTCAAGTACATCGCGTTGCCCCTGCGGCAGTCGGTCGAAGCCGTCCCGCAGGCCGAAGAGCAGCTGGTGGAGACCGGAGTAGGCCAGGGCCACCTCGGACTCGACCCCGGCGAGGTGCAGGACACGGATCCCGCAGGCACGCGCGCTGTCGGCGGCGGCGTCCAGCAGCGCGGACTTGCCCACGCCGGCGGGGCCTTCCAGCAGTACGGCGATGCCGGTTCCCTCGGTCGTCAACCGCTCGCGCATGTCGGCGAAGTACGACAGGTCTGCCGTACGGCCGAGAAGGTGTGCCGGGCTCGGCGCGACGGAGCTCGTCACAGGTGGGTACGGATGCGGGGGCTCGGTCGGCATGGTGGATCTCCTCCTCGTACCAAGTGAGCTGGGGGCCGGAGGGACGGCCGGACGTGGGGTTCACGGACGGGGGCGGCAGACCGCCAGGACGCGCAGGCCGATGAACCGTCAGGTGACGTATGGCTCGCGGGAATCGGCTGCCGTTGGATGGGCGCTGCCCAGCGGCGGCCCTCGGCCCCCTGGAGACGAGACGGACCACGGAAGGACGCCGGGATGATCTCCAACCTCACCCGCATGCGGGCCATCGACGACGCCTGGAACGAGCGGGACTGGTCGGCCTACGAGGCCCTTCTCGCACCGGACCTGGTGGCCTACGCGTCCGGCCAGGACGGCCCGCACGGACGGGAGGAACACGTGGCGCGTGCCCGCGAGTTCTGCGCGCGGTTTCCCGACAACCAGGTGGTCACCCAGCCCTACGTGGTCGCCTTCGGGCAAGGGCACCAGACCTGCACCGTCGCCCGGCTGCGCGGGCGCATGACGCGACCGCTGCGGCTCGCGGACGGTACCGACGTCGCACCGACGCTGCGGAGCTTCGACGTCGCGTTCGTCACCGTGTGCCGCTGGCATGAAGGGCTGATCGCGGAGCAGTACGGGTTCATGGACGAGGCGTCTTTCCTGCGGGCCCTGGGCGTCGCGTCCTGAGGCGGGCGGCCCGGGGCCATCGGCCGTGGGGATCATGCCGGTACGACGGAGAGCCGGTCGTTCACCGCGACCGTGCCCGGTGTCGACCAGGCCAGGGCCAGGGCACGGTCGTGGTCGCTCAGGGTGTGGACCGCTCCGTTCACCGTCACCGTTCCGTCCGTCGCCTCCAGCGACACGCATGACGGAAGGCCGGCGCGCCGGGCGGCCCGCAGGAAAGCCACCGGATCGGCCGTCCCCGTGGGCTGGAGGCGGATGAGGTCGACAACCTCGCGAACCCCGAGGACGTTGGCCACCGCCGCCTCCGATGCCAACCGCTGACAGTGCCAGTCGACGAATCCCATCAGGGTCACGACACCGTGCTGCGCGTAGGCGTTCACCGTGGTGGGGACCGCCGTGTCCAGGGTCAGGGCTTGGAGAACGTCGCTGCTCAACTCGGTGTCGTCGCGCCGGTGCGCGGGTGGAAGCCTCACCTCCAGCTCGTCGCGCAGACGCAGCACGCCTCGGACGCGCCGGGCCACCTTCACGGCATCCCGCCGGTGCCGCAGGCTGCTGACGGTGCCGCGCAGGGTCACGGTGCCCTCCTCGGCATCGACACCGACGGCGGTCGCGTCGATGCGCGGGTCCCAGGCGAGTTCCTCGATGACGTCGAGCTCAAGAGCGGGATCCTGCATGGCGACCTCTCTCGATGGGGACACGGTCGGGGTCACCGTAGGGCGGGTTCGCCGCCGCCCGAATCCTTGAGATCCCCAGTCGCCTCCAGGGCGTCCCGCAGCTGCCCGCGCGAGGTCACGCCGAGCTTGCGGAACGTCTTGCGCAGGTGGTACTCGACGGTGCTGGGGCTGATGAACAACTGCGCGGCGATCTCCCGGTTCGGCACCCCGGAGGAGGCCAGCCGGGCTATGCGCGCCTCCTGCGGGGTGAGCTGCTCGACCGTGTCGACAGGCCGGCGCCGCATGCGCTCGCCCGTGGCGGCCAGTTCGACCCGCGCCCGCCGGGCGTAGAACTCGGCGCCCATGGCCTCGAACATGGCATGCGCGGTGCGCAGGCTCTCACGAGCCTCGCGCCGGCGGCGCCGACGGCGCAGCCACTCCCCGTGGACGAGATGGGCGCGAGCCGCCTGCGGCCGGGCCGGCGAAGCCTCGAGCAGGCCGATCGCCTCCACGTAGAGGGCCTCGGCCTCGTCGTCGGCGGCGAGCAGCGCGCGGGAGCGTGCCAGCAGGCCGAGAGCGGTGGGGGTGCCGCTGGCGGTCGCCGCCGTCCGCAGTCGCCCGAGCGCGGTCTGCGCGGTCGTCGTGTCCCCCGAGCGCTGCGCGGCCTCGATCAGTTCCGGCAGGACGTTGGCGCAGGTGGGCCCTGGGGCGTCGGCGGCGAAGACACGCAGACCGTGGGTCAGCGCGGCCGGGTAGTTTCCCAGGGCCACCTCCAGCTGGCACAGCGCGAGCTCGGGAACGAGGGTGCCGTAGTGCTCCCTGCCCAAGGCCGTCGCCTCCCGGATGTGCGCCTGCGCCGCGTCCCGCACAGCCTCCTCGGGCCCCGTCATGGCATACAGCAGCTCGATTCCGCTCCCGGTCCTGCCCTGTTGCCGGGTGGTCAGGTCGGACAGGTCCGTCGCGGCCTGGCCGAACTCGCGTACGGCCGGGTAATTGCCGCGCCACAGCTCGGACAGGGCTCGCAGCAGCAGGGCCAGCGAGAGGGCGCTGTAGGCGCCGCGTGCCTGTGCGAGTTCGACCCATCGCGAGGTCAGGGCCAGTTGCTGGTCAAGGTCCCACATCTCGCTCGCGGCGATCACACCGAGGTTGAATCCGCGAAGGTCATCGTTGTCCAGGAGTCGCTGTGTGCTCAGGCGGTAGAGCGGATAGGCGCTGTCGTAACCGTCGAGGAGACGTGCCGTCAGCGCTTCCGCCAGCAGGTCGGTCGGCGAGGCGGTGTCCGGGGCGACGCTGCCCAGCGCACGCAGGGTCCGCGCCACCCGCAGCATGGCGTCCTTGCCGCTCCAGGTCGCCACCTCCAGGGCCTCGAAGAGGGTGTCGCGGGCCTGCCGCTCGTCGTGCGGCAGCAGCATGTGCGACGCCTCCAGCAGCAGCGGGAGCGTCTGGCGTACCTGTCCCTGGGCGAAGCGGATCGTGGCGAGCATCCGGAGCCGGCCGGCCCGTTGGGGGCCCGCCGGCAGCAAGGGCGTCACCTGCTCCAGCATCGCCTCGGCTCCGCTCAGGTTGCCGGTCTCCAGCGTGGCCCGGGCCGCGGCCAGCAGCCGTGCGCCGCGCCGGGACTCGTCCGCGGTCAGTTCCACGGCGCGGCCAAGCAGCCGGGCCGTGGCCGCGTAACCGCCGCGGGCTCCAGCCCTGCCGGCCGAGCGTTCGAGCTCGGCGGCGATCTCCTCGTCGGGGCGCACTGCGGCCAGCGCCCGGTGCCACACGCGCCGTTCGGGTACGTCGTCCACGGCGGCGAGGGCTTCATGGACGCGGCGCCGTTCCGCCGCTCGTGCACCGTGATAGACCGCCGATCGCATCAAGGGGTGCCGGAACTCGACTCCCTGGCCCAGCACGAGAAATCCTCTGTCCTCCGCCGGGACGGCCGCTGCCCGTGGCGAGCCGAGCCGCTCCGCCGCCCGCCACACCAGGTCCGCGTCGCCCGACGTCTCCGCCGCGGCCACGAGGAGCAGGGTCTGGGTGGCCGGCGGAACCGCCCTGACCCTTTCCCGGTAGACGTCCTCCAGCCGTCGCCCCACCGGCAGCGGGTCCGGCAGGGCGGCGGCGCCCGAGAGCTGATCCGCGCTGAGTTCCCTGGTGAGTTCCAGCAGTGCCAGGGGATTGCCGCCGGTGCCGCTCACCAGCCGGTCGGCGACAGCGGCGTCGATGCGTCGGTCACCGAGCAGGTCCCGGGCGATCGACGCCGGCAGCCCGCGCAGCTGCAGCGTGGGTATACCGGTGAACAGGGACTCCGAGCGGTCCGACGCGCGGATGCCGATCAGCAGGGCGATGCGGTCGGAGGCGATGCGGCGTGCGACGAAGGCGAGGGCGTCGGCGGACTCGCGGTCGAGCCATTGTGCGTCGTCGACGACGCAGACGACGGTCTGCCGGGCAGCGGCCTGGGCCAGCAGGCTCAGCGTGGCCAGGCCGATCAGGAAGCGCTGCGGTCGCGGGCCGTTCTCCAGGCCGAACGCGGTGCTCAGGGCGCGACGCTGCGGCTCGGGCAGCTCTGGCAGATCGTCCAGGAACGGGGTGAGCAGCATCTGAAGGCCCGCGAACTGCAGGTCCGACTCGGACTCGATCGCCGAGATCCGGGCCGCCGGGCCGCTCGTCACCGACGTCACCGCCTGACACAGCAGGGAGGTCTTTCCGACGCCCGCCTCACCGTGCACCGCCAGGACACCGCCCTCTCCCGACTCCGCCCGCGCGATGACGCTCCGCACAGCGTCCAGTTCCGCGTCGCGCCCGAGAAACACTGCTCCGGACATCATTCCGACCATGCTTTCGCCCACGCCTCCGACCGTGATGAGTACTCAGCTCCGAGGATTGACGGCACGGTCCGGCGGACCGCTCAACCTCAGTCGGCGCCATTCCTGAGGGGACATCCCATAGGCAGCCTTGAAGACGCGGCCGAAGTGACCGGCATCGCCGAAGCCGCGGCCGGCGGCGATGGAGACGATCGGCACCGACTCGTTGCGGGGATTGGCCAGATCGCCCCGGCAGGCTTCCAAGCGGCGGGTCCGGATCCAGTCGCCCAGTTCGATGCCCGAACGGGCCAGGATCGCGTAGAGGTGCCGTACCGAGATGCCGAACTCCCGCGCGATCCGTGGCGCACCGAGGTCGCGGTCGTGAAGATGACGGCGCGCGTATTCCATGATCCGGACTGTCAGCGTGTGCGCCAGCGGCGCCCGTGCCAGGTCGTCGGCGCCCAGGTGAGTGGTGATGACGGCTCGGACCAGTTCGACGACCGGCCGCTCGACCATGTCCGCGCCGGGGTTCTCGAGCTGTGCGGGTGCGGCCGCCAGCCGTGTCAGACAGGCCGCTGCCAGATCGGCCACGGGGTTGTCGGGCCCGAAGCGGATCGCCGTCGCCAGTCCGATCACACGCTCGGGCAGGGCGAGATGAGCACGGGGCACGGAGAAGAAGTGATGGTGGGTTCCCTCCGCGTTGACGGCGGTGAAGGGACGCGAGGTGTCCACCGCCAGTAACTCGCCCGGTCGCAGGATCGCCTGCCGTTCGCCCTGGACGACGGTGGCGGAGCCCGACCGCTGCAGTGCGACGACCAGCATCGGCTCGGAGTCGTCCCGTGCCTGTCGAGGCGTGCGTCGGATCGTGAGGGGGGTGGTGCGGGCCGAGAACAAGGTGAGGCGGCCGGTCCGGCGGATCGTGCCTCTGGCGGCGATCGCGTCCGGATCCTCGTGGTGGTCGACCTCGACCCACAGGACCGAGGGGCCCACCGTGTCACGGATCGCCTCGGCCCGGTCGGCGGGGGCCAGCTCCTGGACGTCGAAATCGACAACCGTCATCGTCGGTTCCCCTGCGCCGGTCGTACAGTCATGGCCGACGATAAGCGCCGGCGGCGCTGTCGCAATCGGCCTTCCGTGCAGGGTTGTGGGCGTCCTGTGCACAGTGACCGCCTCCCTGGCGGCCGGGAGAGGCCCGGCCGTGATTCACCAAGGCCTCCCGACGTGATGACCGGATAAACTCGCACACCGTATGAAGACCTTGTGGAGCACCGAGGCATACGCCGTCGGCGAGCGGGCCGAGGCGATCCGAGAGACGATCCAGGGCCAGGTCGTGCCCGTGCGGATCGCCCTGCCGGAGCGCCCGGAGGATGTCTTCTGCGACGTGTCCCTCATGGACGTGGGCCGCATCCAGCTCAGCACGGTGCGGGCCAATCCGGCGACGGTCGAGCGCACCCCACGACTGGCCTCGGCGGACTGGGAGCCCTGTCTGTTCATCAGCGTGCAGCGGGCCGGGACGAGTGGTGTGGTCCAGGACGGCCGGGCCGTCACCGTCCAGCCGGGAACACTGGCGCTGTACGACACCAGGCGCCCGTACACCCTGCTCTTCGACAGCGGGGTGGACACGCACTTCTTCCGGGTGCCCATCGCGGAGCTGGGGCTGCCGGACGCCGTGGTCGGCGATGTCACCGCCCGCCCGCTCGGCGCCGACGACCCGGTGGCCTCGGTTGCCTGGTCCTACTTCTCCAGCCTCGCGGCCAGCAGCACGCTCCATGTCGGCCCGGTGCCGGACCAGTTGGCCGCGACCACCCTGGAAATGGTCCGTGCGGTGATAGCCAGTGCCTGCGATGTCCACGTGGCGGAGCGTGCGGCGCGCGAGGCGACCCTGGGCACGCGCATCGTGGAGTACCTGCGACGCCATCTCGCCGAGCCCGACCTGACCCCGAGCTCCGTCGCCAAGGCGCATCACATCTCCGTACGCCAGCTCTACACCGTACTGGCGCGAGAGGGCGTCAGCCCGGGCGAGTGGATCCGCCGGCACCGCCTCGAAGGGGCACGCGGCGATCTCGCCCGGCAGTCGGCGGGCGGCGACACGATTGCCGCCGTAGCCCGCCGGTGGGGCTTCCTGGACGCCTCCCGCTTCGGCCGGCTGTTCAAGGAGACGTACGGCATGACTCCACGCGAGTTCCGAGCGCGGTCGCACACGCGCTGACGACGCGCTGATCCACTCCCTGGGCGACGCCGGGAGACTGCTTCCATCCTCCCGGAGACGGTCGGCCCGGGCCTCTGTCATTCGACGGCTGTCCACCCGGCCCGGTCCTGAGCGACGGACAGCGACGTACACCGCCAGACATCGTCATTTGACGGATCCCAGCCGTGCCTGCGGACCCCCACGATGTGGGCAGTCCCCGCCGACACCGGAAGGTATCCATGGCCCAGATCAGCCAGTACGAACATGCGGAGGCCCTGGTCCAGGGCGCCCACGAGGTCTTCGGCTTCCACCCCGGCTACCGGGCCCTGCACGCCGACGGCCGGATCTACCGGGGAAGTTTCCGCGCCCTGCCGATCGCCCGGACGTACACCCGCGCCGCCCATCTGCAGGGCGCCCCCGCCCCTGCCACGGTGCGCTTCTCCAAGGGCGGCGGCAGGCCGGACGCCCCGTTCGGCGCGACCGTCGGCATGGCCACCCGCTTCTACCTGCCCAACGGCCGTACGACCAACCTGGTGATGCTCAGCCAGCTCCTGTTCCCGGCACGCAGCCCCGAGGACCTGCTCGCCGCCATCGCCCTGGCCGGACCCGAGGAACCCGGCGGCACCCTGAACAAGGCGGCCCTGCTGCCCTTCCTCAAGGAGCACCCCGAGGTCGCGAACGTGCTGCAGATGCGCGCCGCCTCTCTGGCCCCCACCAGCTTCGCGCACAGCGAGTTCCACGCCGTGCACGTCTTCCGCTACGTCAACGCCGGCGACGTGGCCACAAACGTGCGGTGCCACTGGATCCCCCGGGCGGGCGTCGAGGGCCGCCCGGTCGAGGAACTGGCCGCGATGGACCGCGAGGTACTCCTGGACGAGTTCGACGAGCGGCTGAACAGCGGCCCGGTCGGCTTCGACCTCGTCCTCGAAATCGGCCAGGACGGCGACCCGTTGGACGACCCGACGGCGCTGTGGCCGGCCGACAGGGAGCGCGTCACCATCGGCACGCTGGAGATCACCGCTCCCGTCACCCTCGAAGAACTCGGTGACCCGGAGATGAACCACGACCCGACCAAGGTCACGGACGGCATCGAACTCCACGACGACCCGATCCTGCACGCCCGCCGTGGCGTGTACGAGGTCTCCGCGGCCTACCGGACCGGCGGCTGGCACTCCTGCCCGTTCGCCAAGCACTACGAATAACCACGAGTCCCAACAAGTACCTATGAATACGAGTGAAAGGGAACCCGCTGTGACGGTCACCGAAGCCGAACTCACCGCCCACGCCCAGGACATCACGGACCAGCCCGACGGCCCCGGCAAGCGAATAGGCAAGAAGGGCGAGCTCACGATCATCACGCCGCTGACGCCGGAGGGCGGCAAGATCTTCAGGGAGCGACAGGCGGACATCCAGGCCAAGGCCGGATACTGGGAGCCGATCGTCGGCACCGTCGACAACTTCCGCATCCTGCTGTTCGACAACGACACCCGGATGCTGATCACGCTCGTCTACGACGGGGACTTCCTGCCCTACCTCGCCGACATCGGCCGGGCCCACCCCTGGCTCGACGAGATCTTCGGGGACATCGTCGAGGGCTACAACGGCTACAACGACCCCGGCACCCCGGAGCTGGTGATCTCCCGCTCCTACTCGGCGGACCTCTACTTCCACGCCACCCCGGACAAGACCGTCCACGACGTGAAGAGGATGTCCCGGCTGAGCGACGCTCTCTCCGAGGTCCTCGATGCTGCCAACTGATGGCACCGGTGCCCTGGATCTCGACCAGATCCAGGGCACCATCCTCCGTGAGCGGCCCATGCCCTACGTCGGCGCCTACCTGCTCTACGAAGTCGGCGACGCCGCCCAGGGCCGCACCATGCTGAGCCGGCTCCTGCCGTACGTGACCACGGCGGCCGGCTGGGAACACCCCACCGAGGACGCCTGGCTCAATGTCGTCCTCACCCATGAGGGCCTGGCCGGCATCGGGGTGCCGCAGGACATCCTGGACGGGTTCCCACGAGAGTTCCGCGAACCGATGCGCACCCGCAACGAGTTCCTGGGCGACATCGGCGAGAGCGACCCGGCCCACTGGGACCTGCCCGAACGCGGCGCGTTCCACATCGGCCTGGTGCTGATGGCTCCCGACGACGCCTCCTTCGCCGCCAAGTTCGCCATCGGGCAGTCCGCGCACGCCGACCTGCCCGGCATCCGGCGGGTCGCCCGGCTCGACATCCGCCCCCCGGAGAACCTGCGCGAGCACTTCGGCTTCGCCGACGGCATCAGCCGCCCCTACATCGAGGGCCAGGGCGGCGAACCGGCACCCGGCCAAGTCCGCGCCAAGGCTGGTGAGTTCGTCCTCGGCTACGTCGACGAACTGGGCAAGGTCGCGACCGGTCCGGGCCCGGAAACGTTGTGGCGCAACGGCACGTACCTCTCGATCCGCAAACTGCACCAGAAGGTCGCCGAGTTCCGGCGCTTCCTGCACACCCACGCGGACGACGAGTACGGCCAGGAGCTGCTCGCCGCGAAGATGGTCGGCCGCTGGCGCAGTGGCTGCCCGCTGGCCCTCTCACCCGACAAGGACGTTTCCTTCGAGCACGAGCGGCTCAACGACTTCGCCTACTACGACGACGATCCCCGCGGTCTGAAGACGCCCGCCTCGTCCCACATCCGCCGAGTCAACCCGCGTGACGCCCTCCAGGACACCATCGTCGATGTCCGGCTGCACCGGCTGCTGCGGCGCGGCGCGGTCTACGGGCCGATGCTCCCCGAGGGCGTCATGGAGGACGACGGTGTCGACCGCGGGCTGGTGCTGGCCTTCGCCAACGCCAACCCCGGCCGCCAGTTCGAGTTCGTCCAGTCGCAGTGGGTCAACGACGGGGACTTCATCTCCGCGGGGACGAACCAGGACCCGATCGCCGGAAACCACATCGCCGACGGCGACTACACGTACCCGGCCAAGCCGGTGCGCCGCCACCTGCGCGGGCTGCCTGCGTTCGTCGTCACCAAGGGCGGTGAACACGTCTTCCTGCCCAGCGTCAGCGGCCTGGAGTATCTGGCCGCCGGCCGCTGGTGACGAGAACGGCGCGAGAACGAAAACGAAAGAGGACCCAGTGGACATGCAGGACAGGACGGTCGTCGTGACCGGCGGTGCCGGTGGCATCGGACTCGGCCTGGCGGCCCGCTTCATCGCCGAGGGCGCCCGCGTGGTCGTCTCCGACCTCTCCCCGGCAGGAGAGGCCAAGGCCGACGCCGTAGGAGCCCGGTTCGTGCCGGCCGACGTGAGCAGGGAAGCCGACATCGAGCAGCTCGTGGGCGATGTCCTCGCCCACGAGGGCCGTATCGACCTCTTCTGCTCCAACGCCGGAATCGGCCCGAAGATGGACCCCAAGGCGAGGGCCATCTCCTGAACACGGCCTCGGCATCGGGGCCGGGGGATCCGCGTCTCGGTGATCTGCCCGGAGGCCGTCCGCGAGGAGCGGTTCATGATCTACACGCATCCGGCCACCGCGACACGGTTCCAGCGGAAGGCCGCGGACTACGAGGCGTACATCTCGCAGATGCGGACGCGCCGAGAAGAGGCCGAGCGCGTCCTTCACTGAGGCGGTCCCGCCCTGGGGACTGGTCGCGGGCATCACCACACATCTTCGCTTCCTGCGCGGCACGAAGCGACACCCTCACCTGTGGAAGGTCAACATGCTCAGTTCGCCCAACACACTGCTCTGGCGCGGTCTGCTGGCCGTCGTTGTCGGAGTGGTCAGCGTCGCTTGGCCGGGCATCACCATCGGCGCCTTCGCCATCCTCTTCGCCTTCTACGCGTTCATCGCCGCGGCCATGGACGGCTCACGGGCCTTCAGCAGCGACCGGGTCGGCCCGGTCCTGGGATGGCTGCTGCTCGCCCTGCTGTCGATCGCGGCGGCCATCGGCGCACTGGCCTGGCCCGGCATCACGGCCCTCGCACTCACCCTCTGGATCGGCGCGTGGGCGCTGGTGACCGGTGTCATGGAGATCGCCCTGGCCTTCCAGCGCGGGGAGAAGGCGGGGGAACGGGCCCGGTTCGTGCTGAACGGACTGGTGTCCGTTGCGCTGGCCTTCGTACTGTTCGTCCGCCCGGATGTCGGCGCGGTCTCGCTGGCCACCGTCTTCGGCCTGTTCAGCCTTGTCCACGGCACCTCGTGCATCTTCGCGTCCTTCGAGGCGCGTCGCGCCCACGAGGACGTCGGCCACACCGAACCCGCGGGTGTCTGACCCGAGAAGCCACACCCGGGAGGTCCCAGGTAGACGCTGTGCGCATTCCGGGCCCGCAACCAACACGTATCCACAGAAAAGCCCTGGTCAGAGTCGCGAGGGTAAACAGCTTGTACCGTACTACGCGTATAGTTTCGTTGTGAGCAACCACAGCCAAGACACCGAAACGTCAAATTCGCAGGCCGGCGGGGTGCAGTCGGTCGACCGAGCCATCAGCGTCCTCGAGATCCTGGCCCACCGTGGCGAGGCCGGCGTCAGTGAGGTGGCCGCCGAGATCGATGTTCACAAGTCGACCGCGTTCCGGCTGCTCGGCGCCCTGGAGGCGCGCGGGCTGGTGGAGCAGGCGGGCGAGCGCGGCAAGTACCGGCTCGGCTTCGGCATCGTGCGCCTGGCCGGCGCCGTCACCGGACGCCTGGACATCACACAGCAGGGCCGGCCGGTCTGCGAGCGTCTCGCCGAGGAGATCGGCGAGACGATCAACATCGCTGTGATGCAGGAGCACTTCGCGATCAACCTGTACCAGGTGCGCGGCCCGGCGGCAGTGGCCGCGCACAACTGGGTCGGTGAGCTGACCCCGTTGCACGCGACGTCCAGCGGCAAGATCCTGCTGGCGCATCTGCCCGCCAAGGACCGCACCGCGCTGCTGTCGGAGGCCGGCCTGAAGAAGGTCACCCCGCACACCATCACGGCGAAGACGAAGCTGGAGAAGAACCTCGCCGAGGCGCTGGAGAAGGGTTACGCCTTCACCCTGGAGGAGCTGGAGATCGGCCTGCACGCGATGGCCGCCCCGGTCCGCAACCAGGACGGCGAGGTCGTCGCCGCGCTGAGTGCCTCCGGACCCTCGTACCGCTTCACCGAGGAGCGGCTGCACGAGCTCGCCCCGGTGCTACTGAAGGGCGCCGAGGAGATCAGCCACCGCATGGGCTACCTGGGCTGAGTCATCCCTGGGCGATGCCCAGGCGCTCGTTCACCCAGTCGTGGAAGGCACCGATGTGGTGCTCGCTGGGCACCAGCACGCCGCCCTTGGCGTACATACGGGAGCTCATGCCGGGCTGGGTGCGCTCGCATGCCTCGAAGTCCTGCCGGTTGACCCGGTCGAAGAGCTCCACGGACCGGCTCACGTCCTTGCCGCTCTCGACGACGTGCGGGAGGTACAGCCAGTCGCACTCGACGATCGTGCGGTCGACGGCCACCGGGTACATGCGGTGGAAGATGACGTGGTCGGGCACGAGGTTGATGAACACCTGCGGTTTGACGGTGATCGCGTAGTAGCGGCGGTCCTGGTCCTCCGCGACGCCCGGGATGCGGTCGAGGCCCTCGCTGCCGTCGACGGTGAAGCCCTGGACCTCCTCGCCGAACTCGGCGCCGTGGCCGACGTAGTACTGGGCCGCGTAGCCGTCGGCGAACTCCGGGAGCACCTCGGTCAGTTCGGGGTGGATGGTGGCGCAGTGGTAGCACTCCATGAAGTTCTCGATGATGAGCTTCCAGTTGGCCTGCACGTCGTAGACGATCCGCTTGCCGACGGAGAGGTTGTCGATGTCGTAGTGGTCGATCGACTCGACGTCGCCGAGGCGTTCGACGACCGCGCCGATCACGTCCTCCTCGAAGGAGGGCGGGTTCTCCGCCAGGCACACCCACACATAGCCGAGCCATTCGCGCACGGCGACGCTCGCGAGGCCGTACTCGGTGCGGCCGACGTCGGGCATCTTGGTCAGGTTCGGCGCGGCGACCAGCTTGCCGTCCAGGCCGTAGGTCCAGGCGTGGTACGGGCATTGGAAGGCGCGCTTGACCTCGCCGCTCTCCTCGGTGCACAGCTTGGCGCCACGGTGCCGGCAGACGTTGAAGTAGGCGCGGATGCCGTTGTCCCTCGCCCGGGTGATGAGGATGGACTCGCGGCCCACGTCGACCGTGCGGAAGGCGCCGGGTTTGGCCAGCTCGGAGGAGCGCACGGCGCAGAACCACATGGTCTCGAATATGCGCTCCTGCTCCTGGGCGAAGATGCCGGGATCCGTGTAGGAGGAGCCGGGGAGGGTGGCGATCAGGCTGTCCGGCAGGCTGGTCGAGGTCACGGTGCACTCCTCGGGAACGTCGGGGAGGGATCAGGAACAGGGTCAGGACGTCACGGCGGCGAGCTGCTTGCGCCAGCGCATGAACAAGCGGGGCTGGTTCATCCCGAGCACGGCGACCGGCCGGCCGGCGCGCCGGTACACGGCGAGGACGTCGCGGTCGTCCGCGGTGCCCTCCTCGACGGTCACGCTGTCGGCGCCGGCCGCGTGACCGGCGAACTGGATCTTCACGCCGTACTGGTCGGACCAGAAGTACGGCGGCCGGGGCACACCCGGTTCCACCGCGCCGCCGGCCAGCAGGGTGGCGATCGCGGCGTCGGGCCGCTCACGGGCGCCGGTCCAGTGCTCCACGCGCCGGTGCAGGCCGGCCCGGGGGTCGTACCAGTTGGCGCAGTCGCCGACCGCGACCACACCGGCCAGGCTGGTACGGCCGTCGGCGCCGCACTTCACGCCGTTGTCGAGCTCGACGCCGGAGCCCTCCAGCCACTCGACGCACGGCCGCGCGCCCACGCCGACCACCACGATGTCGGCGGGGATCGTCCGGCCGTCCTCCAGCAGGACGGAGTCCACGCGGGTCTCCCCGCCGAGCCCCTTGACGCCGACACCGCACAGCAGCCGTACGCCGTGGTCGGCGTGGAGGCCGGAGACGACGGCGCCCATGGTCTCGCCCAGGGGGCCGGCGAGCGGGGTCGGGGCCGCCTCGACGACCGTCGCGTCGAGCCCGAGGGCGTACGCGGTGGAGGCGACCTCGGCGCCGATGAAGCCGCCGCCGATCACCACCAGCCGTCCGCCGCGGGCCAGTTCGTCGCGCAGGGCGCGGGCGTCGTCCAGGGTGCGCAGGGTGTGCACTCCGGCCAGGCCCGCGGAGCCGGGCAGGGTGCGCGCCGCGGCGCCGGTCGCGATGACGACGCCGTCGGCACGCACCTCCCGCCCGTCGGCGAGGCGGACGCTGCGGTCGGCGCGGTCGAGGCCGGTGGCGCGGGCGCCGAGCAGCCACTCCGCGCCGAGGTCCTCGCCGTCCGACTCCAGCACCAGGTCCGCCTCGCCGAGCGTGCCGGCCAGGAACTCCTTGGACAGCGGCGGCCGGTCGTACGGGCGGTGCGGTTCGTCGCCGATGACGACGAGCCGGCCGTCGTAACCCTGCTTGCGCAGTGACCGCGCCGCCGACAGTCCCGCCAGCGACGCGCCCACCACGGCCACGGTCCTCACGCGGGACCTCCGGCCAGCCGGGAGGCGACGCAGGGGGGCAGGTTGGGCGCGTCCGTGGACACCTGCACGTAGATCGTCCCGTCCTCGATCACGACCTCGTGGGTCCGCACCGGCAGCTTGGCCGGCGGGGCGTCCACGGCGCCGGTGCGCAGGTCGAACTTCGAGGCGTGCAGCGGGCATTCCACCTCACAGCCCTCCAGCCAGCCGTCGGCGAGCGACGCGTCCTGGTGGGTGCAGGTGTCGTCGATGGCGAAGACCTCGCCGTCGTCGGTGTGGAACACCGAGACCGGCGGATCGATGTCGAGCCGGATGGCCTCGCCTCGCGGGAGATCTGCGAGACGGCACGCGGGAATCATCATGACACCTCGGTGCGTATAGCGAAACGGATTGCGGTAAGCGCAACATCAGTCTGAGGTCGGCCCAGAACCCTTGTCAAGGAGTTCCGAGGCTCGGATGACCCCTGCCGATCGTTGCTCTTCACGCAACGAACATCGCTATAAGCAACACAACGAAGGCAGGGGTCGGCACCGGAATCGGTGCCTTTGTGCAGGTCGGGCGGTCAGTGACCGCGTGCGATCCAGTCCGGGAGCCCTGGCGCCTCGGCGCCGATGGTCGTCGTGTCCCCGTGACCGGTGTGCACGACGGTGGCGCCGGGCAGGGTCAGCAGCCGTTCCCGGATGGACTCGATGATGGTCGGGAAGTGGCTGTACGACCTTCCCGTGGCCCCCGGTCCGCCCGAGAAGAGCGTGTCGCCGCTGAAGAGCGCGGAGAGGGCGGGCGCGTACAGGCAGACCGCGCCCGGGGCGTGGCCGGGCGTGTGCAGTACGGACAGTTCGACTCCCGCCACGACCAGGATCTGCCCGTCGGCCAGTTCGGCGTCGGGTGCCCGGTCGGGGTGGGTCTGCTTCCACAGCTGCTGGTCGTCGGGGTGGAGCAGCACCGGGGCGCCGACCCGCTCGGCGAGTTCGGGCGCGGCGTCGATGTGGTCGTTGTGCGCGTGGGTGCACACGATGGCCCTCACGCGCCGCCCGCCCACCGCCTCGGCGATGGCCTCGGCGTCATGGGCCGCGTCGATCACGATCACCTCGTGGTCGTCGCCGACGATCCACACGTTGTTGTCGACGTCCCAGGTCCCGCCGTCCAGCGAGAAGGTCCCCGAGGTCACCAGGCGTTCGATACGGGCGCCCATCAGAAGACCACCACCGAGCGCAGCACGTCGCCGCCGTGCATCCGCTCGAAGGCCTTCTCGACCTCGTCGAGGGCGATGGTCTCGGTCACGAAGGCGTCCAGGTCGAGGCGGCCCTGGAGATAGAGGTCGATGAGCATCGGGAAGTCGCGGGAGGGCAGGCAGTCGCCGTACCAGGACGACTTCAGCGAGCCGCCCCGCCCGAAGACGTCCAGCAGCGGCAGCTCCAGCTTCATCTCCGGCGTCGGCACACCGACGAGGACGACCGTGCCGGCGAGGTCGCGGGCGTAGAAGGCCTGCTGGTACGTCTCCGGGCGGCCGACCGCCTCGATGACGACGTCGGCGCCGAACCCGCCGGTCAGCTCGCGGATCGCCTCCACCGGGTCGCCCTCGCGCGAGTTCACGGTGTGGGTGGCGCCCAGCTTCTGGGCGGTGGCGAGCTTGCGGTCGTCGATGTCGACGGCGATGATCTTCGCCGCGCCCGCGAGGCTCGACCCGACGATCGCCGCGTCGCCGACGCCACCGCAGCCGATGACGGCGACCGAGTCGCCGCGGCCGACGTTGCCGGTGTTGATCGCGGCGCCGATGCCCGCCATCACACCGCAGCCCAGCAGACCGGCCGCGGCCGGCGAGGCGGCCCGGTCCACCTTGGTGCACTGCCCGGCCGCCACCAGCGTCTTCTCGGCGAAGGCTCCGATGCCCAGCGCCGGCGAGAGCTCGGTGCCGTCCAGCAGGGTCATCTTCTGCTTGGCGTTGTGCGTGTCGAAGCAGTACCAGGGCCGCCCGCGCAGACAGGCCCGGCACTGGCCGCACACCGCACGCCAGTTGAGGATCACGAAGTCACCGGGCGCGACGTCCGTGACCCCCTCTCCCACCGCCTCCACGACGCCCGCGGCCTCGTGCCCCAGCAGGAAGGGGAAGTCGTCGTTGATGCCGCCCTCGCGGTAGTGCAGGTCGGTGTGGCAGACCCCGCAGGCCTCGACCTTGACCAGGGCCTCACCCGGGCCGGGGTCGGGCACGATGATCGTTTCCAGGCTGACGGGGGCGCCCTTCGCGCGTGCGACGACAGCGCGGACCTGATGAGACATGGCCACTCCTCGACCGGTACGAGACCTGAGTCCGATGTTGCTCATTACGGCACGCAGAGCACGTGCCGCAACACAGCATCGTGGAGGGCAGACCGGGGGTCAAGGATGGGGAACGCCCCTACTCCGGGGGCGTGGGGGTGTCGTGGGTGCGGTACATCGCCTGGACGTCCAGCTCCAGCTGGACCGTCGGACCGACCACCGCGATACCGCGCGCCAGCATGGACCTCCAGTTCAAGGTGTAGTCCTCGCGGTGCAGCTCGGCCTTCGCTAGGGCGGCGCAGCGCAGCTCCTCCCCGTAGCCGCCGTTCACCATGCCCAGGTAGGTGGTGTCCAGGGACACCGACCGGCTCACTCCGTGCATGGTCAGGGTGCCGTTGAGGGACCACTTGCTGCCGCCGCGGTAGGCGAAGCGGGTGCTCCTGAAGTCGATGTACGGGAAGTGCTCGACGTCGAGGAAGTCGGCGGACCGCAGGTGGGCGTCACGGGTGTTGTTGCCCGTGGTGATGCTGGACGCGTCGATGCGCACATGGACCCGGGAGTCGGCGACCTCCCGCATGACCTGGATACCGCCCTCGAAGCGTTCGAAGCGGCCGTGGACGTTGGCCATGCCGACGTGCTTGGCGATGAAGCGGATCGCGGTGTGCGGCGGGTCGAAGAGCCAGGTGCCGGGGACCGGGAGGTCGGCCTGCCGGCCCGGCTGGAGCCATACGCGCTGCGGGGCGGCACCGGCGCCGGCGACGACCTCGATGGTCTCGCGGTGCGGCTCCAGCCCCTCGGCCACGACCATCAGGCTGTAGCCGCCGGGCGGCAGTACGGCCATGAAGAGGCCGTAGGGGTCCGTGGTGCCGCGTGCCGAGACCTGGTGGCTGCGCAGTTCCGTCACCGTGACGTCGGCGCCGCCCAGGGGCTGGTTCACCGGGTCCAGGACCTCGCGGACGACGACGCCCGCGCCGGCCGGGACGGGGAGCGTGAGGCCCGCGGCGCTTCCGGGGGCATTCCTGAGGCGCCGCCGGAGCAGTCCGAGGGGCATGGTGTTCACCTTTCCGTTTCGTCGGTCAGTACTTCGTGTGCGGCCGGTGGCCCAGGTGGGCGGCCTTCAGTACGTCGAGTACGCCCTCCGTGGCGACCGGCCGCGGGTTGGGGTACGTCTGCTTGGTCGCCTCGCGGGCCGCCGCCGCCAAGTCGGCTTCGTTCAGGCCGAGTTCGGCCAGGGAGCCGGGCGCACCCAGGTTGCGGGCGAGATCCCACAGGGCACCCGGGACGTCGTCGGTGTCGAGGGCCCGGCCGAGCGCCGCCATGGCCTCGGGTGCGGCGGGCGCGTTGTGGGCGAGGGCGTACGGCAGGACGACGGTGTGGGTGTCGGCGTGCGGGAGCCCGAAGGTCCCGCCGAGGACATGGCAGAGCTTGTGGTGCAGGCCCATGGTGGTCGCGCCGCGCGCCGCACCGCACAGCCAGGCTCCATAAAGGGCACGGCCCCGGGCCTCCAACCCCCGCGGGTCGGCGGCCAGTTCGGGCAGGGCACACGTCATGGCCCGTACGCCTTCCTCCGCGGTCAGCGCGATCAGCGGTGAGACGTCCGGCGCGTACAGGGCCTCGGCCGCGTGTGCCACGGCGTTGATGCCACTGGTGACGGAGAGGCCGACCGGGAGGGAGAAGGTGAGCTCGGGGTCGTAGACGACACTGCGCGGCAGCACGGACGGGTCGCGGCCGGTGCGCTTGGCGCCGTTCTCGGTGAGGCCCCACACGGGCGTCATCTCGGAGCCGGAGTAGGTGGAGGGCACGGCGATCAACGGCAGCTCCGCCCGCAGGGCGAGCATCTTGCCGAGCCCGATCGCGGAACCGCCGCCCACGGCCACGCATCCGTCGGCGCCCAGGGAGCGCGCGACCTCGACGGCCCGCTCGGCGACCTCCACGGGTACGTGCATACGGGCCTCGGCATGCACCCCGACGCACGCACCGCCCAGCGCGTCCGCGACGGACCGGGCGGTGTCCGCACCCCGGGGCCCGCCGACCACCAACACCCGGCGCAGGCCGAGGCGTTGGACCTCCTCGGGCGTGGCGGTCGTGGCGGCGCCGGGCCGCAGAACGACCCGCATGGGCCGGGTCTCGTGCACGAACTCCCTCATGACCGGACCGGGTTGAGCACGAGGTCCAAGCGCGCGTGCCGGAACGGGTTCGGCACGCCGAACTCCCGTGCCAGGGACGGGTCGTCGGTCTCGGCGAAGTCCTGCACCAGGCTCTCCTTCACCGCGAACACGGCGTCCGAGTCGAGGTGTTCGCTGCCCGCGACGAAGATGTGCGTGGTGACCGGTGCGTGCCCTTCGGCCGAGGCGATGAAGTGGATGTGGGCCGGGCGGTAGGCGTGCCGGCCCGGCAGCGGGGTGCCGTCCAGGGAGAGGACCCGCCCGCTGACCACGCAGGGTTCACCGCCGAGGACGTCCGAGAGGAGTACGAACTCCTGCCGGGTGTCGGTGCAGGTCTGCCCGGTCGCCGTCAGGAAGTCGATCGCCCGCTCCCACTCGGCCATCGTCGGCTCGGTCTCGCGGACGAAGGCGTGCGGACGGCGGGTGAGGGAGGCGAGCAGTTCGCGCAGGCGCGGGTCGGTCGTGCCCTTGAGGCTGTCGACGACGGCCTCGGTGAGGTCGGTGGTCATGTCCGGGCGGTCCTTCCGGTCAGGCGTGCCCGAGGATCCGCCGCACCGCGTCGGCCAGGATCGGTTCGGCGTCCTCGGCGGCCGTCGGGTACCGGAAGGCGACGTAACCGTCCGGGCGTACGAGCAGGGCTCCCCCGTCGGCCACCTCGCTCAGCCGCGCCCAGTCGCCGTACGGGTCGTCGTACTCCTGGCCGGGGCCGATGACCACCGTGGCGATGTCGAGGTCCTGGGCCTCGGCCGCCCGCAGCCAACTCGCCCCGCCGATACCGGTGATGAGGGTGAAGCGGCCCTGGCCCACGGTGTCGAGGGTGGAGAGGGTGCGGGTGCCCGCGGTGATCCAGGCGTGCGGGAGTTTGGCGCCGGGGCGGGAGGAGGGCTGGTGGTACAGCTCGGGGTCGCGGTCGAAGCCTGGGTCGGGGGTGCCGTCGGGGACGATCGCGGTGGAACTCTCGGCGGAATAGCGCTGGTTGAGGTCGACGCCGTGCGCGTTGAACTCGTACTCCTTGAAGGCGATCGCCTCGCGCAGCTTCGCGCGCTGCTTCTGGGCGGCCTCGCTGTCGTCCTTGCGGGCGGCGATGTTGGCCCACAGCTGCTCGGGGGTCTGCGGGGAGAGGCCGTCGAGGGCCTCGAAGATGGGGGCGGTCTCGCCGATGGACTTGTTGGCGCGGGTGACGATCTGCCGCCCGATCGGGGCTCGTTCGGCGGTGTAGGTGTCCAGCAGCTTCGGGGAGGCGGTGCCGTCGAGGACGAGCTTGAGCTTCCAGGCCAGGTTGTAGGAGTCCTGGATGGAGGTGTTGGAGCCGAGGCCGTTGGACGGCGGGTGGCGGTGCGTGGCGTCGCCCGCGCAGAAGACGCGGCCGTTGGAGTAGGTCTCGGCGTACATCTCGTTGACGGTCCAGGCCGAGGACGACTTGACGGTCACGGGGATGTCGTCGTCGCCGATCAGCTGGCGGACGATCGACTCGGCGTACTCGGTGGTCAGGTCGGGGGCGCCGGCGGTGACGTCGTAACCCCACACGATCAGCCACTCGTTCCAGGGCCGCACGCAGCGCACCAGGCCCGCGCCGATGCCGCCGACGGTGGCGCCGGGGGCGAGCACCCAGTACAGGGTGGACGGGCGGTGGGCGGTGTACTTGCCGAGGTCCGCGTCGAAGACGATGTTGATGCTGCCGGCCACGCCCATCTGGCCGCCCATCGGCAGCCCGGCATCCTCGGCGACCTGGCTGCGGCCGCCGTCGGCACCGATCAGGTACTTGGCGCGGATGGTGTACTCGTCGCCGCGCAGGCGGTCCTCGACGGTGACGGTCACACCGGAGTCGTCCTGGACGAAGGACTTGTAGACCGTGCTGAAGCGCAGCTGCGTGCCGCGCGCGACGGCGGCGTCGACGAGTACGGGCTCCATGAGGTGCTGGGGCATGTCGCACATGCGGGTGGGGCTGGCGAGGTCGTGCGCGGCCTGGACGACCGGGTCGTTGCCCCAGGAGCGGACCCGGCCGAGCTCCTCGCCGGCCAGGCTGGTGCAGAAGGTCGTGTTGCCCATGAGGTGCTGCGGGGTCGCCTTGGCGATCACCTCGTCCTCGACGCCGAGGTCGCGCAGGACCTCCATCGTCCGCTGGTTGGTGATGTGCGCGCGGGGCGTGTCGGCGAGGCGCGCATAGCGGGTGACGACGATGTTCGGCACGCCGTAGGTGCTCAGCGCGAGTGCGGCGGAGGCGCCGGCGGGGCCACTGCCGACGATGAGCACGTCGGTCACGACATCGGGCTCGACGGTGTGCACGGGAAACGCTCCAGGGAATGAGAACAGGCACCGGCTGTTCAAGATCATGTAGCCGGGGACGGGAAGCCGGGTGTCTCAATACGAGACAGTGCGGCCGGTCGGCGCGAGCAAGTGCGCCCGATCGGCGCGAGCCGGTTCGCCCCATCGGCGCCGGGTTGTTGTCCCTTCAACCGCTCCCGGTAGGCTGAGCGGTGTCGTGACCACCGCCGAGCTCCCCTCAGTCCGCCCCACGCTCGCCTCCCTGCGCAGGGCCCGCGAGCTCTTCCTGCTGGGGCGCCAAGTCCCGGACGGCGTACCGGAGGAGATCGTCGCCGCCTGGAAGCGTGCCCGGTTCTTCGGCGTACGACACGACGTGGCGGGCGAGTCGCAGCTCACCCGGGGAGCACCCGAGTCGGCCCTGCTGACAGCGGCCCGGCCCGTCCTCGACCGCGTCGCCCCCACCCTCGGCACCGGCCGGACGTCCCTCGTCCTCACCGATCACCGGCTCCGGGTGCTGTGGGCGGGCGGGCTGGGGCCGGGTGACCCCTGCCCCGACCTCTCCGAGCAGGTGGTCGGCCACAACAGCGCCGCTCTCGCCCTGCACACCCACCGTCGCGCCGAGGTGCACGGCCCCGAGCACTTCCTCGACCTGTGGCAGGACGTCTCCGCGGTGAGCGTGCCGGTACGGGCGCCGGAGACCGGACAGCTGCTCGGCACGCTGACTGTGGCCTGCGCGCTGTGCACCGAGTACGGCCCGCATCCGGGGGCGCCGCTGGCGGAGGCCACGGCGAGTGCGGTCGAGGCGGAGCTGCTCGCGCGGTCGCGGGCGGCCGAACGGGTGCTGCTGGACGCGTACTTGAGGGCCGTGGGCGAACAGGGCCGCGCGGTCGTGGCACTCGACGGCCGCAGCCGCCTGGTCAGCGAGACCGCCGGGGAGGTGCTCTCGCCGGAGGGGCTGGAGGCGCTGGAACGGGCCGCGGTGGGTCTGATCAGGGACTTGGGCGACGCGACCCCGGGCTCGGGCACGGCGGCGGGTCGTGACGCCGACGGCCCGCGAGCCGCGACACTCCCGGCGGCCGCGTCCTCGTACCGCATCCGCCTCCCGGACGGCTCCACGGCCGCGACGCTCACGCCGGTGCTTCATCAGGGCTCGGTCGTGGGTGCGGTCGGGGTGCTGGATCCGGTGGGGCATACGGCCGTCACGTCCGCCGTGCCGAACGTGGCGGGCCTGGCCGGGCGTTCGGTGCCATGGAGGCATGCGGTGGCGCGGGCGGCGGAGCTGGCGAGGTCGTCCGAGCCGCTGCTGCTGGTCGGCGAGCGCGGCACCGGGAAGACGTCGCTGGCCCGGGAACTGGTCGCGGACGCTCTGGTCGTGGACGCGGCGGAGTCCGAACTCGCCGCAGAGGTCGACGAGTTGGTGAACGGGCGCCCGCTGCTGATCCGTCACGTCGAACGTCTCGCACAGGCGGACACGGCCACCCTGAACACCTTGCTGGACGAGCATCCCGGGGTGCCTCTCCTGGTCACCTACACCCCGGGAACAGCACCGGGCCCCTGCCTCCAACGGCTCCTGGACACCCTGGCGGCCCGCTCGGTCACGCTTCCCTCGCTGCGTGAACGACCGGACGACATACGGGAGTTGCTCACCGCCCTCGCCCCCAGGCCCGAGCCTGGACGCCCGCCGCTCACCTGGACGCTGGACGCGGTGCGCGCCCTTGAGCAGCACCCCTGGCCCGGCAATGTCACCGAACTCGCCCACCTGGTACGGGCGTTGGCCGAGCACCGCCGTACGACCGGCCCGGTCGGGCGGGCCGAACTGCCGGACCCGGTGCGCGAGGGGCCCGCGCCCCGTCCGCTGAGCCCGATGGAACACGCCGAGCGCGCCGCCATCCTGGACGCCCTGCGCCTGAACGGCGGCAACAAGGCCCGCGCCGCCGCGTCCCTGGGCATCGCCCGCGCGACGCTGTACCGCAAGCTCCGGGGCTATCGGGGCTGAGTCCCCTTCAGGGCGGCCACGCACCAGGGCTCGTACCGCGAGCGTAGTGAAGAAGAGCGCCGGTACGTCGTCATGTACAGGCCCAGGTCGGACTTGAACGCGTCGGAAGCGCTCAGTGCGCCGCGAACTGGACCTTGGTCGGCTGTACGACGTTCGGGCGTACGGCGATGCCGTTCACGGTGAGCTGCTGGCCGTAGATGTCGGTGATCCTGATCGCGCCACCGCAGCCGGCGCCGTCCTCGGAGAGGAAGTAGTTGTAGTCCTCCCGCTTCAGCGAACGCCAGCCGCCACCGCTGCTCACCTCAAGGCGGGCCAGCGGATTGCGGTGGCCGATGACCTGGATGCCGCACCAGTACTGCGACGACCCGGTCTTGTAGCGGATCGACAGCGGGCCGAGGCCGCTGGGGCTCGCCAGCTTCCAGGTGATCGGGATCCGGCCGGCCGAGGGCGCCGCGAGTTTCGCGAACGCCTGTGCGCTCAGGTCGATCTGGCCCGGGGCGCAGTCCCCCGGGCATTCGTTGGTGATGCGGACCGTGATGGAGGCCCCGTTTGCCGCGCTGACGACCACGTACGCCCCGCAGGCCTTGGAGCCCTCGTAGTCGGCGGTGTTCATCGCGCCGGTCATGACATCGCCGCTGGGGTCGTAGAGACAGGCGCCGCCGCCGTCCGCGTCGTAGAAGGTGGCGACTCCCCGGTAGGTGACGCCGGGGCGGATGCGTCCCGCCAACGGCGCGCTGCCGGAGGCCGGTTGGGCGGGGGTGGTGGCCGTCGGCTTCGCCGATGCGCTGGTCGCGGAGGGGGACGGCTTGCGCTTGGTGGGCCTGGCCGAGGGCTTAGGCGATACGGCGGTGGCGTCGGCGGACGCGGACGGGGCGGAGGTCGTCGCGGCCGGGGCGGAGGCGTGCCTGCTCGCGGCCGGGGTGACCGTGGTGTCCCTCGCCTCGGACTTGCGGCCGGTGAGAAGGACCGCGGTGAGGGAGATGATGGTCAGCACCGCGGCCGCCGATATGAACAGCCACCGTCTGTGCACCGGACCTCCTCGACGACCGCGCCTGGGGCGCGTGTGACAAGAGCAGCGATCGTGCCAGAACCGGGAACACGGCGGCAAGCCCGTTCTCGAAGTCCGGTCGGCCCCATCGGTCCCGAAAGTTTCGGGGAAGTCGGGCGCTCTTTCGCGGGCGGGAGCGGCTGACGCATCCTGTGAGCCGGTCCGCGCTGCTCACCGGCCCGAGGCCGCCGAACCGACCGGGGCGTGCGCCCCATGAAGGAACGACATGACGCGCAAGCAGGCCCTGGTGGTCCGAGGCGGCTGGGAGGGGCACGAACCGGTCCGGGCGACGGAGTTGTTCCTGCCCTTCCTCCGCGACAACGGGTACGCCGTCCGCGTCGAGGAGTCGCCCGAGGCGTACGCCGACCCGGCCGCGATGGCCGCAACGGACCTCGTCGTGCAGTGCGTGACGATGTCGGAGATCACCGGCGAGCAGGTGGCGGGGCTGAGCGCGGCGGTCGAGGCGGGCACCGGCCTCACCGGCTGGCACGGCGGTATCTGCGACTCGTACCGCGCGTCCTCCGACTATCTCCATCTGGTGGGCGGGCAGTTCGCGACCCACCCCGGCAAGGAACCCTGCGAGCGCGCGGGAGGCCAGGAGGACAACTACCTTCCGTACGCCGTCGAGTTCACCGAGGCCGGCCGCCAACACCCGGTCACCGCGGGCGTCGAGGACTTCGAGCTGTGCACCGAGCAGTACTGGGTGCTGCACGACGACCTCATCGACGTACTCGCCACCACCACGCATCCCGCCCGGCCGTGGCAGCCCTGGCACCGGCCGGTGCGCTCCCCGGCGGTCTGGACCCGGCGCTGGGGCGCCGGGCGGATCGTGGTGACGACACCGGGGCACAGCCTCGACGTCCTGGAGCACCGGAACGTCCGTTCCGTCATCGAGAGGGGCATGCTGTGGGCGACGCGCACCGCGTCGGCGTCGTAGGTCTCGGGGTCATCTCCCGCGCCTACCTGGACACGCTCGTCGGCCGTCCCGCCGTACGGATCACCGCCGTCGCCGATCTCGACGCCTCCCGGTCGGCCGCGGTCGCCGCCGCACTGCCCGGCGTCGAGGCGCTGTCCGTCGGGGAGTTGCTGAGCAGCCCGGACGTGGACACCGTGCTCAACCTCACCGTCCCGGCGGCGCACGCCGAGATCGCCCTGGGCGCGATCGAACACGGCAAGCACGTCTACGGCGAGAAACCCCTCGCGGCGACCCTGCCCGAGGCGCGCGCCGTCATGGCGGCCGCCGCGGCGGCGGGAGTCGGCGTCGGCTGCGCGCCGGACACGGTCCTCGGCACCGGGATCCAGACGGCGCGGGCGGCCGTGGAGGCGGGCAGGATCGGGCGTCCGCTGTCCGCCTCGGCCGTGATGGTCACGCCGGGCCACGAACGCTGGCACCCCAACCCGGACTTCTACTACACGACCGGCGGCGGCCCGCTGCTGGACATGGGGCCGTACTACCTCGCCTCGCTGGTCCATCTCCTGGGCCCGGTACGGGCCGTGATCGGGGCGGCCGGCCGGCTGCGCACCGAGCGCGTCATCGGGTCGGGCCCGCGCGCGGGCGAGCGGATCCCCGTCGAGGTGGACAGCCATGTCTCCGGCGTGCTGGAGCACGTCGGCGGAGCCCTGACGACGATCACCACGAGCTTCGACGGCGTCGCCACCACGGCCACGCCGATCGAGGTCCACGGCGAGACCGGGAGCCTGGCGGTGCCCGACCCGAACCACTTCGCCGGTGACGTACGGCTCTTCGCACTCGACGACACCGAGTGGCGCACGCTGACGCCGTCGGCCGGTTACGTCGACGGCGGCCGGGGCGTCGGGCTGCTGGACCTCATCGCGGCGGACGCGCGCCGGACACCTCGCGCGAGCGGTGAACTCGCCCTGCACGTACTGGAGATGATGACCGGGCTGCTCCGCTCGGCGGAGGAGGGGCGCCGGATCGAGCTGACGACGTCGGTACGGCCGCCCGACCCCGTTCCGCTCACCGCGCCCGGAGAATGGTGAGCCGCGGTCACACGGCCTCGGCGGTCTGGTCCCCGCTGTCGCGCTCCGCCTCGCCCACCGGGTGGGGGACGATAGGCCTGGGCACGTCCGCCTCGGCGGCGACCGGTTTACGGATCAGGAGCAGCGCCGCGTCGTCGTGGAGCCGGCCGCCCACGTGGGCGAGGAGTTCGTCGTGGAGGGCGGCGAGGGTGCGGGCCGGGTCGTCGCAGGCGTGCCGGGCGAGCCCCTCGTGCAGGGGGTAGAAAGCACGGCCGCGGTCGCGTGCCTCGGTCACCCCGTCCGTGTACAGCAGCAGCTGGTCCCCGTCGGCGAACGGCAGGACCTGGAGGCCGGGTGTGTGCCCGGTGAGTGCGCGCAGGCCGAGGGGCGGGGTCGGATCGACGGGTTCCACCGCCGTGACGGCCCCGGACGCGCGGACGAGCAGCGGGGGCGCGTGTCCGCAGTTCACCACCTCCAGCTGGCCGGGCCTCGGGTGTCCGGCGACCACGGCGGTGACGAAGTCGTCGCTGCCGAGGTTGCGGGCCAGGCTGCGCTCTATCCGGTCGACCACGGTGAGCAGATCGGGCTCGTCGTAGGCGGCCTCGCGGAAGACACCGAGGACCAGCGCGGCGGTACTCACGGCGGGCAGGCCCTTGCCGCGCACGTCACCGACGATCAGGCGGACGCCGTACGGCGTCGGGATGAGGGCGTAGAGGTCCCCGCCGATCCTGGCCTCGGCCGCCGCGGCGCTGTAGCGGACGGCGACCTGGAAGGGGCCGACCGTCTCGGGCACGGGCACGAGGAGGGCGTGCTGGGCGGTCTCGGCGACCGAGCGGACGGCCGCGAGGACACGCTCCCGGCGGGCGCGCAGAGTGCAGGCCAGCCCGCTGGCCAGCGTGACGATGGTCAGTGCGGTGAGTACGGCGGCCAGCTCGGCGGTCGGAACCAGGTCCCGGATGCCGAGCAGCGCGCCCAGCACCACGGCGAGGAGACCGACGCAGGCGACACCGCGCGCGCCGTTGGTGCTGGCGGCCAGGGCGGGTCCGGCGGCCAGCAGGGGGAGCCAGATCATGCCCGCGCCGCCGATCAGGTCGGCCAGCGCGACGGCGCCGACGATCAGCACGGGCAGCAGGGGCGTCCCGGCGGCCAGCCGCGCGGCGGCACACCTGCCACCGCTGTCTCGTCGAGCCCGACTCATAGTGCGTGCGCAGTCCTCACCTGTGTCCGGGCCGGTCCGCACGGGACGCGTTCCCGAATTGCCTGTTTCCTCCAGGAAACGGGGTCCGACCCAGGCCTCACAAGAAGCTTATTTTCAGATAGTGAGCGAGAGAGTCCTGGTCACGCGGCTCGCGGTGGGCAGCAGGCGGGAGCGGACCTCCGGCAGCGAGGCGAGCCGGTCCGCGGGCAGGGAGACACCGAGCGAGCCGAGGGTGTCCCCGCAGTAGACGGGTACGGCGACGCAGACCGTGCCGAGCGTGTACTCCTCCAGGTCCGTGACGGCCGGGGCCAGGGGCGGGTCGTCGAGCCGGCGGAGCAGCTCCGGCAGGCTGGTCACGGTCCTGGGGGTGAGATCGGCGAGCCGGTGCCGGGAGAGGTAGTCCTTGCGGGAGTCGTCGTCCAGCTCACGCAGGACGGACTTGCCCAGCGCGGTGGCGTGGCCGGCGTCCTCGAAGCCCACCCAGAGGTCGACGCGGGGCGCCCGGGGGCCGTCGACGATCTCGGCGACGCGGATCTCGCCGTCCTCGTAGAAGGTGAGGTAGGTGGCGGCCCCGAGCCCGTCGCGCAGGGCGGCGAGGGTGGGCCGGACGCGGCTGAGCAGCGCCTGCCCGCGGCCGTCGGACCGCAGCGTCTGCAGTTTGTCGCCGAGCACGAACCGGCCGTCGTCCAGTTTCCGCAGGTAGCCGTCGTGGACCAGGGTGCGCAGCAGATGGTAGGCGGTGGCCAGGGGCAGCCCCGTCTCGCGCGCGACCTGCTTGGCGGGCGCACCGCCCTCGTGCGCGCTCACCGCCTCCAGCAGCCGGAAGGCCCGCTGGACGGACGTGATCAGCGTGGGACCGTCACGCGCACCCATGACTCAAGCGTGCGCCCGGCACCGGGCGGGGGCAACGCGAGCGGGCGCGACGGAAAACGATGCAACCCGGGGCGGGGTACACTGACCTCGCCTACGAGGACCACGTCGTGCCTGGTCGCGCGGCTGTCACAGCGAGGGGGTGGACGCCATCCCGGTTCGCCCCGCCCGTATTCAGGACGTCGCGGCCGCCGCCGGCGTCTCGGTGTCGACGGTGTCGAACGTGCTCAACCGCCCGGAGCGGGTCAACGCCCGCACCGCCGAGCGGGTCCGCGACGCGGTCGCCGCCCTGGACTACGTCCCCCATCCCGGAGCCTCCGGACTGCGCACAGGCCACTCGTCCTCGATCGGCCTGGTCCTGCCGGACGTGACCAACTCCTTCTACGCCCGCATCGCCCGGGGCGCCGCGGACGCGGCCTACGACCACGGCTACTCCCTCGTGCTCTGCCACAGCGGCGACGCCCCGGAGCGCGAGCAGGGCTACTTCACCATGCTCGTCCGGCAGCGCGCCGTCGGCGCCGTGGTGGTCCCGCTCAGCGCCGACCCCACCCGGCTCACCCGGCTGCGCGAGCGCGGTATCCCGCTGGTCCTCGCGGACCGCGCGATGCCCACCCAGGACGGCTGCTCCGTCTCCGTCGACGACATCGCCGGCGGCCGGATCGCCGTGCAGCACCTGCTGGACCGCGGGGCCCGCGACATCCTCGTCGTCAACGGCGAGCGTTCGATACGGCAGTGCGCCGACCGCCACCAGGGCGCCCGGCAGGCCGTGCGCACCCACCGCGAGGCGCGCCTCGGCCAGGTCGTCGCCGAGGAGATGACGGTGGCGTACGGCATGGAGATCGCCGGCCGGCTCGACGACCTGCCCGACGGGGTCTTCTGCACCAACGACTTCCTGGCCGCGGGCCTGTGCCGCGGCCTGGCCGAGCGGGGCGTGAAGGTCCCCGAGGACGTGCTGGTGGTCGGCTACGGCGACCTCGACATCGCGAGTTTCGTCGGTACGACCCTCACGACGGTCCGCCAGCCCGTCGAGGACCTCGGCCGGGCCGCCGTCGAGATGCTCCTGGACGAGGTGGAGGCCCGCGCCGAACACGCCCACGAGACAAGGGTGTTCGCGCCCACCCTGGTCCTGCGGGACTCCACCGGCTCACTCCCCGGCATCTGAGGCCGGGATCAGCAGCGTCACCGGCCCCAGCAGCCCCGACGCGAGCTGGGAGTCGAACGCCCAGGCGGTCGGGGTGGCTTCGGCCAGATACGGGGCCAGCGTGTTGTGGACGGTCACCTCGACACGGACCCTGCGCCCGGCCGCACCGCGCAACTCGAAGCGGTACGGAGCACAGAACGCCTCACCGACGGGCTCACCATCGAGCCGCACCTCACAACTCCCGCGCACCCGCCCCAGATCCAGCACCGGATCCGGCCCGGCGGGAACCTCCAGATCACGCTCGTACGCCACACCACCGCTCCAACCGCCCAGCCCCGACAGCCGCCAGTCCCCCAACGGCAGCGGCGCGGGCACGGTCCGGACGCGCACGGGACCGCGCCAGGCGGAGCCGCCTCGCAACACGGCAGTGGGTTCGGTGACCACCTCGACTTCTGTCGGTTCCAGGAGCGCATGAGGGAGCGTCACCTTGCCGTCGTCCAGGGAGAGTTCGCCACCAGCCACCTTCACCAGCGCCTCAAGCGCCAGCGGCAGGTCGAGCGACACGGTGCCCGGCGGCACGGTGAACCGGAAGCGCTGGGCACGCTCGTGGACGTCGTCCGTGCACCGCAGCGGCAGTACGGGTTCGCCCAGCGCGGGCTCGCCGGTGAGCCACTCGGTGTGCGGCAGCGGGTGGGGTCGTACCACGGCGTGGCAGTGCTGCAACTCGCCCCACCTGCCCTCGTGTTCGACGGTACGGCCGCGCCACTCCCCCGTCTCCGCCGCCCAGCCGGCCCCGCTGACCAGCGCGACGGGCTCCGCCGCCGTCACGAGGTCGACGAAGACGGCGTCCCGCGCGGTGACACTGTCGGCCACGAGGTCGAGCGCGTGATCGCCTGCCCCGAGGGCGAGTTCATGGCGGAAGAACATCGGGACCGCGCCCCAGTCGGACTCGTAGTACTCGACCTTCTCCTGCCGTGCCACGACCTCGCCGTCGAGCAGCACGGTGACGCCGACAGCGGCGCCCACGACGAGCACGGCCGCCGTGTCCGCCGTGGTGCATACCCTGCCGTGGTAGGTGACGGCGCCTTCCGGTCGTACATCTTCGGGCAGGCACATGAACTGCGGGCGGGGCGCGAACGCGTCCGGGCGGGACAGGCAGAAGTAGCTTCCCAGCGGGGTGCCTGCGGCGCCCGAGATGGTCCGGAGCCGGTTCTCGGCGTCGGACAGCTCGTACTCGAGGACGTTGCGGGCTCGTTCGACGTCCACGCGGGCGGTCGCCAGAAAGCCGCCGGTCGTGTCCAGTCGACTGCCGTTCCACCAGAGGTGTTTGACGGCCGCCGCGCCCACGTGGAGGTCGGCGGGCCCGCGGTGGTCGGTCTCCACGATCGTCCGGATCCGGGCGACGGTCCCCTTCCCCGGCACCGGGACCTGGACGAACTCCTCGGACACCAGCCCCTTGTTGCCGAGCAGACCGTACGGCTCCGGGTGCCCGCGGCTCGACGAGTACAGCGCGACGTCCCAGTCCGCGGGCGCCAACTCCGCCTCACCGGCCAGCATCCGCTCGACGTCGGCGCTGTCCAGGGGGGCTTGCGCCTCGGCCTGCGGCGGCAGGACGCGAACCCGGTTGCCGTACGTCACTCGCGTCTGTTCCCAGGGGTGTTCGCCCTCGCTCCACGCCATGGTCCAGATCTGCGGTTCGGCGACGGACGTTCCGGCGGGCAGTGCCAGGTCGCCCCAGGTGTTGTCCAGGGTGGGGACGAGGCGGCCCTGCCAGCCGGTGGAGAGGTCGATGATCGCCGAGGGGTGGAGTGGATCGGCGGGCGTGCGGTCCGTCGGAGGGCCTTCGCGCCAGACGACGAGGGCGGCCGGGGCGCCGTTCAGGGGCACCTCGATGGTCGAGACGCCGTCGGCGACGGTGACGTGTGCGGGGTGGCGGCCGCCGGTCGCGGGGTTCCAGGTCTCGGCCTCGGCGACGGGGGCGTGGACGGTGACGGTGGAGGTGCGGGCGTAGCGCGCGGGGTCGATCTCGTGGTGGCCCTTCGGCGGATGCGTGCGGGCATCGGGGAAGGCCCCGGTGACGAGGGCGACGGCCGTGTCGCCCTGCCTCCTGACCAGCAGGGGTACGTCTCCCGTCGCGTACCCGGCGGCGTCGGCGACCGCGGTCGCGGCGGTCTCGGCGTCGGGCGCACGCTCGATGCGCGGATGGGCCGTCAGCGCCGTTACGACGGAGTCGTCGCCGGACACGCCGGACGCGTGGGCCGGCGGTCGGCCGACGATCACCACGCGTCCACCGGCGTCGAGGAGTTCGGTCAGCCGGCGGGCGGTCTCCTCCTCCAGGACGCTCGCCGACGGCAGGACGACCGCCGTATAGGCCAGGTCCCGCATCCGCAGGGCGCCGTCGTCGGTCTTGGCGCCCTGGATCGAGGCGTCGTCGATGACGTCGAAGGCGATGCGGTGGCGGTCGAGCGCGCCGATCCTCGGCCTGAGCCAGTTGTCGGTGCCGCACAGGTCCAGGTAGTGGCGCTGGGTCTCGTCGACGTCGGCGTGCCCGTCGCCGAGGCGGCCGTCGCCGAAGTGCTTGACGGGGGCGTCCAGCGGGATGAGTGCCTGCATGGTGGCGGTCGGGTGCAGGACGGCCACGTCGGCGCTGTAGGTGCCCCAGGACATCAGCGAGCAGATGCGGGCGACGGCCCGCGAGAACGCCGGGTACTGCCGCCAGTAGGGCTGGCGCCAGTCGGTGGAGGGCGGTGCCCACTCGAACC
Source organism: Streptomyces sp. NPDC047081 (assembly GCF_040643775.1). Taxonomy (NCBI): domain Bacteria; kingdom Bacillati; phylum Actinomycetota; class Actinomycetes; order Kitasatosporales; family Streptomycetaceae; genus Streptomyces; species Streptomyces sp. NPDC047081. The sequence goes on along the minus strand of NZ_JBEYUY010000002.1, from coordinate 135,369 downwards.
AGCCGCCCGCGGTGCCGAAGTAACTGGCGTGCGGGTTGTAGAGGTTGGCGCCGCTGCGCAGGAACGGCAGCAGCCAGTCGTAGGTGTCCTCCAGGGTGCCGCCCCAGCCGGAGGAGTGGAACGCCTCGATCCAGACGCGCTCGTGGCCGTAGAGGTGGGCCATGGAGGAGTGGACCTTGGAGTCGCCGTGGTGGTCGCTGCCGGCGGCGCCGTACCAGCGATGGGTGCGGAAGTAGTCGGTGTAGATCTGGGTGGACTGGGCCGGGTGGCCGGAGCGGGCCGGGTGGCTCTGGTCGCAGCCGATGAGCATGCCGCGCTCGTCGTGCCAGGCGGCGAGGGGCTTGAACAGGGCTTCTTCGGTGAGTTCGGCGCGTACGGCGTAGTAGTCGGCGCGGATCTTAGCCGCCCGGGAGGTGCGGCCGGTGTCGTGGAAGAGGGCCGGCAGGTGGTCGAGCAGGTCGTAGCCGCGGCGGGCCAGGAACTCCTCGGGGAAGCGGTGGGTCCAGGAGTTGGTGCCGGGAAGCTCGTCCTGGAAGCTTCCGGCGATGACGTTGCCGAGGAACTCGGGGACCCGGCGGTCGAACTCGTGGTGGACCGCGTCCATCAGGCGGTGGACCGACCGCGGGTCGAGGTAGTCGAATGCGGTGGGTACGGCGGTGACCAGCTGTACCTCACCGTCCTCGGGGGCCGCCGTACCGACGGGCAGGCGTCGGCCGTCCGTGGCGTACGCGCCCAGGAGGGTCTCCGAACTCCCCGACGGGACGGCCCCGTTGGCCGCCTTGCGGGAGCGCAGGGCGAGCCCGGCGGCCTCGGGATGCCGGCGGGTGACGGCACCCTGGACGTTGGCGCCGGAGAACCCGATCTGGTCGTAGAACCACAGGCGCATGCCCAGGTCCCGGGCGAGTTCGCAGGCGTCGGTGAAGCGGGCCCACCACTCCTCGCCGAACCAGGCGGGCTCGTCGGTGCGGGCGCCGAAGCTCGGGCCGGCCGGCGCCAGATTGATCACGACGAGGTTGTGGACGCCGCCCTGAGCGAACCGCCGCATCTGCCAGGCCAGCCGCTCCCGGGTGACCCTCGCACCCGACCACCACCACAGCGGAGTCGGGCCGAAGTCCCGGGGCGGGTCGTCGAACAGCTGCTGCAGCGCGGACGAGATCACGGGTGCGGTCCTTCCGATCCTTCCGACCTTCGATCAAAAAACGTTTTACGCCATCCGGTCGTCAACCTTCTCGAATGGTCGCACCGGAGCCTGGAGACGGGAAGGAGTGCCGCGTCCCCTTGCTGCAAATGGGCGCAGGAGGGGTTGTTGCAACGTTTTTCGAGGCCTATATTCACGGCCACTGTTCACCGTGAACCGGCCGACGGAGTCCTTCATGGTCCGAACCCCGACTGCTCGCGAACGCTCGGAACAACCCATCCCCTGGCGGCTGTGGAAGGTCGCGGCCCTGTCGGGCATGGCGTCCTACCTCGACGCCGCGCTCATCGTCAGCATCGCCGTCAACCTGGCCATCTACCGCGACAGTTACGACATGGGCGTGTGGATGGCGGGCGCGATCAGCGCGATCGTCACCGGCTGCATCGCCGTCGGCTCCCTCGTCGGCGGACGGCTGGCCGACCTGTTCGGGCGCCGTCGCGTCTACAACTGGGACATCTTCTGCTACGCGGTCGGCGCGGTCGTCATCACCCTGGCGCCGAACGACATCGTGCTGTTCGTCGGCGTGCTCGTGGCGGGCCTGGCGGCCGGTGCCGATCTGCCGACGTCCCTGGCCGTCGTCTCGGACGCGGCCCCCGCCGAGGGCCGGGCGCGTCTTGTGTCCTTCACGCAGGTCATGTGGGTGGCGGGCATCGTCGTCGTCATCTTCCTCGGCTATCTCCTCTCCGACGCGGGCATGACCGGGGCGCGCGTCATCACCGGTCATCTGGCGGTCGCCGCGCTGGTCACCTGGCAGCTGCGCTCCCGCCTCGAACTGGCCGACGAGCCGTCGGACGCGGAGGTCGCGCGGGAGGCGGCCGCGCTGGCCGCGCCGCGCGGCATCGGGCTGAAGACCATCCTGAACCGTGCCGCGCTGCTGCCGATGGCCGCGACCTTCGCCTACTACGTCACCTGGGGCATCGGCGCGAACACCTTCGGACAGTTCGGCACCTATCTGCTGGTCACGGTGAGCGGTGCCTCGCAGTCCCTGGCCACCGGGATCAACCTGGCCTTCCTCCCGATCGCGCTGGTGCTGACCTTCGTCTTCGTCCGCATCGCCGACACGCCCTGGCGCGACCGGTTGTTCTACGTCTTCACCGTCGTGCAGATCCTCGCCTTCTGTATCGCCTCCCTCACGGCCGGCGCCCTGGCCGGCATGCTGGTCTTCTTCGTGCTGTACCAGATCTCCAACCCCTTTGCCGGGGAGGCCAGTTACAAGGTGTGGTCGCAGCTCACGCTGCCCCCGGACACCCGCGGCACCACGCAGGGCCTCACCTACGCCCTGTCGCGCGGGGTCTTCGCGGGCGTCGCGTTCGTCACGCCCGCCCTGATGGACTACAGCGCCTCCGCCCTGCTCTGGTCGATCACCGCGTGCATGGCCGCCTCGGCGGTCGCGGGCGTGTACGTCATCAGGGTCCTCGTCCGGCGTGCCTCCAGCACCGCGGCCGCGCCGGCGGATCCTGGTGTGGCCAGGGCGGGCCTCAGAAGCGGACCTTCGAAGGAGCACCCAGCGTCATGACCACCGCCGAACCCTCCCTGTCCCTGGCGGAGTTGCTCCCCCCGGTGACCCGCCGCCGTACGCGCGTGGGTCTGGTGGCCGGCGGACTCGGCACGTACTGGCCGCAATTCCCGGAGCTGCTGCCGCAGTTGAAGGAATCGGCCGCGTACGTCACCGAACGCCTGCAGGCGATGGACGCCGAGGTGACCGATGCCGGCTTCGTGTCCGACGCACAGGAGGGCGCGATCGCCGCAGAGCGACTCCGGCGGGCGGACTGCGACTTGATCGTGCTGTTCCTGACGACGTATCTGACCTCGTCGATGGTCCTGCCGATCGCGCAGCGCTCGCACACCCCGGTGCTGGTCATCGATCTCCAGCCGTCGGAGCGGATGGACCACGCCAATTTCGACACGGGCGCCTGGCTGGCGTACTGCGCGCAGTGCTCGGTGCCGGAGGTGGGCAACGTGTTCCGCCGGGCCGGTATCCCCTTCCGGTCGGTCTCGGGCTGGCTGCGGCAGGAGTCCGCGTGGCGGCGCGTCGAGCAGTGGATCCGCGCGGCGCACATCCGCGCGGCGCTCCGGCACGCCCGGCACGGGCTGATGGGCCACCTGTATCCCGGCATGCTGGACGTGTCCACCGATCTGACGCTGCTGCCGGCCACCTTCGGTTCGCATGTCGAGGTGCTGGAGTTCGACGATCTGCGGCACCGGGTGGAGCGGGTGACCGAGGCGGAGACCCGCGAGCGCATGGCGCTGGCCCGGCAGGTCTTCACCCTCGACGAGAGTGTGGTGGACGAGGACTTCGCGTGGGGAGCTACGGTGTCGGTCGCGCTGGACCGGCTGGTCGAGGACTTCGGCCTCGACACCCTCGCCTACTACCACCGCGGCCTGGACGGAGAGCTCCACGAGCGGCTCGGCGCGGGCATGATCCTGGGCGCCTCCCTGCTCACCGCCCGGGGCGTGCCCGCCGCCGGCGAGTACGAACTGCGCACCAGTGTCGCCCAGTTGGCCTCCCAGAGCGTCGGCGCCGGGGGCTCGTTCACCGAGATCCAGGCCCTCAACTTCGAGGACGGCGTGGTGGAGATGGGCCACGACGGGCCCGCCCACCTCGCGGTCAGCGCCCGCGACCCGCTGCTGCGCGGCCTGGGCGTCTACCACGGCAAGCGCGGCTGGGGCGTGAGCGTGGAGTTCGACGTCCAGCAGGGGCCGGTCACCCTGCTCGGCCTCGGCCAGGACGCGGACGGCAGCCTGTCGTTCGTCACGTCCGAGGGCACGGTCGTCCCCGGCCCGCTGCTGGAGATCGGCAACACCACCAGCCGCGTGGACTTCGGCCGGGACCCGGGCGAGTGGGTCGACGCGTGGAGCGCGACCGGCGTCGGCCACCACTGGTCCCTCGCCGTCGGCCACCGCACGGCCGGCTTCCGGGCCGCGGCGAGCCTGCTCGGCATCGACCACCGGGAGGTGTGACCGGGCCCGGGCCTCGCGCCGGAACCGAAGACGGCGGGAACTACGACAGCGGCATGACCTTGCGGTAGGCGAACACCGCGACGGCGGCCACCGAGACGTGCATCAGCAGCAGCGCCATGACACCGATCGCGCCGCCGTCGCCGAAGAGCAGGAAGTCCGGCACGAAGGACACCACGACGACGGCCGGCACCAGCCACCGCACCAGCGCCTCGGGATCCTTCGACACCTTGCGCACGATCACCCACCCGACGGCACCCGCCACCACGCCGACCGCCGTGAGGAAGATGTACGACGACGCCTTCAGCGGCCGGAAGTCGTCGGGCGCGCCCGCGGCCAGGGCGAGGAGCGCGAGCACCGCGTCCGCCACGGAGGCCGCGACGATCGCGGCGAGCACACCTCCCGCCACCACGAGCGGACCACGGCGGACGGCGACGGCGTCAGAGGCAACAGACATGGCAACTCCAAGAGGGCGACCGCGGAGGGCTCCGCCGATCTGTTTGAAGAATCAAGCGAAAGCATGACGGAGTCAGCTTGAAGTTTCAAGCACAGCCCGGCAGGCCGTTGTCAGTGCCCCGCGCTACTGTGCACGAATCGGACCATTCACACGCCTACCGGAGGTTCGCATGGCCTCGCGACTGAACCCGTACATCAGCTTCGGCGGCGATGCCCGCCAGGCCCTGGAGTTCTACAAGGAGGTCTTCGGCGGCACGCTGACGATCAACACCTTCGGCGAGTTCGGCCAGAAGGACGCCCCGTTCGCCGACAAGATCATGCACGGCATGCTGGAGACCCCGAGCGGCTTCACCCTGATGGGCGCGGACAACCCGCCGGGCATGGACCGCACGGTCGGCAACAACATCACGGTGAGCCTCAGCGGTGACGACGACACCGAACTGCGCGGCTACTGGGAGAAGTTGTCGGCCGACGGCACGGTGGCCGTCCCCCTCGACAAGCAGATGTGGGGCGACGTGTTCGGCATGTGTACCGACCGCTTCGGCATCCCCTGGATGGTCAACATCAGCCAGTCCTAGTGCCGGCCGCGACCGCGAGGCCGAAGCCGATCAGCACCAGACCCGTCGTGCGCCCGACCGCGCGACGGGTCGGCGGCTTTTCCGGGGGCGGGCCGGAGGACCGCCCCCGACCCTCCCCCTGTGCCCACGCACGACCCCGACACCGAGTACCGCCCCGGAGACGAACCGATGACCGACACCGCCCGCCGGCGACACGCCCTCGCGCACGCCCAGGACGGCACCGCACTCGCGTACCAGGTGGAAGGGGACGGGTATCCCCTGGTACTGCTCGCCGGGCAGGCGAACAACCACCGCTGGTGGGACGGTATCCGCGAGGACTTCCACGCCACGCACCGCACCATCACCATGGACCACCGCGGCACCGGCGACAGCGGAAAGCCCCAGCAGGGCTACTCCACAAGGCAGTTCGCCCACGACGTGATCGCGGTCCTCGACGACCTCGGGATCGAGCGGGCCGACGTGTACGGCACCTCGATGGGCGGGCGGGTCGCCCAGTGGGTGGCGGCCGACCGTCCCGGTCGGGTCCGCCGGCTGGTCCTGGGCTGCACCTCCCCCGGCGGCCCGCACGCCGTCGAACGGGACGCCTCCGTGCGGCGCACCCTCGCCCAGCCGGATCCGCGGGCGGTCCGCGAGGCGCTGATCGACCTGATGTACACACCGGAGTGGACGGCCGCGCACCCGGGCCCGTACACCACGCTCGGCGATCCGGACATGCCCGCGCCCGCTGTCCGGGGCCACCTGGTGGCGAGCAACCGGCACGACGCCTGGGAGGTGCTGCCGGGCATCGCCGCCCCGACGCTGATTCTCCACGGCGACGAGGACCGGCTCACCCCGGCCGACAACGTCCCCCTGCTCGCCGCCCGCATCCCTGACGCCCGTACGCATGTCTTCCCCGGCGCCCGCCACGCCTACTTCGAGGAATGCCGGCCGGAAGCCGCCATGCTGGTGACGGAGTTCCTGCACGGCTGACGCCCCCTCCACGTGCGACCCACCAGCCCTGCCCCGACCGACCAGCCCAGGAGGACACGATGCCCATGCCCGCCTCTCTCGCCTCCCACGTGGAGTCCTGGCAGCCCGAACCGGTCACCGACCAGGACGCCCTGCCGCCCGGCCCGGCGGCGGCCCTGTCCGCGGTCCTCGATCTGCCCGAGGCCGCCGCCGGGCACGGTGACCCGCTGCCGCCGCTGTGGCAGTGGCTGTACTTCCTGCACTGGGCCCCGCAGCAGGCCCTCGGCCCGGACGGGCATCTGAGCGACGGCCGCTTCCTGCCACCGATCCCCGAGCGCCGGCGCATGTTCGCCGGTGGCCGGTCCGAGATCTTCGAGCCGCTGCGCCTGGGCGAACCGGCCCGGCGCGTCAGCAGTCTGGCCGCCGTCACCCCCAAACAGGGCCGCAGCGGCGAGCTGCTGTTCGTCACCGAACGCCAGGAGTTCCGGCAGCACGGGCGCACGTGCCTGGTCGAGGAGCAGGACATCGTCTACCGGTCCGGCGAGGGCTCCGCGCCGAGCCATCCGGAAGCGGTCGACGACACCTCCGTACCGGAGCCGGAAGGCCCGTGGCGGCTGCGCCTTCAGCCCGACGAGCGGCTGCTGTTCCGGTTCAGCGCGCTCACCGCCAACGCCCATCGGATCCACTACGACACCCCGTACTGCCGTGCCGTCGAGGGCTATCCCGGCCTGGTCGTGCACGGGCCACTGCTGGCGCTGCTGATGCTGGACCTGGTCCGCCGCAACGCTCCGGAGCGTCAAGTGCGGTCGCTGTCCTACCGGTTGCACCGCCCGGCGTTCGTCGGCGAGCACCTCCTGGCCGACGGCGCCCTCACCGGCGGAGGGGCCGGCCTGCGCATCGCCACCCACCGTGAGCCGAGGCATGCCACCGCCGAGGTGACCTTCGGCTGAGCCCCCGCCTTGGTCAGTGCGACTCCCGGCTCACCTCCGACCCGCTGGAGCCGACCAGGAAGTCGAGGTCGGCGCCGGTGTCGGCCTGGAGGACGTGGTCGACGTAGAGGCGTTCCCAGCCGCGCCGGGGGTCGGCGAAGGCGGTGACGGTGGCCTTGTCCGGGGTTCTGCGGGCGAGTTCGGCGGCGGGTACGTCCACGTCGATACGGCGGGAGTCGACGTCGAGGACGACGAAGTCCCCGGTGCGGACCAGCGCGAGGGGGCCGCCGGCCGCTGCTTCCGGGGCCACGTGCAGGACGACCGTGCCGTACGCGGTGCCGCTCATCCGGCCGTCGCAGACGCGGACCATGTCGCGGACGCCCTGTTCGAGCAGCTTCCTCGGCAGCGGCATGTTCGACACCTCGGGCATGCCCGGGTAGCCCTTGGGGCCGCAGCCGCGCAGGACCAGCACCGAGTCGACGTCGACGTCCAGGTCCGGGTCGTCGACGCGGGCGTGGAAGTCCTCAATGGAGTCGAACACCACGGCCCGGCCCCGGTGTCGGAGGAGGCGTGGGGAGGCGGCGGCCGGTTTGATGAGTGCCCCGTCCGGGGCGAGGTTGCCGCGCAGGACGGCGATGCCGCCCTCGGCGACCAGCGGCTCGGCACGGGTGCGGATGACTTCGGTGTCCCAAATGGGGGCGTCCTCAAGGTAGTTGACCAGGGGCTCGCCGGTGACGGTCAGGGCGTCGGGGTCCAGCAGGTCGCGCACCTCGCGCAGGACGGCGAGCAGGCCGCCGGCGCGGTGGAAGTCCTCCATGAGGAAGCGGCCGGCCGGCTGGAGGTCGACGAGCACCGGTACCCGGGAGCCGATGCGGTCGAAGTCGTCGAGCGACAGGTCGATCCCCAACCGGCCCGCGATCGCCAGGAGATGGACCACCGCGTTGGTCGAGCCGCCGACGGCGGCCAGCGCCACGATCGCGTTGTGGAAGGACGCCCGGGTGAGGAAGGTGCCCGGCCGCCGGTCGGCACCGACCATGTCCACCGCGAGCCGGCCGGCGCCGTGCGCCGCTTGCAGAAGTCGGCTGTCGGGAGCGGGAGTTCCGGCCGTGCCGGGGACGACCGTGCCCAGCGCCTCGGCGACCAGGGCCATCGTCGAGGCGGTTCCCATGGTGTTGCAGTGGCCGCGGCTGCGGATCATCGCCGACTCGGACCGCGTGAACTGCTCCTGCGAGAGGGTGCCGGCCCGCACCTCCTCCGACAGCCGCCACACGTCCGTACCGCAGCCAAGGGGCGTGCCGCGGAAGGTCCCGGTCAGCATCGGACCGCCGGGCACCACCACCGCTGGCAGATCGACCGAGGCGGCGGCCATCAGCAGCGACGGGATCGTCTTGTCGCAGCCGCCCAGCAGGACCACGCCGTCGACGGGGTTGGCCCGCAGCATCTCCTCCGTGGCCATGGCGGCCATGTTGCGCCAGAGCATGGCGGTGGGCCGTACGTTCGTCTCGCCGAGCGACACCACGGGCAGGTCCAGCGGGATCCCGCCCGCCTCGTAGACACCGTTGCGGACCGAGCCGGCGACCTCGTCGAGGTGCGCGTTGCACGGGGTCAGATCGGACGCGGTGTTGGCGATGGCGATCTGCGGCCGTCCGGTGAAGGCGTCGCCGGGCACGCCCCGCCGCATCCACGCCCGGTGGATGTAGGCGTTGCGGTCCTGGCCTCCGTACCACTGAGCGCTGCGGAGCGTCACCCTTGAGCCCCTTCCGACAATCGGTACGACGGTCTAAATTCTGGAACGTCATGGAGCATACGCAGGCGTACGACGGGCCGACAGACCCCGGCGAGGACGGCCCGACGGGCGCCGGGAGCAGCCGACTTGTGGGGTCGGACCGGGTGCTCGCGGTCCTCAAGGAGCTCGCGCGCCATCCCGACGGGGTGGGCCTGGAGGAGCTCACCCGGGTGATCGGCAGCCCGAAGCCGACCGTGCACCGCGCGCTGGGTGCGCTGCGCCGGGCGGGTCTGGCCGACCAGGACGGCCGCGGCCGCTATCTGCTCGGCGACGAGTTCCTGCGCATGGCCTTCGCCCATCACGAGGCCCGGCCCGATCACGTGCGGATCCGGCCGGTGCTCGACGCGCTGGCCGACCGGTTCGGCGAGACCGCGCACTACGCGGTGCTGGAGGGCCGTGAGGTCGTCTACCGCGCCAAGGTCGACCCGCCCACCGGCGCCGCGCGGCTCACGTCGACGATCGGCGGGCGCAACCCCGCCCACGCCACGGCCGTCGGAAAGCTGCTGCTGGCACGGCAGTTGGGGTCGGTGGCGGAGGTCGAGGCGTGGATCGCCGACGCCCCCTTGCAGCGCCGAACGCCACGGACCCGGTGCACAGCGGCCGAGCTGTACGGGGAGCTGGAGGCCACCCGTGTGCGGGGCTACGGCGTCGACGACCAGGAGAACGAGCCCGGGGTCACCTGCCTCGCCCTGCCCGTGTTCCTCACCTCGCCCACGGCCCCGTCCGGCGCGGTCAGCGTCAGCGCGCTCGCCTACCGGACACCCCTGGCCGACCTCGTCGACGCGCTCGACGAGATCCGCGCCCTCCTCGGCCCCCTCGCCGGACCCCGCACCTGAGACCCCCCGACCCTGGAGACAGACCCGTGCACCTCATGCGCATCGGCGCCCCCGGCGCCGAGAAGCCCGTCGTCCGTATCGACGACGAGACCTACGTCGAACTCTCCGACGTCGTACCGGACTTCGACGAGGCGTTCTTCGCCTCGGACGGCATCGACCGCGTACGCCCCGTCGTGGCCGAGCGGTTGGCCGCGGGCCGGGTGTCCCGCTTCGCCGGGGAGCGCGTGGGCGCACCCATCGCACGCCCGCACCAGATCCTGTGCATCGGCCTCAACTACCGTGACCACGCGGCCGAGAGCGGCATGCCCGTCCCCGACGAGCCGATCCTGTTCACCAAGTCGCCCAACACACTGGTCGGCCCGGACGACGACGTGCGCATCCCGCGCGGCTCGACGAAGACCGACTGGGAGGTCGAGCTCGGCATCGTCATCGGCCGGCGCACGAGCTACCTCGACTCGGTCGACGAGGCCCGTGCGGCCGTCGCCGGGTATCTCGTCGTCAACGACGTCAGCGAGCGCTCCTTCCAGCTGGAGCACGGCGGGCAGTGGGCCAAGGGCAAGTCCGCCGAGACCTTCAACCCGGCCGGACCCTGGCTCGCCACACCGGACGAGATCGACGACGTACTCGCCCTGGACATGTGGCTCGACGTCAACGGGGTGCGCCGGCAGAGCGGCAGCACCAAGACCATGATCTTCGACCCGTACTTCATCGTGCACTACCTGAGCCAGTTCCTGGTCCTGGAGCCCGGCGACCTGATCAACACAGGCACCCCGCCCGGCGTCGGCATGGGCCTCACCCCGCCCGTCTATCTCCAGCCGGGCGACGTCATGGAACTGGGCATCAGCCACCTCGGCACCCAACGCCAGCGCGTGCTCGCGCCCCGGTGAGCGCCCGCCTCATGCGCGCCTTCGTGCTGACCTCCCCCGGCGCCTGGGAGGTCCAAGACCTCCCGGCGCCGGTGGCCGGGCCCGGCGAGGTCGTGGTCGACGTCGAACGCGTCGGCGTGTGCGGCACCGACGTCGAGTTCTTCACCGGCGCCATGGCCTACCTCCACCAGGGCCACTCCGCCTACCCGATGCAGCCGGGCCACGAGTGGGCCGGGCGGGTGGCGGCCGTCGGCGACGGGGTCGACGCGGGCTGGCTCGGCCGTCGCGTCATGGGCGACACGATGCTCGGCTGCGGCAACTGCCGCCGCTGTCTGCGGGACCGGCAGCACCTGTGCGAGAAGCGGCGCGAAGTCGGCATCCGGGGCGGGCAGTCGGGCGCGCTGGCCGAGCAACTCGCCGTACCCGCCGCCTCGTTGCACGCCCTGCCCGACTCCGTCGACGCCGTCCTCGGCGCGCTGGTGGAACCGGGCGGCAACGCCCTGCGCGCCGCACGGGCCGCCGCACCGCGCCCCGGCGACCGCGTCCTGGTCCTCGGCCCGGGCACGATCGGCCTGTTGGCCGCGATGTTCCTGCGCGCGGCCGACGCGGAGGTGCACCTGATGGGTGCGACCGAGGACTCGCTCGCCTTCGCCCGCGGCCTGGGCTTCGAGCACGTGTGGGCGGAGGACTCCGTCCCGGACCTGCCCTTCGACGCCGTGGTCGACGCCTCGAACGCCGCCCATCTGCCGGGCAGCGCACTGGAGTTGGTGGAGCCGGGCGGCCGCCTGGTCTACATCGGCCTGGCCGGCGAGCCCAGCCGGATCGACACCCGCACCCTCGCCCTCAAGGACGTGACGGCGGTGGGCATCCTCTCCGGCTCCCCCGGCCTGGACGCCACCATCCAGGCCTACGCGACCGGCACGGTCGACCCGCGCCCCCTGGTCGCCACCACCGTGGGCCTGACGGAGGTCGGCCCCGTCCTGGCGGGCGAGCGCCCGCCCGGCGCCGGCCGGGGACCCAAGATCCACGTCGATCCGCGGCCCGCCATGGCGAAGGGTGCGTGGTGAGCGACTGCGATACTTCGATCATGGAAACCATGGATACGGCCGCGCAGGCCGACGACGGCATACGACCCGCCCCAGCAGCAGCACGGGCGGGCTCGGACGGCCCCCTCGCCTGGACCCTGCGCCCCGCGCGGCCGGAGGACATGGAGCCGATCGTCGAGCTGCGGGCGATCGTGATGCGCCCGGACCTGGAGCGGCTGGGCCGCTTCGACGAGCACCGGGTCCGCCAGCGGTTCCGCGACTCCTTCATCCCCGAGCACGCGTCCGTCGTCCTGGTCGACGGCGCCTTCGCGGGCTGTGTCGCCCTGCGCCCGGCTGAGGACGAGCACTGGCTGGAGCACTTCTTCATCGCGCCCGAGGTCCAGGGCCGGGGCCTCGGATCGGCGGTCCTGCGCACCCTGCTGAAGCAGACCGACACCGACGACGTGACCGTCCGCCTGAACGTCCTCCAGGGCAGCGCCGCCCGCCGCCTGTACGAGCGCCACGGATTCACCCTGGAACGGCAGGACCCTGTCGACGTGTTCATGGTGCGCCGCCCGAGCTGAGCTCCCACGGGCTGCGAACAGAAAGCCATCGAGCCGATTACGTCGGTTCGCTCCTCCGGTAGCTTCTGAGGGGTGACCCTCGTCTCCCGTGTGTCCACGCGGTCCGTCGGCCCCGAGGACCGGATCGGCTTCTGGGAGGAGTACAACCGGCGGGCGCTGGTGGGCCTGACCTGCTCCTCGTACTCACCGCACGGACTGCTGGCCACCCAGGCCAACTTCCGGCTGGGCGCCCTGCGGCTCGCCGGGATCACCGGCAACGAGCACGTCATCGAGCGCACCGGCCGCGCCTGCCGGGAGCTGCCGAAGGACTCGGTCTTCGTCAGCCTGCTCACCGCAGGACAGGCCGTCTTCTTCCACGCGGGCGGCTGCCTCACCGTGCGGGCCGGCGACGCGGTCCTCTACGACACCCGCAGCCCGTACCTGTTCGGCTTCCCCACGGCCATGCGCAAGCTGCTGGTCGACATCCCCCGCGGGACCTTCGCCGAGCACTGCACCACCGCCGACCTGCCCGCGCCCCTGCTGTTCGGCAGGGGTACGGCGGTGTCCGCGCTGGAGTCGGTGCTGGCGGAGTGGGCCGCGGGCGGCAACGGGAGCGGCGATCCGGCGTCGACGGAGGCGACGGTGCTGGACCTCGTCCGTACGCTCGCCGCCCCGCACCTGGCCGAGGACTCCACGCCCACCGGGTCCGCCCGGCTGGCCCTGGCCCGGGACTACATCGAGCGCCATCTGACGGACCCGCGGCTCAGCCCCGAGTCGGTCGCCGAGACGCTCGGCGTCTCCACCCGCCACCTCAGCCGCGTCTTCCGGCCGAGCGGTGTCACTCCGGCCCGCCACATCCTCGACCGCCGCCTCACCGAGGCGCACGAGCACCTGGCCGACCCGGCCTCCCGCCATCTCACCGTCGCGGAGATCGCCCACCACTGGGGCTTCGCGAGCCAGGCGCACTTCACCCGGGTCTTCCGGGAACGTTTCGGCCGTACACCCGGCGAGATCCGTTCTCCCGCCGATTGACACCCCTCCGCCCTCAGGCGCGGAACCGCCGCACAGCGCGACGGGGTAGGTTCCGTCGGAGGAACGTACGGAGGTGCCGTGGGCGAGCAGGACGGGCAGAGGACCATCACGACCGCGAAGGAGGCGGCCGACGACGAACTGGTCCTGGCGTTCGGACGGTTGCAGGGAGCCGCGAACCGGCTGGAGTACATCCTGGGGCGCCGGATCGAGCAGGAGTGCGGGATCAGCCACCTCATATACGAGGTGCTGCTGATCCTGGGCCGGGCGGGCGAGCCGGGGCTGTCGATGCGGACCATCGGGCAGGAGCAGGTGCTCACCACGGGCGGGGTGACGCGGCTGGTGGACCGGATGGAGGCGGCCGGACTCGTGCGGCGTGTGACGGACCCGGACGACCGGCGGGGACGGCTGGTGCGGCTGACGGCGCAGGGCGAGGAGACCGCCGTACGAGCTTCCCGGATCCACGTCGAGAACATCAGGCGGTACTTCCTGGAGCCGCTGCCCGCCACCGACCGGAAGCGTTTCGCGGAGGACCTGCGCATCCTCAGCCACTCGGCCCGCGACGCCCTCCCCCAGCTGCCCTGACGGGCCCGGCGCGGGTGGGCGATCCGGTTGCACGACCGTTGTGGCGCAACCGGGACTTCATGCTGCTGTGGAGCGGCCAGGTCGTCTCGACCGTCGGCATGCGGGTCACGACGCTCGCCTACCCCCTGCTGGTCCTCGCGCTGACGGACTCGCCGTTCCGGGCGGGGCTCGTGGGCTTCGCCCAGACCTTGCCGTTCCTGCTGCTGTACCTGCCGGCGGGGGCGCTGGTCGACCGCTGGGACCGCAGGCACGTGATGCTCGCGGCCGACGGTGTGCGGGCGGTACTGCTCGGCCTCGTCGTACTGGCGTTGGCGGTCGACGAGCCGGGCCTGCCCTTCCTGTTGGCGGTCGTCTTCCTGGACGGCGCGTGCTTCGTGTTCTTCCAGCTCGCGGAGTCCGCCGCGCTGCCGCACATCGTCCCGCGGCACCAAGTCCCCACCGCGGTGGCCCAGAACCAGGCCCGCGAACTCGGCGCAGACCTGGCGGGACGGCCGTTGGGCGGTGCCCTGTTCGCCGCGGGTCACCTGCTGCCGTTCGTGGCGGACCTGGTGTCGTACACGATCGGCTTCCTGACCCTGTTGTTCGTACGGCCGGGCCTGCGGGAGCGCGCCGAGCGGGAACACTCTCGGCCGGGACTGCGCGCCGACATCTCCGAGGGCCTCGTCCGGCTGTGGCGCCAGAATCTGCTGCGGGCCCTGGTCGCACTGACCGGCGCCGTCAATCTCGTCCTGGCCGCCCTCACCCTCGTCATGATCGTACGAGCCCGGGAGCTGGGTGCGTCGCCCTGGCTGATCGGGGTGATGCTGGCGCTGCCGGGCGGCGCGGCGATCGCCGGCGCCTTCGCCGCACCGTGGCTGCACCGGCGACTGCACCCGCGGACGCTGGTGCTCGGGTCGCTGTGGCTCTGGGCCTGCTGCACGGCGGTGCTGGCCTGGCTCCACTCACCCGTGGCACTCGGCGCGGTCGTCGCGGTCATGTCACTCGCGGAGCCGGCCTTCAACGTGGTCGTCACGTCGTACCGCTACGCCGTCACCCCCGACCACCTCCAGGCCCGCACGGCCGGCGCCGCCCGACTGATCACCTGGGGAACCGTCCCCCTCGCCGCCCTGGCCGCCGGGAGCCTGCTCGCGGCCCTGGGCCCACGGGGCACGCTGATGACGTACGCCGTCTTCATGACCGCCCTGGCGGCCGTGGCCAGTCGTGCGAGGCCCGGCGGGCCGTCCTCACCGACGCGATAACCCCTTGTCCACCTCCCCGCCCTCACCTAGCCTGAATTTGTGCCGCTAATAAACAAAACCCGAACGCACAGTGTCGTGCCGGGCAGCGCCCTCACCCGGCTCCGAGTCGCGATCACCGTCTTCTTCGCTCTGGACGGCTTCATCTTCGCCGGATGGGTCGTCCGCATCCCCGCCATCAAGGAGCAGACCGGCGCCTCCGCCAGCACCCTCGGGCTCGCGCTGCTCGGCGTCTCCGCCGGCGCGGTGATCACGATGATGCTCACCGGACGACTCTGCCGGCGCTACGGGAACCACCGGGTCACCGTCGTCTGCGGCATCCTCCTCTCCCTCAGCGTCGCCCTGCCCCCGCTCACCCACTCCGCCCTGGCCCTCGGCGCCGTGCTGCTGCTGTTCGGCAGTGCCTACGGCAGCATCAACGTCGCCTTCAACAGCGCGGCCGTCGACCTGGTGAGGGCCCTGCAACGCCCCGTCATGCCCAGCTTCCACGCCGCCTTCAGCCTCGGCGGCATGGCCGGCGCCGGGCTCGGCGGACTCGTCGCCGGCCATCTGTCGCCCACCCGGCATCTGCTCGGCCTCACCGTCATCGGCCTGGTCGTCACGGCGGTCGCGGGCCGGACCCTGCTGCGGATCGAGCCCCCCGCGCCACCGGAGAGCCTGTCGCGCGAGGAATCCGCACCTCGCCGCCTCGACTCGCACACCCGTGGGCTCGTCGTCACCTTCGGCCTGATCGCCCTGTGCACGGCCTACGGCGAGGGAGCCCTGGCCGACTGGAGCGCCCTGCACCTCGAACAGGACCTGCACGCCTCGCCGGGCGCCGCGGCCGTCGGCTACTCCTGCTTCGCGCTCGCCATGACGATCGGCCGTCTCACCGGCACGAGGCTCCTCGAACGCCTGGGCCGGACCCGCACGCTGACCATCGGCGGTACGACCGCCGCCGTCGGCATGCTGCTCGGCGCGCTCGCCCCGTCCCTGTGGGCGGCCCTGCTCGGCTTCGTCGTCACCGGCCTCGGTCTCGCCAACCTCTTCCCCGTCGCCGTGGAACGCGCCGGCACCCTGGCCGGCCCCGACGGAGTCGCGATCGCCTCGACCCTCGGTTACGGCGGCATGCTCCTCGGCCCGCCCGCGATCGGCTTCATGGCCGACTGGTTCTCCCTCCCGGCCGCCCTCACCAGCGTCGCGGTCCTCGCCGCCACGGCAGCCGTCATCGGCCTGGCCACTCGACACGCGGCCGAGCACTGAACCCCGTTAGCAGCCACCCGTGTTGCCGCAACACCGCACCGATCGACAGCCGTTGACCTCGGGCCATCCCTGTTGCGCGAACAAGTGCCGCCCGCGGCAACAGTGTTGATCGTTGCCGCTTCGTCAACCGTGTGGCGCAACGCCTTCGTCCCCCTTCATCCTGGTCTTCACTTTTCGGCACCCCACCCGGGGCGCGCAGTTCCGGCCGGTCACCGGCCGGGCACCGAAAGAGGAACAATGGATCGTTTACGACTGCCCAAGCGGATGGTGTTGGTCGTCGCGCTCTCGCTCGTGGCGGGAGCAGGGGCCGGGTTGCTGTCCACGCTCGCGGGTGACGGGGCGGCCCGCAGCGTGCTGTACGGCTTCGCCGCCGTGGGAGGGGCCGTCCAGGTCCTGCACCTGGTGCTGATGCAGGGGCGCGGCTCCGACCGGCGAGGAGGCCGGCGGCCCCTGTGTGCGAAGGCCGAGGACCGGCATGGGTGAGCTTCGGCCGCTGGCCCAGGACCTGACACCGGAGTCCCGGGCGCTGGCGACGGCACTCCGCGAGCTCTTCGAGGGCCTCGAGGTGTCGGTACGCCGGTACGCGGCCCGGCGCATCCGGGACGCCGGCACCTTCTCCCGCTACCTGAACGGCACCCGGGTCCCGCCCTGGGACGTGGTGATGGACCTCTTCACCGACGTGGCCGAACAGCGCGGAGTGGCCGCCACTCCGGAGGCCATCGAGCTCGTACGGCGGCTGCACGGAGCCGTCGTCGAGAGCAGTTCCTCCCCCAGACACGCGGTCGAGGAACTGGAGGAGCAGCTCGCCGAGGCGGACCGGGCGTCCCGCCGCTCCACCGCCCGCGGCGACGCGCTGGGCGACGCGCTGCTGGACCGCAAGCACCGTATCGCCAACCTCGAAGTGCGGCTGAGCCACCTGGAGGCGGCCTGGACCGCCGAACGCGAACGGGCCGACCGACTGGCGGCCGCCAACCCGGACGTCACGGAGCTGCTGCGCGAGCGGGAGAGACTGGAGGGCGAGGTCGCACGGCTCTCCAGCGAACTCGAGGCCGCGAAGAAGCAGCACGCGGGGGCGGAGGAGCGCTGCAACCTCCTCGAACGTCAACTGGAGGCCGTGGAACAGGTCCAGCAGGCCACGGTCACCCTCCCGGCGACCTCCTCCCAGGCCATGCCCAAGGTGCTGATCGTCGACGACCAGGCCGACAACCTCCTCGCGATGACCGCCGTACTCGCCACGCTGGACCAGGAACTCGTCGCCGTGTCCTCCGGTCAGGAGGCGCTGAAGGCGCTTCTCGACCACGACGACTTCGCCGTGATCATCATGGACGTGCAGATGCCCCACATGGACGGCTACGAGACCGCCGCCCACATCAAGCGCCGGCCGCGCAACCGCGACGTCCCGATCATCTTCCTCACCGCCATAGGCGCCGACCCGGAACACTCGGCCCGGGGCTACGCAGCCGGCGCGGTCGACTACATCAGCAAGCCGTTCGACCCCTGGGCCCTGCGCGCCAAGGTGGCCGTCTTCACCGGCATCTACCTCGAACGACGGCTCGCCGGCGAGCGTTAGCCACGGCCGCGCGCCGCCCGCGCCCCGAGGCCGGCACCGAGCACCGCGAGCGTGAGACCCACGACGGGAAAGACGCCGAGGCAGAAGATCAGCGCATCGGTGAGGTTCCGGCCGACCGGAGCCCGGTCGCCGACGAGCAGCCTGCCGTCGATCGCGTGCCGGCGCAGCGCCTCGGGCAGCCACAGGGCGTACGTCATCGGGACGGTGGCGGCCACGGTCCAGACGGCGGCCCGCAGCCCCGACCGGAACGACCGGCCCGCTCGCGCCGCCGTGAACGCCGGGACGACGAAGGCGGCGACGGGCGCGAGCGGAAGCACCAGGGCGAGCAGGAGCACGAGCGGAAGCGGGGGCCGCGTGCCGTCGCTGCGGATCGCCAGCAGGAACCACGCGGTGAACACGACGGCCGCGGCGACGCCGAGACGGGACGCGAGCCGTGCGGTGCCCGGCCGGCGGGGTGCGGCCACGGCCACTCCCAGGCAGCCGGCGAGGACGGTGGCGAGGAGCACGGCCGCGCCCGGAGGGAGGTGTCCGGCGGCGTCCGGCTCCCGGCGCAGGAAGATCACGGTCGTCGCGATCGCCGCGGCCACGGCACCGGTCACCAGGAACGACGGTACGGGAAGCGGCAGTCGAGGTCGGCGCGAGCGGGCGACGGCCAGGATCACCATGGCGCCGACGAGACCGGTGAAGGTCGCCGCGAACACCCGCAGTCCGGGTACCGCCGCGCCAACCGCCGGTCCGGTGACGGCAGTTACCGCCACGACCGCCGCGATGACGAGTCCGGTCAGCGGCCGGCCACCCGCGGGAGGCGGCCACAAGGCCGCACGGGCGCTGCTGAGGGCGAAGCGCCGGCGCTCCGACTCCCCCTCCACCTCGGCGAGTTCGGCGGTCATGGCCCGTCCCCACTCGCGGCGGCGTTCGGGCAACACGGCCACGGCGAGGGCCAGTACCCGCCCGGGCGGGTCCAACTCGGCCAGCCGGGAGCCGGTCGCGGACCACCAGTGCCGTACCACCATCCGCGCGGCGGCCGCCCACAGCAGTGACGGAACCACCAGGAAGCCGACGGCCGAGTCCGCCGCCGGGAGCGGGTCGGCGGTCACGACGGCGCCGGTCCACACCGCCGCCCACACGGCCACGACCGACCAGCACGTGACGGTCTCGAACCTCCGCAGGCTCCACCTCATGCCCCCTGCCACCCCACCCTCGCGCCCGTCGGCCGAGGCGTCGGCGCGGCGGCGAGTCCGGCGGCCAGGGCCCGGCCGGCGCCGGTGAGCCGGTAGAGGTGGCGCGGGGGCCGGCCGGCGGGGACGTCGGTCTCCCAGCCGGCCTCCAGCAGGCCCCGATCGGTCAGCCGGATCAAAATCGGGTACATCGAGCCGGGCTTGATGTCCAGCTGCTGGCACAGCTCATAGCCGTACCGCCAGGTCGCGGGCTTCTCCGCCAGCGCCAGCACCACCGCGGTGGTCTGCGCGGACGGGCGTCGGACACGGGTCATGGCACTAACTCTATATAGGTAGAGTTTCGTGAGCGTCGGTCCGTCGGGAAGTTTTTCCGGCCCGTCGCCGGGCAGCGCCGCGCGTCAGCCGGAGATCGCCTGGAGGGGCAGTTCGACGAGCGCGTAGGCGAGGAGGGCGCAGGGCACGGCCGCCGCCAGGGTGAGGGTGCGCTCGCGATGCGTGCGGGCCATGAGCAGGGGTACGAGGACGAACACCGCGACGCAGGCCCAGGCCTGGGACGCGTAGTGGAGGTCCCACGCGGCCGTCACGCCCTCCATGCCGAAGAGCCCGGCGAAGGCGGCGAGGCCGATGATCCGGCGCCGTACGTCCGGGCTGCGCCGCCACCAGTGCGCCGCGACGCCGAACAGCGGCCCCGCCACGCAGGCCATGCCGAGCCAGACGAGCGGGAAGAGCAGGTCACCCATGCCGTCGCGGCCGAACTCGGCGTAGCCGTAATAGCCGAGGACCAGTCCGGCCTCGGCGGCGAGACCACCGACCGCGGCCCGGGACGCGCTGCCGTCGCGGGCGAGCAGCGCACCGGCGACGAACGCCACGGCGGACCAGACGGCACCCGAGTTGGCGAGCTGGTTCCAGCCGCCCGGGAGCCACCCCTGCCCGAGGTTGGTCAGCACGCCGAGCAGCAGCCCGGCGACCGCGGCCGCCGGCACGGCGGTCGACCAGGTGCGGCGGGTACCGTCCGGCACCGCAAGTCCGTCGGGTGTCGTGGTCGTAGCCATACCGGCCTCCGCGCTCGCGCTCGTTCCTGTGCCACGTGTCGTGCGCTCCCGCGAACTATACGCACAACGTATACGCGCCGTGTATAGAAACCTGGTCGGACAGCGGCAGCGTCAGGGGGCCGGCCCCCTCACCACGCGGACGTGGCTGCACTCCGGGCCGGGCGGCGGGCGCACCAGTACTCCAGGGCGGCCGCGAGCTCAGGGCCGCGGTGGGCCGGGTCCGGCTCGTCGGTGGCCCAGGCGATGTAGCCGTCGGGCCGTACCAGGACGAGCGGGGGTACGCCGGTGACGCGCGGCCCCGCCACCGGGTGCACGTCCACGTCGTACCCCTCCACCTCACGGGCGTACGACTGCCCCTCGTCCGACACCAGCAGGGCGAACCGGCCCGTGCGCAGCGCCGCGTGGAGCCTGCTCGGCCCGTCCTCGTGGGACAACGGCAGGTCGGGGGCGCGTGCTCCGGTCGCCGGATGGGCGCCGAGCGGGGACGGGTAGCGGATCGCGATGCCGGACAGCGCGCCCACGGCCTTGTCCGCGACGGCGGGCACGCGCAGCACGCTGCCGCCGACCAGGCCGCGCAGCGCACGCAGGGGACGGGTGCGCAGTACGACCAGCCGGAGGAGCATTCCGGTCATGCGCACCACTTCGCGGCCGACGGGGTGGCGTTCGGCGTCGTAGCTGTCCAGGAGCGCCTTGTCGGCGTCGCCGCGCACGGTTGCGGCGAGCTTCCAGCCGAGGTTGAAGGCGTCCTGCAGCCCGGTGTTCATGCCCTGCGCCCCGGCGGGCGAGTGCGTGTGCGCGGCGTCTCCGGCCAGCAGGACCCTGCCCTGCCGGTAACAGGGAACCTGCCGTTCGTCGTTGTGGAACCGGGACAGCCAGCGGGCGTCGTGCATGCCGAAGTCGGTGCCCAGCACGCGCCGCGTGTCCTCGCGCACCTCGTCGAGGTCCACGGGTGCGTCGTCGGGCAGTTGGCGCCGCCGGTTCCAGGTGATGACCCGGTACCAGCCGTCCCCGAAGGGCGCGACGAAGGCGAACCCGTCGCCGCTGCTGTTGACGGTGAGCACCTCGGACGGGGGTTCGGCGAGCCGCACGTCGGCGAGCACGACCGAGCGCATCACCGACGACCGCCCCACGTACGGCATCCGCAACTGGCGGCGCACGGTGCTGTGCACACCGTCGGTTCCGACCAGGTACGCGGCGCGCTCGGTGCGCAGACTCCCGTCCGGTGTGCGCAGTTCGGCGTCCACACCGTCGGAATCCTGCCGCAGCGACACGAGTTCGGTGCCCGGGCGCAGGTCCACACCCAGCGCCTGAGCCCGTTGCCGGAGCACGCGCTCGGTCTCGTACTGCGGGGTGACCAGGACGTACGGGAACCTCGTGGGCAGCCTGCCCAGGTCGACGGCGGCGCGGCCGAACAGACGGACGCTGTCGATCGTGACGCCACCGGCGATCAACTCGTCGGCGAGGCCGCGGCAGTCGAGCAGTTCCAGGGTGCGGGCGTGGACCGCGAAGGCGCGGGTCAGGTTCGATTCCTCGGCCCGGCGCTCCACGAGCGTGGCCGTCACACCGGCCTGGGCGAGTTCGGCCGCGAGCAGCAGCCCGGTGGGACCGGCGCCCACCACGAGAACATCGGTGTCCGGGATCTTGTCGGTCATCTCGGGTCCTCCGCCCGGTCCGACGTGCATGCGGGGATACGACGGCCATACCGACCTTCGTGCCCGCGTGCCCTTGCGACAGCCCCGTAAACACGTCGCCGCGGCCCCTTCCGCACCCGGCGGATCCGCCCTGCCCCTCACCCGCCGCGCTGTGTTGTCATGGAAGAAGGGGAGGTGGACACCCATGCGTATCGGCGGCCGGTACGAACTGGCGGAGAGCGTCGGACAGGGTGGCATGGGGCGGGTCTGGCGGGCGCGGGACGAGATGCTGGAACGCCCGGTGGCGGTCAAGGAGTTGCGGCTCGACGGACTCGACACGGACGAGGACCCGGTGACGCGGCGGGAACGCGCGCTGCGCGAGGCGCGGGCCAGTGCGCGCATCGACCACCCCGGCGTCGTGAGGGTCTACGACGTGGCCGAGGAGTACGACCGGCTGTGGATCGTGATCGAGCTGGTGGAGGCGCCGTCGCTGGAGCGGATCCTGGCCGCTGGTGGGCCGTTGGGCGTGCGGGAGACGGCGCGCGTCGGGCTCGCACTCGCGGAGGCGCTGTGCCGGGTGCACGCGGCCGGGGTGCTGCACCGTGACGTCAAGCCGAGCAATGTGCTGCTCGGCCCCGGCCGCCGGGTCGTCCTCACCGACTTCGGGATCGCCGCCGTACAGGACGCCCGGTCGCTGACCCAGGCCGGTCGGCTGATCGGTTCCCCGGAGTACATCTCCCCGGAGCGGGCCACCGGCGGCACTCCCGGGCCGCCGTCCGACTGGTGGGCCCTCGGTGCGACGCTCTGCGCGGCCCTGACCGGCCGCTCCCCGTTCACCCGCGCATCGACGCCGGCGACCCTCCTGGCGGTGGTCTACGAGGAACCCGAACTCCCGGACGACGACTGCCCGTTGACGCCCCTGCTGCGCGGGCTGCTCGCCAAGGACCCGGCCCGGCGTCCGGGTGCGGACGAGGTGGTGGCATACCTGAGCCCGCTCGCCACGGCGCCCGAAGCGGCGGATGCCCCGACCGGCAGCCAGGCCTCCCGGCTCCTCACCGCCCTGGTCCTGCTCGCCGTGGCCGCCGTGGCGATCGTCATGGTGATCACAGCGGTCTCGCCGGGCGGAGAGACACACCTCCCGGACACGACCCCGCCACCGACGGTCGCGGGCACGTCACGCCCACCGTCCTCGCCATCGCCGGGGACGACGGCCCTCTCCCCTACGCCTTGAGCGCCACCCCGCCGAAACTGTCCACCTCCGCGGGCTGCTGCGCGCCCGTGTCCTCGGGGCGCCAGCGGGAGACCGACACCAGGCCGGGCTCCAGGAGCTCCACACCGTCGAAGAAGCGGGCCAGTTGCTCGGGGCTGCGGTTGACACGCGGGTTGTCGCTCGCGGAGTTCCACTGCTCGACCATCGCGCGCTGCTGCTCGGGGTGGATCGCGTCGGTGCTGTCGCAGAACACCAGGTAGCTGCCGGACGGCAGGGCGTCGACGAGGCGCTCCACGATGCCGTAGGCGGTGTCGTCGGTGACGTGCGCGACGATGCCGAGCAGGATCAGCGCCACGGGCTGGGTGAAGTCCAGCGTCTTGGCGGCCTGTTCGAGAATGCCGTCGGGGTCGCGCAGGTCGGCGTCGATGTAGTCCGTCCGGCCCTCGGGCGTGCTCGTGAGCAGCGCCTCGGCGTGGGCCAGCACGATCGGGTCGTGGTCGACGTAGACGATCCGCGACTCGGCCGCCGCCCGCTGGGCGACCTCGTGCGTGTTGTTGGCGGTGGGCAGTCCGGTGCCGACGTCCAGGAACTGGCGGATGCCGATGTCGCGCACGAGGTGTTCGACGGCGCGGACCAGGAAGCCGCGCTGGGCCCGGGCGATGTCGATGATGTGCGGGTTGGCCGCGACGATCTGGTCGCCGACCAGCCGGTCGATCTCGTAGCAGTCCTTGCCGCCCAGCCAGTAGTTCCAGATACGGGCCGAGTGCGGCACGTTGCTGTTGATGAGCGAGCCTTCAAGCGGCATGCGGACTCCCCGAGTTGGCCTGGTGTCCCCCACAACTTACGTCCTCGTGGCGTGAAACGCGCGTGAAGGTTGGATCTTCGTCGCACGAGCCTGGAGGCAGGCGTTTCAGGAGGTCACGGCGCGGAAACGGAACGCACCGGTTCCGCTGCCCAGAGTGAGCCAGACGTGCTCCCCGTCCCGCACCAGCCGGAGGGCGACGTACGCGCACCCGGGGCAGCGCGCGGTCAGTCCCGGCTCCGGTCCGAAGACGTGCAGTTCGGCCAGCGGCCCGGACCGCGCGCACTCGGGACAGCGCCACCAGGCCGTGGTCGCCTCCACGGCGAGGATCTCCGAGAGCGGCCCGGCGAGACAGTTCCCGTCGAGGTGGGCGGTGTCGTCAGCCATGAGGGCCTCCGGTCAGCCGAAGCGTTCGGTGCGGATGGTGGCGGGGTCGCGCCCGAGGTCGAGGAGCAGATCGCCGACGGTCTCCACGAAGCCGGTGGGCCCGCAGACGTAGACGGTGCCGGTGGAGTCGAGGCGTGCGGCCGGCTTCTCCAGGTCGGAGAGGGTGAGGCGGCCGGGGGCGCGGGCGGTGCCGGGCGGGGCCTGCCGGGTGTAGAGGAGGCGGACGTCGAGTCGGGGGTCGTGGTCGGTGAGCTCGTCGCCGTACCAGACGTCGGCGGGTGTCCGGACCGAGTACAGCAGCTGGAGGAGGCTCGGTGCGTCCGCGCGGCGGTGGGCGCGGATCATCGCCGCGAGCGGTACGACTCCGGAGCCGCCCGCGATCAGCAGGGCCGGCTCGCTCTGCTCGGGGCGCCGTACGAACCAGTTGCCGAGCGGCCCGCGCACCTCCACCTCGGCGCCCGGCGGCAGCTCCTCGGCGAGGTAGGGCGAGACCTCGCCGCCGGGCACGGACTGCACGCCCAGCTCGATCCGGTCGCCGTCGGCGGGCGCGGCCAGCGAGTAGCTGCGTACGGCCTGATAGCCGTCGTCGGCCGTCAGCCGCACGTCGACGTGCTGTCCGGGCAGATGGCCGGGCCAGCCGGGCACGGTGAAGAAGAGGGAGCGGGCGGTGGCGGTCTGCGGGCGGCGCTCGTCGAGCCGGGCCGCGCGCCAGGCGAGGGCCACGGTCAGTCCCCCCAGTTGCGCTGCTCGCGCCACGGATCGCCGTACTCGTGGTATCCGACGGACTCCCAGAAGCCGGGCTCGTCCTCGTCGCTCAGCCGCAGTCCGCGCACCCATTTCGCCGACTTCCACAGGTACAGGTGCGGCACGAGCAGCCGGGCCGGGCCGCCGTGCTCCGGGGAGAGCGGGTAGCCGTCGTAGGTGTGGACGAGCCAGGCCCTGCCGTCGAGGAGGTCCTCCAGCGGGAGGTTGGTGGTGTAGCCGCCGTAACTGTGCGCGAGGACGAAGTCCGCGGCCGTCTCGACGTCCTCGAAGAAGGCGTCCAGCGAGACCCCGCGCCAGGGGGTGTCGAACTTCGACCAGCGGGTCACGCAGTGGATGTCCGTCACCGTCTCCTGCTGCGGCAGCGCCATCATCTCGGCCCAGGACCAGGAGTGGGTGTCGCCGGTCTCGGTGGTGATGGTGAAGGTCCAGGTGTCGGTGGAGACGCGCGGTGTGGGCCCGGCGGACAGCACGGGGAACTGCTCGGTGGGGTACTGGCCGGGCGGCAGCCGGTCCGCGAGGGCACGGGCTCTCCCCCGGAATCCGGGTGAGAAGGAGCTCATACGGCATCGGTCCCCTCGACTCGCCGAGCACGACAGCCGGACGCCTCCCATCATCGGCCGCCACCGCCGCGCCCGCATGCCGTTCCCCGTGACAACCACCGAAATCCCGCGGCGATCTTCCCCTCGACCGCACTCCATCCGGCACACTCCCCCCATGGAGACAGCGGAGTTCGTGCAGATCCTGGACCGCGAGGGCGGTCTGCTCGCCGCGGCCGCCGAGGAGGCCGGGACCGAGGCCAAGGTGCCGCCCTGTCCCGAGTGGCAGGTGCGGGACCTGCTGCGGCACACCGGGATGGTCCACCGGTGGGCGACCGCCTACGTCGCCGAGGGGCACACCTCGTACCATCCGGACGGCGGGCTGCCCGAGCTCGACGGCGCGCAGCTGCTGACCTGGTTCCGCGAGGGGCACCGCCG
This sequence comes from Streptomyces sp. NPDC047081, assembly GCF_040643775.1. Taxonomy (NCBI): domain Bacteria; kingdom Bacillati; phylum Actinomycetota; class Actinomycetes; order Kitasatosporales; family Streptomycetaceae; genus Streptomyces; species Streptomyces sp. NPDC047081. The sequence goes on along the minus strand of NZ_JBEYUY010000002.1, from coordinate 109,569 downwards.
ACTGGTCGACACGCTCGCCTCGGCCCCGCCGGACGTACAGTGCTGGCACTTCCTGCCCGCACCGTCCCCGCTAGCCTTCTGGGCCCGGCGGCAGGCCCACGAGACCACCGTGCACCGCGTCGACGCCGAGTCCGCGAGGGGCGGCACACCGACCGCGATCGGCCCCGCCTTCGCGGCGGACGGCATCGACGAGCTGCTGCGCGGCTTCCACGCCCGCAGCCGCAGCAGGGTCCGCAGCGACGGGCCCCGGGTACTGCGGGTGCGGGCGACGGACACCAACGACGCGGTATGGACCGTACGACTGTCCCAGGAGCCCCCGACGACCGAGCGGGGCGGGACGGGCGAGGAGGCCGACTGCGAAGTGGCGGGCCCCGCCGCCCAGTTGTACCTGGCGCTGTGGAACCGGGTGCCGTTCCCGCAGGTGACCGGCGACGCGGCCGTCGCCACGCTGTGGCGCGAGAAGTCGGCCGTCACCTGGAGCTGAACGTCACTCGCTGAGCATCCGCACCAGCACCGCGCGCTGCACCGGCAGCACCTCGCCGTGCAGCGCGCGTCCCTTCGGCGTGAGCGCCACCCGGACGCCCCGGCGGTCCTCCGTGCACATGGCGCGCTCGACCAGGTCGTCCTTCTCCAGCCGGGCGATCAGCCGCGACAGCGCGCTCTGGCTGAGGTGGACCCGCTCGGAGATCTCCTGGACACGGTAGGCGCAGGAGTCGCCGGACAGCACGTCCAGCACCTCGAAGTCGCTGGCGCACAGGCCGTGTTGGTGCAGTGCGCGGTCCAGTTCGCACTGGGTGCGCGCATGCAGCGCGAGGATGTCCCGCCACTCGTCCACGAGCGCCTGCTCGGCCTTCTTCGCCGCCATGCGCGCACCGTAGCAGAGAAAGGACTTTATTGCACGTGAATTAAATGCGTTTGCATCTCATGCACATGCATGTAGTCTCTGTCGTCATGACCTCTCCGCTCACCACTCCCGCGGCCACGCCCTCGGCGGTCCGCTGGACTCCCCGGCTGTGGGGCACCCTGCTGGTGCTCTGCGCCGCGATGTTCCTCGACGCGCTCGACGTGTCGATGGTCGGCGTCGCCCTGCCGTCCATCGGCTCCGACCTCGACCTGTCCACCTCGACGCTGCAATGGATCGTCAGCGGCTACATCCTGGGTTACGGCGGTCTCCTGCTCCTGGGCGGTCGCACCGCCGACCTGCTCGGCCGGCGCCAGGTCTTCCTGGTCGCCCTGGGTGTCTTCGCCGTCGCCTCACTGCTCGGCGGTCTCGTCGACTCGGGGCCGCTGCTGATCGCCAGCCGCTTCGTCAAGGGCCTGAGCGCGGCCTTCACCGCGCCGGCGGGCCTCTCCATCATCACGACGACCTTCGCCGAGGGCCCGCTGCGCAACCGCGCCCTCTCCATCTACACCACCTGCGCGGCCACCGGCTTCTCGATGGGCCTGGTCCTCTCCGGCCTGCTCACCGAGGCCAGTTGGCGCCTGACCATGCTGCTGCCCGCGCCGGTCGCCCTGATCGCCCTGCTGGCGGGCCTGAAGCTGCTGCCGCGCAGCGAACGCGAGAAGGACCACAACGGTTACGACATCCCCGGCGCCGTCATCGGCACCGCGTCGATGCTGCTGCTGGTGTTCACCGTCGTACAGGCGCCGGAGGTCGGATGGGGATCGGCGCGCACGCTGCTGTCCTTCCTCGCCGTCGCCGTCCTGCTGACCGTGTTCGTGCTGGTGGAGCGGCGCTCGCCCGGCCCGCTGGTCCGGCTCGGCGTGCTGCGCTCCGGCAACCAGGTCCGCGCCCAGCTCGGCGCACTGGCCTTCTTCGGCTCGTACGTCGGTTTCCAGTTCCTCACGACCCTCTATATGCAGTCGCTGCTCGGCTGGTCGGCACTGCACACCGCGCTCGCCTTCCTGCCCGCTGGCGCGCTGGTCGCGGTCTCCTCGACCAAGGTGGGCTCGATCGTCGACCGGTTCGGCACCCAGCGGCTGATCGCGGCGGGCTTCGCGCTGATGGTCGTCGGGTACGCGCTGTTCCTGCGCATCAACCTCGACCCGGTGTACGCGGCCGTCATCCTGCCGTCGATGCTGCTGATCGGCGCGGCCTGCGCGCTGGTCTTCCCCTCGCTCAACATCCAGGCCACCAACGGTGTCGACGACCACGAGCAGGGCATGGTCTCCGGTCTGCTCAACACCTCGGTGCAGGTGGGCGGCGCGATCTTCCTGGCCGTGGTGACGGCGGTCGTCACCGCCGGCGCCCCCGAACACGCCACTCCGCAGGCCGTGTTGGACAGCTACCGACCCGGGCTGGTGGTGGTCACGGGCATCGCACTCGCCGGACTGCTGATCACGCTCACGGGGGTGCGCACCCGCCGTACCACCAAGTCCGTCGTGGTCGCCAAGTCCACTGCCCTGGAGGCCGATCGCGTGCCCGTACGCGACTAGGGGGACGGCCTCCTCAGGTGTGCCCGGCGGGGCTTGCTTGCCCCGCCGGGCACACGGCCGTGAGACTGGTGGCATGGACGGGTACGGGGGACGGCGGCACAAGGCCGAGCAGGACGCGCTGGTCGTCGAGGTCGGTTACGCACTGGTCAGCGCGGTGTTCGCGGCGGCGGTCGTGTTCGGGGCGGTGGCCGGGCCGGCGCTGCTCTTCGATCTGCCGGACACCGTGGAAGGTGTGTTGCTGCGTACGGGGCTGGCGCTCGCGCCCGTCCTGTTCGTCGTCCGGGTCGTCAGCGTCCTGGTGCGCTTCCGGCGGGGGCCTCAGCCCAGCCAGCCCGGCCGCACCAACCCCGACTCGTAGGCGAGGACGACCAGTTGGGCCCGGTCCCGGGCGCCCAGCTTGACCATCGTGCGGCTGACGTGGGTCTTCGCGGTGAGCGGGCTGACGACCAGGCGGCGGGCGATCTCCTCGTTGGACAGGCCGATGCCGACCAGGGCCATCACCTCCCGTTCCCGCTCGGTGAGTTCGGCGAGAGCGCCCTCGGCCGCGGGCTCCTTGGAACGGGCGGCGAACTCGGCGATCAGGCGCCGCGTCACACCGGGCGAGAGCAGAGCGTCCCCTTCGACCACCGCCCTTACGGCGCGCAGGAGTTCGTCCGGCTCGGTGTCCTTGACCAGGAAGCCGGAGGCGCCCGCGCGGATCGCCTCGAAGACGTACTCGTCGAGTTCGAAGGTGGTGAGCATGACCACCTTGACTCCCTGCAGTGCCTCGTCGTCGGTGATCCGGCGGGTCGCGGCGAGCCCGTCCAGCGCGGGCATGCGGATGTCCATCAGGACCACGTCGGGGCGCAGTTCGCGCACCTTGCCCAGCGCCTCCTCGCCGTCGGCTGCCTCCCCGGCCACCTCGATGTCCGGCTGCGCGTCGAGCAGTGCCTTGAAGCCGGCCCGCACCAGTGACTGGTCGTCGGCGAGCAGTACGCGGATCACCGGTCGTCCTCCTTGCCCTTGAGCGGCAGTACGGCGAGCACCTGGAAGCCCCCGGCGGGACGCGGGCCAGCCTCGATCGTGCCACCCAGGGCGGCGGCCCGCTCCCGCATTCCGGCCAGGCCGTTGCCGCTGCCGCCCGCGTCCGCGCCGGTCGCGGGCCCGTCGTCGTCGATCCGCAGCCGCAGGGCGCGTGAGTCGTGCTCGACGTGCACGCGCGCGTGGCGCGACCCGGAGTGCCGTACGACGTTGGTGAGCGCCTCCTGGACGATCCGGAACGCGGCGAGGTCCGTGCCGGGCGCGAGCCGGGGCGGCTCCCCCTCGACCGCCACCGTCAGTCCGGCGCTCGCCGCCTGCTGCACCAGCTCCGGCAAACGGTCGAGGCCGGGTGCCGGCGCGCGCGGGGCGTCCCCGGGCGTGCGCAGGGTGTCCAGGACCTGCCGGACCTCGCCGAGGGCCTCCTTGCTGGCGGCCTTGATGGTGGTGAGCGCGGTGCGGGCCTGTTCGGGGTCGGAGTCGAGGAGGGCGAGGCCCACGCCCGCCTGGACGTTGATCACCGAGATGCTGTGGGCTAGGACGTCGTGCAGTTCGCGGGCGATCCGCAGCCGCTCCTCGTCCGCCCGCCGCCGGGCCGCCTGCGCCCGCTCGGCCCGCTCCCGGGCCCACTGCTCACGGCGGGTCCGGGTCAGTTCGGCCACCGCGGTGATCGCCACCACCCAGGCGGCGACCACGACCTCCTGCCCCCAGGGCATCTCCGCGTCCCCGGTCGGCGGCAGCCACCGGTACAGCCAGTGCGCCACCAGCACATGCCCGGCCCAGAGCATGCCCATCGCGGCCCAGGCGGCCCGCCGGTGCCCCGCGACGATGGCGCCGAAGCAGGCCACGGCGACGGGGAAGAAGACCGGCCCGTACGGATAACCGGCACCGAGATAGACCATCGCGGCGGCCGCCGTACCGAACGCGACGAACACCGGATACCGCTTCCGCCACAGCAGCAGCCCCGAACCGACGACCAGCAGCACACGCGCGAACACGTCGAGGTCGGCGCGCACACCTTGCTGCTGGTGGGCGGCGTAGTTGGAGCCACCGAGCACGAAGAAGGTGAGCAGGACGGTGGACGGCCACGGCCACCGCCTTGCCCGCCCCTCCTCGCCCCGGCCCCGCAACCAGGGCGGCCCGTGCCACCACCACTCCGGCGGCCCACCCCCGCGCCCACGCTGCTCGTCCATGCCCGCCACGCTAGACGGCATCCGCGCTGGTGGACGTCAGCCGGGCGGGGTGATCAGGCGTACTCCCGGGGAAGTACGCCGGCCGACCGCGCCTACCTCAGCCCGACTCCCCGGGCCAGTTGCCCCACCGCATGCCGGAAGAACGGTTCCCGGTCCTCGACCACGCGGTTGAACTGGCCGAACAGTTCGAAGCCGACCAGGCCGAACAGCTGGGCCCAGGCCGCGACCAGGGCCGCCGCCACCTGCGGGGGCAGGTCGGGGGCGATGTCTGCGGCCAGGCGTTCTGCCTCGGGGCGCAGTTCGGCGGAGAGCGGAGGGAAGGTCACGCCTCGGCCCTTGACGGCGTCGCGGACGATGCCGATCAGGACCAAGCCGACGCGGCTGGCGGCGGGGACCGTGGTCTGGGGAGCCTTGTAGCCGGGGACCGGGGAGCCGTAGATAAGCGCGTACTCGTGCGGATGCGCGAGCGCCCACGCGCGTACGGCCTCGCACACGGTGACCCAGCGGCTTACCGGGTCGGTGGCGGTGTGCTGCACCGCCTCGGCGGCCTCGCCCAGGGAGTTGTACGCGTCGATGATGAGGGCGGTCAGCAGGTCGTCGCGGCTGGGGAAGTAGCGGTAGATGGCGGAGGAGGCCATGCCGAGTTCGCGTGCCACGGCCCGCAGCGAGAGCTTTGCGGCACCCTCGGCCGCGAGCTGTCTGCTCGCCTCTTCCTTGATGGCCGCGGTGACTTCGATCCTGGCCCGGGCGCGGGCGCCGTGTGCGCTGCTCATGCGGTTCAGTGTCCCACGAAACGAGAGCAGTGCACACAATCTAGAGCACCGCACAAAAAAGAGAGCAGTGCTCTTGCTTTGGATCACCGATCTGGTGCAGACTCTTCAACAAGCGAAGCGAGAGCAGTGCTCACAATAGCGAGCGGCGCTCTCTCAAGCGAAGATCTCAACCGATGTCCCAACCGATGTCCCAACCGATGTCCCAACCGATGTCCCAACCGATGGGGGTCCCCATGTCCACGCACGTCCAGAAGCCCGGCTGGTTCACCATCAACGTCTTCAACCGCGCCGTCGCCTGGATGACCCGCCGCGGCATCAGCATCTGGGGCTCCCGGGTCCTCGCGGTCCGCGGCCGCAAGAGCGGCGAGTGGCGGACCACGCCCGTGAACCTGCTGACGGTGGACGGGGAGCAGTACCTGCTGGCCCCGCGCGGTCACGTCCAGTGGACGCACAACATGCGCGCGGCCGGCGGCGGTGAGCTGCGGCTGGGCAAGAGCGTCGAGGTGTTCACCGCGACCGAGGTCGCCGACGACGACAAGGTCCCGCTGCTGCGGGCGTACCTCAAGCGCTGGAAGGCCGAGGTGGGCGTCTTCTTCAAGGGCGTCGGCCCGGACTCCCCCGACGCCGAGCTGCGCCGCATCGCCCCCGACCACCCGGTGTTCCGCATCACGGTCAGCGGCTGACGGCGTCGCGGTCACCCACCGTCGGCGTCACCGGTAGCGGCTCGCCACGCCCCGTCGGCACAGAGGGGTATCACCGACGTCGGCCCGCCGCGCCCGCCACCACCGACAAGCATCATCGGCGTCGCCCGACCGCGCCCCGCCACCGCTGAAGGGCATCGCCGTCACCGACGACGGCGTCGCCACGCTCCCACGGCCCCGTTCACATCTCGACACCCGCCCCCGTCAGGAGCCGGCCCCCTCCGTCGCGGGAGCCGCCTCCGCCGTCGCGGCCGGCTCGGCGTCCGTCTGACGCCGGTCGAGGGCCGTCAGCGCGCGCTGCGCCATCGGGTGGGTGCGGACCAGCTCGCCGAGGGACGTGGCGCCCTGGGTGATCCCCTTGAACGCGTTCCACGCCGGCCGGAATCCGGTCAGGGCCGCGTGGAACAGGCCGGGGCGGCGCTCGAAGACCGTCAGGAGCCGTCGGCCGACGCTCATCTCGACGCCGAGGCCCGCCTTGATCGCGAACGCGTAGTTCAGGGCCTGGCGGCGGGCGTCCACCGCGTCGTGCGCCTCGGCGATCCGGACCGCCCACTCCCCCGCGAGCCGCCCCGAGCGCAGCGCGAACGAGATGCCCTCCCGGGTCCACGGCTCCAGCAGTCCCGCCGCGTCCCCGCACACCAGCACCCGCCCGCGAGAGAGCGGCGAGTCATCGGCGCGGCAGCGGGTCAAGTGCCCGGAGGAGATGCTCGGTTCGAAGCCGGCGAGCCCGAGCCGCCCGATGAACTCCTCCAAGTACCGCTTGGTGGCCGCGCCTTCACCGCGCGCCGAGATCACACCGACCGTGAGCGTGTCGCCCTTCGGGAACACCCAGCCGTAACTGCCGGGAATCGGGCCCCAGTCGATGAGCACCCGCCCCTGCCAGTCGTCGGCGACCGTCTCCGGCACCGGGATCTCCGCCTCCAGGCCGAGGTCGACCTGGTCGAGCTTCACCCCGACGTGTGCTCCTATCCGGCTCGCGCTGCCGTCCGCGCCGACCACGGCCCGGGCGAGCAGCGTCTCGCCGCCCTGGAGGACCACGGCCACCGAACGACGGTCCGGCACCGCCGAGCCGTGCTGCTCGACGCGCTGCACGGTGACGCCCGTACGCAGCTCGGCGCCCGCCTTCTGCGCGTGCTCGACCAGCTGCTGGTCGAACTCGGGCCGGTTGATCAGCCCGAACAGCATCTGCTTGGAGCGGCGGGTACGGGTGAAGCGGCCGTTGTTGGAGAACGTGACCGCGTGCACCCGGTCCCGGAAGGGCAGCTCGAAGCCGGGCGGCAGGGAGTCGCGCGAGGGACCGATGATGCCGCCGCCGCAGGTCTTGTAGCGCGGCAGCTCGGCCTTCTCCAGCAGCAGTACGCGCCGTCCCGCGACCGCCGCCGCATAGGCGGCCGAGGCCCCCGCGGGTCCCGCGCCGACCACGACGACGTCCCACACCCGCTGCTCGTCGTCCCGCCCGCCGTCCGCCGAAGGCTCGTCCGCCGAAGAGTTCTCGCTGCTCACGATGGTCTGCTGCTCCCGATCAAACCGCTGCCGCACTGTCCCCCGCATCCTACGACCGACGTCGCCGCAGGCCACTGTGGGAGGATCCCGATATCCACTCGTACAACGTCGCACCCACGAGGAGCGTGCCCATGTCGTCGAATCCGGTCGCCGAGACCGTCGCCTCGCTGATGCCGCGAGCACGGGACGAGCTCGCCGAGCTCGTCGCCTTCAAGTCGGTGGCGGACTTCGACCAGTTCCCGAGGAGCGAGAGCGAGGGCGCCGCGAACTGGGTCGCCGACGCGCTCACCGCCGAGGGCTTCCAGGACGTGGCGCTGCTCGACACCCCCGACGGCACCCAGTCCGTCTACGGCTGCCTGCCCGGCCCCGAGGGCGCGAAGACCGTCCTGCTCTACGCCCACTACGACGTGCAGCCGCCGCTGGACGAGGCCGCGTGGACCACGCCGCCGTTCGAGCTGACCGAGCGTGACGGGCGCTGGTACGCGCGCGGTGCCGCCGACTGCAAGGGCGGCGTGATCATGCACCTGCTCGCGCTGCGGGCCCTCAAGGCGAACGGTGGCGTGCCGGTGCACGTCAAGTTCATCGCCGAGGGTTCGGAGGAGATGGGCACGGGCGGCCTGGAGCGGTACGCCGAGGAGCACCCCGACCTGCTCACCGCCGACACGATCGTCATCGGCGACGCGGGCAACTTCCGCGTGGGCCTGCCGACGGTCACCACGACCCTGCGCGGCATGACGATGCTGCGTATCCGCATCGACACGCTCGAAGGCAACCTGCACTCCGGCCAGTTCGGCGGCGCGGCGCCCGACGCGCTGGCCGCGCTGATCCGCGTACTCGACTCGCTGCGCGCGGAGGACGGCTCGACGACGGTCGACGGGCTGACCTCCGGATCGCGGTGGGAGGGTCTGCAGTACGACGAGCAGCAGTTCCGGCGGGACGCCAAGGTGCTGGACGGTGTCGAGCTGATCGGCTCGGGCACGGTCGCCGACCGCATCTGGGCCCGCCCGGCCGTCACCGTCCTCGGCATCGACTGCCCGCCGGTCGTCGGCGCGACCCCGTCCGTGCAGGCCGGCGCCCGCGCCACGGTCAGCCTGCGGGTGCCGCCGGGCGTCGACGCCACCGAGGCGACCAAGCTCCTGCAGGCCCACCTCGAGGCGCACACGCCGTGGGGTGCCCGGGTGAGCATCGAACAGGTCGGCCAGGGCCAGGCGTTCAGCGCGGACACGACCAGCCCGGCGTACGCGGCGATGGCCGAGGCCATGTCGGTCGCCTACCCCGGCCAGGAGATGCAGTACGCCGGCCAGGGCGGCTCGATCCCCCTCTGCAACACCCTCGCCTCCCTCTACCCGCAGGCCGAGATCCTCCTGATCGGCCTGAGCGAGCCGGAGGCCCAGATCCACGCGATCGACGAGAGCGTCTCCCCCGAGGAACTGGAACGCCTGTCGGTGACGGAGGCGCTCTTCCTGCGCAACTACGCGGCGAGCTGACCGCTTCTGCCGTGAGCAGAGGGCCCTCGTCTGCGGGCGGGGGCCCTTCTACGGTCGCCTGCATGGACGTCGTAGAACTGCTCCCCCATCGCCTCCACCTCCTCCGCTTCCCGGTCGGTCAGGCCTATCTCTGGCGCGACGGGAAGGCGCTGACGCTGATCGACGCGGGTCCGCCGGGCTCGGGCGCGGCCAGCGCCGCCGTGGCGGGGTCCTTCGGGACGGTACGACGCATCGTGCTGACCCATTTCCACGAGGACCACGCGGGTGGAGCGGCCGAACTCGCGGAGCTGACCGGCGAACCGGAGGTGCTCGCCCACCACGCGGACGCCCCCGTCGTCCGGAGCGAACTCCCACCGCCACCACCGGTGTTCGAGGACTGGGAACGCCCCTTGTACGCCAAGGCCTCCCAACTCCTGCCGCAGGGCAACTGGTTACACCCGCCAGCGGTCACCGACCTCTCCGACGGCGACACCCTCGACTTCGGCGGCGGAGCCCAAGTGATCCACGTCCCTGGCCACACGGACGGCAGCATCGCCCTCCATCTCCCGGCCCACGGCGTCCTGTTCACCGGTGACACCGTCGCGGCCTCACCGGTGGACGGCAAGGTGCTGCTCGGCGTCTTCAACCTCGACCGCCCCCAGGCCATCGCCTCCTTCCACCGGCTGGCCGAACTCGACACGGACGTGGCCTGCTTCGGCCACGGCGACCCGGTGATCGGAAAGGCCTCGGCTGCGATCCGGAGTTCGGCGGACACATATCGAGCCTCGGATTGAAGATGGAGATCGTGCCCCGAGACCCCCGCCTCACCCGCCACACCACCGCCGCCACCACCCTCGCCCGGCTCAGCGACCAAGAGCTCGGCGCTCTGGTGACGGCCGGTGTGCCGGCCGGGCATGGGGTCGGTGGGCGGGCGACGTTGATCGACGTCGACGGTGTCCGGGTCTTCGTGAAACGGGTGCCGCTCACCGACATCGAGCGGCACCCGGAGAACCACCGCTCCACCGCGAACCTCTTCGGCACACCCCCGTACTGCCACTACGGCATCGGCACCGTCCCCAGCCCGGGCTTCGGCGCCTGGCGGGAGCTGGCCGCGCACGAGATGACCACCAACTGGGTACTGGCGGACGCGTTTTCGGGCTTCCCGCTGCTGCATCACTGGCGAGTCCTGGCCGAGCCCGAGAACCTCCTCCCGCCCCAACTGGCGGACGTGGAAAGGGCCGTCGACTACTGGGGCGGCGATCCAGGGTTACGTCGGCACCTCGAGGCCCTGCGGACGGCCACCGCGAGCCTCGCGCTGTTCCTGGAGTACATCCCGCACACCCTCCACGACTGGCTCCGCGCCCAACTCGCCGCGGGCGACGCGCACAACGCCTGCCGCCTCGTGGAAGAGGGGCTGGAGGCCGCCACCTCCTTCCTCCGCACCCGCGAACTCCTCCACATGGACGCCCACTTCGGGAACATCCTCACCGACGGCCGCCGCCTCTACCTCACCGACTACGGCCTCTCCCTCTCCGCACGCTTCCAACTTGCCCCACCCGAGCGCGAGTTCTTCGACCGCCATCGCCCCTACGACCGCGCGTACACGTCCCTCTACCTCGTTCTCTGGCTGGTCACGGAGTTGTACGGCCACCGCGGCGAGGAACGCTCCGCCTTCATCCGCGCCTGCGCCTACGGCGCCCGGCCGGAGGGCATCCCGGTGGCCGCCGCCGACGTCATCTCACGGCATGCGCGGACGGCCGCCGCGATGGACGAGTTCAGCGGACGGTTCCAGGTGGAGAGCAGGCTGGCTGTGCCGCCGTACGAGATCTGGGACTACGGCGCCGGGATGCCCGCCTCCAGGTAGAGCGCCGCGCCGCGTTCCCGGGCCCGTAGTGCCCAGCGGAGCCGTTCGTAGCGCACCGGTGGGAGCAGGTCCGCGGCCTCCTCCTCGGTCGCGAAGCGCCAGTCGCGCAGTTCGGGGCCGGGCAGCATCAGGCGGTCGGCCTCGGCGGAGTCGAGGCGGCCGCCGTCGAAGAGGAGGCGCAGGCCGCCGTATCCCGGCGGGCGCGGTGCCTCCCAGTCGACGACCAGGAGGCGCGGTACGTCGACGAGGTGGATGCCGGTCTCCTCCACGACCTCGCGCATCCCGGCACGCGCGGGCGCCTCGCCGGGCTCGACGACGCCCCCGGGGAACTCCCACCCGGCCTTGTACGTGGGGTCCACCAGCAGGACCCGGTCCTGTTCGTCGAAGAGCAGGACGCCGGCCGCGATGGTCTCGGCGGTCGGCTCGGGCGTCTGCACGATGTCGCACGCGGGCACCTCGCCGGTGGCGACGGCCTCGGCGATGCGGACGGCGGTCTCGTACGGGGTGAGGGCGCTGTTGTCGACGGGATGCGCGTCCGCGGTGAGCCAGGAGGCGAGGGCCGCGCGGTACGGCTCGATGTGGTCGTACGACCACTGCCGTACCCGCATCTCACCGTCGGGGAGGTCGGGCGGGACCTCCCGGCCGGCTATTCGCTCCCGCAGGATCGTTTCGGCCGGGGCGAGGAGGAGGTGCCGGACGCTGATCCGGCGGGCGGCGAGGCCGCCGAAGATCTCGTCGCGGTACTCCTGGCGCAGCAGGGTCATGGGGACCACCAGGGTTCCGCCGAGCTCGGCGAGCATGGCGGCCGCGGTGTCGATCACGAGCCGCCGCCAGATCGGCAGGTCCTGGTAGTCGCCGACCTCGGCGAGGTGCTTGGCCGGCAGCAGGTGTGCCAGCGTCCCGCCGACGACCTCGGGGTCGAAGAGCGTGCTGTTCGGGATCAGCTCGATCAGTTCCCGTGCGGTGGTGGTCTTGCCCGCACCGAACGCGCCGTTGATCCAGACGATCACGGACTCCCCCTCTTATGTTGGCCCCCTGAGGCTTGCCCGCTCCACCCTGCCACGGAAACCAGCCCCAGTTGAGGGCGCACATGGGGCGGCGCCGGTGCCCCTTGGAGCAGGGTGCACCGGCGCCGCTTTCCCGGCCCTCGGCCGGGGTCAGTCGTTCTGCCCGAGGACCTTCCCGGCGTCCGAGAGACTGCCTTCGCCGACGGTGTCGGCAACCGTGCCGACGGTGTCGTCGACGCTGAGATCGCCGAGGGTCTGGTGGTCACCGAGCGTCTGGTGGTCGCCCCCGTGCGAGGGGGTGATGGCCGCGACGACGAACCCGGTGGCGAGGGAGGCGATGGCAAGCATGCTGCGCTTCTTCATGCCCGGTTCAACTGCCGCACCCCGCCCGGGGTCACGCATGCCTATCCTGCTCGGCGGGAAGGCCGACGCGGGGAGGGCGGATGGACGGCACCGACGGGCACATCCACGTCGATGCGAGGATGCTGCTCGACAACGCCGCCGTGCGCGGCATGCTGGCCCGCACTTTCGACCTGGTGGGCGACTCGCCGACGGTCGTCACCTCGGGGTGCGGCCTGGAGGTGCCGTACGCGATGACCTCCCGCCGTCCGGAGAGCGTGACCTGCCTTCCCTGCCGCGAACACGCCGCCCGGGAGCACCTGCGCCAGGCGGAGCAGCTCGACCGCCTGGGCGGCGCACCCGGCGTGCACGTTCCCGAGGACCAGGTACGGCAGGCCGCGGCCCGGCTTCGGAGTCTCGCTCGGCGGTTCATGGCCGGCTGATGGTGGTCACCCCTTCGTCGACCCCAGGGTCAGTCCCGCGATGAAGTGCCGTTGCAGGAGCAGGAAGACGAGGATCGTCGGGAGTGCCACCAGGACGGACCCGGCTGCCAGCAGGTTGTAGTCCGTGAAGAACTGGCCCCGGAGGTTGTTCAGGGATGACGTGATCGGCAGCTTGTCGGGGTTGGAGATGAAGATCAGGGCCCAGAGGAAGTCGTTGTAGATCCAGGTGAATTCGAGGGTGGCCAGGGCCGCCAGGGCGGGGCGGCACAGGGGCAGGGTGATGCGCCAGAACTGGGTCCACACGCCCGCGCCGTCGACGATCGCCGCCTCCAGGATCTCCTGGGGCAGGGTGCGCATGAAGTTGGCGAGGACGAAGACGCAGAAGCCCATCTGGAAGCCGATGTTGACGAGGATCACGGCCCAGTAGGAGTCGTACATCGTCAGCGAGTCGGACATCCACCAGGGCAGCGGGATCTTGTTGAACAGGACGTACAGGGGCGTCACGAGCACCTGTTGGGGCAGCAGGTTGCCCGCCGTGAAGAACATCAGCAGGACCAGGCCGCCGCGCAGTTTCAGGCGGGAGACGGCGAAGGCGACGAACGCGGCCAGGAAGAGCGTGACGATCACCGCCGGGACGGCGATCAGCAGGGTGTTGGTGAAGTACTTGCCCATGCCGGACTCGGTGTAGGCCCGGCGGTAGTAGTCGAGGGAGAGGTGCCTCGGCCAGGAGAGGTAGCCGTGCTGCGCCGTGTCGTCGTAGGGGCGCAGGCTGGCGTAGACGGCCAGCAGGAGGGGCGCGAGGAAGAGCAGCGAGACGGCCGTGAGGAAGACGTGCACTCCCCAACGACCGTGCCGGGGGCGGGACTTCGATGGCCGGGCGGGTGGGGCGGCCGCGCGGTGCACGGGTGCCGTGGTGCGGATGTCTGCCGTCATCGGTCGCGGGCACCTCGCAGCTCTTGGACCAGGAACGTCACGATGAATCCGAGCGATACGACGAGCAGGACGACCGCGATCGCGGAGCCGAAGCCGATGCGGCTGGCCTCGCCGATGATGTTGTCGGTGATGAGGACGGAGAGGAGTTCCAGGCCGTTGCGGCCCTTGTTGACGGCGTAGACGATGTCGAAGGCGCGCAGGGCCTCGATCACCGTGATGACGCCGACGATGACGTTGACCGGGCGCATGGTCGGGAAGACGACGCGGAAGAAGGTCTGGCGCTCGTTGGCGCCGTCGATCGCCGCGGCCTCCTTCAACTCCGGGTCGACGGACTTCAGTCCGGCGAGGTAGAGGATCATCACGTAGCCGACGTGCCGCCAGCCCGCCGCGATCATGATCATCCAGAGGTTGAGGTGGGAGTCGCCCAGCCAGTCGATCGGGTCGTCGTGGTTGTTCAGGACCGTGTTGACCACGCCCTGGTCGGTGCCGAGGATCAGCTGGGCGATGAAGCCGACGATGGCGAGCGAGAGCACGACCGGCATGTAGAGGACGGACTGGTAGAAGCGGCTGAAGCGGACGCCCCGGTCGATCAGGACGGCCAGGAACAGGCCGAAGGGCGTGGCGACCAGGCCGAGGAAGAGCAGCCACATGATGTTGTGGCGGACCGCCGGCCAGAACGGCGGGTAGTTGTCGGCGAGGTTCTTGTAGTTGGCCAGGCCGACCCAGTGGATGTCGCCGATGCCGTCCCAGGCGGTGAAGGACAGCCCGATCGAGGCGAGCGTCGGGCCCCAGACGATGACGATGTCGACCAGGATCGGGACGCCGAGCAGCAGGCCGAGGACGACGGCGTCGCGGCGGGTGAACCGCCTCAGCCGCCGCCGTCCTCCGGCGCGCCGCGGGAAGGTGAGCGCCACGGAACGATTCCCCCCAGTGATCAGCCGACGGACAGTGACCGGCCAGTGATCAGCCGACGGGCTGCGAGAAGATGGTCTTCTTCTGCCGCTCGATGCTGTTGCACAGCCCGTCGACGTCCTTCGGGTTGCCGATGAAGTCCTGGATGGACTGGATCATCACCGTCGAGGCGAAGTCGGGCCGGGTGTCGCGGTCGAGGAACTGCGAGATCTGCTTGGCGCCCGACACGAGCTGCGCGGACTTCTTCTGCAGGGCGCTGTACGAGGACGTGTCGGCGCCGTCGTTGACGGCCACGTTGTTCGGGTCGTACTTGAGGTAGGTGTTCTCGGCCTCGGGCTTGCCGAGCCACTTCAGCAGCTCTTTGGCGCCGCTGACGTTCTTGGACTTCTTCGCGACGAGGAACCCGTCGATGGGCGCCTCGACCGCGTCCTGGCCCCACTGCGGGTCGATCTCGGGGAAGGCGAAGAAGTCGATGTCGTCGCGTTCGTCGGCCGGGAACTGGGTGCCGGGGTGCGGCATGCCGAAGACCGCCATGCCGGTCTGGCGCTTCTGGAGGCTCTGGCCGGCCTCCTCCCAGGTCCGGCCGAGGGCGCCCTTCTGGTAGTACGGCATGAGTTCGCGCCAGGTGTCGAAGACGTTCTTCACCTTGGTGTCGGTCCACGACTCCTCGCCCGCCATGAGGGACTTGTGGAAGTCGTATCCGTTCAGCCGCAGATTGATGTAGTCGAAGGTGCCCATCGCCGGCCAGCCGTCCTTGTCGCAGAAGGCGACCGGATTTCCGTCCTTCTGCATCTGCTTGGCGAGGGCGATGAAATCGTCCCATTTCTCGGGCTGTTGATAGCCCTTCTGCTGGAACAGGCTCTTACGGTGGAAGACGGCCCACGGATAGTAGTAGTACGGCACGAAGTACTGCTTGCCGTCGTGCGTGGACTGCGCCTTGAGGGCGTCCGAGAATCCCGAGAAGCCGCTCCAGACATCGCCGATCTCGGTCAGCAGGCCCTTCTCCGCGAAGTACTGCATGCGATATCCCGCGAACCACATGAAGACGTCGTCGGGTGTGCCCTGCAGATAGCGGTTGATGTTCTCCTGGAAGTCGTTGTGGTCCTTGGTGTTGACCTTCACCTTCTTCCCGGACTTCTTCTCGTACGCCTGGAAGGCCGCCGCGTACGCCTTCTTCGGTACGGCGTCCGAGGCGTTGGAGCCTACGGACACCTCCTTCTTGTCGCCGCCGGGGCCCTCACCGCACGCCGAGAGCAGGGCGGGCAGCGTGACCGCGCCGACACCAAGGGCCGCACCACGCAAGAGATTCCGCCGGGACATCCGATGACCTGCCCATACTTGGGCTGGACCAATCCGCTGGACCGATGACTGTGCCATGTGCCCCTCCAGGAGTGCCACCCAACACAACCGAACGCGTGGCTTGGATCTCACCTCCATGTGGCCTCGGCGTCAAGGGTTCTGACGGGATATCGAACAACCGTTACCCCATCTCTTCCAACACAGTCAGACACGTCCTACCGTAAACGCGCAGCGATGACGGGGACATGACGTCATCCAACCTTTCGCGTGTTCGGAGGAACGTAACGATGCGTCACCTTCACACCCGCACAACCCGACGAAGAGTGGTCGGAGGGATCGCCGCGGGACTCCTCGCCGCGGCCGGACTGACCGTCCCGGCCGTCGCGGCACCCGCCGCCGAGCCCGCCTCGCCCACCCTGGCCGACGGCCTCGCCCTCACCCCTCCGATGGGCTTCAACAACTGGAACTCCACGCACTGCCGTGCCGAGTTCAACGAGTCCATGGTCAAGGGAATCGCCGAACTCTTCGTCGAGAAAGGCCTCAAGGACGCCGGCTACCAGTACGTCAACCTCGACGACTGCTGGGCCCTGCCGAGCCGCGACGCCGACGGGAAACTCGTACCGGATCCGGTCCGCTTCCCGAACGGGATCAAGGCGGTCGCCGACTACGTGCACTCCAAGGGACTCAAGCTCGGCATCTACACCAGCGCGGGCACCAAGACGTGCAACAGCGCCGGTTTCCCGGGCGCCCTGGGCCATGAGTACAGCGACGCCCAGCAGTTCGCGGACTGGGGTGTCGACTACCTCAAGTACGACAACTGCAATAACCAAGGTGTAGACGCCAAGTTGCGCTACACGACCATGCGCGACGCCCTCAAGGCGACCGGACGGCCCATCGTGTACAGCATTTGCGAATGGGGTCAGAACAATCCCTGGGAATGGGCCGCGGACGTAGGCCACTTGTGGCGCACGACCGGTGACATCAGCGACAACTGGGGCTCCATGCTGGGCATCCTGAAGAAGAACCTCCCGCTCGCCCCGTACGCCGGACCCGGCCACTGGAACGACCCCGACATGCTGGAGGTCGGCAACGGCGGCATGACCGACACCGAGTACCGCTCGCACTTCTCCATGTGGTCGGTCATGGCCGCCCCGCTGCTCATCGGCTCCGACCTGCGCAAGGCCTCCCAGGCGACCTTCGACATCCTGGACAACAAGGAGGTCATCGCCGTCGACCAGGACCCGCTGGGCAAGCAGGGCACGGTCGTCTCGTCCGAGGGCGGACGCTGGGTCGTGGCCAAGGAGATGAAGGACGGCAGCCGCGCGGTGGCCCTCTTCAACGAGACCGGCACCGCCCAGCACATCTCCACCACCGCCACCGCCGTCGGCCTGCCCGAGGCCCGCGCCTACACCCTGCGCGACCTGTGGCAGCACCGCAGCTACAACACCGCCGGCACCATCGCGGCGACCGTCCCGGCCCACGGCACGGTCCTCGTACGGGTCTCCGCCGACCGCAAGTGGGCCACGCACCCGCCGGCCGTCGAACTCGGCCTGGACGGCAGCCCGTTGGTCGAGGCCGGCAAGGCCGCCACGCTGACATCCACCGTCACCGACCTCGGCCGCACGCCGGCCGAGCACGTGTCCGTCGGCCTCACCGGACCCGACGGCTGGACGGTGAAGGCCACTTCGCGCCCCACCACCAAGGCCCTCCCGACCGGCCGCTCCCTGCGCACCAGTTGGTCGGTCACCGCTCCGGAGGGGACGCCGACAGGGTCGTACGACCTGACGCTCCGGGCGAGTTACCGCTCACCGACAGGAACCCGCGTCGACAGCGCGCTGCCCCTGACGGCGTCCGTGGTCGCACCGCCGCCCTCCGGCACGTCCGGGCTCGGCGACCTTCCCTGGCTGTCGGCGACCAACGGCTACGGCCCGGTCGAGCGCAACACCAGCAACGGCGAGAGCGCAGCGGGCGACGGGCATCCGATCACCATCGGCGGCGTCGTGTACACGAAGGGGCTCGGCGTCCATGCGGAGAGCGCCGTCGAGTACTACACCGGCAAGGCGTGCGAGAAGGTCACCGCGGACGTCGGGGTCGACGACGAGAAGGGCGCGAAGGGCACCGTCGCCTTCGAGATCTGGGCCGACGGCATCAAGGTCGCCTCGACCGGCGTGCTCACCAACGCGATGCCGGCCCAGCCGCTGACCGCGGACGTGACCGGCGCCCAGGTGGTCCGGCTCGTCGTCACCGACGGCGGCGACGGCATCGACTCGGACCACGCGGACTGGGCGGACGCGCAGCTGAGCTGCTGAGCCCGCGCCCCGGGGGCTCAGCAGCCTGCCTGAACGTTCCTGCTGCTGGGCCTCCGCAAGGCCCCAACAGCGCGCCGAGCGCCCCTCAGACCGCCGCCGCGTCCGCCCGCTTGGCGAGCGCGGCCGCGGCGGCACCCACCAGGCCCGCGTCCGTGCCCATCTGGGCCGGCGCGATCACCAGGCGCTGCACGAACGAGAGGGTCGCGTAGTCGCCGAGGGCCTTGCGCAGCGGCGTGAACAGGACCTCCCCCGCGTTGCCCACTCCCCCGCCGATCACCGCGATGTCGATCTCGACCAGGGTCGCGGTGGCGGCGATGCCGGCGGCCAGCGCCTGGGCGGCCCGCTCGAAGGAGGCCACGGCGACCGGGTCGCCGGCGCGGGCGGCGGCGGCGACCGCGGCGGCGGACGTATCGCCGTCGGGGCCGGGCTGCCAGCCGTTCTCGACGGCGCGGCGGGCGATGTTGGGCCCGCTCGCGATGCGTTCCACGCAGCCGCGCGAGCCGCACGGGCACAGGTCGCCGTCGAGGTCGACGCTGATGTGGCCGATGTGGCCGGAGTTGCCGGTGGGGCCGGGGTGGAGCTGGCCGTTCAGGACCAGGCCGCCGCCGACGCCCGTGGAGACCACCATGCACAGCGCGTTGTCGTGACCGCGGGCCGCGCCCTGCCAGTGCTCGGCCGCGGTGATGGCCACGCCGTCGCCGATCAGCTCGACCGGCAGGCCACCGGCCGCCTCGCGGACCCGTCGCACGAGCGGGTAGTCGCGCCAGCCCGGCACGTTCACCGGGCTCACCGTGCCGGCGGACGCGTCCACCGGGCCGGCGCTGCCGATGCCGAGGGCCGTGGCCCGTCCCCACAGGGGCGAGGCGGTCAGTTCGCCGAGGACCCCCTCCACGGCGCCCATCACGGTGTCGCCGTCCTCCTGCGCGGGCGTCGCGCGCTGCGCGCGCACCAGGATCTGGCCGTGCCCGTCCACCAGGGCGCCGGCGATCTTGGTGCCGCCGATGTCGAGCGCGGCCACGAGGTCGGTGTGCATCAGTGTCGGATCTCCCGAAACCATCGGTTCTCCGTCGACCAGGGGGAAGTTCCCCCTTCAACTACGGAGAAGTGCGGGCCGGTCTCGCGGTGGGGGCGCAGGCCGGAGATTGCGGTGGACAGTCTCTCTCGCATATGACAACGTTGTCCAGGCTCTATGCTCGACGCCACATCCTCATACAAACTCATGGTCCGACGCATCCCCGTGGACGAGACGAGACAGGACAGCGCATCGTGCCCGAGACCGCCCGCCGTACAGACTGCCCTTCCGGAGCCAGATACGGCAATCGTCCGACCATGAAGGACGTGGCCGCGCGCGCCGGAGTCGGTCTGAAGACCGTCTCCCGCGTGGTCAACGGCGAGCCGGGCGTCACCCCGGAGACCGAGCGCCGCGTCCAGGAGGCGATCGACGCGCTGGGCTTCCGGCGCAACGACAGCGCGCGCGTGCTGCGCAAGGGCCGCACCGCGAGCATCGGCCTGGTCCTGGAGGACCTCGCCGACCCGTTCTACGGCCCCCTCAGCCGCGCGGTCGAGGAGGTGGCCCGGGCCCACGGGGCGCTGCTGATCAACGGCTCCAGCGCCGAGGACCCGGACCGCGAGCAGGAGTTGGCGCTCGCGCTGTGCGCGCGACGGGTGGACGGGCTCGTGGTGATTCCGGCCGGCGACGACCACCGCTATCTGGAGCCGGAGATCAAGGCGGGCGTCGCCACGGTCTTCGTGGACCGTCCGGCCGGGCAGATCGACGCCGACGTGGTGTTGTCGGACAACTTCGGCGGTGCCCGCGACGGGGTCGCCCACCTCATCGCCCACGGTCACCGCAGGATCGGCTTCATCGGCGACATGCCCCGCATCCACACGGCCGCCGAGCGACTGCGCGGCTACCGGGCCGCGATGGAGGACGCCGACATTCCGGTCGAGGACTCCTGGATGTCCCTCGGCGTCACGGATCCGCAGCGGGTGCGCCGGGCGGCCGAGGAGATGCTCACCGGGACGGACCCGGTGACGGCGATCTTCGCGGGCAACAACCGTGTGACGGTCACCGTGGTGCGGGTGCTGGCCGAGCAGAGCCGCCGTATCGCCTTCGTCGGCTTCGACGACATCGAGCTCGCGGACCTGCTGCAGCCCGGCGTGACGGTGGTGGCGCAGGACGCGGCGGCGCTCGGCCGTACCGCCGCCGAGCGGCTCTTCCGCCAGCTCGACGGCGACCTGATCACCCCGGAGCGCATCGAACTCCCGACCCGCCTGATCACCCGCGGCTCGGGCGAACTCCCGCCGACGGACTGAGCCGCGTATGAAGCCGCCGGAGAACCGCACACCACAGACCACGCCGACCGGGCCGCCGAGAGAGCGCGGGCTGGAGGTCCCGCTGGGGCCGGTGGAGGACGGCGCTCTGCAGCCGCCGATGGAGCCGCCGGCGGACTGGACAGGGCAGGCTGCTGCGACGGGGCCGCTGGACGACCACACGCGGCAGGCCGCCCCAATGGGACCGCTGGACGACCTGGACGACTCCACGCCGCAGGCCGCTCCGACAGGGCCGCCGGACGACCGCACGCTGGAAGCGCTGGGGCTGGCCGAGGCTCCGCGTGATCGTCCGCTGCTCTATCCGGGCGTGTGGCCGGCCGAGTCGGGGCTGCTCGACGGGGACCGGCTGTTGCCCCTCGACCGGCTGGTCCACGAGAACCGCACCCCCGTCCTCGCCGTCGGCTCCAACGCCTGCCCGGGCCAACTGCGGCACAAGATGGCCGAGTTCGGGATCCTCTCGCCGATCCCGATGGTGCGCACCCGCGTGACCGGCATCGACATCGGCGTCTCCGCGCATGTCAGCCGCCTCGGGTACGTGTCGGCGTCACCGTTCGAATCGCCGGGCACGGTACGGGAGTTGTTCGTGACGTGGCTCGACGACGAGCAGCTCGCGGTGATCGACGCGAGCGAGGGCGTGCCGTTGGCCGAGGGCAACTACCGGCGTGCCTGGCTGCCTTCGGCCGACGTACGGATCGAGTCGGCGGACGGGGCGGTGCTGCCGGGCGTGTTCGTGTACGTCAACCGGCGCGGGGTCCTGCACGACGGCACCGGCGCTCCCCGCTCGCACCCGGGCCAGCGGGAGCTGCTCACCGAACTCCTCCTCGGATCACCCCGGTTGAGGGAGCTGTTCGGGGTCACTCCGGAGGAGTTCTGCGCACGGGCACGGGCCGACCGGCGGCTGTGCGAGCGCGGCACGCGGCTGTTCGCGGAGGAGAAGCTGGTGACGGAGTCCGGCCTGGAGCGGTTCGTAGCGGGACTTTCGTAGCAGGTCTTTCGTAAGGGGTCAGCAGACCGGGAGTCCCGGGATCGGTTCGTCGTTGTCCCCGCCCTTGATGTAGACGTCGCTGACGTAGACGTTCGTGTTGCCGCTGTCGTCGTCGGTCTTGGCCCACCAGACGTTGGTCCACTGGCCGTAGGTCTCGCGGCGGCCCAGGTTCTGCTGGCAGAAGAAGTAGTTGGTGCCCGCGCCGAGGACTCCGACCTCGGTACCGGAAGCGGTGTAGGACTTGGCCTCCCGCCAGACCGTGCAGTTGTACTTGCCGCCGCCTATCGAGGTACAGGCGGGGGCCGGGCTGGTGGAGCCGCCTCCGCCCGTCGTACCGCCGCTTCCAGAGCCGCCGCTGTCACTTCCGCCTGTGGTGCCGCCCGAGGTACCGCCGCCTGTCGTCCCACCGTCCGAGGAGTGCGCCGGGGAGGACTCGGAGGCGCCACTGCTGGGCTCGGTCCCGCCCTTCCCGCCGGGCGTCGCGCTCGCGGAGGGGGTCTTCTTGCCGTCCTTCTCGGGGGACTTGGAGCCGCTGGGGTGACCTGCATCGGCGCGCTCGGACGCCGAGGAGGTGGCCGTGGCGCTCGTGCCGGAGGCGGAGGGCTGGGCTCCGGCCTCGGCGTCGCCGGTGTCGTTCAGCAGGGCGACGGCGGTTCCGGCCCCCGCGAGGACGAGGACGACGGCGACGGCTGCCAGCAGGACGCGGCCCTTGTTGCGCCGGGGGGAGTCGGAGGTCGTGGCCATGGGACCGGTGAGGGCCTGGTCCGGGGGTATGGGGGCGCCGTAGCCCTGTGGGGCAGGGCGGCCGAAGGGGCCGGCACCCTGTACAGGAGGGCCGAATCCCGGCGTGCCCGCGGGACTTGGCGGCTGGGCGGCTCCGTAACCCGCAGCTGCGGCCGGGCCGGTCGCGTCCTGGCCGCCGGGACCCTGGGCCGCAGCGGGCCCCGCCGGTCCCGGCACCAGCGGAATGCTGCGTTCCGTCTCCTGCCGAGCTGGCGTGGCACTCCGCAGCGTGGTGGTCGCCGTGTCCGTCCCCGTCGATTCCGCGACCGACTGGAGCAGCGCCACCGCCTCTTCGGCCTCCGGGCGGGCTTCCGGCCGCTTGTCCATGAGCTGTTGGAGGACCGGGCCGAGGGCGCCGGCGCGCTGAGGCTCCGGGAGGGGCTCGCCGATGATCGCCGTGAGCGTGGAGTACGTCGACGTACGGCGGAAGGGCGAGGAGCCTTCCACCGCCGCGTACAGCGTGGCGCCCAGGGCCCAGATGTCCGAGGCAGGGCCCGGGTCGCCGCCCTGGGCCCGCTCGGGCGCCAGGTAGTCCAGGGAGCCGACGAGCGCGCCGGTGCGCGTCAGATGCGTCTCCGAACCGTCGTCCGGATCCTCCATCGTGGCGATGCCGAAGTCGGTGAGGACCACCCGGCCGGAGCGTTCGAGCAGGATGTTGCCGGGCTTCACGTCGCGGTGCAGCACACCGGCCCGGTGGGCGGCGGCCAGCGCGTCCATGACCTTGGCACCGATGCCGGCCACCTCACGCGGGTCGAGTGGTCCGCGCTCGCGCAACACGTCGTCCAGGGACGGCCCGTCGACCAGCTCCATGACGATCAGTGGGCGGCCGTCGACCTCCCCGATGTCGTGCACGGCGACGACTCCGGGGTGGCGCACCCGGGCCGCCGCCCGGGCCTCGCGCTGCATCCGTACGCGCAGATCGGCCAGTTCGGGCCCGTCGGCGTCGCTGTAGGTGCGCAGTTCCTTGACGGCGACCTCGCGGCCGAGGACCTCGTCGACGGCTCTCCAGACGACGCCCATGCCGCCGCGGCCGAGCTGGGACAGGACGCGATAGCGCCCTGCCAGCAGCCGGCCGGTGCCGTCCGCCTGGCCGTTTCCGCCTGAGGATTCCCCCGAAGCCACCGCTGCCTGCCCCGTTCCTGTGACACACCAATGCGTGCCGTACAGACTACGTGGCGGGTGTGACAGCGCCAGCCGCTGGTGAGTGCTGTGACAGGTCCGCTACTTGGCGGACGCCGTCAGGTCACCCCGCCGCGGCGAGGCGAAGCCCTCCAGGTCGGCCCTGGTCAGCCCGGTCACCCGCGCGACCTCGGCGATGTCGAGGGCGCCGCAGTCCAGGCCGCGCAGCAGATAGCCGCTCAGGGCCTTGGCGGTGGCAGGCTCGTCCATGACGTCGCCGCCTGCCCGGTTGGCGTACCGGGCGAGTCGGTCCGCGGCCTGCTCGAAACCCTCGCGGTAGAAGGCGAACACGGCCGCGTACCGGGTGGGGATGTGGCCGGGGTGCATGTCCCAGCCCTGGTAGTAGGCGCGGGCGAGCGCTCGGCGGGTGAGGCCGTAGTGCAGGCGCCACGCGTCGTGGACCTTCTCCGTCGGCCCGACCGGCAGCACGTTGGTCGAGCCGTCCGAGACCCGTACGCCCGTGCCCGCCGCCGCGACCTGCATGATCGCCTTGGCGTGGTCGGCGGCCGGGTGGTCGCTGGCCTGGTAGGCGGCGGAGACGCCGAGGCAGGCGCTGTAGTCGAAGGTGCCGTAGTGCAGTCCGGTGGCGCGGCCCTCGGCGGCCTGGATCATCCGGGCGACGGTCGCGGTGCCGTCGGTGGCGAGGATCGACTGGCTGGTCTCGATCTGGATCTCGAACCCGATGCGGCCGGCCTCCAGCCCGCGCGCCTTCTCGAACTCCTCCAGGAGCCGCGCCATAGCGGTGACCTGCTCGGGATACGTCACCTTGGGCAGCGTCAGCACCAGCCCCTCGGGCAGCCCGCCGGCCTCCATCAGACCGGTGAGGAAGATGTCGAGGGTGCGGATGCCCCGGTCGCGGACCGGCGCCTCCATGCACTTCATACGGATGCCCATGTACGGCGCCGCGGTCCCGTTCTCGTACGCCTCCGCGATCAGCCGCGCCGCACGGGCCGCCGCCGCGTCCTCCTCGGCGTCCGGGCGGGGGCCGTAGCCGTCCTCGAAGTCGACGCGCAGGTCCTCGATCGGCTCGCGCTCCAACTTGGCCCGCACGCGCGCGTGGACGGGCTCGGCGAGTTCGTCGGAGAGGCCGAGGACCGCGGCGAAGGAGGCGGCGTCCGGGGCGTGTTCGTCGAGGGCGGCGAGGGCCTGGTCGCCCCAGGAACGGATGGTGTCGGCGGCGAAGACGTCACCGGGGACGTACACCGTGTGGACGGGCTGGCGGGTGCCGGGGTCCCCGGGGTAGCGGCGCTCCAGCTCCGCGTCGACCGGTGCGAGGGAGGCGCTGATCTCCTCGCTGACGGCGCCCGCGAGGCTCGTCGCGACGCTCTCCTGCTGGCCCTGGCCCATCCCGCACCCTCCTGTTTTCCGCTCTACGGAATCAACAATCCGTAGAATGAAGGTATCCACGCATCGTCCCGATGGTCAACACCATGTCCACGCCCGACCACCCCGCCACCTGGGCATGTTCACGCCCCACGCACAACCGGGTATCAGACCGCTCGACGCACAACTCGCCCCAGCACGCGGCCCGTCGGGCCCGTGCGACCCGAGGAGGCCCCGTGCCGAAGCAGCGCCGAGTCGCCCGCCGACTGGGTCTGAAGGCGTTACTGGCCGCAACGGTCACCCTGCCACTCTCCAGCGCCGCCGCCACCTCCGCCTCGTCGCAGCCGTCCGCCTCGGCACCGACGCCCCAGATCCGCCGCGCCCCGGTCACCGGACACCGGGCCCCTCCCCTGCAGGTGATGACGTTCAACCTCCGGTACGCCAGCACCCAGGAACCCAACAGCTGGGCCGACCGGCGCCCCGTGATGAGCCGACTGCTGCGCCGGGCGGCCCCGCACGTCTTCGGTACGCAGGAGGGTCTCTACCAGCAGTTGCGCGACATCGAGTCCGATCTCGCCCCGCACTTCGCGTGGATCGGCACCGGCCGCGAGCAGATCAGCGGCGACGAGTCCACCGCTCTCTTCTACGACACCCGACGCCTGTCCCCCGTCGAGCACGACACGTTCGCGCTCTCGGACACCCCGCAGCTGCTCGGCTCGGAGACTTGGGGCGGGGCCACCCCGCGCACGGCCACCTGGGTCCGGTTCCGCGATCTGAGCGACCTGGGGCGGGAGTTCTACGTACTCAACACCCATCTCGACAACGAGAGCCAGTACGCCCGCGAGCGTGCCGCCGCCCTCATCGTCCGGCGGATCGCCGGGTTCGACAGCTCGTCGCCCGTCGTCGTGACGGGCGACTTCAACGCCTACGCCCATCGCGACCCCGCCTACGACACCATGGTCGGCACCGGCCTCATCGACGCCTGGGACGCGGCGGCCCGGCGCGGCCCGCTCTACGGGACCTTCCACTCCAGATACCGCCCACCGCAGCCGAACGGCGACCGCATCGACTGGATCTTCGTCTCGCCCGGCGTCACGGTCGATCGGGCGTCGATCGACACGTACTCCCTGAACGGCCAGTACCCCAGCGACCACTTCCCCGTGCAGGTCTCGTTGCGCCTGGGATGAGCCGAGGCCCCCGTGACCGTTCGCGCGGTCACGGGGGCCTCGTACAGCCCTGGAGCGATCAGCCCTTGCGGGTGTTGATCTCCTCGGTGAGCTGGGGGACGACGTCGAAGAGGTCGCCGACGACGCCGTAGTCGACGAGGTCGAAGATCGGGGCCTCGGCGTCCTTGTTGACCGCGACGATGGTCTTGGAGGTCTGCATGCCGGCGCGGTGCTGGATGGCGCCGGAGATGCCGTTGGCGATGTACAGCTGCGGCGACACGGACTTGCCGGTCTGGCCGACCTGGTTGGTGTGCGGGTACCAGCCCGCGTCCACCGCGGCCCGGGAGGCGCCGACGGCCGCGCCGAGGGAGTCGGCGAGGGCCTCGATGATGGCGAAGTTCTCGGAGCCGTTGACGCCGCGGCCGCCGGAGACCACGATCGCGGCCTCGGTCAGCTCGGGACGCCCGGTCGACTCGCGCGGGGTACGGGCGGTGACCTTCGTGCCGGTCGCCTGCTGCGAGAAGGAGACGGTCAGGGCCTCGACGGTGCCGGCGGCCGGGGCGGCCTCGACGGCGGCGCTGTTGGGCTTGACGGTGATGACCGGGGTGCCCCGGGAGACCCGGGTCTTGGTGGTGAAGGAGGCGGCGAACACCGACTGGGTCGCGACCGGGCCCTCGTCGCCGGCTTCCAGGTCGACGGCGTCGGTGATGATGCCGGAGCCGATGCGCAGCGCGAGGCGGGCGGCGATCTCCTTGCCCTCCGCGGAGGACGGCACGAGGACGGCGGCCGGGGACACCTGCTCGACGGCGGCCTGCAGGGCGTCGACCTTCGGGACGACCAGGTAGTCGGCGTACTCGGCGGCCTCGTGCGTGAGGACCCGGGCCGCGCCGTGCTCGGCCAGCGCGGCGGCGGTGTCACCGGCGCCGTTGCCCAGCGCGACGGCGACCGGCTCGCCGATGCGGCGGGCCAGGGTCAGCAGCTCCAGGGTGGGCTTGCGGACGGCACCGTCCACGTGATCGACGTAGACGAGAACTTCAGCCATGGGATTGCTCTCCTGCGAATTGCGAAGTCTGAGGGGCGGTAAGGGGGTTGAGCCGCAAAGGGACCTGGGGGCCCTTAGATGAACTTCTGGCTCGCGAGGAACTCGGCGAGCTGCTTGCCGCCCTCGCCCTCGTCCTTGACGATCGTCCCGGCGGTACGCGCCGGACGCTCGGCCGCGGACTCGACCTTCGTCCAGGCACCCTCCAGACCGACCTCCTCCGCGTCGATCTCCAGGTCCGACAGGTCCCAGGACTGAACCGGCTTCTTCTTCGCCGCCATGATGCCCTTGAAGGACGGGTAGCGCGCCTCACCCGACTGGTCGGTCACCGACACCACCGCCGGCAGGGAGGCCTCCAGCTGCTCGGACGCGGCATCCCCGTCCCGGCGGCCCTTCACGGTGCCGTCCTCCACGCTCACCTCGGACAGCAGGGTCACCTGCGGCACCCCCAGCCGCTCCGCCAGCAGCGCCGGCACGATACCCGCCGTACCGTCCGTGGAGGCCATGCCGGAGACCACCAGGTCGAAGCCGGCCTTCTCGATCGCCTTCGCCAAAACCAGCGAGGTGCCGATCGCATCCGTGCCGTGCAGGTCGTCGTCCTCCACGTGGATCGCCTTGTCGGCGCCCATCGACAGCGCCTTGCGCAGCGCGTCCTTGGCGTCCTCCGGGCCGACGGTCAGCACCGTGACCTCGACGTCGTCGTCGGAGTTCTCGGAGATCTGCAGCGCCTGCTCGACCGCGTACTCGTCGAGTTCGGAGAGCAGACCGTCCACGTCGTCCCGGTCGACGGTCAGGTCATCGGCGAAGTGCCGGTCGCCAGTGGCGTCGGGCACGTACTTCACAGTGACAACGATCCTCAAGCTCACGCCGGCTCTCCTACTGCAATCGTCATTTCGGTGCTGCCTACTTTCAGGCAGCATAGGCGCCTCAAGCGGCCGATCCCGATCGGGGCGACCCGCGCTCCGAGCGAAATATTACTCGCCAGTACACCCAGTTCGTTCCCGCTAAGCAAGCGCTTTGAACTGTGACCTTTGCAACGCAGCGTAATCGGAACTCGACCGCTTCGCAGCGGGAGCCGGCGGTGGGTCAGTCGCGCAGACCGTTGAACCGGCCCTGGTGATACAGCAGTGGACGGCCGGGCCCCGCGGGGTCCCCGAGCACGACCTCGGCCAGCACGATGCGATGGTCGCCGGCGGGCACACGGGCGACGACACGGCAGACCAGCCAGGCGAGGACGTCGTCGAGGACCGGCACGCCCTCCGGCCCCTCGCTCCAGGCCGTGGGGGCGCCGAAGCGGTCGGCGCCGCTCCTGGCGAAGGTGGCGGCCAGGTCCTGCTGGTGGTCCCCGAGTATGTGGACGCCGACGTGCTCCGTGCCCGATATCGCGGGCCAGCTGGAGGCTCCGGTGCTGATGCCGAAGGAGAGCAGCGGGGGTTCGGCGGAGACGGAGGTGAGGGAGGTGGCGGTGAAGCCGACCGGGCCCGCGTCACCGCGCGCGGTGATCACGGCGACTCCCGCGGCGTGCCGCCGGAACACGGAACGCAGCAGGTCGGGAGTGGCGAGCTGGGGAGTGCGGGTGCCGAGGTCCGGCGTGGCCGTCATGGAGTTGTCCTTCTGCGAGGAGGGGCGAGCGGGGTCGTGGCTGCTCAACAGCCGGGACAGCGCGCGCTCGCGGTGCGGGCCAGGTCGACGTGGACCCGCCCGAAGAGAAGGAGTTCCTTGGGCATACGGTCAGGCTGACGATAGGTGGTGCGCCCAGTCAAGTACGTTCCGGCATATGGGAGATGCCTCACCGTCCCGGTCACAGCCGTCAGACCGCCTCCCCCAGCGCCGCGATGACGTCGGCCTTGCGGGGCTGGCCGGTGGCCCGCCGCACGACCCGGCCGTCGGCGTCCAGGACCAGCACGGTCGGCGTCTTGAGGATGTCGAGTTCGCGTACGAGTTCCAGCCGGTCCTCGGCGTCGATCTCGACGTGGGTCACGCCGGGGACCATGCCGGCGACCTCGCCGAGGATGCGCCGGGTGGCGCGGCAGGGCGCGCAGAAGGCGCTGGAGAACTGCACGAGCGTCGCCCGCGGCCCCAACTCCTCGCCCAACTCGGCCGCCCCGAGCCGCTTTTCGCCGTCGCGCCCGCGCACCCGCACTCTCCCGCTCCGCTGCCGATGAAGCACTCCATAGGCGCTCGCCACCGCGAGCACCACCACGCACACCACAAGTCCGGTCATCCCCTGCTCCAGCGTTCATGAGACTGCAAAGATTCCCGATGTCCTGAATCGTTTCCCGTGCGGAATGCTTGATTCATGGACATCGATGTGAGGGGCCCCCGCTTCGGCGCGGCCGTGACCACTCTGGTGCTGGCCATTGTGCTGATCACCGGGAGCTTCTGGCTGCTGGCCTGGCAGACGCTTGCGTTCGCGCTGGGCGCGGCCGGCGGTGTGGGCCGTTCGCCGTACGGCCGGCTGTTCCGCAAGGTGGTACGGCCCCGGATCGGGCCGCCGACCGAGTTCGAGTCGCCGGAGCCGCCGAGGTTCGCGCAGGCCGTGGGGCTCGTCTTCGCGGGCGTGGGTCTGGTCGGATTCGGCCTGGGTCCCGAGTGGCTCGGGCTGGCCGCGACGGGACTGGCGCTCGCGGCGGCTTTCCTCAATGCTGCTTTCGGGTACTGCCTGGGCTGCGAGATGTACCTGCTGGTGCGCCGGGTGACCGTGCGCACGCAGTAAAGGCGGGTTAAAAGTACGAGGTGGATCAACGGGCGACGTGACGAGGATCTCCGCCGTTCCCCGGAACTTGGACTGGCTCCCCGGCCGTTCTTCGGGCACGATCTGCGACATGCCGTAAACCTACGGCTGCGTAACTTTCCCGCCGGGAGCATCCTTTTCCCAGGCTGAGAAGGAAGGGTCCACCCCGTCCCATGGCAGAGCTTGTCTACCGCCCCGTCGTCGGTCTCGCCCTCACGTTGTTCAAGGCGTGGGACCTGAAGATCGACTGCAAGGGGTCGGAGAACATCCCGCGCTCGGGCGGTGCCGTGCTGGTGAGCAACCACATCAGCTATCTGGACTTCATCTTCGACGGTCTGGCGGCGCTTCCGCAGAAACGTCTCGTTCGCTTCATGGCGAAGGAGTCCGTCTTCCGGCACAAGATCTCCGGTCCGCTGATGCGGGGCATGAAGCACATCCCGGTGGACCGCAAGAACGGCGAGGCGGCGTATCAGCACGCGCTGGAGTCGCTGCGCGCCGGCGAGATCGTGGGCGTCTTCCCCGAGGCGACCATCTCCCAGTCCTTCACTCTCAAGAGCTTCAAGTCAGGTGCCGCGCGCATGGCCCAGGAGGCCGGGGTCCCGCTGATCCCCATGGCCCTGTGGGGCACCCAGCGGCTGTGGACCAAGGGCCACCCGCGCAACTTCAAGCGCAGCCACACCCCGATCACGATCCGGGTCGGCGAAGCGATCGAGGCGTCCAAGGACAAGTACGCCGGCGCGATCACCCGCCAGCTGCGCGAGCGCTGCCAGGAGCTCCTGGAAGCGGCCCAGCGCGCCTACCCGGTCCGCCCGAAGGACGCGAACGACACGTGGTGGATGCCGGCCCACCTGGGCGGCACGGCCCCGACCCCGGAAGAGGTCCGGGCGGCCGAGGCGCGCTGAAGCCGGTCGAAAAAGACACCCGCGCTCAGACGAGAACGGCCCCGCGAACGGGCTCGGCAGGGCAACGGGCCGCATCCGCAAGCCACTTGGACACCAGTCCCCCGCCCTCTGCCGACAGCCCGTCACGCGGCCGTACGGAACTTCCGCAACAGGCCTCTGACCTGGGACTTTTCGCTCACCGAGCCTAGGATCTCCCCGACCGAGAGGGGATCCCATGGACCGGAACACGCGCACGGTGGAGGACGTACTGCGCCTCCTGGACGGGCTGTTCGTCGCCGGAGGTGACCGATGGACGGCGGATGCCGGGGCGTCCTGGTGGGACGGGTTCTATGCGGATCCCGGTCGGCCGGTTCCGTTCCTCGTCGCCAAGCCCGACGAGAACCTGGTCTCCCACGTCGACCGCGGTCTGCTCGCCGCCCCGGGCCGCGCCCTCGATCTGGGGTGCGGTCCCGGTCGTAACGCGGTGTATCTCGCGTCTCTCGGGTTCGAGGTCGACGCCGTCGACCTGTCGCCCGTGGCGATCGACCGGGCGCGCGAGCGAGCCCGCGAGGCGGGAGTCGAGGCCCGCTTCCTCACCGGTGACGCCTTCGCGCTGCTCGGCACCGAACTCCGCGGGCCCTACGACCTCGTCTACGACTCCGGCTGCTTCCATCACCTGCCGCCGCACCGCCGTATCAGCTACCTGGCGCTCCTGGACCAACTCCTCGCGCCCGGCGGCCTGTTCGGCATCACGTGTTTCGCCGCCGGTGCGATGGGGTCCGAGCTTCCGGACGCGGAGTTCTACCGCCGCGGCCGCCTGGAGGGCGGGCTTGCCTACACGCCCGAGGCCCTGCGCCGACTGTTCCGCGAACTCACGGAGTTGGAGCTGCGGCGGATGCGCGACGAGCCGCCCGAGTCCCCGTGGTTCGGCGAACCCTTCCTCTGGACCGCGCTGTTCCGCCGGGACGCCTGACGGCCGCGCCCTCAGCTCGCGGACTCCGGCGCGCGCGGCTCGATGCGCGCACCGGGGCTGAACTTCTTCAGCAGCTCGGCGAGTTCGGCGCCCGCCGCCGCGACCTCGGCGACCGGCATGGGCGCCAGGCTCTCCAGCGGGAAGATGCCCGAGACGGTCTCCTGGGTGAGCCGCGTGCGCGGGCCCTGGCGCCAGTTCCAGCGGCGGCAGGTCACGCCCGCGTCGTCGCGCCACACCACCTCACCCGCGTCGGGGTGTTCGACGCCCTCCTCGCCGCCGACGGGATCAGGTGGGCGACGCTGATGGCGTTGTAGAGGTCGACGAGGAGGTTGATCCGGGGCAGACCGCCCTCCGCCAGAGCCCTCTTGGCCAGTGCCTCCGCGGAGTTGCGGGTACGCGAGGGCTTGGAGCCGAACGCCGTGCAGGCCTCACGCCAGGCAGCCATGTGGGGGTCCTCGTGGTGAGCCCGAGAGGGTCATCGCCTTGCCTCAGAGTGCGGTGGGGAGGGTCTTCCAGAGGTACGGCCGGTCGGGGGCGGCTTGGAGCACTCTCAGTACGGTCGGATGCGGTTCGGCATATAGATCTGGATAGTCCATCTCATTGAACTCCGGGTCCGGCGCGAAGGCCAGCCGCTCACCTTCGAGGGAGAACTGGGCGTCCACGCCCGGTTTGTTGCCCCGCGGATCCTGCCGGTGCCAGGCGCCGTTGAAACGCACGGCGACCAGGCCGTGCACCACGTCGAACTTCTGGTAGCAGAGCGCGGTCGGGATGTCCTCGGCCCGCAGCAGGGCCGCCAGCGCGTGCGCCTTGGCGTAGCAGATGCCCGTGCCCTGTTCCAGGACGTCGGAGGCGCGCCAGGTGACCCGCAGGTCTCCGGAGTCCTGCGAATGCGGGATCGTGTCGCGCACGAACTCGAAGGCCAGTCGCGCATAGGCATACGAGTCCGCCGCCTTCTCGGCGAGTCGCGCCGCCCTCTCCCGCACCAGCGGGTGGTCATGGTCGATGACCTCGTCGGCGGCCAAGTATGCGGACAGATCGGGGGTGTTCTGGATCAGCTCCATGCTCGCAGAGCATAGAAATGCGACCACCCGATCGTCAATAACTTTTCGAGTGACCGCATATCTATTCAGAGCCGGCTACCGCGCCATCTCCTCCTTGAGCGCCGCCACGAACGCGTCCACGTCCTCCTCGGTCGTGTCGAACGCGCACATCCAGCGCACCACCCCGGCCGCCTCGTCCCAGAAGTAGAACCGGAACCGCTTCTGCAGCCGCTCGCTCACGTCGTGCGGGAGCTTGGCGAACACGCCGTTGGCCTGCACGGGGTAGAGAATCTCCACGCCGTGCACAGCGCGCACCCCCTCGGCCAGGCGCTGGGCCATCTCGTTGGAGTGGCGGGCGTTGCGCAGCCACAGGTCCTTGGCGAGCAGGGCCTCCAACTGCACCGAGACGAAGCGCATCTTGGAGGCGAGCTGCATGGACAGCTTGCGCAGGTGCTTCATGTGGCTGACGGCGTCCTGGTTCAGGACCACGACGGCCTCGCCGAACAGCGCCCCGTTCTTCGTCCCGCCCAGGGAGAGGATGTCGACGCCGACCGCGTTGGTGAACGTCCGCATGGGGACGTCCAGGGAGGCGGCCGCGTTGGCTATGCGGGAGCCGTCCAGGTGGACCTTCATGCCGTGCGCGTGGGCGTGCTCGCAGATCGCGCGGATCTCGTCGGGCGTGTAGAGCGTGCCGAGTTCCGTGCTCTGGGTGATCGAGACGACCTGCGGCATCGCCCGGTGCTCGTCGTCCCAGCCGTACGCCTGCCGGTCGATCAGTTCGGGCGTGAGCTTGCCGTCGGGCGTGGGGACGGTGAGCAGCTTCAGGCCGCCCATGCGCTCGGGGGCGCCGCCCTCGTCGACGTTGATGTGGGCGCTCTCGGCGCAGATCACCGCGCCCCAGCGGTCGGTGACCGCCTGGAGCGCGACGACGTTGGCGCCGGTGCCGTTGAAGACCGGGAAGGCCTCCGCCGTGGCGCCGAAGTGGCTGCGGACGACCGACTGGAGGTTCTCGGTGTAGTCGTCCTCGCCGTACGCGACCTGGTGCCCGCCGTTGGCCAGGGCCAGGGCGGCGAGCACCTCCGGGTGGGCCCCGGCGTAGTTGTCGCTGGCGAAGCCGCGGACGGACGGGTCGTGATGGCGACGGGCGTCGGTCTTCGGGGGGTTCACGGCTTCTCGGTCAGCCACAGACGCTTTCCGTTCACTTCGGCGGCGGGCCTGCTCCACACGTCGACGATGGCCTCGGCGAGGTCCTTGACGTCCGTGAAGCCCGCGAACTTCGCGTTGGGGCGCTCGGCGCGCATCGCGTCGTGCACCAACGCCTTCACCACCAGGATCGCAGCCGCCGAGGTCGGCCCCTCGGGGCCCCCGGCCTTGCGGAAGTAGTCGCCCATGGCCAGCGTCCACGCCTCGGCGGCGGCCTTGGCGGCGGCGTACGCGGCGTTCCCGGCGGTCGGCTTGGACGCGCCGGCCGCGCTGATCAGGACGTAACGGCCGCGGTCGCTGCGCTGGAGCGCCTCGGAGAAGGCGAGGGAGGTGTGCTGCACGGTGCGGATGAGCAGCAGCTCCAGGAAGTCCCAGTCGTCGAGGCTGGTCTTGATGAAGGTCTCGCTGCCGCGCCAGCCGCCGACGAGGTGGACCACGCCGTCGACCCGGCCGAAGTCCTTCTCGATGCCGACGGCCCAGTCCCGGGTGGACTCCAGGTCCAGCAGGTCGACGGGCTCCCCGGTGACGGTGGCGCCGCCTGCCGCGTCCCGGGCCGCGCCCACGGCCTCCGCGAGCCGCTCGGGGTCGTTGTCCGCGGCGACGACGGTCGCGCCTGCCTCGGCCAGCCGGACCAGTGCCGCCCGCCCGGCGGGACCACCGGCCCCGGCCACCGCGATCACCGCACCGCTGAGAGCTCCGTTCCCCGCCATCTTCTTCGCCTCCTGAGCAGCCGCCTGGGCGGCCTGAGCAGTGTTCCCGGTGCCGCGCTGGCTCACGCGGCGGCCCGCTCGGCGCTGTCGGCCGTGATGCCCTTGGTCGAGGCGATCACGTTCTTCAGCTTCTTGGAGAGGGCTTCATAGAACATGCTCAGCGGAAACTCGTCCGGAAGCACGTCATCGACGAGTTTCCGCGGCGGCTGGCTCAAGTCCAGGGCGTCGGGGCCCTTGGCCCACTTGGAGCCCGGGTGCGGGGCGAGGTAGCGCGAGACCAGGTCGTACGCGGCGAACCAGTGGACCAGCTTCGGGCGGTCGATGCCGGCCCGGTAGAGGTCCTCGATCTCGGCGCACAGCTGGTTCGTCACCTGCGGGGCGCGCTGCCAGTCGATGAACAGCTTGTTGTCGGTCCAGCGGACGACGTCGTGCTTGTGCAGGTAGGCGAAGAGGAGCTGGCCGCCGAGGCCGTCGTAGTTGCGTACGCGCTCGCCGGTGACCGGGAAGCGGAACATACGGTCGAAGAGGACCGCGTACTGCACGTCACGGGCCTGCGGGACGCCGTCGGCCTCCAGCTTCACGGCCTCCTTGAAGGCGGTGAGGTCGCAGCGAAGCTCTTCGAGACCGTACATCCAGAACGGCTGGCGCTGCTTGATCATGAACGGGTCGAAGGGCAGGTCGCCGTGGCTGTGGGTGCGGTCGTGGACCATGTCCCACAGCACGAAGGCCTCCTCGCAGCGGGTCTGGTCGTGGACCATCGCGGCGATGTCCTCGGGCAGCTCAAGGCCCAGGATCCCGACGGCCGCGTCGGTGACCCGGCGGAAGCGCGCGGCCTCCCGGTCGCAGAAGATGCCACCCCAGGAGAATCGTTCCGGCGCCTCGCGTACGGCGATGGTCTCCGGGAAGAGGACGGCGGAGTTGGTGTCGTAACCCGCCGTGAAGTCCTCGAACTTGATGCCGCAGAACAGCGGGTTGTCGTAGCGGGTGCGCTCCAGCTCGGCCAGCCAGTCCGGCCAGACCATGCGCAGTACGACCGCCTCCAGGTTGCGGTCCGGGTTGCCGTTCTGCGTGTACATCGCGAAGACGACCAGGTGCTGCAGACCGTCCGCGCGGCCGGCGGCCGGCTGGAAGGCCAGCAGCGAGTCGAGGAAGTCGGGCACCTGGAAGCCGTCGACGGCCCAGCGCTCCAGGTCCTTGACCAGGGCCTCGTGGTAGGCGTGGTCGTGCGGGAGCAGCGGGGAGAGCTCCTCGACCGCCGCCACGACACGCCGTACGGCCGCCTCGGCGTCGGCCCGTGCGGGGGCGTCCTCGGCCTCGAAGTCGATCGATCCGTCCTTGGACTGCCATGGCCGGATCCGCTCCACGGCATCCTTGAGCACCGGCCACGCCGGGTGCTCGACCACCCTGGTCGCGGGAGGAACCTGCTCCCCCGTCGCCGCCTGCACAAGAATTTCCGTCATGTCCCATCCTCCACGGGAGAACCTCGCGTAAGGAGACCGTATACATACGAGCTTTCTCCCAGCAAGGGGAGCCTCCGGAAATTATCCTGCGCACCCACATCGTCACCGAACTTTTTCCTGCCGGACGCGGTTGAGGCGGCTCCTCCGGGTATACGTACGGTCCGCGCGGGTACCAGCCACTGGTCAATGCCCGCGGGACTCGCCCACGGCAGGGTGACCGCCCCCGCCGGTACGGGCCAGGTCCGCCCCGTGCGTCACGCCGATCCCCCGTGTACGAGCGGGTTCATCGCCGGGCCGGGCCATTAGGCTGCGGCTCTGCCCGCGCGACCGTCCGCTCCGGTCCGTGTGGCCCGAGCCGCCGTCGACGGAAGCGAGTTGAACCTTGAACTTCCTTACCATCGGTCATCGCGGAGTCATGGGTGTCGAGCCCGAGAACACTCTCCGTTCCTTCGTCGCCGCCCAGCAGGCCGGCCTCGACGTCATCGAACTCGATCTGCATCTGAGCAAGGACGGCGCCCTCGTCGTCATGCACGACACCGACGTGGACCGCACGACCGACGGCACCGGCCCGATCGCCGACAAGACCCTCGCCGAACTGCGCGCCCTGGACGCGGGCCGCGGGGAGCGGGTGCCGGTCTTCGAGGAGGTCCTGGACGCGGTACGGGCGCCGCTGCAGGCCGAGATCAAGGACGTACAGGCGGCTCGCGCGCTGGCCGAGGTCATGCTGAAGCGGGACCTGGTCTCGCGGGTGGAGGTGTCCTCGTTCCACGACGAGGCGGTCGCCGAGATCGGCCGGCTGGTGCCCGGCGTACGGACCGCGCTGATCGGCAGCCGCTACGGCACCGACATCGTGGACCGAGCCGTCGACGCCGGTGCCTCGACCGTCTGCCTCAACATCCGCCGCCTCACGCTGGAGGTCGTGGAGCTGGCCCGCAAGGCGGACCTGCGGATCATCGGCTGGGTGGTGAACACGCAGGACCACCTGCGTCTCGTACGGGCGTTGCAGCTGGACGGCGCGACCACCGACTACCCGGAGATCAAACGCACCGGCCGCTTCACCGCATGAACGTCACGCCAGTTCCTTGACCAGCAGCTCGAACCGCAGGTCGTCGCGCTGCGGAACGCCGAAGCGCTCGTCGCCGTACGGGAAGGGGGTCATCTTTCCCGTACGGCGGTAGCCGCGGCGCTCGTACCAGGCGATGAGGTCCTCGCGTACGGAGATCACCGTCATGTGCATCTCGGTCGCGCCCCAGGTCTCGCGGACCGTGCGCTCCGCCTCCGCGATGATGACCTTGCCGAGGCCGCCGCCCTGGAGCTTCGGGCTGACGGCGAACATGCCGAAGTAGGCGTGGGTGCCACGGTGTTCGAGCTGGCAGCAGGCGACGATCGCGCCGTCCCGCTC
Source organism: Streptomyces sp. NPDC047081 (assembly GCF_040643775.1). Taxonomy (NCBI): domain Bacteria; kingdom Bacillati; phylum Actinomycetota; class Actinomycetes; order Kitasatosporales; family Streptomycetaceae; genus Streptomyces; species Streptomyces sp. NPDC047081. The sequence goes on along the minus strand of NZ_JBEYUY010000002.1, from coordinate 72,162 downwards.
GACCGTCAGCAGCCGGCTGTCCGGCGACTTGACGACCTGGAGCACGCCCTCGCGGTCGGTGCGCTGCCCCTCCAGGATGTCCGCCTCGGTGGTCCACCCGGCCCGGCTGGAGTCCCCGCGGTACGCCGACTCGACCAGCGCGACGAGGTCGTCCACGTCGGCGTCGGTGGCGTCACGGAAGGTCAGTCCCTCGGTGGCGGCGGTGTCCATGGTGCGGGTCTCCGATCTCGGGCGCGGCGCGGGCAGGGACGAGCGTAACGCCGCGACTAGGCTCCCTGTGCATGGTGCACGTTCTCAGCAGCCGGACCCTGCTCCACCCCACCGACCCCGAGCGCTCGCGCCGCTTCTACGGGGAGCAGCTGGGCCTCGCCGTCTACCGCGAGTTCGGCACGGGCCCGGAGCGCGGCACGGTCTACTTCCTCGGCGGCGGCTTCCTGGAACTCTCCGGCCGCGCCGAGACCCCGCCCTCCCCGGCCGTAAGGCTGTGGCTGCAGGTGGACGACGCGGCCGCGGCACACGAGGAGCTGCGGGCCAAGGGTGTCGAGATCGTGCGGCCACCGGTGAAGGAGCCGTGGGGGCTGATCGAGACGTGGATCGCCGATCCGGACGGAATGCCGATCGTGCTGGTGGAGGTGCCGACGGATCATCCGATCCGGTACCGGCCGGGGATCTGACCCCGGTTGGTTCCTTGCGGAGTCGGTCAGCCGGGGCGGTGTTCCCAGTTGCGGTCCGTGCGGGTCAGTTCGGTGAAGCCTGCGGTCAGGAGTAGCTCGATCGCGTCCTTTGCCTCGGCCGGCTCGTAGGCGAGGAGGCGGTCCGCGTCGGCCAGGCGTAGCCAGGCGGCCGCGTGGGCGAGGAGGTGGTGTTCCAGGCCCGTGCCGTGCGACGCCGGGTCGATGTGCAGGTTGCCGATGTCGGCGAGGCCCGCCGCACGCGTCTGGCGTTCGGGGCGGGCCAGGGCGGTGTCGACCTCGATGAAGCCGCGGGCGGCGCCGGTGTCGTCGTATGCCGTGAAGCGGGTGCCGCACTCTCCCAGGGTGCGCTCGAAGCGGAGTCCCGGCCGGGGTTCGGGGGTCGGGAGGTCTGCCACGCGCGCGATCAGGATGACCTCCGTGCCGCCCGTGTGTTGGAAGCCCGAGCGGTCGTAGAGGGCGCGGATGTGCGGCCAGTTGCGGGGCAGGCCGTAGACGACGGGGGCCGGGACCGCGCCGCCGGCATAGCGGACGCGGACGTTCCAGCGGGCGAGCAGGGCGAGGCAGGCGGCCATCAGCCGCTCGGCGGCGAGGTCGGAGTCCGGCCAGAAGGACGCGGGCGGCCGGAAGACGAACCAGTCGACCTCACCGGCGTCCCGGTAGGTCTCGCCGACCTCGGCGCCGGTGCCGTAGCGCAGGACGTGGGCTGCGGCCACGACCGAGCCGCGCTGCTCGGCGACGAGCGTCACGCGCTCGACGACCCAGGGGTCGGTGATGGGCTCGCCGGGCTGCCGTTCGAGGTCGCTGAGGACGGTGTTGACCGAGACGGAGACGCCGGGCACGACGGCGGCGACGTGCGCGTTGATCAGCTCGGTGAGCTGGTCGCGGTCGTCGCGGCGGAAGGGGCGCACCATGAGCGCGGACATGCGGGACCTCCGGACAGGGGTGGTGGGCTGGAGGCCGCCATGCGATGCGGTACGAGGGGGAGGCTACGTCGGTGGCGCCGCCGGGCGCGAGAGGGTTTGCGTCGGATGGCCGGGGGCCCGGCGTGGGACTAGCGTGCTGGAGGGGGTCGGCCTCGGATCTGCTCCGGAAGGAACGCCATGAAGCTCGACAAACCGGTGACCGGCGGCCCGTGCTGGACCGAGCTGGGGACCAGCGACCTGGACGGCGCCAAGCGGTTCTACGCCGAGCTCTTCGGCTGGCGCCCGGAGACGGACCCCCGGCAGGAGGCGGGCGGCTACACGGTCGCGCACGTCGGGGAGGCGGCGGTCGCCGCGCTGACGCCGCTGTACCAGGAGTCGCAGCCGGTCGCGTGGAACGTGTCGTTCGCGGTGCCGGACGCGGACGAGGCGACCCGGAAGGTGACGGCGGCCGGCGGGACGGTGCTGCTCGGCCCGATGGACGTGTTCGACATCGGCCGGTTCGCGGTGGCCGTCGATCCGACCGGTGCCGTGTTCCAGCTGTGGCAGGCACGGACCTTCCCGGGCGCCGGGCTCTTCAACGCGCCGGGTTCGCTGGGCTGGGTGGAACTGCTGACGCGCGCCCCGGAGCGCGCCGTCGACTTCTACACCACGGTGTTCGGCTGGACCGTCAACGCCTCGGAGCACTACACCCAGTGGGGCGTCGACGGCGCCGACTTCGGCGGGATGATGCGGATGGACGACAAGTTCCCGCACGAGGTCCCGGCGCACTGGCTCCCGTACTTCGCGGTGACCGACGTCGACACCGCCGCGGCCACGGCGACCGGGGCGGGCGGCAACGTTCTCATGGAGCCGACGTCCCTGGGCGACGTCCGGCGGATCGGAGTGCTGCGCGATCCGCAGGGCGCGATGTTCGGGGTGTACGCGGAGGGACCGCGGGGCTGAGCACCGCTCCTCAGGAGTGTGCGGGGGCGGTACGTCCGCCGGTGACGCGCAGCAGGTCGAGCCGGCCCGCGTCGGCGCTGTCGGCGGCCGCGGTGTAGGTGACCACGCGGAGATCGGCGCCGGGGACGACGAGCACGTCGCAGTCGAGCAGGATGTCGCCGACTTCCGGGTGGCGAATGGACTTCTGCTCGGACACGTGCGGGGAGAGGGCAGCCGTGGCCCAGAGGTACCTGAAGGCCTCCGACGCTGCGGTCAACTCCCCCACCAGCGCGTCCAGTTGAGCGTCTTCCGGATAGAGGGACGCCGCGTGCTTCAGGTCGGCGACGATCGAGGCCGCGAAGGCCTCCGGGCCGCGTTCCGAGCGCATCGGGCGCAGTGCCGCGTGGGCGGGGCCGTCGCCGAACAGGGCGCGGGCCAGGTTGCGTTCGGCAGGCGGGACTTCGAGCGGGTCTCCGTGCAGGGCGCTCCACATGGCGTTCCACCACACCAGGGTCCAGTCGGCGGCGAACACCCCGATGGGCACGTCACCGAGGCGTGCGGCCAGCCGCTGGACGCCGGGCGGCACATGCGTGTTGACCGTCCCGTCCTGCGGCGGCAGCAGCCCGGCACTCCGGTACAGCTGGTCGCGTTCGGCGTGCGAGAGCTGGAGGGCGCGGGCGAGAGCGCCCACGACCTGTGCGGAGGGGTGCTTCGCGCGTCCCTGTTCCAGGCGCAGTACGTAGTCGACGGACAGTCCGGCCAGTTGGGCGAGTTCCTCGCGGCGCAGTCCGGGCGCGCGGCGGCCGGGTACCGCGGCGAACCCCGCGTCGGCCGGGGAGAGCCTGTCGCGCCAGGCGTGCAGCAGTGCGCCGAAGCCGGAAGGGGAGGAGGCCATGAGGTCATTGTCGCCGTCGGCGGTCCGGTCAGCCTGGGTACTGCCGGTCCAGGGTATGGGCACGGCACTGGCCGGCGCGGGAGACGACGGTGAGCGTGGGGTGCGCCGGACGGGACTCCGTCCGGCGGTCCGCCGAAGGGGTCACGTATGAAGTCCACCGTCGTCATGACCGGCGCGAGCCGCGGCATCGGCCGGGTCGCCGCCGAGCGCATCCTGCGCGCGTCGCCCGACACACACCTCCTGGTCGTCACCCGCGACTCCACCGCGCCACGCCTGCCCGGCGCGGGCGATCACGCGGTCTCCCAGGTCTGTGCCGATCTCGCCTCTCAGGACAGCGTCCGGTCGGCCGCCGCCGAGATCCGGGATCGCATGAGCAGCGGTGAACTCCCGCCCCTGCGCGGCTTCGTGGGCAATGCCGGCATCCAGTACACGAACGCGCTCACCACCGGTCCCGAGGGCTTCGAGGCCACCTTCGCCGTCAACGTCCTCGCCAACCACCTGTTCGTCCGCCTGCTGGAGGAGCGGTTCACCGCTCCCGCCCGGATCGTGATCACCGCCAGCGACACGCACTTCGGCGACCTCAGGCACAACCTGGGCCTGGTTCCCGGCCCGGTCTGGCGCTCCCCCGACGTACTCGCGCGCCCGGGTGCCTTCCCGAGGCCCGGAACAACGTCCGCCGGTCGCACCGCCTACTCCACGAGCAAGCTGGCCGTCATCCACCTCGTCCACGAGTACGCCCGCCGCCTGCCCACCGGGATCGAAGTCCTGTCCTACAACCCCGGTTTCGTCCCCGGCACCGGTCTCGCCCGAGACGCGGGCCCCCTCTCCAGGTTCGCGATGCGGCGCATCCTGCCCGCGATGACCCTCACCCCTTTCGCCACCGGCCCGACCACCGCGGGCGGTCACCTCGCCGACCTCGTCCTCGGCAAGGTCCGGGCACCGACCGGGTCCTACGTCGACCGCGGTCGCGTCGCCCGGTCCTCGCAGGAGTCGTACGACCCCGGCCGCGAGGCCGAGTTGTGGGAGACCGTCGAGCGGCTGACCGGACTGCCGGGAAGCGGCGGCTAGTTCGGCACGGCGAGTGGTGTCACCGTGATCTGGTCGATCACCGGGGCGTAGGCGGAGCGCTGGCCGTGCTGGTTCCGGCTTCGGCCGTCGAAGTCGGGGAGTTCGTCGGCGGTGAAGGTGACGGTGTTGGCGCCCTGGTCGAGGGTGACGGGGACGGACAGCTGCCAGAAGTTGTTGAAGTGGAAGGTGGTGGGGAACAGGACGCGGTGCGGGGCCGCTCCGTTGACGGAGATGTCCGCGTGACGGCAGACCGGGTCCGGGTTGTAGTGCGTGGCCGGCGCCTGCTCGCCGTTGGAGTAGCGGATGGTGAGGGCGTGGCGGCCGGGGTGCTCGGCCGTCACCGTGAGGGTGAGGGAGTTCGCGGGACCGGCGCCGATGCCGTCGACCGCTTTTCCGCCGGTGGCGTACGGGTATCCGGTCACCTTCGCCGTGCCGGTCAGGATGCCTTCCTCGGCGGCGGTCACTCGCGTCGGCAGCAGCCCGCGGGACGGGCCGACACACAGCCGGTCGACCACCAGCCGCTCCGAAGTCCCGGTCACCGTCACCTTGTTGATGCCCCCGGCCAGGAAGAGAGGCACTTCACCGCGCTCGACGCTTCCTACTTCCTCGCCGTTGACCGTGAGCAGGCCGTCGCCGGCCCCCAGCAGGTCCACGGTGACCGTCGCCTCGCCGTCGTCGGCCGCCTGCACCCAGAAAGTGACGGTGCCGCCGCGCGGGAGGCTCACGGCACCGGGGCCGGAGGCGCCGGGCTCCGTGTAGTCGACGCGCGCTCCCCCACCGAGTGACCCGAACTCGGCGTCGTACAGCACCACTTGACGCTCGTCCCGCAAGGCGATGTCCAGCTTGTCGACGACGGCGTCGCCCTTGGTCGTACCGAGGTCGGGGTCCTGGGCGGCGAGGGTGATCCGGTGCGGTCCCGCGGTGAGTTCGACGGTCGTGTCGGTGTGGCCCCACACCGCCCACTTGTAGCCGAGCGGCAGCCGCAGCTCGCGTGCGTCCCGGCCGTCGACCCGCAGGAAGACATTGGTGGGGCCCTGCTCGCGTACCAGCTCGGCCTCGTTGTGGGAGTTGGCGAAGATCCGGAGGTCGTACGTCCCGTCCTGCGGGACCTCGACGTCGAAGGCGAGGACGAGGTCGGAGCCGGTGCGCAGGCCGCCGACGTGGTGGCCGCCCGAGGTCGCGAACTTGTCGACGTCGGACGGGGACCCCTCGGGACCGTTCTTCGTGTAGCCGCCGCCCGTGTGCTCCGCGTCCTCCGCCTCGTACGTCCGCCGCCAACCCACCGACGGCGGAAGCAGGTTGGCACCGTTCCCGCCGGGGGCGACGATCAGCTGGTAGGCCGACATCTCGTCCAGGCCGGTCAGCGGCAGCCTCACCCGGCCTTCCACCACCGGCAGTTCGATCTCCCGCAGCAGCAACGGCTGTTCACTGGAGCCGACTTGGCCGGTCCACGGGATCTCCTGAAGCCGCAGATGCACCCGTCCACCGAAGACCCCTTCGTCGATGCCCTCGACGACCACGTCCGCCGCACCGCTCGCGCCGCCGAACAGCACCCGCGCCTGCCGCTTCTCCCGGTCGAGCGCGGCGACGCCCTGCAGCGTGTACTGAACATTGGGATGCGGCGCCGTGACCTGGACGGTGTTCCCGGACAACTGGCCATACGCGTTGAACAGCCACCACTGCCCGTTGCCCTTGTTGGCCTCGACCGCGGAGTCGTTGAGGTTGCCGGCGATGTTCCAGTACGCCAGGTCGGCGTCGACCTTGCACTCCTCGATCGCGGTGATCCACTGGATCATCTGCCCGGGAACGGAGAGGTGGTAGTTGTGCGCGTACTCGTTGAGGTTGACGGGCAGCGGACCGATGTCCAACTCCCGCTCCAATTCACGGTACTTGGCGACGTTTGTGCGGACCTCGTCCGGCGAGGACAGCTCGTGCCAGGTGACCACGTCGGGCAGTACGTCGTGATCGCGGGCGAACTCCAGGAAGCCGCGCACCTCCGGGTAGAGGACGCAGGTGTTGGGCCCGGCGATGCGCGCCTCGGGGTCCAACTCCCGGATGAGGCGGTACGCCTGTGTCCAGGCCGCGAAGAAGGGGCCGGGCTCGGTGTGCCAGGAGACGCCGTCGTAGCTCCACTCCCCCGTGCCGAACATGTTGCCCTCGGGCTCGTTGAACGGCACGTACACCACATGGGACTTGAGCTCGCCGAGCGTCCGCGTCTGCTCCACCTGGCGGCGCAGGACGTCCAGGTGGTTCGCGAGCCGTTCCCTTCCCGTGGCGCCGGGCCATTCGTAGGGAAAGCCGCGGTGGAAGTCGGGGATGTAGACGTAGACGTCCTTGCCGCCCGCGGCGACGAAGGACGGGAGGATCTCCAGGGCGTCGGCGCCGGGGTGCTGGATGCCGTCCTGGGCCTTGGTGGTGACCGTGCGGACGTACATGCCCTCGACCACGGCCCGGCTGGGCACCCCGTCGCCGTACAGGCCGTAGAGCGTGCCGCTCGCGCCGCCGTGGAAGGGGCCGGTCCCGGTGGCCAGGTCGACCGTGAGCGTCTCGGCTGTCACGGCATCCCTCTTTCGTTCGGCATGTCGTACGCCAGTCGGTGTTCCGAACCGGCCTGGTCGAACGTAAGGAGTCGCGTCGATCACGTCAACGGTCCTCCGGCCTCCGAAACTTCCGAAAGCCGCCGCTCAGGCGCGCAGCGCGCCGAGGCGGCCTTCGAGCTGTCCGAGCAACTCGCCGAGCAGTCCGGCCAGTTCACCCTGACCCTGCGGGTCGAGGACGGACAGTACGGCGGTCTCGTAGGCGAGTTGCTCGGGCAGGATGCCGTCGACCAGGTCGCGGCCCGCTTCCGTGAGGCGGAGGTGGGCGACGCGGCGGTCGCGGGCGTCGACACGGCGCTCGACCAGGCCCCGCTCGGTGAGCTGCTTGAGGCGTTTGGTGACGGCGGCGCCGGAGGAGAAGGTCTCGCGGGCCAGTTCGCCGGGGGTCAGTTCGTGGCCGGTGCGGCGCAGGGCGCCGAGCAGGTCGAACTCGGGGCGGCTGAGGCCGGCCCGGCGCAGCGGGGCGTCCTCGGCCTGCTGGAGGAGGGCGGCGCAGCGGTTGATGCGGCCGATGACCTCCATCGGGCCGGTGTCGAGGTCGGGGTGGACGGCCTGCCACTGCCGGACGACCGCGGAGACCGTGTCGCCCCCGGTCGCGTCCGCCCGCCGTCCGTTCGCTGCCGTCATCGCCGTACGCCCTCCGTTTTCATGTCCGCGTGCAGCCCCTGGTGCCGGACCGTCGCCGCGAGCGTACGGTGTCCGGCCTGCTCGGCGCGCACGACCCGCTCCTGGGGCAGCGCGCGCTGCCACCACTCGCCGGACGCGGCGTCCGCGGTGGCGCGCAGGTCGGCGAGGGCCGCGGTGAGTGAGCGGCGGGCGGACTCCAGGGCGGCGGGTGCGGGGTCCGGCTCGCCCAGGAGGCGGGCGGTGCGTTCGCGGGCGCGCTCGACGGCGGTCAGGGCGTGTTCGACGCGGTCGCCGGTGCGGCGGTTGGTGACGGCGATGGCGGCGAGGAAGCCGACCAGGGCGCCGACGAGGGTGTCCAGGACCCGCTCGGTGATCAGCTGCCCGGGTTCCTGCGTCCGGGCGAACTCGGTGATGAGCAGCGCCATCGGGGTCACGCACACGCTTCCGAGCCAGTAGTTGCGGCCTATCAGCGCCTCGGCCCCGAAGTTGAAGGCGAGGCAGAGGAGGACGAGGAGCACCTGGCTGAGATGCGCGAGGGGGATGACGGCGGCGAAGAGGAGGACGCCGAGGAGGTTGCCGACGACGCGCTGGACGCCGCGGCTCCAGGTGAGGGCGAGGTTGGCCTGGTAGAGGGAGGCGGCGGTGACCAGAGCCCAGTAGGGGCGGCCGACACCGAGGGCGAGGGAGGCGTAGCCGGCGAGGGCGCAGCCCAGGGCGGTGCGTACGGCGATGGGGGCGAGCGGGCCGAGCCGCTGCCACAACGGGCGGGCGGGGGCGGCGAGTTCGGCCTCGACACCGAGCAGCTCGTCGGCGGCGGCCGGGTCGTGGACCTGCGGGAGCGGGCCGGTGCCGGTCAGCTCGCGGGCCCAGGCGCGCAGCCGCTCGGGGTCGGTGTCGGCGGGGGCGGCGAGGGCGACTTCGGCACGGACGAGGAGGCGTTCCAGGGCACGGCGAGTGTGGGGGTCGCGGGCTGCGAGGAGTGTCTGCCAGGCGGCTTGGATGGCGGCGGCTGCGCGGTGGCAGGGGTGGGGGTGGGGGTCGCCGGCTTGGGTTTCGGCGTAAGCCGCAGCCGCGTTCAGGGCCTGGGCGGTGGCACGGCGTTCCGGGCCGTGGGGGCGCAGGAGGCCGGGGGCCATGCCGACGAGCCAGGCCCAGGCGCCGGCCGCGAGGGCCAGGGCGAGGTGGCCGGGGATCGGGGTGAGGGTCTGCGGGGCGAAGAGGGAGGCGGAGCTGATGAAGGTGAGGACGACGTTGCCCGGGGGGCCGATGCGGGTGGCGTCGCACAGCGCCTTCTGGGCGGCGGCCAGCAGGGCACCGACGGTGACGAGGACGACCGCGCTGGTGGTGAGGGACGCGGTGAGCAGCGCGACAGCGAGCCCGGCGATCATGCCGAGGATCACCCCGGCCAGGGTGCGGGCCCGGGCGGCGTAGGGGCGGTTGTGGGCGTAGAGGGCGCACAGGGAGCCGGCCATCGTGTACATCGCCAGGTCGAGCCGGCCGAGGGCGAGGAGCGTGAGGTTGGGTGGGGCGACCGAGGCGACGACGCTCAGGGCGGGCTTGAACCAGATGTCGGACGGGCGGCCCAGGTGGAGGGGGGTGGTGAGGGGGAGGCGGCGGGGGCGTGGGGTGGTGGGGGCCGGGGTCCTGTCCAGTGTCATGTGACATAACATTAGCAGGTGTTTTACTCGTAAAGGACTTCCGGGGAATCCCCCACACCCGAGGCGCCCACGCCCCTCACCTCCCGTGCCCCCTCGAATGCTCCCCGTGTACACCCTTGCGCTCGCGTGCGCACCGCGTCGCCGGGGCATCGACGGACTGTCGACACCGTTGAGCGGGGAGGTGCGTGTGCACGGACCGGCTTCGCCCGGCTGGCTGCTGGTCGCGCTGTGTGCGGCGACCGGCGCCTACTGTCTGCTGCGGATGCGCAGCACGGTCGAGGAGCAGCGCCGTTCCGCGGGCGGCGAGGCGCTGATGGGCTTCGGGATGGCCGCCATGGCCGTACCGGCCGCGGTGTTCAGTCCGCCGTCGTGGGCCTGGCCCGGGTATGCAGCGCTGTTCGGCGCGGCCACCCTGCGCGCCCTGTGGTCGGCGCGGACCAGCCCCCACCACCTGCACCACCTGGTCGGCACCTCGGCCATGGTCTACATGGCGATCGTGATGGCCGCCTCCCCCGCACACCACGCGGGCCACGGCTCCCCCTCCGGAATCCCCTTCCTGACCGGAGCGTTGCTGCTCTACTTCACGGTCTACGTGCTGTCGTCCGGCGCCCGGCTGATACCGGTGGCCGCGGGTGGCGGGGCCGTGGCCTGGGGCGACCGGCCGGAGCTGGCGCGGGCGTGCCGGCTGTCGATGGGGATCGCGATGGTGGCGATGCTGATCACGCTCTGAACGGTCGTACGCCACGGGCAACCGTTGCTTGCGTCACTTTGCCGCGACGGCCCGTGCCCCGGCGGGCGCCGCGCTCATAGGGTGATCGCCATGATGGTCCCCGCGGCACTGTTGCTGCTCGGCGCGCTGACCGCCGTGGTCGCCCCTCGGCTGCTCGCCCGGGCCGACTGGCCGGACCATGAACCGGTGGTCGCGCTGTGGGTGTGGCAGTGCGTGGTGGCGGCCGTACTGCTGTGCTGTGCGCTGTCCATGACGCTGAGCGCGGCGGCGGCCTGGCAGGCGGTGCGCGGGCATGTCTTCGCCTCGGCACCGCACGCGGTCGTGGAGGCGTATGCCCTGCGGGGGACCGGCCCTTGGGCGGCGGCGACCGCGGTGACGCTGGCGTGCGCCGGGTTGTGGAGCGGGGCGATGCTGGTCCGGGAGGTCGTACGGGCGCGTGCGGGCCGTCGGCAGCGGCGGGCCGAACTCCTCGTCCGCGCACCGCTGTTGCCCGGCGAGGAGGCGGTGGGCGGGCGGCTGGTCGTGCTGGAGGGCGAGCGGGCGGACGCGTGGTGGCTGCCGGGGTCCGCGCCCCAACTTGTGGTGACGACGGAGGCGTTGCGGCGCTTGAAGGGGCGGCAGCTGGATGCCGTACTCGCGCACGAGCAGGGGCACGCGCGGGCTCGGCACGACTGGCTGCTGCACTGTTCGGGCGCGCTGGCGGGTGGGTTTCCGCAGGTGCCGGTGTTCGCGGCGTTCCGGGACGAGATGCACCGGCTGGTGGAACTGGCGGCGGACGACACGGCGTCCCGTCGGCACGGGCGCCTGACGACCGCGCTGGCGCTGGTCGAACTCAACGAGGACCGGGGCGTGTTCGGCCCCTCCCCCACCACCCGGACCCACGTGACCCAACGGGTCCACCGCCTCCTCACTCCGCCGGCCCGCCTCACGCCGGCCCGCCGCCTGGGCCTGACGGCGACGGCGACGCTGGTACCGGTGGTGCCGGTGCTGGTGGCGTTCGTGCCGGGGTTGCGGGCGCTGGGGTAGCCGCAGGGTGCGTCATGCCCAGGTCCGGCGGGAACCCCCTCCCCCACCCCGGCATTCGCCTCGCACCCCACCGGTCGGCGAGGATCACTGTATGCACACCCCGCCCGTCGACTCCCCGCCCCACCCGCCGGGCCACCGCATCACCGCCCGCGCCGCAGCCGCCCTGGCCGCCGCCTCGCTCCTTCTGCTCATCCTGGTCGCGGCCGAGTGGCACCCCCTGATCAGCCTCGACGGCGATGTCGCCCGCACCACCCACCGCTGGGCCGTCGACGAGCCGGGCCTCACGCACACGTTCCGCATCCTGACGGACTGGGTCTGGGACCCCTGGACCATGCGCCTGCTGACCTCGCTGGTCGTGGTGTGGCTGCTCTGGCGGCACGCGGCGTGGTGGACGGCCCTGTGGCTGGCGGCCACGGTCACGCTCGGCAACGTCCTCCAGCAATCCCTCAAGGCCGCCCTCGACCGTCCCCGCCCGACCTGGCCCGACCCCGTCGACACGGCCCACTACGCGGCCTACCCCTCCGGCCACGCCATGACGGCGACGATCGTCTGCGGCGCCGTCGTATGGCTCGTCCACCACTACGACGCGCCCCGCCCCCTGCGCCGCACGACCCTGTGGCTGGCCGCGATCTCGGCGACCGGCGTCGGCCTGACCCGCGTCTGGCTGGGCGTGCACTGGCCGTCCGACGTGGTGGGCGGCTGGCTGCTGGGGGCGATGGTGGTGACGCTGGCCGTGCTGGTCCACCGGCGATGGGGACCATAAGATCCACCCATGCGCGCCGTCCTCTTCGATTTCTCCGGCACCCTCTTTCGTATCGAGTCCACCGAGGCCTGGTTGCGGGCCGTGCTCGATGATGCCGGGATCGTGCTGCCGGAGCCGGAGTTGGTGCAGGCCGCGAAGGGGCTGGAGGTGGCCGGGGCGCAGCCGGGTGGGGTGTTTCCGGAGCGGTTGCCCCAAGGGCTCGTCGAGTTGTGGCGGGTGCGGGACGAGAGTGCCGAGGCGCATCGGGCCGCCTATACCGGGCTGTCGCGTCAAGTGCCGCTTCCCCGCGCCGACTTGCACGACGCGCTGTACGCGCGGCACATGACGCCGGCCGCCTGGGCGCCGTACCCGGATGCCGTCGAGGTGCTGCGCGGGCTCAGCGAGCGCGGTCTCGGCATCGGTGTGGTCAGCAACATCGGCTGGGATCCACGCCCCGTCTTCGAGGCGCACGGCCTGGACCGTTTCGTCGACGCGTACGTCCTGTCGTACGAACACGGCATCCAGAAGCCCGACCCACGGCTGTTCGCGACGGCCTGCGCGGCGCTGGACGTCGAGCCGCGCGACGCCCTGATGGTCGGTGACAGCGCGGAGGCGGACGGCGGCGCGGTGGCGCTCGGGTGCCGGTTCCATCTCGTACGGCATCTGCCCGTGCTGGAGCGGCCGGACGCGCTGCGGCCGGTGCTGGACCTGGTCGGCTGACCCGCCGCCCCCGGCCCCGGCGCCTACTCCAGATACCCTTCCACCTGCGAAGACGGCCGTACCCGCGCCTCGTCCGGGTTCTCCCCGAACTCCGTCTTCGCGCGCCGCTGCCGCAGCAGGTCCCAGCACTGGTCGAGCTCGCGTTCCAGTTCGCCGAGCCGCTGGTGTTCCGTCGTGCTGTCGATGTCACCGGCCGCCAGGGACTCCCGCAGCTTGCGCTCGTCCTCGACCATCGCCGTGATCCTGGCCAGGATCTGCTGGTCCTGCTCCATCTCCGCACGCTCCTCGGCTCGGCACCACAGCCACTCTAGGGACGCCCGGGCCGCGCTGCGAGGTGATGTGGAGATCCCGTGGTGGTCGCCTGAGGACACCTTCGGGTCGGGAAGACCGCCCGCCTGAGACGATCCCCCGCGTCGCCCCAGACGGACGGCAGCCCCCACCAGGCCCTTCGGGGCCTTGGCGCGGCCCCGCCGAGTATAGTTGGCTGGCAGCCAGTCAACGACGGAGTTACAGCATGTCCCCGCGCAGCGCCTCGGTCAATGAAGAGTTGCGGAGACGTTCCCGCGAGCGGCTCCTGCAGGCGGCCGTCGAGCTGGTGAGCGAGCGCGGGTACGAGGCGACGACGCTCGCCGACATCGCGGACCGGGCGGGCTCGGCGCGCGGCCTGGTGTCGTACTACTTCCCCGGAAAGCGGCAGCTCGTGCAGTCCGCCGTGCACCGGCTGATGCACCGCTCGCTGGAGGAGGCGCTGGAGAGCGAGCCGCCGACGCAGGACGGGCGGGAGCGGATGGCCCGGGCCATCGACGCGATCCTGGGGCTGGCCCGGGACCGGCCCGTGCTGATGCGCCAGCACATGGCGGGGCTGCTGCAGGCGGAGGGCTTCGTGCAGTGCCCGGAGCAGAAGCGGCTGGCCGAGCTGCTGCGGGACACCGTCGCCCGGCACGGTTCGCGGGATGTCGACAGCGACTACCCGATGCTGCGCTCGCTGCTGATGGGCGCCGTCTACGCGATGGTGCTGCCGAACGTGCCGATGCCGATCACGACCCTGCGCGCCGAGCTGTTCAAGCGGTACCGGCTGGACCCGGCGATGGGCGTCCCGCCGGACGCCGTACTGGCGGCCGACGGGACACACCGGATGGATCTGTCACGCTTCTTCGCGACCGGCGACGAATCGGAACCCGCCGCCCAGACCGCCCGGCCGGTCACCGAACCGGCCGTCGAGCCCGGTCAGTCGAAGTAGTCCGGCTGGGTCTGGACGTTGAGCTCGTCCAGCCGTACCCGCTTCGCCGGATCGGTGCGCCGGTCGGTGAGCTTCAGGACGTCGAAGCCCTTGGCGATGTCGTTCGAGTAGATGTAGCCGTTGTAGTAGTACGCCGACCAGGCACCGCCGACCTGCAGGGTGTCGGTGGACAGCGGGCCGCGCTCGAAGTAGGCGATCTCCTTCGGCTTGGCGGAGTCGGTGAACTCCCAGACGGAGACGCCCCCTTGGTACCAGGCCTGGACCATGATGTCCTTGCCCTTGACCGGGATCAGCGAGCCGTTGTGGGCGACGCAGTTCTCCGTGTCGGCCTGGTGGCGCGGGATCTTGTAGTAGCTGCGGAAGACGAGCTTGCGCTTGTCGCCCTTGCCAACGATGTCGTAGATGCCGTCGGCACCCCGGTTCGGACCGATCGCCGCGTTGCAGGTGGCCGCACCGCCGCCGCCCAGCTCGTCGGTGAACACGACCTTGTCGGCCTTCTGGTTGAAGGTCGCCGAGTGCCAGAACGCGAAGTTGACGTTGTCCTGGACCTGGTCGATGACCTTCGGGTGCTCGGGGTCCTTGATGGAGAGCAGGATGCCGTCGCCCATGCAGGCCCCTGCGGCCAGGTCCTTCGAGGGCAGCACGGTGATGTCGTGGCAGCCGGTGGTCTTGGAGACGCCCGGGTTGGTGGGCGAGCCCGGGTTGCCGCCGCCGTCGGGTCCTTCGCCCGGGAAGAGCACCGGGAAGTTCACCACGGCCGCCTGCTCCGGGTGACTGCGCGGCACCTTGATGACGGAGATGCCGTCGTGCGGCGGCTGGCAGTCCGGGTAGGTGGCGCTGGGCGAGTACGAGGAGACGTAGATGTAGACGTTACGGCGCTCCGGCACCAGCGAGTGGGTGTGCGAGCCGCAGGCGGTCTCGACGGCGGCGACGTACTTGGGGTTCTTCTTGTCGCTGATGTCGAAGACCTTCATGCCCTCCCAGGACGACTTCTCGGTAGCGGGCTGCGTGGTGCTGTTGCAACTGCTGTCGGTGCGCGAGGAGTCGGTGGACAGGAAGAGCAGGTCACCGGAGACGGAGATGTCGTTCTGCGAGCCGGGGCACAGGACTTGGGCGACCGTCTTCGGCGCGCCGGGGTTGCTGATGTCGAAGACACGGAAGCCGTCGTAGTTGCCGGCGAAGGCGTACCTGCCCTGGAAGGCGAGGTCCGAATTGGTGCCGGCGAGGGCGTCCTTGGGGATGTTGACCAGGGGTTCGATGTTGGCGGAGTGGACGATCTGGTCCTGGCCGGGTATCTCGCCGCTCGCGATGGCCTCGGCCGCCTCGGCCCGGGCGCTCTTCGACACCTCCTTGCCGGTGGCCGGGGCGTCCCCGGGGTCGGGGGTCGCGGCCGCCGGTCCGGCGGTCAGCAGTGCGGCCAGGAGCCCGGCCGCGGCGGCGGCAACTCCCAGGCGTCTGCGTCGCGTTCGGAGCTGGTTCAACAGGGTCACTGTTTCCTCCCTTGTTCCGTTCGTGGCGGAACGGTTCACGCATCACCGCAGTATCGTCTTCACCATGCACAGATCAACAGAGGGCAACGAACTCGCAATGAAGGTTTTCGGCCGGTCATGGAGAGCCCTGGCCGCGGCGGCACTGGCCACCGCGGCGTTGGTCGCACTGACGGGTTGCGACTCGAACGCCGAGGCCAACTCACCTGCGGTGAGCGGGCCTTCGGTGATCGCGCCGGGGAAGCCGGGCGAGGAGAACCGGACACTTTCCGCCGCCGACGCCACCGAGCAGCGCGCCGAGGACGACGCCCCCAATTCGGCGGACGTCTCCTACGCCCGCAAGATGATCGAGCACCACACCCAGGCCCTGGAGATGACCGAACTCGCCCCGGACCGCGCCGAGTCGGGGCAGGTGAAGCGGCTGGCCGAGCGCATCGCCGCCGCGCAGGGGCCCGAAATCAAGGCCATGCAGGGCTGGTTGAAGACCAACGGCAAGAGCGAGAAGGCCGATGGCCACGATCACGCGAGCATGCCCGGCATGGCGACGGACGCCCAGCTGAAGAAGTTGCGCGCGGCCGAGGGAAAGGCCTTCGACCAGCTCTTTCTCACCCTGATGATCACCCATCACGAGGGCGCGATCACCATGGCGACCGAGGTGAAGGCACAGGGCAACAACATCCTGATCGAGGAGATGGCCGACGACGTGGTCGCCCAGCAGACGAGCGAGATCGGCAGGATGCGCGACCTGCTGTGACCGTCGGCGGCCTCAACGCCCTTTGTCAGCGGCGTGCGTGACGTGGCGTCAGGAATCCCGCGTCCCGCGCCTGCGAGATGAGCCTGAGCGACTTGCGGCGGCTGTGTCCCGTCGCGCACATCACCGCGAGGACCGGATCGACGCCCTCTTCCTGTGCGGCCCGGTACTCCTGCGCGACGAGCCAACGGCCCTCGATGCCCCGCGGCCAGGCGGGACGGGCACGCCGCGAGCCCGTCTCCCCCTCGGCCTCCTCGGACGCCTCCTCGCCGAGGCCGCACGCCTCGAAGAGCGGGTCCTCGATCCAATCCGCGAGCAGGGCCAGGTCGTCCAGGGACAGCGCGGGCTGGGCCCGGACGTCCTCCAGGGAGACGCTCCCCTCGCCGACCACGGCGAGGGCGTCGACCCGGGCGCCGTCGGGGAACGCCAGCCGGACGGTGAACCAGGCCGTCGTGACCGCGCCCGCGCCCTCCTGTACTTCCCACGCGGGCCACACGGACACCGTGCCGTCCGTCGGACAACGATCAGAAAGATTAAGAAAGGATGCTTCTAGCACACACGCAACGTAACCGCATGATCACATTCCATACGAACGGACACGCACAGGTGCGGCGCGCCGACACACTGTCGGGCCAGCACCCGCGGTGCGATATTGGTGGCGTCAGCGATCTCCTGCCGTAAGGGGTTCCCCGTGCTGCGTGTCGCCGTCGTCGGCTCCGGGCCGAGCGGGGTCTACACCGCCCAGAACCTCGTCCAGCTCGACCCCGGGGTGCACGTCGACGTCCTGGACCGGCTGCCGTGCCCGTACGGCCTGGTGCGCTACGGGGTCGCGCCGGACCACGAGAAGATCAAGTCCCTGCAGAGCAACCTGCGGACGGTCCTGGAGCACGAGCGGGTGCGGTTCCTCGGCGGCGTCCAGGTGGGCCCCGGCGGGCTGCCGACCGAGCGGCTGCGGGAGCTGTACCACGCGGTCGTGTACTGCGTGGGCGCGGCCACCGACCGGCACCTCGGGATCCCCGGCGAGGACCTGCCGGGCAGCTGGTCGGCGACCCAGTTCGTGTCCTGGTACAGCGCCCATCCGGACGCCGTCGACGACGCCTTCGTCCGCGGCACCCGCTCGGCCGTGGTGATCGGCGCCGGGAACGTCGCGGTGGACGTCACCCGCATGCTGGCCCGCGGCGCGGCCGAGCTGAGCCCCACCGACATGCCGCAGGCCGCGCTCAGCGCGCTGTCCGCGAGCCCGGTGACCGACATCCACATGGTGGCCCGGCGCGGCCCGTCCCAGGCCCGCTTCACGACCAAGGAGCTGCGCGAGCTGGGCGGACTGCCGGAGACCGAACTCGTGGTGGATCCGGACGAGTTGGCCATCGACCCGGCCTACACCGACCCCTCCTCGCTGCCCGCGGTACAGCGGCGCAACGTGGAGGTGCTGCGCGGCTGGGGCGGGGCCGGCGCCCCGGGCGCGGCCCGCTCCATCTGGCTGCGCTTCTTCCTGCGACCGGTCGAACTGCTCGAGGACGGCGGACGGGTGGG
This sequence comes from Streptomyces sp. NPDC047081, assembly GCF_040643775.1. Taxonomy (NCBI): domain Bacteria; kingdom Bacillati; phylum Actinomycetota; class Actinomycetes; order Kitasatosporales; family Streptomycetaceae; genus Streptomyces; species Streptomyces sp. NPDC047081. The sequence continues at coordinate 54,549 of NZ_JBEYUY010000002.1, read as the reverse complement.
CGCGGTGCTGTTCGAGCGCACGGAGCCCGACGGGCGCGGCGGGGTGCGCGGCACGGGGCGGTACGAGACCGTCGAGGCGCAGTTGGTGCTGCGTTCGGTGGGCTATCGCGGAGTCCCGCTGGAGGGGCTGCCGTTCGACGAGGAGACCGGCACCGTGCCGCACGTGCAGGGCCGGGTCCTGCACGGCTGCTTCACGATCCCGGGCGAGTACGTGGCCGGCTGGATCAAGCGCGGCCCGACGGGTGTGATCGGCACCAACCGGCCGGACGCCAAGGAGACGGTGACCTCGCTGCTGGAGGACGCCTCCGTACTCGCGCGAAGGGAACTGCCGGAGGATCCGGTCAAGGCGCTGCGGGCGGCGGGGATCGAGCCGGTTCAGTGGGCCGGATGGCAGGCGATCGAGCGGGCCGAGGCCATGCTCGGGGCGTCGCTCGGGCGGAGCGTGGTCAAGCTGGCGGACTGGGAGTCGCTGCTGGCGGCGGCGCGGGCGACGGCCTCCTAGCAGAGTCGATCGTCGTCGAGTGGGCAGTACACACAGCGGCAACAATCCGGAAATCAACAAAATGTTTAAGGCCCTTACGGTCTCGTTCTGTTCGGATGTCACCCCCCGCCGCCGCTCTGGAGTCCCCATGGCCACACCCGCTCCCGTCCATCCCGTCGACGAGGTCCCACCCGTACGGCAGTTGGCCGCCTTCGGTCTGCAGCACGTGCTCGCGATGTACGCGGGTGCGGTGGCCGTGCCGCTGATCGTGGGCGGTGCGATGAAGCTGTCGCCCGCGGACCTGGCGTATCTGATCACCGCCGATCTGCTGGTGTGCGGTATCGCCACGCTCATCCAGTGCGTTGGCTTCTGGCGGTTCGGCGTGCGGCTGCCGATCATGCAGGGCTGTACGTTCGCGGCGGTTTCGCCGATGGTGCTGATCGGGACGACGGGCGGCGGACTGCCCGCGATCTACGGCTCGGTGATCGTCGCGGGGCTCGCGATCGTGCTGCTGGCGCCGGTGTTCGGGAGGCTGCTGCGGTTCTTCCCGCCGCTGGTCACCGGCACTGTCATCCTGATCATCGGGATCTCACTGCTGCCGGTCGCGGGCAACTGGGCGGCGGGCGGCGCCGGTTCGAAGGACTTCGGGGAGCCGAAGAACCTCGCGCTGGCCGGGTTCGTCCTGCTGGTGGTGCTGGGTGTGCAGCGGTTCGCGCCGGCGCTCCTGAGCCGGATCGCGGTACTGATCGGCATCGGGGTGGGCCTGGCGGTGGCGGTGCCCTTCGGGTTCACGGACTTCGACGGGGTCGGCGACGCCGACTGGCTGGGCATCAGCACGCCGTTCCACTTCGGGGCGCCCAGCTTCCACGCCTCGGCGATCATCTCGATGCTGGTCGTGGCGCTGGTGACGATGACCGAGACGACCGGTGACCTGATCGCGGTCGGTGAGATGACCGGCCGCAAGGTCGAGCCGCGCTCGCTGGCCGACGGTCTGCGTGCCGACGGCCTGTCGACCGTGCTGGGTGGCGTCTTCAACACCTTCCCGTACACGGCGTACGCGCAGAACGTGGGCCTGGTCGGCATGACCCGGGTGCGCAGCCGCTGGGTGGTGGCCACGGCGGGCGGGATCCTGGTCCTGCTCGGCCTGCTGCCCAAGCTGGGTGCGGTGGTCGCGGCGATACCGGCGCCGGTGCTCGGCGGCGCGGGTCTGGTGATGTTCGGGACGGTGGCCGCGAGCGGTCTGCGCACCCTGGCCCAGGTGGACTTCAAGGACAACCACAACCTCACGGTGGTGGCGGTGTCGGTGGCGGTCGGCATGCTGCCGGTCGGGGTACCGACGGTCTACGAGAAGTTCCCGGACTGGTTCCAGACGGTGATGAACAGCGGCATCAGCGCCGGCTGCCTCACCGCGATCGTACTGAACCTGCTCTTCAACCACCTTCCCTCGAAGGCCGGTTCAGCCCTCCCCGAGGCGGACGGCCTGCCGGTCGGCGGCGGCGAGAAGGGCGCCGAGCAGTCCCGGGAAGAGGTCGTCTAGCTCGTCCCGCCGCAGGCCGTTCATCTTGGCCGTGCCCCGGTAGCACTGCCGGATCACCCCCGCCTCGCGCAGCACCCGGAAGTGGTGTGTGCTCGTGGACTTGGTCACCGGCAGGGCGAACTGCGAACACGTGAGCTCGTCGCGGCCGGCGGCGAGCTCACGCACGATCTGCAGCCGCATCGGGTCGGAGAGCGCGTGCAGCACGGCTTCCAGCCGGATGTCCGCGCTCGCGGGGTGCTGCAGGTCGCGGCTGCTGGGGGCGGGGGCGGTACTCACGGGGCCATTGTACGAGAGGCGTCGTAGTTTGACATTCGACGTACTACGATGCCTATCGTACGAGCCGTCCCACGGTCCCGCGAGAACGGAGCAGCTTCCGATGAGCGCCCTCTTCCAGCCCTTCACCCTGCGCGATGTGACCATCCCGAACCGGGTCTGGATGGCCCCGATGTGCCAGTACTCGGCCGAGGCCGAGGGGCCCGGGACCGGCACCGCGAACGACTGGCACTTCGCGCACCTCGCGGCCCGCGCGGCCGGCGGCACGGGCCTGATCCTGACCGAGGCCACGGCCGTGTCGCCCGAGGGCCGGATCTCGCCGTACGACCTCGGGATCTGGAACGACACCCAGGTCGAGGCGTTCCGCCGGATCACGCGGTTCCTCGTCTCGCAGGGGACGGTCCCCGGGATCCAGTTGGCCCACGCGGGCCGCAAAGCTTCGACCGACCAGCCCTGGAAGGGCGGGGCGCCGCTCGGTCCGGAGGCCGGCGGGTGGCAGGGGGTCGCGCCGAGCGCGCTCGCCTTCGACGCCGGGCACCAGGTGCCCGCCGAGCTGACGGTCGATCAGATCCGGGAGGTCGTCGGCCAGTTCGCCGATGCCGCCCGTCGTGCCCTCGCCGCGGGCTTCGAGGTCGCCGAGATCCACGGTGCCCACGGTTACCTGATCAACGAGTTCCTCTCACCGCACTCCAACCACCGCACCGACGCCTACGGCGGCTCGTACGAGAACCGCGTCCGCTTCGCCCTGGAGGTCGTGGACGCCGTGCGTGAGGTGTGGCCGGACGACAAGCCGCTGTTCTTCCGGATCTCCGCGACCGACTGGCTGGAGGACGGCGGCTGGACCGCCGACGACACCGTCCGCTTCGCCGCCGAGCTCCAGGCCCACGGCATCGACCTGCTCGACGTCTCCACCGGCGGCAACGCCCCGGGCGTACGCATCCCCACCGGGCCCGGCTACCAGGTGCCGTTCGCGGCCCGGGTGAAGGCCGAGACCTCGCTGCCGGTCGCGGCCGTGGGGCTGATCACCGACGTCGAACAGGCCGAGAAGATCCTCGCCAACGGCGACGCGGACGCGGTGCTGCTCGGCCGCGAGCTGCTGCGCAACCCCTCCTGGGCGCGGACCGCGGCCCGTGAGCTCGGCGGGGACGTGCACGTGCCGGACCAGTACCACCGGTCCGTCTAGCTCGCCGGAGGGCGCGCCTCCCGCTCGGCCCAGTGGTGGCCGTCGAGCGCCTGGCGCGCCTGGTGCTGCGCCTGCTCGGCGACCACGCGCGCCTCGGTCACCACGTCTCCGCGTTCGCGTACGAGACTGTCGTACACCGGAAGATTTTCGTTCTCGCTCGAATTCATGCCCGCCCGATCCGTGCAGCTGCTCCATGGCCGACCGCCAAATAAATCACGGCCGGCAGACCGTAATTGAGGAGGACGCGGAGGCTTTCTGTGTCCATGGTGAAAATATCCTGTGACCATCCGGCCAGCCAGCCGGCGACGGCGTGCACGAACTCGACGAAGACATTGCCCTCGTTCGCGCCGAGCAGGTCGAGAAGGATCCACAGGACCAGGAAACCGGCCGCGACGTCGGCGATGGTCTGCACGGTCAGGGCGGTCCGCCGGGCGGTGTCCCGGGGCGGGCGGTAGGCGTGGGGGGTGGGGATCGGGTCGGTATTGCTCACGGGAATCCAATCTGGCTGAGCATTTTCGGAGACAGTTCCGTATTACTCAGCGCAATGCGCCTGCCATCGCGTTACAGGCGCATCGCGATGTCCCAAATATCGGCAGCTATTCTGCAACTTGCCCAAATGTGGGAGCGCGGGATTCCTTTTCGTGACGGGCGGCGGCCAGGCGTTGGACCGTCTCCTCCAGCTGGGGCAACGGTGCCCCGCCGGCGGTCATCGGCGCCGAGCCGTGCGAAGTCGAGCCTCCGCCGCGGTCCTCCGCAGCCCCGCCAGGAGCACCCGGCTTCGAGCCGAGCGGCGTCGGCGGCACCGCGACGGTCGTCGTCGGCTCGGCTCCGACCGGCGTGCCCATCGCCCCGCCGCCTGCCGGGATCCCATCCTCCAACTGCTGCGGGTGCTCGCGCCGCGGCTGGGTCAGCCACGCCACCGCCGCGCCCGTGATGGCGACCGGCCACTCGACGATGCCGGCGACGCCCAGGACGCCCGCCCCCGCGTACACGGCGAGTCGCCGGCCCCGCGGAGACACCGCGCCGACCTTGGCCAGGGCGCCCTCGGCGGCCCTGCTCACCATTCCCGCGCCGGGCACCCTTTGCAACGCCGAGGCCGCGTTCCGCAGCGGCGCCGGAAAGGTGGTCGACGACGACCGTTCCTCCTGCCGAGCCATGACTGTCCTCGTTCCGTACGACATCGCCTGCCGGACTCGCCGGGTTCCCGTTCAGCGCTGCGTCATCCGGGGATGAGGTGGGCAATACGGGGGCGGCGCGACGGGGGAGGCCGCCGCGCCGCAGGTGGACGTCAACTCGTCGTGCAGGTCGTCCCGTTGAGCGTGAAGGCGCCCGGCGCCGCGCTGTTGCCGGTGTGGTTCGCCTGGTAGCCGATGCTGACGCTCGCGTTCGGGGCGATCGTGGCGTCGTACGAGGCGTTCGTGGCCGTCACCGCCCCGGAGGCCGGCGCGTAGGTCGCGCCCCAGCCGTTGGTGATGGCCTGCCCGACGGGCAGCGTGAAGCCGAGCTGCCATCCGTTGACCGTGGTCGTGCCGGTGTTGGTGATGGTCACGGAGGCGGTCAGGCCGGTGTTCCAGGCGTTGGTGGTGATGCTCACCTTGCAGCCGCCGGGCTGCGGCTGGGGTGCGGGGCCGGAGCTGTCGAGGCCGAAGAAGGTGAGCGCGCGGGAGGCCATGCCGTAGGTGTAGAGGTTGTGGCCGACGCCCTGGAGGCTGATGGCCTCGACGGGAGCCCGGTCACCGGTGGCGCCGTACCGCGTGCGGGTCCAGCCGGAGGCGGGCGAGTCCGTGGCGGCCGGGGTCTGGCCGACGCCGAGGACGTCGGTCCACTGCTTGATCTCCTCGCCGAAGTTCGGGTAGCGCAGTGTCGCGTCCTCCGTGCCGTGCCACAGCTGCATCCGGGGGCGCGGGCCGGTGTAGCCGGGGTAGGCGGCGCGCACCAGGTCGCCCCACTCCTTCGGTGTGTGGGTGATCGTCCCGTTCGCGCAGGCGCTGTTCCACTCGGAGCCGTCGCTGGTGGCGAAGCAGCCGAAGGGGACGCCGGAGAAGGCGGCGCCGGCCGCGAAGACGTCCGGGTAGTCGCCGAGCAGGACGTTGGTCATCATCGCGCCGGACGAGATCCCGGTGGCGTAGATCCTCGCGGTGTCCGCGCCGTACGTGCGGGTCACCCAGTCGATCATCGACTTGATGCCGACCGGGTCGCTGCCGCCGCCGCGCTTGAGGGCCTGCGGCGAGGAGACGTCGAAGCACTTGCTGGCCCGGGTGACCGAGGGGTAGATCACCACGAAGCCGTAGGTGTCGGCGAGTTGGGCCCATTCGGTGCCGTTGTACATGGCCGGTCCGGAGCCGGTGCAGTAGTGCACGGCCACGACGACCGCGGGGTGCGCGGTCACGCTGTCCGGCACGTAGAGGTACATCTGGAGGTTGCTGGGGTTGGTTCCGAAGTCGGTGACCTCGGTGAGGGTCGCGGTGGGGACGGCGGCTCGCGCGGCGGCGGCCGGGGGTGCGGTGAGGGTGACCGCGGCGAGCAGCGGCACCAGTGCGCCGACCAGTGCCAGGAGCACCGTGCGCAGCGGTCTCCTCGGGGTCGTACGGGTGCGGGTGGACACGTCCTTGCCCCTTTCTCGGCGGGGTTGTCGGCTTGCTCGGGAGGCTCGGCCCTTTTCGGAAGCCGTCCGGAATTTCTCGGGAATCTCCCGGAAAGGGGAAGCGCCCAGCCCGCATGGTGGCATGGACACGACCGCCATGGAAGCGCTCCCACAGCACCGCCTCGCATGGATTCGGACAGCCCTTGCCGCTCACCTGGACCGACGAAAAGCGTTCTGCGCGAAGCGTTGACCAGAAAGCGCTTACCCTCTACGTTCCGTTCAGCACCGTGACCGACAGGGGACAGATCGGGCCCTGTGCTCACGCGTGGAGTTCAACATGGCGCACATCGTTCACGTATACGACCAAGTAAGACCTCCCGAAGGGACGCACCCGCATGCGTACTCGCCCCCCACGTACACAGGCGCAACGAAGCACGACGGTGGCGGCCGTCGCGGCGGCACTGGCGACGGTCGCCGTCCTCGCCCTCCCCCAGTCCGCCGGCGCGGCCGAGTCCTCGCCGGTCGGGTTCGGCGCCGGAACGACCGGCGGCGGCAGCGCCACGGCGACCACCGTGTCGACACTGGCCGCCTTCAAGACGGCGGTGACCGGCAGCACCGCCAAGGTCGTGAAGGTGAGCGGTCTGATCTCGCTGAGCGGCCAGGTGGACATCGGCTCCAACACGACGGTGCTGGGCGTCGGTTCGTCGTCCGGGTTCACCGGCGGCGGGCTGCGGCTGAAGAACGCGACCAACGTGATCGTCCGCAACCTGAACATCAGCAAGGCGGTCGGCACGGACGCGATCACGGTGCAGAAGTCGACGAAGGTCTGGCTCGACCACAACACCCTGTCGTCCGACCGTGACCACGACAAGGACTACTACGACGGCCTGGTCGACATCACCCACGCCTCCGACTACGTCACCGTGTCCTGGAACGTCTTCAAGGACCACTTCAAGGGCTCCCTCGTCGGTCACAGCGACAACAACGCGAGCGAGGACACCGGGCATCTGCGGGTGACGTACCACCACAACTGGTTCGACAACGTCAACTCCCGCATCCCCAGCCTGCGGTTCGGCACCGGGCACTTCTACGACAACTACGTCGTGGGCGCCGAGACGGCCGTGCACTCGCGGATGGGCGCGCAGATGTTCGTCCAGAACAACGTCTTCCGCAGCACCGAGGTCGCCGTCACCACCAACCGCGACAGCGACGTGGACGGCTACGCCAACCTGTCCGGAAACGACCTCGGCGGAGCCGCCACCGAGATCTCGCAGGTCGGCACCTTCACCAGCCCGCCCTACAGCTACACCGCCGAGCCCGCCTCGTCCGTGGTCGCCTCGGTGACCGCCGGCGCGGGCACCGGCAAGCTCTGACCCACCCCCCACCGGAAGAAGGCATCGGGACATGACTTCACCAGCACGCACGCGTGCGCGCGCACTGGCCGGAGGCCTGGCCGCACTCGGACTCACTTCTGTCATGATCATGACAGAGGGAGTGTCCCCGGCGAGCGCCGCCACCTGGCCCACCGCGAACGGCAGCCAGGCCGTCACCGCGACCATCTCGGTCTCCGGCACCAAGGACTACGGGATGAAGCGCCTCTACGGCAGCGGCGACCTCGGCAGCGGCGGCCAGAACGAGGACCAGGACCCGATCCTGGACCTGGCCCCGGGCGCGGTCCTGAAGAACGTCATCATCGGGGCGCCCGCCGCCGACGGCATCCACTGCGAGGGCAGCTGCACGCTGCAGAACGTGTGGTGGGAGGACGTCGGCGAGGACGCGGCGACCTTCCGGGGCTCCTCGTCGTCCAACGTCTACACCGTCTCCGGCGGTGGCGCGAAGGAAGCCAGCGACAAGGTGTTCCAGTTCAACGGCGCCGGCACGCTGAACATCTCCAACTTCGCGGTGCAGAACTTCGGCAAGCTGGTCCGCTCGTGCGGCAACTGCAGCACGCAGTACAAGCGCACGATCAACCTCAACACCATCGAGGCGACCTACAAGGGCAGCGCGCTCGTCGGCATCAACACCAACTACGGCGACAGCGCGACCCTGAAGAAGATCACCATCGTCGGGGACAGCAGCAAGAAGATCGTGCCCTGCCAGAAGTACATCGGGAACAACACGGGCGCGGAGCCCCCGACGAACGGCTCGGGCCCCGACGGGACGTACTGCAAGTACGCCGCCTCGGACATCACCTACAAGTAGGCCCCCACGGTGAACCCGGCCGTACGAAGCGCACCCGCACGGCGCTTCGTACGGCCGCCGTCGTGCCGCGCCCGGCCTCACGCCCCGATGGAGCCGGCGATCTCCCGCTGGTACTCGGCGTATTCGGCCCGCAGCGCCGTTCCCGGCCAGTCGGCGGGGAGGAGTTGCGGGGGCAGGACGGGATCGGCCAGCAGGTGGCGTACGACGGCCGCGAAGGCGGTGAGGCGGTCGGCGGGGAGCTCGGTCTCGGCGATGTGCGCCATCAGGGAGCGGGCGCCTGCCGCCCAGGTGTCCAACGGCCACAGGGAGGCGGCGAGTTCGGGCGCGGGGTGGCCGGGGCGGGCGGTGTAGGACTGGGCCACCGGGGTCAGGTCGTCCGGGAGGGGGCGCAGGAGGTTGGCGGGGCGCAGCCAGACGCCCTCGCGGAGTTCGGCGAGGCGCAGGCCGGTCAGCCGGGCGCGCAGGACCGCTCGTTCGGCGGGGCCGCGACCGGTCGCCGTGATGACGACCATCTCCCAGTCGCCGTGCCACGCGCGCGTGCGGGCGTCCACGGCGTCGTCCTGGCGGCGCTGACGGGCCAGCAGCCGGTCGCTGAGCCGATAGACGGCGTCCGTGCGCCGCAGGTCACCGGCGGCGACCATACGGCTGAGCGCGGCACGCAGCGTGGAGCCGCCGACACCGAACGGCTCCACCGCGCGCACCAGGTCCTTGACCGGGAGCTCCGGCGGGTGCACGCCCAGCAGCAGGCTCAGCACGACCGACCGCGCGGACAGCGGCCGCAGGTCGACCTCGCCGGGCTGCACTGACACGTTCATCGGCATGGTCACGTACCTTACGTGCGCTCTTCTTGTTGCATCATTGCTACGGCCGAAGAAAAGATGCAACATGGCGGTATGGCCACGACACCCTCGCCCGCGCAGCCGCAGCAGTACGCCACCCACTCCGTCACCAACCAGCCGCCTCCGCTGACGCCCTACGACGCCTCCGAGGACACCGCCCTGATGGAGGGGCTGCGCCGGGAGGGCGCCGAGTGGGCCGAGGAGGACATCCGGCGGCTCGGGCTGCGGGCCGGCAGCGTCGAGGCGCAGGAGTGGGCCGAACTGGCCAACGTCCACGAGCCCGTGCTGCACACGCACGACCGGTACGGCAATCGCGTCGACGAGGTGGACTTCCACCCCAGCTGGCACCACCTCATGCGGGCCTCGGTGGCGGCGGGGCTGGCGGCGACGCCCTGGGCGGAGGACCGGCCGGGCGCCCATGTGGCGCGTACCGCGGGCGGGTTGGTGTGGGGGCACACCGAGGCGGGGCACGGCTGTCCCACGTCGATGACGTACGCGGCGGTCCCCGCGCTGCGTGCGCAGCCCGAGCTCTCGAAGGTGTACGAACCCCTGCTGACCAGCCGGGAGTACGACCCGGGCCTGCGGGTGCCGACCGAGAAGCGGGGCCTGCTCGCCGGGATGGGGATGACCGAGAAGCAGGGCGGCTCGGACGTCCGTACGAACACCACCACGGCGTGGCCGACCTCCGAGCCCGGCGTCTACCAGCTGCGCGGGCACAAGTGGTTCACCTCGGCGCCGATGTGCGACGTGTTCCTGGTGCTGGCGCAGGCTCCGGAGGGGCTGTCGTGCTTCCTGGTGCCGCGGGTCCTGCCGGACGGGACCCGCAACACCTTCCGCATCCAGCGGCTCAAGGACAAGCTGGGCAACCGGTCCAACGCCTCATCGGAGCCGGAGTTCGACGGGACCGTGGCCTGGCTGGTCGGGCCCGAGGGGCGGGGCGTCAAGACGATCATCGAGATGGTCAACTGCACGCGGCTGGACTGCGTGATGATGTCGGCGACCCTGATGCGCAAGACGCTCGTCGAGGCCGGCCACCATGTGCGCCATCGCAGCGCGTTCGGGGCGCGGCTGGTCGACCAGCCGTTGATGCGCAACGTCCTCGCCGACCTCGCGCTGGAGTCCGAGGCCGCCACCACGCTCACACTGCGGCTGGCGGGCGCCGCGGACCGTGCGGTGCGCGGGGACGCCGGTGAGGCCGCGTTCCGGCGGATCGCGACCGCCGTCGGCAAGTACTGGGTGACCAAGCGGGGGCCTGCCTTCACCGCGGAGGCCCTGGAGTGCCTCGGCGGCAATGGGTACGTCGAGGAGTCGGGCATGCCCCGGCACTACCGCGAGGCCCCGCTGCTGTCGATCTGGGAGGGCTCGGGGAACGTCAACGCCCTCGACGTGCTGCGGGCGCTCCGGCGCGAGCCCGGTACCGCGCAGGCCCTGTTCGACGAACTCGCCCTGGCGCGGGGCGCGGACACCCGGCTGGACGCCGCGATCGTGCGGCTGGAAGGCCTGTTGACGTCCGGTTCCGAGGCGGGTGCCCGACGGCTGGTGGAGCAGATGGCGCTGACCCTGCAGGCCTCGCTCCTGGTCCGGCACGCCCCGCCCGCCGTCGCCGACGCGTTCTGCGCGACCCGGCTCGGCGGGGACTGGGGGCACGCCTTCGGCACGCTGCCGGACTCCGCCGACGCCGACACGATCCTGACCCGGGCGCTGCCCGCCGGAGACTGAGCACCGGAGACTGCTGAGCGCCGGAGACCCAGGCGTCTTCGACGATTGGCGCAGAGTCACCTCCCGATTCCGCTTCGTTGTCAGTGGCGTGGTGCAGACTCACGATCAGTTGGCACTTCGCCTCGGGAGGACACGTGTTGACGGGGATCGACGAGGTCGACTGGGCCTCGCTGCGGCATGCGTACGGCAGCGCGGAGGACGTGCCCGGACTGCTGCGGGGGCTCGCCTCCGCGGATCCGGCCGAGCGGGAGGTCGCGCTCGACGGGATGTACGGCGCGGTGCACCACCAGGGAGACGTGTACGACTCGACGCTGGCCTGCATCCCGTTCCTGTTCGTGCTCGTGGAGTGCGCCGAGGTGGCGGACCGGGGCGGGATGGTCGAACTGCTGGTCAGCATCGGGCAGGAGGGCGAGGGCCGGGAGGACGAGACCAGTACGCGGGCGGGCACCGCGGTGCGGGCCGGTGCCGAGGCGTTCGTGCGGCTGGCCGGGGATCCGGACGCCGGAGTGCGTCGGGCGGCCGCGGGCGCGGTCGTGCGGTTCGTCGACCGGCCGGAGCGGGTGCTGGGCCTGTTACGGCAGCGGATCACCGTGGAGCGGGACGACCGGGTCCTGCTCGCCCTGGCCGAGAGCCTCGGGATCTTCGTCCGCCGCCACCCCGCGCAGGCCGCCGCGGCGGTGGACCTGCTGACGGCGCAGAGCGCGCCGCCGTTCGGCCCCGGGCTGCGACTGGCCGCGCTGGGCCAGCTCGCGAGCTGTGCGCCCGACCGGCTGCCGGCCGACCTGGTGCCCACCGTCGTACGGCTGTTGCGCGACCGGTCCGAGACCCGGCCGTGCCTGCCGGGGCGATCCGCGCGCCCCGACACCGACACGCTCGTGGGCCGGCTGCGGCGGCTGCGGCCCTCGGACGAGGAGGGCTCCCAGCTGCTGCGGACCCTGCACAGCGCGCTCGGCGACCGGGTGGCCGACCGGATCGCCCTGCTGACAGGGCAGTTGACCAGCCCGTACGCGACCGACCGGTGCAACGCCGTGTGGATGTCGGCGGGGCTGCTGCGCGAGTGGCGGGCCGACTACCGCGAGCCCGTGGCCCTGATCGGCGCCCAACTGTCTCCGGAGGAGGACCGGTTGCGCGATGCAGCGCTCTCCGTCCTGGGCGATCTCTTCGGTCTGGCCGCCCCGGCCGCGGACGCCCTCCACGCGCTCGTGCTCTCCCGCCCCGACCTGTGGGTACGGCAGTGGGAGCGCGGGGCGCCGACCCTGGGCGGCCCGCTCAAGGCCCTGGCCAGGACCGGCGATCCGCGGGCGGTGCCGGAGCTGGCGGCGGTGCTCGCCGGGCCGGTCGTCCCGGACGACCTGGGCCAGGTGATCGTCCACCTGGGTCCGGCCGCGGCCCCGCTCGCGCCGGCGCTGCGCGAAAGGCTCGGCGACGTCCCCCTCGACTCCCCCGAGCTCTTCGAACGGGCCACACCCCTGCTGACGGCGCTCACCGCGCTCAAGGACGCGGAGTCGGCTCCAGAGGTGCTGCGGCTGGCGCAGGGCATACCGGACGGGGTCCGGCTGCGGGAGTCGGTCGTGGAGTCAGCTGTGCGCGCTCTGGGGACCTTCGGGGAGCATGCGGCGATACCGATGCTGCGAGGACTTCTGGACACCGGACTCGCCGTACCCGCCGCCGGGGCGTTGTGGTCGCTGGAGGAGGACCCGGACGTCGTACTGCCCGCGCTGATACGGGAGTTGACGAGCGAGCGTCGGCACCGCCGGCGGGCGGCCGCCGACACGCTGGCGCGCGTGGGGGCGGCGGCCCGGCCGGCGCTGCCCGAACTGCGCCGGATGGCAGGCTCCGACGACCTGTGGGAGCGGACCTCGGCCGCGGGTGCCGTGTGGCGGATCGACGGGGACGCCGACCTGGCCGCCCCGATCCTGCGGGCCGCCTGGACGGCCAACCCGCACACCCGCCGCCCGATCACCGCGAGCCTCGCGGCCCTCGGCGCCTCGGGCGCACCCCTGCACGACCTCCTGCGCACCGAACTCGCCGCTCCGCGCCGCCATCAGGCCTCGACCGGCGGATACGGCAGCCACGACGTCCTGCACGACGAGGAGTTGTTGCGCGCGTGCCGGGAGGTGGTGGGCAACGGTTAGTGCCGGACGGGGTGGGCTGCGGTCAGTGCTGGAGGGCCCGGACATCGATGCCGGAAGCCCTCCGGGCCGTCTCCCGCCGTAGGCCTTCAGGCCGTCCCCCGCCGTCAGCCCGTCTTGCGTCCCCACAGCGGGTCGAAGCGGGCCCACTCCGTGTCCCACCGGTCGAGGCGGCGGCGCTCCATGCGTCCGCACAGCACACGGCCGCCGACGAAAGGCACGGCCGCCGCGCTCACGCCGACCAGGCAGCCGATCAGCGAGGCCCTCAGGTGGGCCTGGGACACGGAGGCCGGCCTGGTCACCAGGCGGCCCTGCGGATCCGTCCAGACGGCGACGGCGGTGCCTGCCGCGCTGCCCGGACGCACGCGGACCTGGCCGGTGTGGCTGGTGCCGTTCGGCGCGGTCCAGCGGACCGTCCCCCATACCTGGTCACCGCTGGAGGTGGTGGACTGCTTGGAGGCCGTTCCCGGGGCCTTCTCGGTGAGCCGTGCCTCGACGCGGCGCCACTCGACGCGCTCGCGGGCCAGCCCGTGCTCGACGGACTGGGTGGCGGCCAGACCGGCCAGCACCCCCGCGAGGACGGTGACCACCCAGGCACCCAGCACCACCCAGGCCTCCACCGCGTCGGCGCGACGTTTGAGCGGGTTGCGCCGCCAGCGCCACAGCCACACCTTCGGACCACGGAACGCCATCTACGGCATCCTCCTCATGAGCACAGGACCATCCCCGACCTCCATCCCATACGGGCGAAGGTCCCCGGATGCTCAGGCCAGTCCCCGGACTCGACGGTCGCACGAGTACCCCAGTCCGCGCAGGCGACTTTGCAAACCTGCCGGGCGCAGCGCCCCGTCATGCCGACGCCCCGGCTCTGACCTGCGAAGACGTCCACTCCGGAGGTGACTGTCAGTGGCGGGGTGCAGACTGGCCGGTGGCTGGGACAGAGCCACAGAAAAACACCGCGGAGGTGATCGGCATGACCGAGGTACTGCTCGCCGTGGGCACGCGCAAAGGCCTGTTCATCGGGCGTCGGCGCGGGGGCAGCTGGGAGTTCGACGAGAGTCCGTACTTCAACGCGCAGGCCATGTACTCGGTGGCCATCGACACCCGCGGCGACCGGCCGCGGCTGCTGGCCGGGGGTGACAGTTCCCACTGGGGTCCGTCCGTGTTCCACTCCGACGACCTGGGCCGGACCTGGACCGAACCGCAGCAGCCGGCCGTCAAGTTCCCCAAGGACACGGGCGCTTCGCTGGAGCGGGTGTGGCAGCTGCATCCGGCGGCCGCCGAGCCGGACGTGGTGTACGCGGGCACGGAGCCGGCCGCGCTGTACCGCTCGGAGGACCGCGGGGAGACCTTCGAGCTGGTCCGCCCGCTGTGGGAGCACCCCACGCGCTCCAAGTGGGTGCCGGGCGGCGGCGGTGAGGGGCTGCACACCGTGGTCACCGACAAGCGCGACCCGCGGGCCGTGACGGTCGCGGTCTCGACGGCCGGCGTCTTCAGGACCACGGACGGCGGCGCGAGCTGGGCGCCCTCCAACTCCGGTGTCTCCGCGGTGTTCCTGCCGGATCCGAACCCGGAGTTCGGGCAGTGCGTGCACAAGGTCGCCCAGGACGCCGCGACCCCCGACCGGCTGTATCTGCAGAACCACTGGGGCGTGTACAGAAGCGACGACGCGGGCACGCACTGGACCGACATCGGCGAAGGCCTGCCGTCCACGTTCGGCTTCGCGGCGGCCACGCACCCCCACCGCGGCGAGACGGCCTACCTGTTCCCGATCAACGCCGACGCGGACCGGGTGCCCGCCGACCACCGCTGCCGGGTCTTCCGCACGGCGGACGCGGGCAAGAGCTGGGAGCCCCTGTCAGCGGGCCTGCCCTCCGAGGACCACTACGGCACGGTGCTGCGGGACGCGATGTGCACGGACGACGCCGACCCGGCGGGCGTGTACTTCGGCAACCGCAACGGCGAGGTGTTCGCCTCGGCCGACGACGGCGACAGCTGGCAGCAGTTGGCGTCGCATCTGCCGGACGTGCTGTGTGTGCGGGCCGCGGTGGTGGGATGAGCGCGACGGGGGGAGCGGACGGCCTTGGCCACCGGTTGATGTCCGCTGCCTGTACGGCAGTAGGGTGACGCCGTGGCACCACGACCGTTGCATGAAATCGTCGAAGCGGGCTGGGCTCAGGCCCTGGAACCGGTAGCCGGACGGATCGCCGAGATGGGCGACTTCCTGCGCGCGGAGATCGCCGCGGGACGCACCTATCTCCCGGCCGGACCGAATGTCCTGAGAGCCTTCCAGCAGCCCTTCGACGACGTACGGGTCCTGATCGTCGGCCAGGACCCGTATCCGACACCGGGGCACGCGGTGGGGCTGTCGTTCTCGGTGGCGCCGGACGTGCGACCGCTGCCCGGCAGCCTCGTCAACATCTACCGGGAGCTGAACTCCGACCTGGGCCTGCCCCAGCCGTCCAACGGCGACCTGACACCCTGGACGCGGCAGGGCGTGCTGTTGCTCAACAGGGCGCTCACGACGGCTCCGCGCAAACCGGGCGCCCACCGGGACAAGGGCTGGGAGGCGGTCACCGAACAGGCGATACGCGCGCTCGCCACACGCGGCAAGCCCCTGGTGTCCATCCTGTGGGGCCGCGACGCCCGCAACGCGCGCCCGCTCCTCGGCAACCTCCCGTCGGTGGAGTCGGCCCACCCCTCCCCCATGTCGGCCGACCGCGGCTTCTTCGGCTCCCGCCCCTTCAGCCGGGCCAACGACCTGCTGATCGGCCAGGGCGGCCAGCCGGTGGACTGGCGCCTGCCGTGACCGAAGGGACCACCAGCGGCCGGGGTCCCGGCGCTCCCGGTGTTCTCGCCGTCGACTCCGGTGGTTCCGGGCTGCGTGTCGTCGTCGCCACCGCTGGGCGGTCCGCGTTGGCCCAGCGTGAGTCGTCGCAGCCGGTGCGCACCGGGACGCGCGGGATCGACCCCGGCCATCTCATGGAGCAACTGGTGCCCATGGTGCGGGTGTTGCTGGCCGAGAGCGGGGTGACGGAGTTGCGGGCGGCGGCCGTCGGGGCCGCCGGGCTGGCCACGCTGGGGGACGGACTGCGTGCCGAGCTTCCGGGCGCGCTGGGACGGGAGTTCGGGGTCCGGGCGGTCGCTCTCGCCGCCGACGCCGTCACCGCGTACTCCGGGGCGCTCGGCGCGCATCCCGGCGCCGTGGTCGCCGGTGGCACCGGGCTCATCGCCATCGGCACCGATCTCACCAGGTGGCGTCGCGCGGACGGTTGGGGTCATCTGCTCGGCGACTGCGGAGGTGGCGCCTGGATCGGGCGGGCCGGGCTGGAGGCCGCGGTGCGTGCCTTCGACGGTCGGCCCGGTGGATCGGAGGCGCTGCTGGCCCGCGCCGAGAAAGAGTTCGGCCCCATGACCGGGCTGCCCGGTCAGTTGTATCCGCGCCCGGACCGGCCCGCCGTCCTCGCCACTTTCGCGCCCGAAGTCGCCGTCTGCGCCGAGGACGATCCCGTCGCCGCGGGCATCCTGCGCGAGGCCGCCCGGCACATGGCCGAGTCCGCCGCCGCGGTCTGCCCCGCGGAGGGCGAGCCCCTGGTCGCCTTCACCGGCGGCCTGTTCAAGATGGGCGAGCCGCTCCTCGTACCGCTGGAGGCGGAGTTGGCGAGAGTTCTGCCACATGCCCGGCGGGTGCCGGCCGCGGGCGATCCCCTTGCAGGTGCACTGCGCATCGCGGCCGACCTCGCCACGGGCACGCTCACCCTGCCGGGTGACGCGGCGATGCTGTCCGTGGTGACCCCAAAGGGGGACTGATGCCCTCCCCGCGATCACTTCCGATCTGTACGTAACTCATCAGACAAAAGCGGACGGATACCGCTCACCTGCACCCTCCCCGAACAGGGGAGCCCAGGAAGCCAGTAACATGCGTCGCCATGAGCTCCCCCACTGGGCCCGCGTCCGGCCTGCCAGTACGAATGCCGCGACCTCGCCAGCCCGGGCGGCACCGCCGACCCGAGCCCCTGGCGGCTCCCGAGGGCGCGCCCGCGCTCGTCCTCGCGGTGCCGGGCACTCCCGGCACCGCCACGCGCAGCCTCGCCGAGGAGGTCGTGAGCATCGCCCGCTCCGAGCTCCCCGGCCTCGACGCGCGCATCGGGTACCTGGACGGGGACGACGCGGAGTTCCCCACGCTCCAGACCGTGCTCGCCCACGCCGCCGAGGAGCGCACGGCCCGCTTCGAGCAGGCCAAGGCCGCCGGCCTCGACGTCAAGGAGCCGGACGGCCCCGTCGCGGTCGTGGTGCCGCTGCTCGCCGGTCCGGACAGCGCGCTGCTGCGCCGTATCCGCCAGGCGGTCATGGAGAGCCGCGTCGCGGCCGACCTGACCGATGTGCTGGGTCCGCACCCGCTGCTCGCCGAGGCCCTGCACGTGCGGCTGTCGGAGGCCGGTCTGGCCCGCGCCGACCGTGCCCGGCTGTTCACCGTGGCGACCGCGGCGGACGGGATCATCCTGGCCTCCGTGGGCGGCGACGAGGCGGTGCAGGCGGCCGGGATCACCGGCATGCTGCTCGCCGCGCGCCTGGCCGTGCCGGTGATGGCGGCGGCCCTGGACCAGGACGGAGCGATCGCGTCCGTGGCCGAACAGCTGCGCGCCTCGGGCTCGCAGCAGCTGGCCCTGGCGCCGTACCTGATAGGGCCGGAGATCGACCCGGGCCTGATCGAGGAGGCGGCCAAGGAGGCGGGCTGCTCCGCCGCCGAGGCGCTCGGCCCCTACCCGGCGATCGGCAAGCTCGCCCTCGCCAAGTACACGACGGCGCTGGGCATCGCCCCGCAGCAGCCGCAGGGCGCGCCGGTCCGCTGACGCGCACGGCACGGCCGTAGGAATGCCGAAGGGCCCGCTCCGACGAACTCCGGAGCCGGGCCCTTCGGCGTACGCGCCGCGGGTCAGTCGAAGACGATGCAGGACGCGGCCGGGACCTCGATCACGCCCTCGTAGCGCGGCAGGCCCGTGGCCGGGTCCAGGGCGAACCAGGTGACCTCGCCGGAGCGCTCGTTCGCGACGTACAGGAAACCGTCCGTCTCGGCGATCGCCCGGGGCCAGCGGCCGCCGCAGGGGACGGTGCCGACCAGGTGGAGGTCCTCGCCCTCGACGGCGAACGTGGACAGGACGTCCTCGCCACGCGTGGCGGTCCACACGAAGCGGCCGTCGGGCGAGGCGACGATGCCCGACGGGTAGGCGTCGCCGGCCGGGGCGCCGGGCAGCACCTGGGTCTCGGTGAGCGGCTTCAGGGTGCCGCTGTCGGCGTCCCAGCGGCAGACGGTGACGGTCGGGGTGAGCTCGTTGACGACGTACGCGCGCGTGCCGTCCGGGTGGAAGGCCAGGTGGCGGGGTCCGGAGCCGGGACGCAGGGCGGTCTCCCGGTGCACGGCGAGGCCGCCGTCGGTCAGGGTGCACACGCGCACCGAGTCCGTCCCGAGGTCGACGCTGACCGCCCACCGCCCGCTCGGGTCCGGCTGCACCTGATGGGCGTGCGGGCCCTGCTGGCGGCGCGTGTGCGGGCCCGAGCCGGTGTGCCGGAGCACCGCGGAGGCGGCGTCGGCGAGGCCGCCGTCGGGGCGGACGGGGACGGCGCTGACGCTGCCGGAGCCGTAGTTGGCGGTCAGGACGTGACCGGCGAAGAGGCTGAGGTGAGTGGGCTCCTGACCGCCGACGGGCACGGACGCCCCGGCGCGCTCCAGCCGGTCCCCCGTCGCCCGGTACGCGGCCACCGCACCCTCGGCCGTCTCGCTCACCGCGTAGAGGGTGCCGCCGTCCGGCGCGAGCACCAGGTACGACGGATCGGGTACGCCGTCCACGCTGCTCAGGACGGTCAGCGCACCGCTGCCCCCGGCCACCGCCGCCGTCACGATCCCGGGCCCTCCGGCCGCCGTGAACGACCCGATGAAGGCCCGCCGTCGCAGTCCGCCGCCGTCCGTCACTGCTGTCCCCTCTCGATCTCTCCGCCGTCGGGGGTGACGGTAGCAGTCGATCAAGCGAGGTCTAGACCAGAAGCGGCGAATTCACCGAACGGTCGCCGTCGACACCGCCCGGCCGGCTTCAGGCCCCCACCAGCGGCGAGCCCGACGGCGTCCGCAGGGGCGCCGCCAGCTCCGCCAGGGCCCGCTCCAGGCCGTGCAGATGGGCCAGGGCCGGGGCCGTCGTGGGGAGTTCAGGGGTTACGGCGGTGAGCTCGTCGCGGCCGTCGCCGGTCAGGGCCTCCACCGCCGCCTCCACGCGCCAGCAGGCCGCGGCGAGGCGGGCGTCGTGCGAGGCCTCCTCGTCGGCGGCGACGGCGACCAGGCCGCGGATCTCGCGGGCGCAGTCATCGAGCAGGGCCAGCACCCGGCGGGCCCGGCGCTTGCGGCCGAGCATGGGGTTGAGCGGGTGCACGAGGGGCGCGACGGAGAGGCGTACACGGCCCAGGAGTTGCTCCAGCTCGGCCACGCGCCCCGCCGGGTCGGCGTCCGCGGCACCGGCGAGCCTGGCCGCCGCCTCCGCCGTGCACGCGCGCACACAGCGCAGGGCGCGCTGGATCCACGCGTCGGTGGTGGTGTGCGTGGTGACCGGCAGGACGAACAGCACGGCGAGGGCAGCACCGAGCGCGCCGACGCCGGTCTCCGCGAGGCGCAGGGCGAGCAGGCCGGGGGTGAGCACGCCCAGCAGCCCGTAGAGGAGCTCGGCGAGCAGCGTCACGCACAGCATCATCCAGGTGTACGAGACGGCGGCCGAGTAGAAGATCCCGAAGACGCAGACGGCGAGGAGGACGACCGTGGGCAGGCCCGCTCCGTTCACCGGGACGGCGACGAGCAGGCCGAGGCCGATGCCGATCACCGTGCCGAGGACCCGGCGGAAGCCGCGGACGAGGGTCTCGCCGCGCGAGGCGGTGTTGACGAAGATCCACCAGGTGGCGCCGACGGCCCAGTACCAGCGGTGGCCGGAGACCAACTGACCCACGACCAGGGCGAATCCCGCGCCGGCGGTCGCCTGGACGGCCTGGCGGGTGGTCACGCGGGCCAGGCCGTGACCGGTCGGCGGGGCCGGTACGGGAGCGGGCGGGAGCTGGGCCTCGTAGCACCAGAGGCCGAAGCGGACGGCCGCCGTGGTGAGCAGGGAGAGGATCACGGCGGCGTACAGCTCGGGCAGCCGCTCGGCCGTCGCGTGCAGGAACTGGGCGACGAAGAAGGTCATGAACGCGAAGACGCCGAGGCTGTGGCCGCGCGGCCCCCAGCGGCGCGCGTACACGCCCGCGCCGATGATCGCGAGGAAGGTCAGGTCGCGGGCGACCGGGTGGTCGTGCAGGCCGGCCGCGGCGGCCAGCACCGGGAGGCCGACGGCGGGCAGCAGGGCGGTGGTGACGGCCTGCCCGCGCACCGTGGCGTCCGTGACGGTGAACAGCGCGAGCAGCGCGGCCAGCCCGCCGGTGACCGCGCCGACGAGGGACAGCCCGGCCAGCGCGCAGACGGCGACCGCGAGCCCGATGCCGAGGACCGCCCGCGCGGCGAAGCGCAGCCGCAGCCGCCCCGGATCCGGCGCCACGAACACCCTCTTGAGCACTGCAGCTCGCCCCCTCTTGGACAACGGCATGAAAAAGGCGCCGCGGGGTCCGCAGCGCCATCGACTCGCACATTGCAGCATCAGGAGGGAAGCCGGCTCAAGCGGCACCCGATAGGCTGGACCATTGGCACAGACATTTCGGTCTCTGGTCGTCCAGGAGCGAGCCAACGGACCACGAACGCACGAGGAGGCCGCGCACCATGGCCGTGGACGAGCTCGACACCCGCATCCTGCGGCTGCTCCTTGAGCAGCCCCGCACCAGCGTGCGCGAGTACGCCCGCGTCCTCGGCGTCGCCCGCGGCACCCTGCAGGCCCGGCTCGACCGCCTGGAGCGTGACGGCGTGATCACCGGAACCGGCCCGACGCTGTCCCCCGCCGCGCTCGGCCACCCGGTGCTCGCGTTCGTGCACATCGAGGTCACCCAGGGCCACCTGGACGACGTGGGGGACGCGCTGGCCGCCGTACCGGAGATCGTCGAGGCGTTCTCGATCACGGGCGGCGGGGATCTGCTGACCCGGGTCGTGGCGCGCGACAACGCCCATCTGGAGGACGTGATCCAGAAGCTGATCAGCCTGCCCGGGGTCGTCCGCACCCGCACCGAGGTGGCCCTGCGCGAGCGGGTGCCGCAGCGGCTGCTGCCGCTGGTCGAGTCGATCGGCCGCGCGGCCCGCAAGTGACCTCCGCCAGGCCCGTGCGTGTTCTTTGCCATGCTGGGGACATGAACAGGCTCGGTGGAATCTCGGTCGTCTTCGATCTCGACGGAACGCTCGTGGACAGCGAGCCGAACTACTACGAGGCGGGCCGGCTGACCCTCGCCGAGCACGGTGTCCCGGACTTCACCTGGGCCGAGCACGAGCGGTACGTCGGCGTGAGCACGCGGGAGACGGCCGCCCTGTGGAAGCGGGAGTACGGCCTGGCCGCCTCCGTCTCCGAGCTTCTGGCCGCCACCGACCGCCGCTATCTGGAACTGGCCCGCACGGCCACGCGCGCGTACCCGGAGATGCGGAAGTTCGTGGAGCTGCTCGCGACCGAGGGCGTACCTATGGCCGTGGCCTCGGGCAGCTCCCCCGAAGCCATCGAGGCGATCCTGGCGGGTACGGGACTGAGCGCGTACCTGCGCACGGTCGTGTCCGCCGACGAGGTCCCCCGGGGCAAGCCCGCTCCGGACGTCTTCCTGGAAGCGGCCCGGCGGCTCGGCGCCGATCCCGCCGACTGCGTGGTCCTGGAGGACGCGGCCCCCGGCGCCGCCGCCGCGCACGCCGCCGGGATGCGCTGCATCGCGATCCCGTACGTCCCCGCACAGGCCGACGCACCGGAGTTCGCGACGGCTGACCTGCTGCTGCCGGGCGGCCAGGGGGAGTTCACGGCGCGGGGAGCCTACGAGTGGCTGGTGCGGTCGGCCGCGGGGGCCTGAGCCCGGCGCGGCTGGTTCAGCCAGGTGCGGTACCGGCGCAGGGCGCGGAAGTAGGCCAGTTGGTCCGATACGAGCGCGTACGCGGGATGGGTGCCCAGGGACGGTTCGGCTCCGCGGGCCAGGCGGTGGAGCTGGCGGCGGACCAGGGCCAGGCCGGCGGCCGAGGCGAGGAGCTTGTCGGACCAGGTCGCCATCTTCAACCTGCCGTCCGCTTCCCGGCCTTGGCGCCAGCGGTGGGGCAGGTCGGGCGTGGCCGCGAGGGCCGTGCCGAGGCCGATCAGGGCGACGCCGCCGGCGAGGACCCGCTCGGCCGTCTCCCGCCGGGTGATGCCGCCGGTCAGCATCAGCGGGAGGGGGCTGGTCTCCACGAGTTCCGTGGCCAGGTCGAGGAAGTAGGCCTCGCGTGCCTCGGTGCGCTCGTCGGCCCAGCGCTCGGCCATCACGGGGCTTTCGAAGCTGCCTCCGGACAGCTCCACGAGGTCGACGCCGAGCGGTTCGAGCAGGGCGATCACGCGCCGTGCCTCGTCGGCGTCGAAGCCGCCGCGCTGGAAGTCGGCGGAGTTGAGCTTCACAGCCACGGCGAACGTCGGCGACACCACGGCACGTATCGCCCGCACGGTGTCGAGCAGCAGCCGGGCGCGGTTCTCCAGCGGCCCGCCCCAGCGGTCGGTGCGCCGGTTGGCCAGCGGTGAGAGGAACTGGGAAAGCAGGTATCCGTGCGCGGCGTGGACTTCCACGCCGTCGAAGCCGGCCTCCTCGGCGCGCGCCGCCGTCACCGCGAACCGCTCGACCGTGGCGGCGATCTGCTCCTCCGTCATCGCGACCGGCCGCCCGAACCGCTTGCTGTGCCGGCCCGCCTCGACGCCCACCGCCGAGGGTCCCCATACGACTCCGGGCATCTCGGCCTGCATCTGCCGGCCGGGATGGTTGATCTGCATCCACAGCGCCGCACCCCCGGCCTTGCCGGCCTCGGCCCAGCGCACGAAGGGCTCCAGGGGTGAGGTCTCGTCGAGGACGACGCCGCCGGGCCCGGTCAGCGCCTCGGCGTGCACCATGACGTTGCCGGTGATCAGCAGGCCTGCGCCGCCTCGGCCCCAGCGCCGGTACAGCGACGGCAGCCGCTCGTCGGGCAGTTGAGCACGGCCGGCCATGCCCTCCTCCATGGCCGCCTTGGCGATCCGGTTGGACAGGACCGGCCCGGAGCGCAACTCCAGTGGGGAGAAAAGGTCATCGGGCACGGCGCCCTCCTGCCGAACGGTCGAATGTGAGCGCCGATCACCTTAGGCAGGCGAGGTGAGCGGCCTCAACATCCGCGTGTGGGCAGGGGGTTGGCGGTGCCCCGTCCCCCGCCCGGGGCACCGCCTCTTCGAAGGACCGTCGGTCAGCTCGGCCGGATGTTCTGGTTGAGCCGGAACACGTTCTCCGGGTCGAGTTCCGCCTTGATGCGGGCCAGCCGCTCGTAGTTGCCGCGGTAGCTGGCGCGGACGCGCTCCTGGCCCTCGTCCATCATCATGTTCACGTAGGCGCCGCCCGCCGAGTACGGGTGCAGGGCGTCGGAGTAGTCGACCGCCCAGCGCTTGATCAGCTCGGCGTTGGCCGGGTCGGGGTCGACGCCGGCGTAGACGGTCGACCAGGTGGCGCCCCGGTAGCCCCAGGGGGTCTCGTCGGGGCCCACGTCGTGGGCGGCGCCGTCGATCGGGTAGAGGTGCATGGTCGACTGGACGGTCGGCACCTCGGCGCCGAACTTGGCGTGCAGCTGGACGGCCTCGTCGGAGATCTCGTCGACGAAGTCGGCACGCCAGTACCACTGGTGGCCCGGCGGGTAGAGCCCGTCGAACATGGACTGCAGGTCCGGGTGCGGCATCGGCCCGGCGGCGTGCAGCATCGGCTCCGGCAGTGCGTCGAGCAGCGGGGCCATCTCGCGGGCGGCGGCCGCGCTGTCGTCGCCGGTGTAGCACCACACCACGCCGGCCGTCTTGCGCAGTTGGATCTCCTCGGGGAACGGCGGGGCCGGCGGGACCGTGCCGTACAGGAAGAAGGCGTTGAGTTCGCGGGGTGCGTTCGGGAGGAAGTCCCGGTAGGCGGTGAGGACGTCGGCGCTGATCTCGACGGGCCAGAAGGTCGGCCCGGCGACGACCGTGTCGATCTTGTGCAGCCGGAACAGGAACGACGTGACGACGCCGAAGTTGCCGCCGCCTCCGCGGAGCGCCCAGAACAGGTCGGCGTTCTCCTCGGCGCTCGCGCGCACCTGGCGTCCGTCGGCGAGGACGACGTCGGCTTCCAGGATGTTGTCGATGGTCAGTCCGCACTTGCGGGTGAGGTGGCCGAGCCCGCCGCCGGTGGCGATGCCGCCGACGCCGGTGGTGGAGACGATGCCGCTGGGCGTGGCCAGGCCGTAGGTGTTGGTGGCGCGGTCCACCTCGCCCCAGACGCAGCCACCGCCGACGCGGACGGTGCGGGCCTCCGGGTCGACGCGGACCTCCTTCAGGGGTGAGAGGTCGGCGACCACTCCCCCGTCGACGGTGCCCATGCCGGCCCCGTGGTGGCCGCCGCCTCGGATGGCGAGGGGCAGGTCGTGTGCGCGGGCGAAGCCGATCACGCGGGCGACGGCGTCCGCGTCGGCGCAGCGCGCGACGAGGGCGGGACGCCGGTCGATCATCGCGTTGTAGACGGCGCGGGCCTCCTCGTAGCCGGAGTCCTCCGGGGAGATCAACTCCCCGGTGAAGTCCGTCAGTTCCCGTCGTGCCGCCTGGGCGATAGTGCTGGACATGCGGTATCCCCCGTTTGTTCGGAGTTCGGGCCGATCCGCACGTTCTACTCGTGTTGCGCGAGTGCGGGCATCCGTGCGCATCACCTAGCTCGGCCCCCTGGGTACCTACGTTTCACGTCCGGGCAGCAGTCCCAGCTGCTCGGCACGGACGGCGGCGTGGCGCCGGGAGGGCGCGTCGAGTTTGTCGAGGACCGCTCGTACGTGGTTGTCGACGGTACGGACGGACACGACGAGCCGGGCGGCGATCTCGGCGTTGGTCAGGCCTTCGGCGAGCAGCCGCATGACCTGGAGCTGGCGTTCGGTGAGACCGGCCGGGTTGCCGCGGGTCGCCGCGAGCGGGCCGCGCGGGATGCGCCGTACACCGAGCCGGCGCAGTTCGGTGCGGACGAGGCGGGCCAGCGGTTCGGCGTCGAGGGCGTCGAGTTCGGCGAGGGCGGCGAGCTTGTCGGCCGGGTGCGGGCTCTCGGCGACGGCGGCGGCGTGCTCGTAGGGGCAGCCGGCGTCCTGCCAGAGCGCGGCGGCCTCCCGCCAGCAGCCGCGGGCCTGGAGGGCGTACGGATGACCGGAGTCCTCGATCGGGACGGGCTGACCGGCCTTCGCGAGCCAGTACCCGAGCTCGGCACGGTAGGGCACGCCCGTCAGGTGCCGCGCCTCGGCGTACACCGGGGCGACGGCCTCGATCACGGCCGCGTGGTCGCCGCGCAGCCAGGCCGCCTCCGCGAGTGCGGCGGCGACGGGCCCGGTGCGCTGGAGTTCCCTCGTCCGTACGGCGATCTCCTGGGCCTCGGCCAGGAGTTCACCGGCGCCGGGGCGGCCGCAGCGGGTGCGGACGCGGGCGAGGACGGTCAGGGCGGGGCAGCGGGCGGGCAGGAAGTCGTGGATGCCGAACTCGGCGTGCCGCTCGGCGTCCTCCCAGTCGGCGGCGGCGAGCCGGCGTATCGCCAGTTCGACGTGGAGGTAGGTGAGGAAGCCGAGGTGTTCGGCGCGGTCGGCCAGGTCCATGGCCGGGGGCAGATAGCGGTCGGCCTCGGCGTACTGGAGGTTGTCGAGCAGGGTCCAGATGAGGTTGGCGTAGGCGCGGCAGGCGTGTTCGACCTCGCCGGCGCCGAGGGCGACGTCGAGGCTCTCCTCCAGCTGCTTGCGCCCGCTGGGGTCGCCGCCCCGCCAGCGGGCGTTGCCCTGGTTGTTGAGGGCGTGCGAGAGGATCGCCGCGTCCTCGGTCTTCCGGGCCAGCGCGATGGCGCGCTCGGCGTGTTCGACGGCCTCGGGGTAGCGGTCGGACAGCATGCGCAGCTGTGCGATGTTGCTGACGGCGAGGGCCAGCAGCCGGTCGTCGCCCGCGTGCTCCAGGACGGTGACGGCCTCGCGGGCGGCATCCTGGGCCTCGTCGGCGTCGCCGGCCCACCAATGGATGCGGGACAGCCAGCGCAGGTCGGCGCCGAGCGCGAGGGTGTCGCCGAGCGAGCGGCGCAGCGCGACCGCCTCGCGCTGGGCGGCGACGGCGGCGGCCGAGTCGGCGATGGTGTAGCTCTCCACGGCGTAGCGTTCGAGCAGGTCGGCGAGGTCGGGCGGCCCGTAGCGGCCGCGTTGCCGCAGTACGAGCCGGAGCTGGGCGGCGGCCTCGCGGTGGGCGCCGGCGGATGCGGCGTCGCGGGCTGCGTCGGGGCCGTAGCGGGCGATGGCGTCCTGGTCGCCGGCCTGGGCGGCGTGGTGGACGATGCGGGCGGCGTCGGAGCCGGGGCGGGCGACGAGCGCGGCGAGGACGTTGCGGTCGAGGTCGATGCGCCGGGCGGCGGGCACGGAGTCGGCGACGGCCCGGCGGATCAGCTCGTGCCGGAACGCCACCCGCTCCGGGGTCACCGTCAGCAGCCCCCGCTGCTCGGCCTCGACTAGCGGGGCGACACAGCCCTGGAGCAGTACGTCGACCAGCGGGCGCTCGACCGCCGAGGGGACGACGGCCAGCTGCTCCAGCGCGTCGACGGTGACGGGTTCGAGCCCGCGCAGCCGTGCGAGTACGGCGTCCACGACCGTCGGGGGCACGCCCCCGGTGCCGCCCGCGGCCAGCACCTCGGCGACGAAGAAGGGGTTGCCGGACGTCACCTCGTACACCTGCGCCGGGTCGAGCCGGCCGGCTCCGCTCAGTGTGCGTACGGCGTCCAGGGAGAGCCGGGCCAGGGGCATCCGGTGCACGCGGGGCGCGCGGGACACCTGGCCGAGGAGGTGGCGCAGGGGGTGGCCGCTGCTCAGCTCGTCGTCGCGGTAGGTGAGGACGAGCAGCGCGGGCAGCCGCTCCATGCGGCGGACCAGGAAGCGCAGGGCGTCCAGGGAGGCCTCGTCGGCCCAGTGGACGTCCTCGACGACGAGTACTGCGGGATGCGGAGTCACCGCCAGCTCACCGTGCAGCGCCTCGTAGACGCGGTGACGGTCGCCACCCTCGGTCACGGCGCGGGCCAGCTCGGCGCCGACGCTGCCGACCAGGTCGCGGAACGGGCCGAGGGGCCGCCGGGTGGCGAGGTCGTCGCACTGGCCGACGAGCACCCGGGCCTGCTCGGGCAGCCGCTCCGGCATGGCTCTCACCAGGCTCGACTTGCCGATTCCCGCCTCGCCGAAGACGAGCACCACCGAACCGGCACCGGCCGCCGCCTCGCGTGCGGCCGTGGCCAGTCGCGCCAGTTCGGGCTCACGTTCGAGGATCCCCCGGTCCACGCGGCCGATTGTGCCACCCGAAGCGGCGCGGACCACCCGAAAGCGACCACCCCCTCGCGAGCTGCCGTCCCGGGCCGCCGGCCGCCTTCCCGGGTCCGGGCCCGGTGCCTACAGTGCACAGCAGGGCACGCCCCGCCACACGGACGGTGAGTCGGATGTTCCAGAACACCGAGGAAGCCAGGAAGTTCATCGCGGACGAGGACGTGAAGTTCGTGGACGTCCGCTTCTGCGACGTACCGGGCATCATGCAGCACTTCACGGTGCCGGTGGGGATCTTCGACCCGGACGGTGAACTCGCCTTCGACGGCTCGTCGATCCGCGGTTTCCAGGCCATCCACGAGTCCGACATGGCCCTGCGCGTTGACCTCCAGACAGCCCGCCTGGATCCGTTCCGCAAGGACACGACCCTGATCGTCAACTTCTTCATACACGACCCGGTGACCGGCGAGCAGTACAGCCGCGACCCGCGCAACGTGGCGAAGAAGGCGGAGACGTACCTGGTCTCGACGGGGATCGCGGACGCGGCCTACTTCGGCCCGGAGGCGGAGTTCTACGTCTTCGACTCGGCCCGCTTCGAGACGAAGACCAACGAGGCCTTCTACCACGTCGACTCGGAGGCGGGTGCCTGGAACACCGGGGCGCTGGAGGACAACCGCGGCTACAAGGTCCGTTACAAGGGCGGCTACTTCCCGGCCCCGCCGGTCGACCACTTCGCAGACCTGCGCGCGGAGATGACCCTCGAACTGATCAAGGCCGGCATCCTGGTGGAGAAGCAGCACCACGAGGTCGGTACGGCGGGCCAGGCCGAGATCAACTACCGGTTCAACACCCTGCTGCACGCGGCCGACGACCTGCAGCTGTACAAGTACGTCATCAAGAACGTCGCGTGGCGCAACGGCAAGACCGCCACCTTCATGCCCAAGCCGATCTTCGGCGACAACGGCTCCGGCATGCACACCCACCAGTCCCTCTGGCAGGGCGGCGCCCCGCTCTTCTACGACGAGGAGGGCTATGCCGGTCTGTCGGAGTCCGCCCGCCACTACATCGGCGGCCTCCTCAGGCACGCGCCGTCGCTGCTCGCCTTCACCAACCCGACGGTGAACTCGTACCACCGCCTGGTCCCCGGCTTCGAGGCCCCGGTCAACCTGGTCTACTCCCAGCGCAACCGCTCGGCCTGCATCCGCATCCCGATCACCGGCGCCGACCCGCGGGCGAAGCGGCTGGAGTTCCGCGCCCCGGACCCGTCCTGCAACCCGTACCTGGCGTTCTCGGCGATGCTCCTGGCGGGCCTGGACGGCATCAAGAACAAGACGGAACCGCCGGAGCCGGTGGACAAGGACCTCTACGAACTCGCCCCGGAGGAGCACGCTAGCGTCCCGCAGGTGCCGACCGATCTGCCGTCCGTGCTGGACGCACTGGAGGCGGACCACGAGTACCTCCTCCAAGGCGATGTCTTCACGTCCGACCTGATCGGGACCTGGATCGGCCTGAAGCGGACGAACGAGATCGCGCCTCTCCAACTCCGTCCGCATCCACACGAGTTCGAGCTCTACTTCGACGTGTAGCCGGGCAGCGCGTTACGACGTGAACCGGCTGCTCCAGGTCTTCCGTGCCAACGCCGGGCTGCCCACCGGTGACTACGGCGTGGGAGGCGACCTTCGTGTCCTGAGCAGGCCGCCGTCGTCCCGGCGGCGCGCGTTCGCGGGCGGAACGCGGGATCCTGGCCGTATCGGCACCCACACGGCGAAGGCGGACTCACGATGAGCATCGACGTGACCGCGGAACGCGTGCTTCCGGTGTCGCCCGAGCGGGTGGCCGAGTATGCGATGGACTGGCGTCACGACGCCGAGTGGACGCAGGGCATCCGTACGGCGGAGCTGACCCGGGAGGCGGACGGAGGCGGCTTCGGCGTCGGCGCCGAGGTCACCCGCACGGCGTACTTCCTGGGCCGGCGCATCGACTACGTGCTGCGGGTGGACGCGTACGACTTCCCGCGCCTGCTCGACATGGTGTCGGTGGCCGGGCCGATGCCCATGCACGTCACCTACGCCTTCGAGCCGCACCCCGGCGGCGGCACCCTCGCCCGCATCCGGGTCCAGGGAGGCTCGGGCGGCTTCTACCGGGTGGCGGGGCCGCTGCTCGCCCGCCAGGTCCGCTCCTCGATCCGCAAGGACCTGCGCGACCTGGAACACAGACTCACCCAACGCACGGATTGAGGGCTCATGGCGTACGACGAAGGACTCGCGGAGCGGATCCGGCAGCGGCTGGGCGGGGATCCGGACGTCGCGGAGAAGCGGATGTTCGGCGGGATCGCCTTCCTGCTGCGCGGCAACATGGCCGTCGGAGTGACCGGCGACGACCTGATGGTCCGGGTCGGCCCGGACGCGACGGACGCGGCGCTGGCGCGACCCGGGGCACGGCTGTTCGACATGACCGGGCGCCCGATGCGGGGCTGGGTGGTCGTCACGGGCTCCGCCGTGTCCGAGGACGAGACGCTGGGTGAGTGGATCGAGGAGGGGTACGGCTTCGCGGCTGGGCTGCCGCCGAAGTGAGATCCTGCGCCGCCGTGGGCGAGGACGCCGGGCGAGGCCAGGGACACGGGTGGGGGCGAGCGATCGGCCGGGGCCGGGACACCGGTGGGGCGAGAGCGATCGGCGGGGGCCGGGGCCGGAGACACGGGTGCGGGCGACAGCGGTCGGTCGGGGCCGGGAAGAATCCGTCGCCGGGCCGGCACTATCGACGGCGTCCGGGGGACGATCGATCCGCGTGCGGAGTATCGCTAGGAGCGGCGGCGTGGTTTGCCCCGTTTGGCGCTCTTCGGTGCGCCCCCGCCGCCCCGAGCGCCGCCCCGCCCCGCCGCCTTCGCCGGCGTCGCCTTCCCGGGCGTCTGCTTGCGGCGGGTTCCCGCCTTGTCCGTCGACTTCTCCTTCGGCTGGGCCTCCTCCGCCTTGCGGCCCCGGGAGCTGTTGACGGTGCGGCCGCGGACGATGCCGATGAAGTCCTCGACCATGTCCGTGGTCGCCTCTTCGGGCCAGGACAGGGCGACACCGGACTGGGGGGCGTCCACGACCGGGCGGTAGGTGAGGTCCCTGCGGTGGTGGAGGCGGGCCAGGGACTGGGGGACGACGAGGAGGCCCACGCCGGCCGCCACCAACTCGATCGCGTCCTCCGTGGTGGCCGGGCGCTCGAAGGCGGGCTCGCCGGGCGGGGCGTCCCAGTCGAAGACGTCGTCCAGCGGGTGGAAGAGCACCTCGTCGGCCAGGTCGGCGACCGTGACCTCCTCCGCCGCGGTGATCACGTGATCCTTGGGGACCACGACCACCGTCGTCTCGGTGTAGAGCGGGATCGCGCTGAAGAACGTACGGTCGACGGGAAGCCGTACCAGACCCGCGTCCGCCTCACCACCGCGCAGCACCTCGGGCGCCTGCGCCGCCGTCACGGCGACGAGGGTCAGCGGGATGTCGGGCAGGCGCTCGTTCCAGATCCGCACCCACTTGGCGGGAGTCGTCCCCGGAACGTACGCAAGCCGGAACGTCGGGGATGCTTCCGAGCCTGTCACCCCGCCAGGTTACCGTCCGTGGTCGGCGGTCCCCCACACGATCGATACCCTTGACCCCATGAAGTCGCACCAGACCGCCCAGACGATGAAGCCCGCGACCGCGGCCAAGAAGCTGGGTGTGTACCTCGAGGCCACCCCCGAAGAGTTCCGTGCGGGTGCCGTCTCGCGCGCCCGGCTCGACGAGCTGCAGGCGAACCCGCCCGAGTGGCTCCGCGAGCTGCGCGCCAAGGGCCCGCACCCGCGTCCGGTCGTCGCGGCGAAGCTGGGTGTCTCCATCGCCGGTCTCGCCCGCGGCGGCGTCACCGAGCCGCTCACCACCGAGCAGATCGAGGCCCTCAAGCAGGAGGAGCCCGAGTGGCTGCAGAAGGAGCGCGCCACCCAGGCGGAGGTCCGCAAGGAGGGCGCGCGGATCAAGAAGCGGAACGCGGAGCGGGCGGCGAAGGACGAGCGCCGCTGAGGCGCGACCACTGTCGGTCGCCGTGCGACGCCGTTGTGTGCGCGGCACACGGTTCTGACACCGCGTCACGACGAATGTCACAAAAGCGTATCGGACATTTCACACCTCAACCTTCACACGGGGCGCACAAGTTGGCTAAGTTGACGCCCAGGCCGTTCGACTTCCTCCGACGAACCCCGTCGGGGCGCGCGGCCTCCGCCGAGTCCGGTGCGCCGTACGGCAGCCGGAGCCGGGGACCCAACCGAACGATGGGGTGAATCGGCCCAACTGCCCTCCGGGGCAAGGGCCGTAGGGCTAGCCTTCCGGATCGACCGCCCGAACCCGACAGCTAACTCGGTAGGCGGAGTACGGAAGGAGTACGGCTCCCATGGCGCCGGATCGAAGTCCGCGCGCGGGAGGCTTCGGCCTCCCCGGCATGCGCAATTCCGCCCTCGCGACGGCGGCACTCACCTCGGTGGCCGTGCTTTCGCAGACCGCCGACGCAGCGCCCCCGGCGGAAGTCGAGCGGCCGAGCCGCGAGGACGTCAGCCAGCGGGTGAGCAGCCTCTACGACCGGGCCGAGAGCGACACCGGCCAGTTCAACCTCACGCGCACGCAGTCGACGGGAACGCGGGGGCGTGGCGCCCCGGCGGGTGGACGTGGAGGCGGCGGGGGACGGTCCTCGGATCCCGACCTGGACAACATCGCCCGGCAGTGGTTCGGCGCGGCGCGTGCCTCGCTGGGGCCGACGGTCCCGGCGATCCTGCCGGCCGACCGCATGCCCGACGCCGGGGCCCGACCCGCGCGTCCGGCGCAGCGACCGGCCGAGCGCACCGGTGAACGGGCGCGTGGCGGGCGCGAGTTGGAGGCGGCGGGCCGTGCGCCCGCGCTGGAGCTTCCGGCCGGGGGCACCCGGCGCCCGGTGGCCGAGCTCACCGCGGGCCCTGCCGCCCAGCTCACCGCGGGTCCCGTGGCCGAGCTCACCGCAGGCTCCCCGCCCGAGCCGACCGCGAGCCCCACGGCCGCGCTTCCCGCAATACCACAGCAGCGTCGGGGGTCCGTACCGGCCCTGACCATCCCGGCCGCCGAGCCGAAGCAGTCCACGCTGCGGCAGTCCAAGCAGCGGAGTCAGCGGAAGATCGCGGCGGCCAGCGACCTGCTGTACCGGTACACGGCCCGTCAGACCGCGGCACCGCGGGCGGCCATCGCGTCGCCGCAGCCGACGCAGACCGTCCCGCAGCCGGCGGCGGCGCTGGAGGCCCAGCCGACGCAGGTCGACTGGATGCCCGCGGTCGCGGCCCAGCCCGCCCAGGACGCGTGGCAGACGCCCGCCGCCGGGGTTCAGTCGGGCCAGACCTCCTGGCAGACCCCTGTCGCCGGAGCTCAGCCGAGCCAGGCCGCGTGGCAGGCCTCCGGTAACGGAGTGCAGTCGGCCCAGGCTTCCTGGCAGACTTCCGGCGCCGAAGCCCAGTCGCCTCAGACCGGCTGGCGGACCCCTGCCGTCGGACCCCAGTCGGCCCAGACCGGCTGGGAGACTGCCGGAGCCCTGGCGGCCCAGCCGTCCCAGGCCCCCTGGCAGACGCCCGTCATGGAGAGCCAGACGGCCCAGCCTCAGGCCGCCTGGCAAGCCGCGGTCCCCCAAGCGCAGGCCGGTTGGCAGACCGGTGCCGTGGAAGCCCAGCCCACGCAGCTCGGTTGGCAGACCGGCACCATGGAGGCCCAGCCGTCCCAGGCCGGTTGGCAGACCGGCGCCGTGGAAGCCCAGCCCTCCCAGACCGGTTGGCAGGCCGGCGCCCTCGCCGCGCAGCCGGTCCAGCTCGGCTGGCAGGGGTCCGCCGAGGACGCTCGTCGGGCCGCCGAGGAGGCGTGGCGGCTTCAGCAGCCCAGCGTGCTCGACACCGGCGTACCCGCGGTCGAGGAGTGGCGGCCGCGGCAGCCGAGCGTGCTCGACACCGGCGTACCGGCCGTCGAGACGTCCACCGGCACCAAGGCCGACCGGGCCATCGCGTTCGCGCGGGCGCAGATCGGGCGGCCGTGTCTGTGGGGTGCGGTCGGACCGGAGTCGTACGACAACGCCGGACTCACGCAGGCCGCCTGGAAGGCCGCCGGGGTGAGCCTGCCGCGCTCGACGCGGGAGCAGGCGAGCGCCGGCACGGTGGTCCCGCTCGCGGAGAGCCGCCCCGGGGACCTGATCTTCTTCCACGACAACTTCAGCCACGTGGGCATCTACACCGGCAACGGCCTGATGATCCACGCGCCGGGCCCGGGCTCGGTCATCCGCGAGGAGTCGATCCACAACGCCGGGGAGGCGGCGATCCGCATCACGGTTCGCCCTGTGTGATCCGCACTTCCACTTCATCACCTCATCACAGAGAACCGGCGTGGCCTCGGCCACGCCGGTTCTCTGTGTGCTCACAGCGGCCCCCTCGACCCGTCCTGGTTCGACCAGCCGGACACCATGCAGAGGTCCGGTGAAATCAACCAGTCATGTCTTGACATGCGAATGAAACGATTCGTAACTTGAGCCGTCATTTAGATTCGTGAAGCAAGTTCACGGATATGAACGGAGGTGCCCATGGGCGATCGCCGACGACGTCGCCGCCTGGCCGCCGCCCTCGCCACCGCGGGGCTCGCGTTCGCAGCGGCCGCCTGTGGCTCGGGGTCCAGCAGCGCCGGCAGCAGCGACCCGAACACGCTCGAGGTGTGGACCCGGAGCAACCCGGACTCGGCCGCCACCTACGACCGCGTCTTCGCCGCCTTCACCAAGAAGACCGGCATCAAGGTCGACTACCAGCCGGTCATCAACTTCGACCAGCAGCTGCAGGCCCGGGCGTCCACCAAGGACCTGCCCGATGTCATGATCAACGACACGGCTCTGATGGGCAGTTACCAGAGCCAGGGCCTGCTCAAGCCGATCGACCCCGCCTCGATCGCGGGCCACGACCAGATCACCGCGAAGTCATGGGCATCGACGGTGGGCCTGGACGGCAAGCACTACGGCATCCCGTACTCCCGCCAGGCCCAGACCCTGATGATCCGTACGGACTGGCTGAAGAAGCTCGGTCTCAAGGCGCCGACGACCTGGCAGGAAATGCTCGAGGTGGCCAAGGCCTTCGCGACCCGGGACCCGGACGGCGACGGCAAGGCCGACACGTACGGCATCGTCGCGCCGGGCAGCGCCCAGAACGGCTACGCCGCCTGGTGGGGCGCCAGTTTCCTGTGGCAGGGCGGCGCACAGATCATCGAGCCCGACGGGGACGGCGGCTACCGGCCCGCGATGGACTCCGCGGCGGCGATACGAACCGTCACCTGGATGAAGGACAACCTCTTCTGCGGCGCCAAGGGCGTCCTCCAGCCCGGGGCGGTCAGCGCCGTCACCGGCACCGCCACCAACTTCCAGGACGGCAACGCCGGTATGTACATGACCGGCCCGTACAACATCGCCACCTTCGACACGACGCCCGGCAAGGACAAGTACGAGGTCGTCCCGGCCCCCGCCGGCCCGGCCGGCTCCGACGTACTGGCCGACGGCGAGAACGTCTACTTCGGCGCCAGGACCGGAAAGACCGCGCAGGAACAGGCACTTGCCGCCTTCCTCATCTCCCCCGAGGGCCAGCGGATCGCCATGACCAGCGTCGACGGCCACCAGCCCGTCGTCCGCATCCCCACCAACTCCACCCTGGACGCGGCGAAGGTCCGCGACGACCCGCGCTGGAGCGTCGTACAGAAGGCGTACGAGACCGCGTCCGAGCAGTTCCCGAACGCCCCCGACTTCGCGCCGATCAAGCAGGACACCGCGGACAGCCTCAACGCGATCTTCACCTACTGCGGCAGCGATGTCCGCTCCAGCCTCAAGGAGCTCGACGACACCCTCTCCGGTGACCTCAAGGACCAGGACCTGTTGACATGACCGCTACCGTGAACGCGCCGGTGAGGCGCGGAGGGCTGAGCAAGAAGGCCGTCCTGCCGTGGCTGTTCCTCGCTCCGGGACTGCTGCTCGCCCTCGTCTTCAAGTTCGTGCCGATGGGCAAGGGCGTCTGGCTCAGCTTCTTCAAGGTGCGGCCCTTCCTCGGCGACAAGTGGGTCGGGCTCGACAACTACACGCGCGTGCTGAGCGATCACCGCTTCCAGGACGCGGTCGGCCACACCCTGGTCCTGGGCATCGGGCAGTCGCTGGGCGCGATCGTGGTCGGCTTCGCGCTCGCGCTGCTCCTCGAAGGTCAGGCCCGTTCGCTGAAGCTCGTGCGTACAGCGGTGTTCCTGCCGGTCGTCACCGCGACCGCGGTGGTCGGCGAGCTGTGGCGGCTGATGTACTACCCGACCTCCGACGGCCTGATCAACAGCGCCCTCGGCCTCCTCGGCATCGGCCCGGTCCCGTTCCTCGACAACCCCGACACCGCGCTGTGGGCGACGATGGCCATGGGCATCTGGCTGGCCGCCCCCTACAACATGGTGATCATCCTCGCCGGACTCGCGGGCGTGGACCGCTCGTTGTACGAGGCCGCCGCGATGGACGGCGTATCGCTGTGGCAGCGGCTGCGGCACATCACGCTCCCCGCGATCCGTCCCGCCCTCGGCATCGTGCTCACGCTCGCCGCGATCCGCGGACTGCGGGTGTTCACCGAGGTGTACGTCCTCACCGGCGGCGGTCCCGCCGGGTCGACGGAGGTATGGATGACCCGCGCCTACACCCTCGGCTTCACCCGCAACGACATCGGCGGCGCCTCCGCGGCCTCGGTCGTGCTGCTCTGCGTGACGCTGCTGCTCACCGTCACGGTCAACTACTTCCGCAAGAGGGGAGACGTGCGATGAGCGCCCCGGTCATCGACCCTGTCCGCCCGACGGCACCGGCACTCCCGGCCGGACGTGCCACCAAGGCGCGGCACACCACTCCCGCCCGCTTCGACACCGCGCTCGGCTGGAGCGACAAACCCGGTCTCGGCCTCGCGCTGCGGATCCTGCTGTGCGCGGTCGCCCTGGCGGTCTTCGCGGCGCCGTTCCTGACGATCGTCTCCGGCGCGCTCAGCAAGAACCCGAGCGGCTCGTCGCTGTCCTTCCTCCCGCACCACCCGACCCTGCTGAACATCAAGGTGGCGGGTGAGCGCGGCATCTGGGACTACTTCACCAACTCGCTGGTCATCGCGGGCGGCGGCCTGCTGCTCCAGCTGGCGGTCTCGGTGCTCGCCGCCTACGCGCTGGCCCGGCACCGCTTCCGCGGGCAGGCGCTGATCCTCACCCTGTTCATGCTGACGATGATGCTCCCCGAGGAGGTCATCGCGATCCCGCTGTCCCTGGTCCTCGGCCATGTCCCGGTCGTGGGGCTGGACTTGAAGGGCACGGTGTGGGCGGTGATCCTGCCGCTCGGCGCGTGGGGATTCTCGGTGATGATGCTGACCGAGTTCATGAAGGACATCCCGACCGAGATCGAGGAAGCGGCCCGCATCGACGGCGTCGGCGAGCTGCGGCTGCTGTGGCAGATCATCCTGCCGCTGTGCAGGCCCGCGCTCGGCGTGGCCGGTGTGCTCGGCTTCATCATGATCTGGGACCAGTACCTGCTGCCCCTGATCGCCGCCAAGGACCCCACCGACTACACGGTCACCGTCGCCCTCTCCATCCTGCGCACCGACCCCGAGGTCGGGGCCGGGGTGGTGCTGGCCGGTGCGGTCATCGCCCTGCTCCCCAGCCTGATCGTCTATCTGCTCCTCCAGCGCTCGCTGGTCACCGGCATCGCGGCCGGTGCCACGAAGGGCTGACCAACCCCCCACATTCGAGGGAGACATGAAGTTCCAAGGAGTGCTGTTCTTCCCGGTCACGCCGTTCGCGGCGGACGGTTCGCTGGACGAGGAACGGCTCGCGCGGCACATCGCCTCCGGGGTCGGCGCGGGCGCGGGTGGCGTGTTCGTCGCCTGCGGCACCGGTGAGTTCCACGCCCTGACCGCCGAGGAGATCGAACGGGCCACGCGGGTCGCGGTCGAGACGGTCGGCGGCCGGGTGCCGGTGCTGGCCGCCGCGGGCGGCCCTCCCCCGGTCGCCCGCGACCAGGCCGCCCGCATCGAACGAGCCGGCGCCGACGGCATCCTGCTGCTGCCGCCGTACCTGGTCAGCGCGCCCCAGCGGGGCCTGGTGCGATACGTCGAAGAGGTCACCGGCGCAAGCGAGTTGCCGGTGGTCTTCTACCAGCGCGGGACCGCCCGCCTCACCGAGGCCACGGCCGCCGAGATCGCCGCCCTGCCCAAGGTCGTCGGCTTCAAGGACGGCATCGGCGACATCGAGCGCATGCACCGCATCGTCCGGGCCGTGCGCGCGGTGCCGGGCGCGGAGGACTTCGAGTTCTTCAACGGCCTGCCCACCGCCGAGATGACCGCGCCCGCCTACCGCGGGATCGGCGTCGAGCTGTACTCCTCCGCGGTGTTCGCCTTCGCCCCGGAGATCGCCCTCGCCTTCCACCGCGCGCTCGCGGAGGGCGACGAGGCCCTCGTCTCCACCCTGCTCAACGAGTTCTACGGCCCGCTCGTCGCCCTCCGCGACGAGGTCCCCGGGTACGCGGTGGCGCTGGTGAAGGCCGGGGTGACGCTGCGCGGCCTGGACGTGGGCGGCGTACGAGCACCGCTTCTCGATCCGACGCCGGAGCACACGGCCCGCCTGGCGAAGCTGATCGACCACGGTCTGGAGGTGGTGGGCGCATGAGCATCAAGGACACCAGCATCCGCGAACTGATCGTCACCCCGATCGCCTTCCGCGACCCGCCGCTGCTCAACTCCAACGGCGTCCACGAGCCCCTCGCCCTGCGGATCGTCCTCCAACTCGTCCTGGATGACGGCACGGTGGGCCTGGGCGAGTCACCGGGAGGCGTGGAACGGCTGGAGCGACTTGAGGCCGCCGCGAAGGTCGTCGTCGGCATGGACGTCTTCGACACGACGGCCATCGGGGCCGCGATCGACGCCGTACTGGCGCCGACAGTGCCGAGTTCGCACGAGCGCGGCTGGACCACGTCCGCGGTGGAGGTGGCCTGCCTCGACGCGCAGGGCAAGCTGCTCGACCGGCCGGTCAGCGACCTGCTCGGCGGCAAGGTCCGGGACTCGGTGCCGTTCGCCGCCTACCTCTTCTACAAGTGGGCCGAACACCCCGCCCTCGACGGGCGGGCGGCGGTCGGCGACGACTGGGGCGAGGCGCTGGATCCGTCGGGGATCGTCGAGCAGGCACGGCTGATGCAACAGCGGTACGGATTCCGGTCGTTCAAGCTGAAGGGCGGTGTCTTCCCGCCGGACGAGGAGATCGGCGCGATCCGCGCGCTGGCGGAGGCCTTCCCGGGGCAGCCGCTGCGGCTGGACCCCAACACGGCCTGGACGGTGGAGACTTCGCGGTACGTGGCGCGCGAACTGGACGGCGTGCTCGAGTACTTGGAGGACCCGACCGCGACCATCCCCGGCATGGCACAGGTCGCCGCGGACTCCCCGCTCCCCCTCGCCACCAACATGTGCGTGATCGCCTGGGAACACCTGAAGCCCGCGATCGAGCAGAACGCGATCCAGGTGCTGCTAACCGACCACCACTACTGGGGCGGACTGCGCCGCACACGTGAACTCGCCGCCGTCTGCGAGGCGTTCGGGATCGCGCTGTCCATGCACTCCAACTCGCACCTGGGCATCAGCCTCGCCGCGATGACCCACGTGGCGGCGGCCGTCCCGAACCTCACCCACTCCTGCGACACGCACTACCCGTGGAACTGGGCCGACGACGTGATCGTCCCCGGCGTCCTGGAGTTCCGGGACGGCGAGGTCGCGGTGCCGAGGGGGCCGGGTCTGGGCGTGGAGCTGGACCGGGACGCCCTCGACCGGTTGCACCGGCTGTACGTGGAGTCGGGGGTGCGCAGCCGTGACGACACCGGGTACATGCGGCGCGTGGAGCCCGGCTACGAGCTCAGGCTGCCGCGATGGTGACGGGGGACGGACGCAGGCTGGCCGGGAAGGTCGTGGTCGTCACGGGGGCTGCGGGTGGCCAGGGGGCCGCCGAGGCGGAGGCACTGGCGCGGGCCGGCGCCACGGTGGTCGCCACCGATGTGCGGGCCGAGGGTGGCGTCCGCCGGCTGGATGTCGCCGACGAGAGCGACTGGGCGGCGCTGGCGGCCGAGTTGCGGGATTCGTACGGGGAGATCCACGGCCTGGTCAACAACGCCGGTGTCATCCGGCGGGAGCGGCTCGGGGAGGTGCGGCCGGAGGACTTCGCGCGGGTGCAGGCCGTCAACACCACCGGACCGCTGCTCGGCATCCAGTACCTCTCGCCGCTGATGCCACCGGGCTCGTCGATCGTCAACGTCGGCTCGTCGGCCGCGCTCACCGGCTACTACCCGGTGGCGTACACGGCGAGCAAGTGGGCCCTGCGCGGGGTGTCGAAGATCGCGGCGACGGAGCTCGGGCCGCGCGGCATCCGCGTCAACCTGGTCCATCCCGGTTACATCGAGACGGAGATGACGGCCGCTGCGACGCCCGCGTTCCGTGAGACGACCATCCGGGAGACGCCGCTCGGCCGCAGCGGCACGGTCGAGGACATCGCGCCGCTCGTGGTGTTCCTGATCTCCGACGAGTCGTCGTTCATCACCGGGGCGGAGATCCCGGTGGACGGCGGCCTGACCGCGCACGGCGGCGTCAAGTCGATCTCGGACGCGATGCGGTCGACGTGATGGCGTCTGCGTCGTGCGCGCCGCCGGTCCCCCGTTCCGGCGGCGCGCACGGTGCGTGAGGATGTCCTGAGTACATCCGAGAACGTAGTCGCTGCCCGGATGAAGTCTCGGGCAGTGCGGGACGCGCCGGTATGGGTACAACTGCGTACTCGGCGGACGAGTGGAGAAGGACGTGGCACAGGTGCGGGGCGGGGCCTACGAGCGCATGCTGTCGGTGGCCGTCGCGGCGCTCCACGAACGCGAGCCGGAGCGGCTGTGGCCGCTGCTGGCCGACGCCCTGCCGGGCCTGTGCGGCGGCGAGACGCTGATCTACAAGCTGGACGACTGGAACGAGAGCGGCGGCACCGTCGGCATGCCGCCCGCCGTGGCCGACGGGTTCGCCCGGCTCGGGGACGAGGAGGTCGGCCTGCTGCGCGAGGGCTATCCGTTCGCCCCGCTCTACGCGGGCGGCCCCGACCGGACGCCGGTCACCGCGCGGCGGACGGCCGGCCGTGCCTGGACGGGGAGCCCGACCGCGCGGCTGATCGACCGCCTGGTGGCGGCGGACCATGTGCTGGCCGTGCCGCTGCCCGGAACGGCGTACCCGATCACCGGCTGCCTGGTCTACCGCTCCGGTACGGACTTCACCGACGACCACGTCGAGACGGCGCTGCGGCTGCAGCCCCTGCTGGCGGCCGTGGACCAGCAACGGCAGCTGCTGGAGCGCTGGCAGCGGCTGTCCGCTCCCTCCCTGGGCCATGACGCGGCCGAGGAGTGCGCCCTCACGCCCCGGGAGACGACCGTGCTGCTCCTGCTCACGGACGCACTGACCGCGGCCGCGATAGGCCGGCGGCTCGGCATCTCGGACCGTACGGTGCACAAGCACGTCGAGAACATCTACCGCAAACTGGGAACGCGCGACCGCATCAGTACGGTGCTGCGCGCCCAGCAACTCGGCCTGGTCCCGGCGCCGTCCGCGCCGCCGGAGCGGACCGGGACACCGCCAGTCGTCGGGAGCCGGCCATGAAACCGAACCGCTCCATCCCCGCAGCCACGGTCATCCCCGTCCTGATCTACCCCGACGTACGGGCCGCGGTCGCCTGGCTCGGCGCGGCCTTCGGGTTCACCGAGCGGGTACGGATCGGCGAGGCCCACCGCGCCCAACTCGCCTTCGGCGACGGAGCGGTGATCATCGGGGACACCCGCAAGGACCGCCGACCGCCACGCCCCGGCGAGGTCACCCACTCGGTGACGGTCCGCGTCGACGACGCCCGCGCCCACTGCGAACGCGCCCGGCAACAGGGCGCCCGCATCCTCATGGAACCGACCGACTTCGAGTACGGCGAACGCCAGTACACCGCCGAGGACCCGGCCGGCCACCAGTGGACCTTCTCGGAGACCCTCGCGGACGTGGCTCCGGAGGAGTGGGGCGGGACGTCGGTGTCCTGACCGGCGCCGCCGCACGGGGCGTTGTCAGTGCCGGCTGCAAGACTGCGAGCCATGACTGAACCGGACCCGAAGGCGGACCTCCACCGCTACCTGCAAGAAGGCCGCGAGGCCCTGCTCTGGAAGCTCGACGGACTGTCGGAGTACGACGTGCGCCGCCCGCTGACGCCCACGGGCACCAACCTGCTGGGGCTGGTCAAGCACGTCGCCGGCGTGGAGCTGGGGTATTTCGGCGACACGTTCGGCCGGCCGTTCTTCGACGAGGCACCGCCGCCGTGGTGGTACACGCGGGACGCGGAGCCGAACGCGGACATGTGGGCCACCGCGGACGAGTCACGGGAGGACATCGTCGGACTGTACCGGCAGGCGTGGGCGCACTCCGACGGCACGATCGCGAAGCTGCCGCTCGATGCGACCGGTCGTGTCCCGTGGTGGCCCGCAGAGCGGCGGGAGGTGACGCTGCATCACATCCTCGTCCGCGTGATCACCGACACCCAGCGGCATGCCGGTCACGCCGACATCGTCCGGGAGCTCATCGACGGAAGCGCCGGGTATCTGAACGGCAAGGACAACCTGGCTCCGGGAGACCGGGTCTGGTGGGAGGGGTATCGGCAGCGGCTTGAGCGGGTGGCGCGGGAGGCCTCCGGGGGTTGAGGGGACGGGTCACGGCTGGCCCGGGCCCATGCCGCCCTTGAGGCGTTCCAGGTCGGACGGGCGGACCTGGATGGCCACCACCGCTATCAGGGCGGCGATCACCGTGAAGATGGCCGCCATGACGAACGCGGCCGAGATGCCTGCCGTCAGGACCTCGTCGGACCAGGGCTTGGGGAGCTGGCCGGTGTGACGGAAGCGGAGGCGTTCGGCGGGGGTGGCCTGGGCGAGGAACTGGGGGATCTGTTTGTGGGCCTCGTTGGTGCTGGCCGTGCCGAACATGGTGACCAGGATCGACAGGCCCAGTGAACCGC
Organism: Streptomyces sp. NPDC047081; assembly: GCF_040643775.1. Lineage (NCBI taxonomy): Bacteria > Bacillati > Actinomycetota > Actinomycetes > Kitasatosporales > Streptomycetaceae > Streptomyces > Streptomyces sp. NPDC047081. Next base: position 12,058 of record NZ_JBEYUY010000002.1, on the reverse strand, counting down.
CCACCTGCTGTGTGGCGTTGAGGAGGCCGGAGGCCGCGCCCGTCTCCTGCGGGGTGACGTTGGAGAGCGCCATGAGGGTGAGCGAGACGAACTCCATGCCCATGCCCAGGCTGAAGACGAGCATCGGGCCGAGGATGCTGCCCGCGTACGTGGAGTGCACGTCGGTGAGGGTCAGCCAGGCCAGGCCCGCTGCTGCCAGGACCGCGCCGACCACCATGAACGGCTTGGGCCCGAAGCGCGGCAGGAACTGCGAGGCCAGCCCCGCGCCGATCGCGATGACCGCGCTCACCGGCAGGAAGGCCAGCCCTGCCTCCAGCGGGCTGAAGCCCAGGACGTCCTGCACGAACAGCGTGAGGAAGAAGAACATGCCGAAGATCGCGGCGGCGAGGCTCAGCATGATCCCGTAGGTGCCCGCGCGGTTGCGGTCGGCGAACATGTGGAGCGGCGTGATCGGCTGCCGGGAGCGGCGCTCGATCAGGACGAACGCGGCGAGTACGACGACCGCCGCGCCGAAGGAGGCCAGCGTCAGCGCGTCCCGCCACCCCTCCTGCGCGGCTCTGATGAAGCCGTACACCAGCAGCACCATGCCGACGGTGGACGTGAAGGCGCCGGCCAGGTCGAAGTGGCCCGGATGCCGCTCGGACTCCTTGATCCAGCGGGGTGTGGCGAGGGCGATGAGCACGCCGATAGGGACGTTGACGAAAAACACCCAACGCCAGTTCAGCCACTCGACGATCATTCCGCCCGCGAGCAGCCCGATCGCGCCGCCGCCCGAGGAGACCGCGGCAAAGACCCCGAAGGCCCGGTTGCGTTCGGGTCCTTCGCGGAACGTCGTGCTGATCAGCGCGAGCGAGGTCGGCGAGGCGATCGCGCCGCCCACGCCCTGGAGGGCACGGGCGGCGAGGAGTTGGCCGGAGTTCTGCGCGAGCCCGCCGAGCAGGGAGGCGAGCGCGAACAGCAGCACTCCGGTGACGAACACCCGCCGCCGGCCGAGGATGTCACCGGTCCGCCCGCCGAGCAGCAGCAGCCCGCCGAAGGTGAGCGTGTAGGCGTTGACCACCCACGACAGGCTGGTGGTCGAGAAGTCCAGGGCACGCTGGATGTGCGGCAGCGCGATGTTCACGATGGTGATGTCCAGGACCACCATCAGCTGACAGGACGCGATCACCAGCAGCGCCATGCCGCTGCCGCCGCTGCCCGGTTCCCGGGCGGTGGCCTGCGCTGCGGAGGTCGGCTGCGGGTTCGTGCTCATGGCGGTGGCGCACTTTCAGTGAACGGTGTCGTCCACTGTCCGACCGTACGCCCCCGCCCGGACCCTCACCACTCGATCGGCCGTACGGCTCTCAGGCCCGCGTCTTGTGGGTCATCGCGAACTCGTCGGCCTCGGGCAGGTCGAAGTCGCCGTGGTCGCTGCCGAGACCCTGCGCGACCAGTGCGGCCGCCGCGCTGCCCAGCACGGCGGCCTCGCGCGGGGTGCGGCCGAGGCTCACGCCGCGCAGGAAGCCCGCCGAGAAGGCGTCGCCGCAGCCGGTGGTGTCGACGACCTCGACCTCGAAGGCGGGGACGGTCTCCGTGCCCTCCGCCGTCACCAGCAGCGCGCCCTCGCCGCCTCGGGTGACGGCGACGAGCCCGGCCCCGGCGGCGAGGAACTTCTTCGCGCCGGTCACGAGGTCCGTCTCCTCGCTGAAGCCGAGGACCTGGTCGTCGTTGGGGAGGAGGAAGTCGACGTACGGGAGCAGCGGTTCGATCTGGTCGAAGGTGCCGAGCTCGCCGGGGGCCAGGAGGTCCACGGAGGTGACGACGTCGTGCTCCTTGGCGTGCGCCAGGATGCGGGCGGCGACCTCGGCGCCGATCAACTCCGGCCCGCCGAGGTGCAGATGAGTGGCCTCGGCGAGGGCGTCCCAGTTCACGTCGTCGAGGCCGTAGGTGATGTTGGCGCCGAGGAGGTGGAGGGAGGGACGGTCGCCGTTGGGGCGGATGGGCAGGACGGTGGCCGAGGTGGAGGTGTCGACACGGCGGACCACCAACCCGGTGTCGATCCCTGCGGTGTTGAGCAGCTGGAGCAGCAGGTCACCGGTCGGGTCGGTGCCGATCGCGCCGGCGGTGCGAACTTCGGCGCCCAGCTTGGCCAAGGTGAGCGCGGTGCCCGCGGCCGTCCCGGCGGCGGTCATCCGGATGTCCTCGACGAGGGTCGCGCCCTGACCCTCGGGTATCTCCTCGACCGGCCGTACCAGTACGTCCAGTACGTGCACGCCCAACGTGACGACCTTCATCGGTTTCCCTCCTGCGCGGGTGGTATGGGGTGCGTGGTGCCGTAGTTGCGGGCGATCGCGGCCTCGATGACGGCGAGTTGCTGCTGTTCGTCGAGGGCGCGGGGGCGGCCGAGCGCGGCGGCGTGCTGGTAGACGCCGCATGCCCACTCCAGGAGCAGGGCGTGCTCGACCGCCTTGTCGAGGGTCGGCGCGTGCGTGACGGCGCCGTGGTTGGCCATGATGGCCGCGCTGCGGCCCTCGAGCGCTTCGAGCACCGACTCGGCGAGGTCCGGGGTGCCGAAGGTGGCGTACGGCGCGACCCGCACGGTGCCGCCGAGGGCGAGCAACTGGTAGTGGATGCAGGGCAGTTCGTCGAGGACGAGGGAGAGCGCGGTGGCCATCGGGGCGTGCGTGTGGACGATCGCGCCGGAGCCGTAACGCCGGTAGACGCCGAGGTGCAGGTCGAGTTCGGAGGTCGGCTGGAGGTTGCCGCCCACGACCTTGCCGTCCAGGTCGACCAACGTCACCTGGTCCGCGGTGAGTTCGGCGAGCACCGCACCGGTCGCCGTGATCGCGACGCGGTCCTCGACGCGTACGCTGACGTTCCCGGCCGTGCCGATGAGCAGCCCCTCGGCACCCAGCCGACGGCAGGCGTCCGCGACCGCGGCCCGCTCCGGCTCCAGTGCGGCGGACTCCCGCTCCGGTTCCGAACTTGAGTCGGTCATGGGCGCGACCGTAGTCTAAACATGAAACAAAGTCACGTTCAGGTTCGGAGGTTTTCGGTGGCAGACCCGACCGTGGATCCCGGCGGGGCCACTCCCCTGCGCCGCACCCCGCAGCAGGCGCGCAGCAGGGCCCGGCTGGCGCGGGTGCTGGAGACCGCCGAGCAGGTGCTGATCGCGTACGGCGTGGAGGCGCTGACCACGACCCGGGTCGCGGCGGAGGCGCGGGTGTCGGTCGGGTCGCTGTACCAGTATCTGCCGGACCGGGACGCGATCATCGATGCGCTGGCTGCCGGGTACTTCGCCAAGCTGGAAGCGGCGATGGACGGTTTCGTGGAGGCGGCGACGAGTGAGCGCTGGGAGGATCCGGTGGGGTTGCTCGTCGACGCGTATGCCGGGATCTACCGGTCCGAACACGGCTTTCGTGCACTGTGGTTCGGGAGTGGGCTGACGGAGCGGACGCGGGCCGCCGACCGTGAGCACAAGCGGCGTATGGCTGACGGGGTGCGGCGGATTCTTCTCGGGCTCGGTCTCGCGGAGGACGGGGAGGCGCTCGGCCGTGTGTGTCATGCCGCGGTGTTGGCCGCGGATGCCCTCGCCCAGGAGGCGTTTCGTCGGGATGCTCGGGGGGACGAGGCGCTCCTGGACGAGGCGAAGGTGATGTTGCGGGGGTATTTGACTGCGGTTGTCGAGCGCTATCGACGCTAGGTGTGCTGCTCCAGTCGTCTGCGGCGCCGTTGGGGCTGGTCGCGCCCACGCGGCGGTAGCCGCAAATTCAACACAGCCCCGCGCCCCTTAGCGGTGTTGGCCGCCACGCTTATCGACGGCGAGCCCGGGGTTCCAGTGCCGTCGTGGCGCTGTTCCACATGTTGTCCGTGACATTGACCGTGTGGCCCGGCGGCACTATCTCGTCGATGCGGTTCAGGACGTCGTCGGTCAGGTGGACGTCCGTGGCCGTCAGGTAGGAGTCGAGGTGGTCCATGGTGCGGGGGCCGACTATCGCCGAGGTGACCGCCGGGTGGCGGGTGGCGAAGGCGAGCGCCAGTTGGATCAGGGTCAGGCCTGACTCGTCGGCCAGGGCCGCGAGGGCGTCTGCCGCCTCCAACTTGGCCGCGTTGGCCGCGGAGTTGGCGTCGTACAGCGCGGCGAAGCGGCTTCGGCGGACCTCCGAACCCGGGCCCGCGACCTCCCGGCCCTTGCGGTAGGCGCCGGTCAGCCAGCCGCCGGCCAGGGGGCTGTACGTCAGGACGCCCATGCCGTGCCGCTCGCAGGTCGGCAGCACGTCGTACTCGATGGAACGGGTGAGCAGGTTGTACGGCGGCTGCTCGGTGCGGAAACGTTCGCGGCCGCGTCGGTCCGCGGTCCACTGGGCCTCCACGATTCCGGACGCGGGGACCGTGGAGGCGCCGAACATGCGGATCTTTCCGGCGTGGACCAGGTCGGACAGGACGCCCAGGGTCTCGTCGATGTCGACGGCCGGGTCGAGGCGGTGGACCTGGAAGAGGTCGATCCGGTCGGTGCCAAGCCGGCGCAGGGAGCCCTCGACGGCCTCCGTGAGCCAACGCCTGGACGTACCCCGCTGGTTGACGTCCTCGCCGAACGGCAGGCCGGCCTTCGTGGCGAGCACGACGTTGTCGCGCCGCCCGCCCGCGAGGGCCTTGCCGACGATCACCTCCGACTCCCCCGCGGAGTAGAAGTCGGCGGTGTCGACGAAGTTGATCCCGGCGTCGAGGGCACGGTGGATGATCTTGACCGAGTCCTCGTGGTCGGTGTTGCCGAAGGCTCCGAGCATCATCGCGCCGAGGCAGAGCTGACTCACGTTGACGCCGGTGCGTCCGAGCGGACGGTAGTCCATGAAGTCTCCTCAGGAGGCCGCGGAATGGTCGCGGCGCATGGGTAGAATCAGGCCGCAAGAAGAAACGGACAGCCTGTCCATTTAACGTACCGGATAACCTATCCACTTAGGAAGTCATGCCCTCTGACCAGCAGCCATCGCCGTCCAGACGCGCCGATGCGGAGCGCAATCGGGACCGGATCCTGGCGGCCGCGCGGGCCGCGTTCGCCGAGCCCGGCGGCGCCCAGGTTTCGATGGCGGAGATCTCGCGGCGCGCGGGGGTCGGCATGGCGACGCTGTACCGGAACTTCCCCGGCCGGCGGGAGCTCCTGGAGGCGCTCTACACCGACGAGGTCGACGCGCTGTGCGCCGCAGCGGAGACCGTCGGGGGCGAGACGCCGGGCGAGGTGTTCTTGGCGTGGCTGCACCGCTTCTTCGCCTACTTCACCGGCAAGCAGGACATCGCCTCCGAGCTGCTGGCGCAGACCGACAGTGACAACCCCGTCTTCAGCGACAACCGCGCCCGGGTGCTGGCCGCCGGCGGGGCGCTGTTGGCCGCGGCGCAGGAGGCGGACGAGGTGCGCGACGACCTCACCGTCGAGCAGATCTGCGACCTGGTCATCGCGGTCGCCACCATCCACGGCGGACCGGCCTACGTCGGGCCGATCCTGCGGGCCGCCCTCGACGGGCTGCGCCCCTTCCACCAGGCGGACCGGGCCTAACACCTGGCCCGCGGCCGGGTATTCTCGCGCCGTGAACACCTACTGGCACGTCGTTCTTCCGCCGCTCTGCGCCTGATCGGGCGCAGACACCGACGTATCCGATCTCCGGTCCCGACCGATCCGCAGGGCGGTCAGGGGCCCGTGTCGTGCGCCCGTTTCGGATCGAGTCCCTGACGCGCTCATTCGACGACGGAAGATCACGACTGTGCCGAACCGCACTTCTCCCCGCACTCCCGCACGCCTGTCTCCGGCCGCCCCGCGCCCCGTTCGCGGCGGCCTTCTCGGCGGCCCCGCACCCATCCTGACCTCGGCCGTGATGTGGGGCACCACCGGAACCGCGTCCTCCCTCGCACCGGCCGGCGCACCGGCGGCGACCATCGGCTGCACCGGGCTCGTCCTCGGCGGCATCCTGCTGTTCCTCACTTCGCGCGGCGCCCGCGCGATGATCGCCGCCATCGGGGGTCGTGAGCGGTGGCTGCTCGCCCTCGGTGCGGTCGCCGTGGCCGGATATCCGGTCACCTTCTATCCGGCGGTGGCCAGGACGGGGGTCGCCGTGGCCACGGTGATCGCGCTGGGCAGCGCGCCGGTCTTCGCCGGACTGCTCGCCTGGGCCACCGGGCGAGGCCGGCCGACCGCACGCTGGGCCCGCGCCACCACGGCCGCCGTCCTGGGCTGCACCCTGCTGGTGCTGGGCCCCGAACTCGCAGGTCGCACCACGCCGTTGGACCTGGCGGGCGTGGCGCTGGCCGCGGGCGGCGGGTTGTCGTACGCCGTCTACTCGCTGATCGGCGGCGGGCTCATCTCCGACGGGCACCCGTCCGACGCCGTCATGGGCACGCTCTTCGGCGCGGCCGGGCTGCTGATCCTGCCGTTCGCGCCGTTCGTCGACCTGCGCTGGCTCGGCGAGGTCCGCGGCGCGGGTGTGGCGATGTACCTGGCCGTGTTCACCGTCTTCCTGGCCTACCGGCTCTTCGGATACGGGCTGCGCCGCACCTCCGCTTCCACGGCCACGTCGCTGACGCTGGCCGAGCCCGCCGTCGCGGCGGTTCTGGGTGTGACGGTCCTCGGTGAGCGCCTTCCGGCCGCTTCCTGGTGCGGGCTGGCGATCCTCGGCCTGGGGCTGGTCCTGCTGACGGCGCCGGTGCGAATCGGGGCACGGAGGCGCTGACCACCATCACAAACGCCGGACCATTACCGCCGACCACCGTCACGGAAGCCGAGGCACTACTTGCGTAACTCAAGCAATGTCGATTATGCTTGCGTAAGTCAAGCAACCTAGTACGTCGGAAGGAACCACCCCATGAACGCGCCGCTCTCCTCCAAGCCGCAGGCGGCGCAGTTCATGGCGGCCGCCAACCCCGGTCCCGTCGCCTCCTTCGTCCGCTTCGTGGTCTTCGGCGGCGGGATCGGCGTGCTCTCCAGCCTCGCGGTGCCGTTGGTCGCCGTAACGATGCCGTGGGCCCTGGCGAACGCGGTGATCACCGTCGTCTCCACGCTCCTGTGCACCGAACTGCACGCACGCTTCACCTTCGGCACCGGGCGGCGGGCCGGCTGGCGGGAGCACTGGCAGTCGGCCGGGTCGGCCACGGCGGCCTACCTGGCGACCTGCGCCGCGATGTTCGTACTGCACGCCGTCCAGTCGTCGCCGTCGATGCTGACCGAGCAGATCGTCTACCTCGGCGCCTCCGCGCTCGCCGGCATCGGCCGTTTCGTCGTCCTGCGGCTGTACGTCTTCGCCGCCGGCCGCAAGCGGACCACGACCGTCACCTGGTCCCTCCGTCCCGGCACCATCGGCACCGGCGACGTCGTGGCCGCCGTCGCCTGACGGTCAGCTCTCCCGGTACAACTCGCTGAGCAGTTCTATCGCCGCGGCGGTGGCCGGATGCGGGTCGTCGCGCCACCAGGCGAGCCGTACGGCGATGGGCTCGGCGTCCCGGACGGGTCTGTAGACGACGCCGGGCCTCGGGTACTGGTGGGCGGTCGACTCCGCCGTCATCCCGATGCAGCGGCCCCCGGCGATCACGTTGAGCCAGTCGTCGACGTCGTGGGTCTCCTCGGTCTCCGGCCGGGCGTCGGGCGGCCAGAGGTCGGCGGTGGTGGTTCCGGTACGACGGTCGACGAGGAGGGTACGACCGCTGAGGTCGGCGAGCCGGACCGAGCGGCGCCTGGCCAGCGGGTCGTCGGAGGCCAGCGCGCACAGCCGGCGTTCCAGGCCCACGATGGCGCAGTCGAAGCGGCGGTCGTCCTGTAGGGGCCGGCGCACCACGGAGAGGTCGCAGGCGCCCTCCGCCAGGCCCGCAGTCGTGGAGTTGACCCGGATCAGGTGCAGGTCCGTGTCCGGGTGGGCCCGGGCCCAGCGGCGCTGGAAGGCGGGCGTGTGCCGGCCCAGGGCCGACCAGGCGTAGCCGATGCGCAGGGTGGTGTGGTCCGAGCGGGCGGCTTGGACGAGGTCGGCCACCTCGCCGAGGACCCGGCGGGCGTGCGCCACGACCCGGAGGCCGGTCGCGGTCGGGGTGACCGCTCGGGAAGTGCGCCTCAACAGCCGTACGCCCAGAGCCTGTTCGAGGGAAGCCAGGGTGCGGGAGACGGCGGCCTGGGAGATGCCGAGGGCGATGGCCGCGTCGGTGAAGGTGCCCTCGTCGACGATGGCGACGAGACAGCGCAACTGCCTGAGTTCCACATTGGCGTCCATGACTCAAGCGTATAGATCGAAGTGCGGACGCATTTTGCGTATGACTGGGGCGGTTCCACGATCGGGGTATGCGTCCCGCACCCGCACCCGCACCTGCCGAGGTCGACCGTCCGCAAGCCTCCGCCGCTCCGGAACGGCGGCGGTTCGCCGGTGTCGTCGCGATGGTCGGCAGCGGGCTGTCGAACCAGACCGGGGCCGCGCTCGGCTCCCTCGCCTTCCCCGTGCTCGGCCCGCTCGGGGTCGTCGCGGTACGTCAGTACGTCGCCGCACTCGTCCTGCTGGGGGTCGGCCGGCCGCGGCTGCGCCGGTTCACCTGGCGGCAGTGGCGGCCCGTGCTGCTGCTGGCCTTGGTCTTCGGGACGATGAACCTGTCCCTGTACAGCGCGATCGACCGCATCGGCCTGGGGCTCGCGGTGACGCTGGAGTTTCTCGGGCCGCTCACGATCGCGCTGGCCGCGGCGCGGCGGCGGGTGGACGCCTGCTGTGCGGTGATCGCCGCGGCCGGTGTCGTCACGCTGATGCGCCCGCAGCCCTCGACGGACTACGCCGGCATGGGCCTCGGTGTGCTCGCCGCCGTCTGCTGGGCCTCGTACATCCTGCTCAACCGGATGGTCGGGCAACGGCTCCCGGGTGCCGAGGGTTCCGCGGCGGCGGCCGCCGTCTCCGCGCTGATGTTCCTGCCGGTCGGGGTCGTGCTGGTGCTGCACCGGGCGCCGACCGTCTCGGCGGCGGGGTATGCCGTGGCGGCCGGGGTGCTGTCCTCGGCGGTGCCCTACCTCGCGGACCTGTTCACGCTGCGGCGGGTGCCGGCGCAGGCGTTCGGGCTGTTCATGAGCGTCAATCCGGTGCTCGCGGCGGTCGTCGGGCTGGTGGGTCTCGGGCAGCGGCTGGGCTGGGCGGAGTGGGCGGGGATCGGGGCGGTCGTCGCCGCCAACGGTCTGAGCATCGCCACGCGACGGCGCTGATCCGGAGCCGTCAGCCGGGCACGTCCATCCGCTGGGTGCCGACGACCGACAGCAGGCGCAGGGCTTCGGCGGACGGTGTGCCGGGGGCCGCGGTGTAGATGACGACGCGCTGGTCCTGGTCGGTGATGTCGAGGACGTCGCAGTTGACGGTGACCGGGCCGACGAGCGGATGGTCGAAGGTCTTGCAGAGGGTAGGTACGGCGGTGACGTCATGGGCGGCCCAGAGGCGGGTGAACTCCTCGCTGCCGGTGAGGAGTTCGTCGACCAGCGCGGTCAGTTCGGGGTCGTCGGGGTAGCGGGCGGCGGTGGCGCGCAGGTGCTGGGCCGAGGAGCGGGCGAACTCGTCGGCGTCCGAGACGCCGTACAGCCGTCGGCCGTGCGGGCGGGGGCCGAGGAAGGCGCGCCGGACGAGGTTGCGGTCGTGGCGGGGCAGCGCGGAGAAGTCCTCCATGAGGGCCGCGGCCAGTTCGTTCCAGGCGATGACCTCGTACGACGCGGAGAGCACGATGGCCGCGGCCTGCGGCAGGCGGTGCAGCAGGTCGACGATGCTCTGCCGGACCTCGCGGGAGGGGCCCGGGGGTGGTCCCTGCGGGGTGCCGGCGAGGTGGTGCAGGTGGTCGCGTTCGGCGTCCGACAGGCGCAGGGCGCGGGCGAGTTGGGCCAGTACCTCGCGGGAGGGGTGCGGGGCGCGGGCCTGCTCCAGGCGCGTGTAGTACTCGGTCGACATGAACGCCAGCTGCGCCACCTCCTCGCGCCGCAGCCCCGGGGTGCGGCGGCGGGACCCGCCCGGCAGGCCCACGTCGGCGGGGGTGATGCGCTCGCGTCGGCTGCGCAGGAAGGCGGCCAGCTCTTGTCGGTCCACGTCTCCAGTGTGCGCGGACACCGAGACGCACAGCCAGGTACCGCCGGTGCCTGGATGGGGATCCGGGCCCGGCACAGGCTCGAAGGCATGAACAACACACCCACCACATCCCCCCTCGGCCTTCTCTCCGGGAAGGTCGCCTTCGTCACCGGTGCCGGGCGCGGCATCGGCGCCGCCGCGGCCCGGCTGTTCGCCCGGGAGGGTGCGCGCGTGCTGCTCGCGGCCCGTACGGAGGCCCAGCTCAAGGCGGTGACGGAGGAGATCCGGGCGGACGGCGGCACCGCGGACTTCGTACGGTGCGACCTCGCCGACCCGGACAGTGTCCGTGCCGCCGTCGACCGGGCGGTGGAGCTGTACGGCCGTCTCGACGTCGCCTTCAACAACGGGGCGACGGGGCAGGACCCGGGGCCGCTGGACGAGCTGCCGGAGGCCGAGTTCGACCGCATCCTGGCCGTGAACCTCAAGGGTCCGTGGCTCGCCATGAGCGCCGAGATCGCCGCCATCCGCGCCACCGCCGGCCGCGGGGCCATCGTGAACAACTCCAGCATCGGCAGCCTGATGGCCAACCCCTGGCTGCCGGCGTACGGGGCGGCCAAGCGCGGGCTCAACAGCCTCACCGCGTCGGCCGCGGCGACGTACGGCCCCGAGGGCATTCGCGTCAACGCCGTCGCGCCCGGCACGACGCTCACGGAGATGATGGAGGACTGGGAGGCCCGCTCCCCCGGCATCATCGCCCAGTCCACCGCCCAGACTCCCCTGGGCCGCGCGGCCGCCCCGGAGGAGATCGCCGAGGCGGTGGCGTGGCTGCTGAGCGACCGCGCGTCGTTCGTCACCGGGACGGTGCTGCGGGTGGACGGCGGGATGCGGGCCTGATCAGTGGCGCCGGGCGAGCCAGAGGCCGCCCGCCACACCCGCCGACGCCAGGCCCAGGATGCCAACTGCCGTGGACAGGGCGCCCGTTGCCGACTCCAGGCCGATCAGCACCAGCGGGCAGACGAACTCGCCCCCGAAGAAGGCCGCCGTCCACAGGCCGGTGCCGCGGCCGCGGTCGGCGTAGTCGAGCGTCGACATCGCCACCGTCAGGAGGGACGGCAACAGGACGCCCGTACCGAGGCAGTCGAGGACCCCGCCGGCGACCAGGAGCACCGGGTTGCCGGCGAGGCCCATGGCCACGAAGCCCGCCGCGCACAGGGCGAACACGGCGGGCAGCCGGGGTTCGGGGCCGCCGGACAGCTTGGTGAAGGTGATCGAGCCGGCCACCGTCGCGGCGCTGGCCAGCGCGGTCGCCAGGCCGATGACGCTCGTGGCCTTCACACCCAAGTCGTCGAGCAGGTACGACATTTCGACGGGCACGGTGTAGAAGAGCGATGCGGGAGGACAACGGGGCCACCGAGAGGACCGGCGCGCCGCTGTGGGCCGGTTGGACTGTGTGAACCGCGGGCGTGGCGGTGTGCCGGGGACCGCTTACCATCACCGGTGATGGGGAGCCACATAGAGCACACGAACCGCGGCCCGTGGCGGGGCAGATGCCTCGCCGCGCTGGGTCGTGTATTGGTCGTGCTGCTCGCCTCGCTGGTGATGTGCGGAGGGCATTCGGCGCACGGCGGCTCCCCGGCTTCCGCCGCTGACAGTGTTGTCACGGGCTCCGCGGATCGGCATGTCGCCGTGTCCGTGCACCCGGCCGACCGCCCTTCCGGTGCTGTGTGCTGTGGTTCGGTCGGCGCGGTGGTACGGGCCTTGCCGACCGCGCCCGTTCCGCCCCTGCCGATGGTTGTGCCCGGTGCGGCGGAGCTGTCCCGGCCGTCGGCCGTCGCTCCGCGTCTCGCGGCTCTCGCCCGCGCCTCTCGCGCTCCCGATCTCCACGTCCTCCAGGTGCAGCGGACGTAGACGCACGCCATGGCGGTGGGGGGGGCGGGCGGGGGGCCCCCCCCCCCCCCCCCCGGGACCCACCCAAACACAAAAAAACATATGCGGGAGAGGGGGGCCGGGGGGGGGGGCACCCACCCCCC